>CAWDTQ010000015.1:0-635710 GCA_963805315.1 uncultured delta proteobacterium
GCGCCCGTCGATTGACCCCGAGCTGATGCTGCGGATGCTCCTGATAGGTTATGCCTATGGCATCCGCTCCGAACGACGATTGGTTGAAGAGGTTCATCTCAATCTCGCATATCGGTGGTTCTGCCGGCTTGGTCTGGACGGCGCTGTTCCGGATCACTCCACCTTTTTCTCAAAGAACCGGTATGGAAGGTTCCGTGAGAGCGAGGTGTACCGCATACTGTTCGAAGAAGTCGTTCGTCTAATGTCAAGTGGGCAGGACTGATTGGCGGCGAAGGCTTTGCAGTGGATGGCAGCCTTATCACCGCAGATGCAAACCTGGTGATCGACGGGTCAACAGCGCTGCCGAGTCTGCCAGGCTACATCCCGGCCGATACGCGCTTATCTGGCGGCGCTCGATGCAGGCTCAGAAAGTGATCGCACCACGCGAGGGCGAAGCCAAGTATCTCTCGGCGACAGACCGGGAAGCCGCTTGGAACACCAAAGAAGGGCGCGGCAAGTTTGGCTATTTCACCAACTATCTTATCGATAACCGCCATGCGGTCATTGTTGATGTTGAGGCGACGCCGGCTCGACTGTCACAAGAGATCGTAGCCTGCGAAGGCGATGCTTGACCGGGTTGCGGCAACGCACGGCACGATGCCTTCGCGGCTGGCGGCGGGATAAAGGCTTACGGGACAGGACCATTCGTCGCCTGGTTGATGGGGCGCAAAGTCGCGCCCCATATCCCGGTTCTCGAACGTCAGAACCAAGTCGAAGGTATTCTGCCGCGAGAAGCCTGGCTATGACCCTAAGAGCGACGCCTTCACGTGTCCCGAGGGCGCCGTGCAAGGAAACGCGGCGCTGATCGCCGCGGGCAAGCCATATCTACCGTTCCTGAGTTAAGGACTGTCGCCTCTGCTCGCAGAAGACAGCTTGCACGCAAGGTGAAGTCCGCTCGCTCAGCCGAAGCTTCCATGAGGATGCGCCGGGAAGAGGCGCGGTCCCTCCAGAAAACCGAGAATTTCCAGCAGTCCAGCGAGAGAGAAAGAAGTCGAGATGCTATTCGCTCACCTCAAACAGCACATGAAGCTCCACCGCTTCGACTGCGCGGCCTCGCTGGAGCCGCCGAGGAGTTCTTGTTGGCCGCGACGATTCAAAATCTCCGTGAGCTCGTCCACTCCAGACCGCCCGATCTCATCCGAAGAGGACCTGCCGAATACCGCTCAGAGGAAAAAAACTAGCGAAAGACCTTCAGCACCGCCGCCGAAGCTCCGGACGAGCGAAGCGCCGGATTCAGGGCTTCGGTACTTTTCCAAAGCAAGACCAAGCTACCCTAACGCGACCGCAAACTGGAATTTCAACAGGAAAATCCACCGTTTTCCGATCAAAAGAAATCCCGATCAAATCTGGGGCTTGCCGGTTCGGAAAATCCGTTCGAAAATTCCTGCCATTACCGAGAAAATGAAAGCGAGATAAGAAGCCGTTCATCTAGTAGCCTTGAGACTCATTCTTCGGAAACCCGGTCGTCTTTTACCATCCGTCGGATGACATATCTTCGGATCGAACGAGCCAGACCAGTTGTCAAATTCGACGGGATAACGAGTCTGAATACAGAATGCCCGACTATCATCTGGATCATCTGCAAACCCGTCATTATACGCGATGATGCCTGCTATAATGATAGCTTGTTCGCTCGCACTCAGTAGTTCGATGTTCGCTGCAGGGATACGTACCATCGATTTGATTATATGCTGCTTCCTCGGCCATAATGGCTGTAGCTACTACCCGTTTCCAGGATGTGTCTCAATCGGAGAGTCCTCTTGTCGGCGAACCCAGCGCATATCTATCGTATCCTCATGCACAATGGCTCCGATTCTCCCCGATGGCACCTTTCCATCATTCATCACAGGGATAAAAACTGTCTCAGCAAAAAGTGGAAACGGGCTTGCCGGGACAGCAATATCACCGCTCGCTCGCTAACGTGTAAAGCGGTGGGCTCTGTCATATTACCTTCGCGGGCTATGCTGCATTGAACGGAGTGCGATAGCGCATCAATGAGCGTTGCCAGCGCCGGGTAACGCCTGGATGCAGTAGTGCTGGAGGCTCAGGACCCACTGCGAGCAGACTGAACCGAATCGTACTTCCGACCACGACATTCGGCGTTCCCCGACTAACCTTCCTGTTTACGACGCCGGATGATACTCCTCTGAGTCCTGTCTGAAAACTCTCGGCTTCCTGATACCGGCGGAGTCTGAGAAATCGTGGTCGTCGGCGGGCCTGCAACCGTTCAGATGCATACATAGAGCGCTTCACCATCTGCAACCCTTGCCCGGAAGAAAAGACCGTTTTCAAAGAAGAAAAATGCAGTCGAAAATATCCACAGTCCCTGCGGTTCGGAAAATCGGTTTACAAAAATTCTCGGTTGACCATGCTGAGCGTCGTTCCGGCGTCAATGGACGCTCGCTCGGCAATTTGATAATCGGAGAGCGCTGGCCGGTGTTTGCCCCCCTTTCACCGTTCGGCATCGGGCTGGCATCTCATACGCTGGCCCGTTTTTTTCAAGCGACTTCGTCGAGTCGTCGCCGTACCCAACCAAAGTGTACACGTCTTGCTACAGAGACTGCGCTCGCGATAAAAGACAGGGCGTCGGTGGGACTCACCCAATGGCTCAAATCAGCGAAGATCGTCATCTCCGCAGAGGTAGCGAAATGAGGCATACGAGAAGTTGTTCGGTTGAAAACAAAAAAATCGGCGCCGCAGCCGTTCGACTTCAGCGGGCACTGGAAGAACGAACTGGCTCGTACATGAATATTACGAAATTACGGGTGCCATGTCACAGGAAGTTATGTTAGCGCCGTTAAGCACTCTGGCGGACCGACGCCTCCATTTCCACTACGCCGGCACGGTGTCCGGGGATCTCATTTCGTTCACTACCGACTGGGAGATTCAGTCATCTCAACGTCGATCGGACACGGTGTGGTTGACAACGGGCAAGACGGATACTCCACGTCTGGCATATCGTGATGACCGTTCGACAGGAAACAGAGTCGCTTAATCAGTGGAAAACTCTGGAAGCCGGAGCAGACGAGTGCGGGCGTAAGTGTATCATCGGCGACCAAGAGAGTGGGCAGAGTGTCGATAAAGGGCTAAAATCAGTGGAAGGATCAGGAGGCTGCGCAATGCCAAGAAGAGAAGCCAGCAACTCGTAGAGATCGAGGCCGATTCGGGAGAGAAGAGAAGAGGAGTGAAGCGCGGCGTCCCCACTCGGCCTCTTGCCGCCGATCTGCAACCGCTGTTACGTCGGATATTCGAAAGCAAATAGCAAGATTCAACACAGCTTTTACCGCACTGACCTGACCCCCGATTTCGAAGTCCTTATCACCACCTGCGGACAGAAAGGCCATTCGCTCTATCGACCGTAAAGGCTTAATCTGGGTGAATCTCAAAGAATTCAGATGTGGATCTATCGCCTGCCAGCAACCGAAACTGGTACGATCGGCTCTTAAAGTGCGGCGACTAAAGCTTTACCCTCCGAACGTCACAAGGAGCTTGCCATGGACCAACCCGACAGCGAAATTTTATTCGACGGCCAATACAGAAGGATCGCGACGAGATTTTGAAGAAACCGAAGTGGATGCGCGCGGCTTCGTTGAACCGATACCTCCAGAAGAACTCTCAGTTCAGTGGCCATACGGGAGGCTCGCGACGAGATTTTGAAGGAAACGAAGTCGATGCGCCGGTGTGACCTCAAAGGCATTTCCGACTGCAACTCCTAAGCTTTGGTGAACTCTCCACCGAGCTGCTCCGGGATGCTAACTTGCTAATGATCTGAATATCGCTGATGTGGATTCGTAAGCGCGTGCGCTTCGCGCTGGAGAACACGGTGACAACGCTTTATCAGGGAGGCGACAGAGAGCGGGTAATCGAGTTAGGAGGACGGCGGTGATTCTGGCTCATCTTTCCGGCGCGACTATGCCCGCTTGCTGCACTCGTGGCGTTCGGCGCTTACAAGGTAAAACCCGACTCTTTCCGTGATCAGAGAATAAACTACTCCGTAGACAGACTCACCCATTCTCTCGAGGTGGCTCAAGTCGCGAATCGATCGCCCAAACTCAATGCTAATGCAACCATTCAAAGAATCAGACAATCTACGGATTCGATCCTGATTCGTGAAACCGTCGCCTTAGCGCACGATCTAGGACATCCTCCCTTCGGTCACAATGAGAGGAAGCGCTTGACGAAGACGTATGAGAAACGTAGGGGGATCGAAGGAAACGCTCAAACTTTGCGCATTCTGGCACGACTAGAAAAGCGAGAGAGAGAGAAAGAGGCGGGCAAAAGCGTAGTCAATCGAAGGAGATGATCGCAGAGTAGGGTTGAATCTCTGACAATCGAACGCTTGCCGGGGTTCTGAAATACGATCGGAATTCCTGGGTATCGATTGGACGTAAGAGGGTAAGCGCAGAAGCCCAATAAAGGTTATTACTCTACCGAGGGAAAGTCGTCAGAAATTATCCACGACAAAGTGGCTATAATAAAAAGCAACTAGAGCATCTCGGACACCTTCAAGACCATCGAGTGCTCGATATGGATATCGCAGAGTGGGACATTTCGCATATTCGACCTACGATCTGGACGATACGTTCAAGGCTGGATTTTCGAATCCCATCAGCATATCTGGTGAGCTTCGAAGAATTCGCCGACCCAGTCGTGGAAGTCGTCAGCCAGCGCCTCAAGCAATTCTATCCGGATCTCAAAGGCGCGGATTGCATCTACGACCGAGAAGAAGGATGGTCCGCGCCATCGAAGGTCTTCGCAGAAGTTTATGACGTGTTTGGAGCTGGTCAATCCAGCGTAAAGAATCCAGGGGAACTAGCGACCCTGGTCGGCCAGGAGTGCGATTAGGTAAGACAATTGCATCCAGCGGTTATGTTCGCCATGGTATGACTTCGGACCTGATCAAGGAATTCATTTCGGGCGTCGAGGTAGTTGTTGAGCCGAATCAGCCTTGGCTATCGCGAGCGCGCCTGAAGGTTGCGACGTTCAAAAAAGCCGAGACGCTTAAGAACGTTATTTTTCACGCGATAACGATGTCTTCGCGACGGGCCGTCGCATTTCGAGGTAAGCAGATTGTCAGGGAGATATTTGACGCACTCAATGACGAGGCGGGCAGCCGTCTTATGCCGGAAGACTTTGTCGCCATTTACGACGGAGTAAAAGAACCGTCGCTAAAGAAGCGCGTAATTTGCGACTTCATCGCAGGTATGACCGACCGCTATGCGATCCAATTTCATGACAGGCTGCATTCAACTGACCCTGAATTGATTTATTCTCCTCTCTGAAGGACTTACCTACGAGAGAGACGCATATGGCGTCGGGTATGTCCGGCGAGCATCTGGATTATGTCGAAGCTAAGTTGAAAAAAGCCAAGACCTGAACCGCGTCGCTATTGGTAGTTGCTTATCACGCGTCGCGAGCGAATAGCTCCGCCGGTAGGTCGCAGTCAGACCATCCTTCTTTCCGCATCGCCGCCCGCACCGCTGTCTGGATCTGGGGAGGCGTCATCCGCACATATCTTCTCGCCTTTGCCAGTTGAGCCGGTCTTTGACGCTCTTCAGGTATTTGATGGCGGAGCCACGGTCGTAAGTTCCCGGCAGCCCGGTCCAGATAACGGCATCGAGACTCTCCATCTTCATCAACCATTTCCGCACCACGCTCACGCTCTTCGAGTCGCCTCGATGACCAGATCCGCCCTTGTCCACAAAATGAATGTCTTCTTTGCGGCACTTCTTGCCCTCGCGCGCTCTCAGGTTTTCGATCGCGTCGCGAAGCCTTTCGCATCTGCTCGTTGCCCAATACGTTCGCTGCTTCCGACAACCTGGATGGATCACCAGGGTGAGCCGCCCGTCGCTCCGACTTCCTCGCGAATTCGACCGGCAGCATTGGACTATCTCTGTGCCAGCCTGGTTCGATCTGGAGTGTTCGTGGGCACCAAATCAGCGAGCCCCATCCGATGACGGCGATGTTCATGACGTTCTGCCGTGGACTTAAGAAGGAAGCTTGTAGAAGGGATTACGGTCGGATTTGGCTCGATTGATTTTTTCTTTGAAGAAGGCCGTCAGGTTGGCCTCGCGGTCAATGACCTGAATAATTTCCTGCAGCTCAGTCAGGACGAAAACTTTCTGCGCCAGCCCCGTCTTCGCATCTTCGATAGCAGCGGGCGAGAATCCAGAATACGAGATGAAGATTCCCCCGACGTTCCCGCGACCATAGACGCTGACGAAGTGCGGAGCAATTTCCTGCCGGCCAATCGGCTGGTCCCACCACTTCATCTCGACGAGGTAAAGCATCCCGTCTATTTCCACAGCTCCGTCAATCTGCTCGATGATTCCCTGTCCCTCGTCGCCCTTGAGGGTGAACGCCTCCCGGACGAGAAACCCCGCGAAGGAAAACAAGCTGTTGAGGATGCCCTCAAGCTGCTTTCCCCGCTTGTACGGGTCTGTCTCAGCGAACAATTTGTACAGCGAATCTTTGATGGCCGTGCGTTCCTTGGCTTCCTTCTGTTTCGCTTCAACGCTTGCGGTATATGCGGCCTGACGCTCCTTGCGCTCCTTTTCCCGTTCCAGATTGATGCGCGTGAAACTGTCCTTGACGTTCACCACCTTCTGAATCTGGCCACGAGCCCCTGTGCTTTATAGCGGTCGTTTCGTAGCAGGTGGAGAAGTCCTCGAACTCCGACACGCGTTTGATGACCTCTCGCCTCTGCGCCAGAGTCTTGTCTCCACCCTCATTCAACCGCCGTAGAACGTCGCGCGCGATCTCGTGTTTTTTGACTGAATCCCGATCGGTCCGAACCTTCGATTGCCACTCAGCCAAGAACGGCGCCGGCGTGCCCGCTCCGCGGAAGAAATCGATTACGCCCTGCTTGGATTTGAAGAGGCATGGGATCACCTCAGTCAACATTTCCAGCAGCTCGGGCGGATAATGATAGGTCTGGTCGAGCGAGATATTGGGCTCAGTGTCCATCGTCGTCTCAGATCGAAATCCGCTCGACAATATTCCGCGTCACGCGCCGCCGCCTGCGATCGTAAATCTGCGTCGTCCTCGGGTTCGAGTGCCCGGCGAGGTACTGCACGTCCTCGAGGGGCACGTTCTGATTGAGCAGATCGGTCACGACCGTGACCCGGAAGCTGTGCGGGGAGAAGAGGTGCGGCAGGCCCGCATCCGTAAGCCGCCGTTTCAGCATTTGCCGGATGGAGTGCGCGGCGTACCCGCCGCCGTCAGTTGCTTGCGCTTGCCGTCGGCCGCGCGGAAGAGTGGCAGTTTGCCGTCCTCGCCGGCGACGCCGGCGAGGACCAGATATTCCCGCAGCCAGGCGTCCAGATCGCTCCGGACGGGAATCTCGCGGACCTTGCCGCCTTTTTCGCGGAAGCGCAGAGAGCGCTGCTCGCCCAGATTGCGCAAATCGCTTAGGCGCAGCCTGGCGACCGCGCCGACGCGCGCGCCGGTATAGGCGAGAACGCCGAGCACGGCGCGATCGCGCAGGCCCACGACGTGGGTCACGTCCACCGAGCGCAGGAGTTTGCGCGCCTGCTCGATGCTAATCTCGGGTGTCGCGCCTTCTGAGACGCTGTGCTTGACGCCGCGCACGGAAGCGAAGGGATTGAGCGCCACCGCGTGCCGCGTCACGAGGCCGTCGAAGAAGTGGCGCAGCGCCGCGAGAGCCTGGTTTTTCGTGGGCGGAGAGCCTGGGAGCTGGCCGACATACTCACCGGCCAGGCCCGGAGTGATCTCGCGGAGTTCGACGCCTTTTTCCTGGCACCAGGCAAGGAACCGCGCGACCGAGCGGCCATAAGCGCGCTTGGTATGGGCGTTGTTGATCGTCGCCTTGAAAAACTCTTCGGCGGCGAAGACCGCGTTCGCGCCAGCCCGGACCAGAATCTCAGGAAGCCCGGCGGCCGCGCCCTGGAGCTGGCCACCACTAACCGGAACAATCGCGTTCATGTCGCCTCCGCACCGGGGCGAATCGGCACCGGCGATTTAGTAGACGATAACATACTTTATCGTCTAGTAAAGTGCGCCAGCCAACTCACCCCTCTAAATGGGTCGCTACACCAAAGTCAGTAGGTAGTCGTAACAAAATCAACCTTGTTGAAATTTCCACAAGGTTGTCGCGGACCTCGGCGGTGGCCGTGGCCTTAACGTGCTTTAAGGGCAAATCGTGCACCTACCCTTACATGCGGAACACAGACTCTCAGATACTGATGGCTCAACGTTTAAAAGCAAACCAGGTCGGATATAGAGATGCCCAGTCGTCTTTTCTTGGCAATCAATAACCGAACATTTTCAAATTATTTTCCGCCACGAATTTGTCTACCTCTCTGACGACTAGCGGCCATTCAGGGCTGTAATCGTCGCCGGCAAAAATACCCCCCGACTTAAGCTTGGGAAACCAGTCACGAAAAGTTCGGCCTTCCTCTTCTCCGGTATGCGCATAGCCATCAACATAGATGAAATCGCAGCTTCCATTAGGGAACAAATCAAGCGCCTCATCGAAGCGCATCCGGAGGATTGAATTCCGCGTTTTGAATGGATTAAGGCGCCCGACCGCCTTCTTATACTGGTGCACGTCGTGGCCCCGGGTCGCCAGCCCACATATCAATGCTATAGAGATGGGCCAGCTTAGACCTTTTGAGAATTCTTTCTGAAAACCCGCCTTCGGCAACCCCAAGCTTCGACTCCCATTCCTCCGGGTTCAAGCAACCCGCACATCGTCCCTGGCGCTTGAAAGTCATGATGAGCTGTTCAAGTTAAGAAGGGATCACTCTGATTCAGGACTGGCGTCATGTTCATTGCGCACCTTTTCTGAAAATAACAAGCCATCACAAGAACTATAAAAAAGGCTAGCAAGCACTAGTTAAGCATTTGCTAACAGATGGTCTATAGGATCCTTCCGAACATCGTCAAAGCCAACCCATTAACGGACGGAGAAAACACATGAAGAAGAAGTTATTGTGGACCTTTGTATGCCTCTTAACATTGACTTCTGGAAGCCATGCAATCGCCCAGGTCACATCGATCTCTGGTGACGGAACACTCATAAACAATTCTTCGTCGACTGGAGCCGTCACTTTGACGCTCGGAAACGCTGGCGCCGACACATTATGGGGCAACAACACCTCGTCGCCTGCGGCCCCTGGCTATCAAACGTCCCCGCAGGTATCGGGAACCCTGACGGCGGGAGCCGTCAATGTCGCGACTGGCGCAACAGGCTATCTCGTTAATAACGTCCCCATTCCCCTCTCCGGCGGCCAACTTGCAGCGCGGCGCAAGCACAACGCTGGACTACTGCCCTTACAAAGGCAACATGAAGACGACGGCATCGCAGGGCATCTATTCAATCCCGTCCGGCTGCCTCACGGCCACGATCACGAATATGTATAAGGGCGGCACATCCGGTCAGTCTCTTACTGCTAGTACCCTCTACTACATCTATCTCTGGGACAATTCTGGGACGTGGGTTCTTGATGCTGAGACAACCGGACATGCGACCGACAGTACAACTGGTATCGAAATAGAGAGTGGAGACAATACAAAGACGTTGGTTGGTATGGTCTATCCATTGGCCGGGCCTGTACTAGATGATTCCGGAGCAGACAGACTTGTTGCATCTTGGGATAATCGTATGCCGAAGTCGGCAAATAATACGTTCACCACGACTCGGACAGTCGCTTCATCGGTGACAGGTTCGTTACAGGAGATAAATTCGGAAATACGGGATTTGGTTCTATCTTGGGGGGACGCGGTTTTAATACATTCACAATTGTTGTGCAGTACCAATACTTCGAACGCCGGTCCATATGTGGCACTTGCAATAGATTCCATCTCATCGGGGCTTGGCACCTTAAACCAAGACTTTGGATCGTCAAATGAAAACGAAAATTGTTCTTCATCTCTCGCTTATACTCCATCCGAGGGCGAGCACTACGTTACAATTCTTGGGGCATCTGCAAACGGGTTCACTTCAAAATATTTTAATATAGGCTCTTCTTACGAGCTTACTGTGATGCCGACAATATAACCTTTGGATGACCTAGGAACGAGTTTCAAGAGCTAGTGCCGGCTAACTACCCAGGACAATTCGACAACAGTTATTACCGCCGCGAATCAAAAAGCTAGCGCCGGTCTATGACCTTTCCAGCCTCCACCATGGGGCCGCTCCGCTTGTGAAGCCCCATGGTGGAGGCCGAAACAAACTGGAAAGGAAAATCAGATGACAGTCATGAATCGCACCGACCGCTCACTCGATACCGTCCTGCACGGCGACTGCGTCTCGCTCATGAGCGGCCTCGACGGCCGAGAGCGTCGATTTCATCCTCACGGACCCGCCATATCTCGTGAACTACCGTCGACCGCTCCGGCCGTCGCGATCATCAACGACGACAACGACGCATGGCTCGCGCCCGCTTTCGCCGAGATGTTCCGCGCTTCTCAAAGATCGAACATTCTGCGTCAGCTTCTACGGCTGGAATAAAGCCGACGTCTTCATCTCCGCCTGGCGGGCGGCCGGGCTTTACGCTCGCCGGCCATATCGTCTTTCGCAAGCGCTACAGCTTCCTCCGTCCGCTTGCTCCGCTACCAGCATGAGCAGGCCTATCTGCTCTGCAAGGGCCAGTTGCCGCGCATCTCGTCGCCGATTTCCGATGTCATCGATTTTCCCTACACCGGAAATCACGCTGCACCCCACGCAAAAGCCGACCGCAGGCTTTGGAGCCGCTCATCCGCGCTTTCTGTCCTGCTGGCGGCGTCGTCCTGGATCCATTCTGCGGTTCCGGCTCCACGCTCGTCTCAGCCCAGAATGCTGGGCGGCGATACATCGGCATCGAACTCGACCGGGCGCACCACCGAACCGCTTGTCTCCGGCTCAAAAGCTCCGGCGATCTCCCTATCCCCGAGGAAGCCGCGCTACGATTGAGGCCTCGGCCGTCACTCTCCCAGCCACCGAAGTGCCAGATTTCCCGACTGCAATGCGCGTACGCCGAATCGCGCACCCAACAAGCCGCCGTCATCCTTTTTGCTTCGTCAACTTAGCAATCGTAAGCCGTCATTGCGTTCTTCTTTCAGCTCTATCAGGAGACCGCACCATCAATTGCATCCTCGATCTCACGCGAACTAACCCTTGCCTCGCCGTACACAGGAATTTTCCCCTCGCACAGGCGCGATTCCTCGCGATCGCTCGCTCCAACATCGCCTGCGGCGCACTACGGGTTTTGTTGACAGAACGTCAGCAAAAATTTTCCCGACCCGCTCCGCTGGCTCCTCGCCGCCGCTTCGCTGCAAAATTCCCAAGCCCCCGCTGCTCCGGGTGTTGACGCGTCAGGGGTTGGCGCTGTCGAGGCCGCATTGGGCGGTCTCCTGAAACTGAAAGGAAAACTATCATGACTACGATCGCAAAACTGACCAAGCACAGGACGGCAGCTTATCGGAACCCTCTCCGCCATCTCGTGCACGCGCCGAAAAATCGCGCTTCGCCCGGTCGAGAGCTGACAGCGACAAGGCCCCGAATTATCGCGTCCTCCTCGAAGACATGGAAATCGGCGCAGCTTGGACCGGGAGAACAAGCGCGGCAATGAATACACCCTGGTCGTGCTCGACTGCCCCCTGCTCGCCGGTCCCATCTTCTGCTATCCTGCGCAAGAGACGTGAAGGCCGGATACACGCTGGAATGGGAACGGTCAGACCGCCGCAAGGACCAGAAAGACGCGGAATAACGGTCTAAACCAGCGGCCTCGGCATTGCGCCGGGGCCGCATTTTTCCAGATGGAGAAAAACATGGACCAGATTACATCTAACCGACCCGAGCCGCTCGAATCCTTCGAGCTCGACGAAATCGCGGACCAGGAAGAGATCCTCTCCGCGCTCAAGGAGATGCTAGACCGCGGCCTTTACTAGGACCCCGCATGCCGGGGCTTCGACACCGAAGCTCCGGCATTTTCTCCCTCGACTATATAAACGAATCCGGTAAGGATTCGTGTTTGCGCCTGGGCAATCCTGCCTCGCGCACTATCTGGAGAATTCAAGACCCAGAAATAGCAAACCCGCCGTGGAAGGCGGGCTGCATATCGGCCGAGGCCGGGAAATCTCGTGAGTCTGCAATCACGAGAATCTCCCGAAATCGCCGCTCCCGTCAATCGCTATTTTCGCGACGGGGCGAACTCGCGCCGATTTTATGGCCCCTTTACGGCGGTTGCTATTGCAACCCGAACGGAGAAGCCATGCTACTTCAAGATCTTCCGCCGATTTCGCCGCCTGTCACCGCCGCAAAAGGAGCCGCACCCGCGCCCGTGGCGCAAGGGCAGCCTTACGGAGAATTCCGCCGCCCCATCGACAGGAACGACCGCGCGCGAATCATTGCCGCAGCGGAAGCGCTCGAGCGCCGGACCAAGCTGCCCGGCAAGCGCGACGGCGCCATCGGCCAGTCGGGCCTCGCAATCCTGCGCGCGTTGCTGTTCCACTTCCTCGATCCGAAGAGCGGACAGCTCGACCCGAGCTACAAGCAGATGCGAACCCAGACGCTGTTCTGCATGGAGACGATCTCGCAGGCGCTGAAGCGCCTGGCCGCTTCCGGCATTCTCGAAATCCAGCGCCGCATGACGCGCCGATGGATTTTCGTGCAGAACGCCTTCACAGGCCTCTTCGAGCGACGCAGCCATGTCGAGCAATGCACCAACGCTTATATGGTCAACAATCCGCTTTGCGAGCGAAACCACTTCGGCGATCTCGGGATGCCGCTCTTCCGGCCAACGGAGAGGCCATCATAGCGATTCTACATTTCAGAGAGAATCCACTCCCAGATTCTTTCATAAGAGGGGCGCGGCAGAGCCGCGCGATGCTTGGCGGGTAAATCTAGAGGCGCGATCGGCGCTTAACCGACCGACACCGAGCCGAAAGATAGAGTCCAAGGGCCAAGAACCGGCCGGAGGATGCGACCTCACACCCGAAATAAGAGAATAGGGCGGCCCATGGGCCGCCTCTTGCCTATCCTCCTGCCAGTCCGCCAGTGCGCGCGCGACTGCTCGGAGTCCCCTTCCCATACGTCTTCCCTCGGTCCGCGCCGTTTCCAGTCCCGTCGCCGAGCGTATAGGTTTCTCCGCCCTGTACGACTACCTGCGTCGTCACGGGCGACAGCGGTTTGAAAATGTCCGGCGCGCTCTTGCCGCGGATCGCCCAAGGCTGTTCCTCAAACCAGCGATGCTTGCGGCACAAAATAGGATGGCCGTTCGCCGGGAAAATCAACTGCACCATATCCGAGAGCGTCATGACCTCTCCCGGTGTCAGAAGCGGCCGATGAGCCTCGTTGACGCTCTGCCCTTTGCCGCTAAAGCCGCGCTGAGATTGTTCCCTCGATATCTCGTTGAAACTTTCACCGAGGACTCGCACCGTGCTGTCGCCCGTCAACTTCGAGATGTACTCCGCCGTGAACAAATCGCGCACGCCAAACACTTGCACGATGCCGCTGTTCGCCACGAAGCGACTGCCAGCCGGTTTCCGTAAGTGTCGTTCAACTGGTTGAAGTCCTGCACGATGATGTGGAACTGCACGCCGAAGCCGGCCATCAGTCCAATGCCCGCCTCGACGACTTTGAGTCCGGCGCCGAGCGCCGGGAATTCATCGACGATGAATTTGATCGGCTCCGTCGGCTTGCCGGGCGTGCGCTGCAGCGTCGTCAGCCCGACCGAGATGAGCAATCGCAGCCACCGGTTAAACGACGAAACGCGCTCCGCCGGCAGCACCAAATACACCGTGCAGACCTTCTTTTTCAGATCCGCGAAATCAAAACTGGACTTCGCCAGCGACGCTTTCAAGCGCGGAGAGTCCAGAAAATGCGTCTGTTGCTGCGCCGTCGAAATAACCCCCGACGCTTCCTTGTCGCCTTTCTGCGTGAACCGTGCGGCCCCGCGCCTGATCAATCCATGTGCCAAATTGCTCTTGGCCATTGCCGCCAGCACTTTCCCCAACTCCTCCGGTTCGAGCGTCATGATGCCGCGCACGCGCGTCAGCGTCTTGTTCGTTTCTGCGGGATCACAGGCAACGTGCAGCATCAGCGCGGACAGGAAGGCTTTCGCTTCCTCGTTCCAATGGCGATCATCATCCGAGCCTTCCACCACAAGGGCGTCGGCCAGCATCGCGGCGTCTTCGGCCAGGTCCGGACTATCGGGTTTCAGCAAATCGAGCGGATTGAAAGACGCAGCGGGATGGCCGGACAGGCCCCACGGATCCAGAACGTAAATCGGTCCTGCTTGCTTGCGCCAGGCGCCTGTGATCGCAGCCGCCTCGCCCTTGATGTCGACGACGAGGGCCGAACTGTCCACATCGTTAAGCAGCAGAGGCCCGACGCAGGAAACGAATTTCCCGGAGCGCGTGGGCGCGCAAATGAGCCGGTGCCGGTCGCCGGAATATCGAAGCGGATTAGGCGCGAGCGCTCCGCCGTTGACCGCACCCCACCAGATGCCGAGTGGATAGCCCTCTGCTCTCAACAGGCCATAGTCGTTGAGCTCATGCCCATTCGCGAATCTGGCAGAACCGTAAGAAGTCGAAGGCGGACGCGGTCCGGAGCTCTTCTTTCCGTCCAGAAAATTTCCAAACGACAAAGCCAACACCGCCGAAGAACGAGGATCAGAATGAGAAGCATTGCCGCGCTACCTCCTTAGTGGAGATAGCGTCAGCATATAGTCAATCGGGCGCGCGTTAATGCTAACGCGCGGTCAACCTCTAGGGCGACCGCTTCCGGCCTTGCCAGACGCTCCAGTAGCTTGGCCGCGCCGCCGCCGAGTCGTCGCCGTCGGCGGTCCCCGAGCGAATCAGGTCGGCGACGAGAGGCCGGTCCTTGGGCGCAACCGCTTTCTCCAAGGCCGCCTGCATCGCCGGGCGGAAGTCCGGCTCGATTTCGCGAATGGGCAAGCAGCGCTCCGCCGACGATGATCTTGCGCCGGGTGTCGAGCTTGCGATCGGTTTCTCTTTTTGCGCGTTTCAACGGCGTTGAGCTGTTTTTCGATCGCTTCCTTTTTCTGCTTCAGCGACGCCGAGTCTGCTCGTCCAGTGTCTTGCGCGTTTTCGGCATCGGTTCCGGCCCTCCCGGATAGTCTTCGAGCGCACTCCCGCTGGCTTCTTGCTCGGGGTCAATCGTGCAATCCGCCAGCACCGGTTCGGTCAACAGTTAGTCAACCGGCGCGCTTAGATCAAACAGCCGTGGCCGCCTCTTTGTGCGGGAAATAACCGCACGGCCGGCTCGGCTGCGCGAGCGCTGAGCCTCTGCGGGACGGCCACCCCCACTTCTCCATGAGATCCCTGAGAACCCACCTGTGCTTTGGCGCCAGGTGCGTCTCCAGGACCGTCTGCATCTGCCGGCGAAACTCCCGGTCGACCGCCGCTCGCGCTTCCATCAGTTTGCCTGCGAGGTATTCGCGCCGCATCTCCACTCTGCGCTTGAGGGCGGTGGGACCTCCCTTTCTCTCGGAGAGGCAGCGGACCACCTGCTGGAGCATTTTGGCATCGCGGGCCATAGGGATAGGCCTCCCCCCAATATTTGAATCGGTCGAACCGGAATCCACCGGCCAACCCGCGCCAGGGAACTCCGGAATCAATTCGCTAGCTGTCGCCGCTTCTTCACAGGCCGCGGCAGTCTTACCGGTGTGCGACAGGTTGCGGCCGGGTCCTTCCGAATGGATCCGGTCGAATCAGTCGCTGGCGGTGCCGCGTCTCCTCGGACGCCCACGCCATCCGCACAATCGACGAGTCCCCTGTCCTTGGGCGCTAGGCATTTCTCGAACCAGGGCAAGCAAATCCTTCGCGTAATTCGGGATCGATGCTTGCATCGGAGATCGCCACGTGTGCCTACGAGGATTTTGCGCCGCGTGTCCAGCTCCGCGGCTCGCCATTCTGTTTGCTCCGCAACGTTTCGATCCTCGTGCTGAGGTCGCTCCTCTTTCCGCTGCAGAGATCCGATCCGCTCGTAAAGGTCTAGCTTCCGAGGCATGTTTCATAGCGCTCCTTGTCGCAAGATTTCTCCCGTTTGTCCGCCAGCTGTTCAAAGTCCGAAAAATTACGTAACCAGAATGATAGCGCTGGAATCTTGATTTCTCTTAATCTTCATCGTTCCGGGCGTATAATATCGTCAGACTGGCCAACCGACATGCGGTGTCAACCACCGGAAGCACGGATTGGGCTCGGATGCAGCCTGGATCCCGCAGCCGAAGGCAAGGGCGCACTTATACATTGCCGGGGGCAATGTCGTGCGCCAAAGGCCCTGCCTCTGGACTCCGGCAGGGGCTTCCGCGCCCCTGCACCCTCGGCTTGAGGCGTCCCGCCCCAAGACCCCTGGCCAACCGTCCGCCGGTTGGAGTCCCGCCAGCGCCGTGCCGCGCTGGACTGGCAGTCAGGGAGCCTTGCTCCCCGACACCCCAGCGTCGGGACTTCCGCGTCCCAACACCCACGGCCAGCGCCATGCCTGCCGGACCAGATCCGGCATTCCGCGGCTCGCTCGCACGCTGCATCGTCGGGTGACGCATGGCAGAATTCCGCCTCTCCGCCGATATCATCCGCCGCTCCAAAGGCCGCTCCGTTGTCGCCGCTGCCGCCTACCGAGCCGGCGACAGATTGCTGGACGAGCGCACCGGCGCCATCAAGGACTATACCGTATCGCGCCGATGTCCTCTATACCGCAGATCCTCACCCCCAAAAACGCCCCGCCTGGATGCAGGACCGCCATGCACCTTTGGAACGAAATCGAACGCCGCGAGGACCGGAGCACCCGCCGCAGTCAGGCCCAGCTTGCTCGCGATATCGAACTATCCTTGCCGCATGAACTGACGCACGAGCAACATGTCGAGCTCGTCCGGGAATTCGTTCAAAGCTGTATTTCGTCGATCAGGGCATGGTCGCCGACATTGCGATTCACGCTCCACCCAGAACGCGGCGACGGTAGGAACCACCACGCCCATATCCTTCTCTCCATGCGCGACATCGAGGGGGACGGATTCGGCAGCAAAGAACCGGGACTGGAACCGCAAAGACCAGTTGCAAGAGTGGCGAGAGCGTTGGGACGAGCTCCAGAACAACGCCCTCGAGAAGTACGGCTTTGACGCCGCGTGTCGACCATCGCAGCCTTGCTGATCAGGGCATCGACCGGGAGCCAACCATGCATCTCGGCCCAGCCACGCGCAGGCCATGGAGGACCAGGGAATCGCCACCGACCGCGGCGACGAAAACCGCCGGCGCAAAGGGGCCAACGACAATCTCGAACAACTCAAGGCCGAACTGTCGGACATCAACCGTCAGATAGCAGCCATCGAGCGGCTCCAGAAAATCGTCGGTGCCGTCGAGAGTGGATATCAACGCGTCGAACAGCGAGCGGCGTCCGAGCGGCAGGCCTCCGAGATGGAAACACGCCAGCCGCAGCCCTATGCTGGCGGACCGGAGGCAGCTCCGATGCCGGATTCAGGATCGCCGGTCGACAAAGGCGGGCTCACGGCCGAAGCCAAAGAGCAAGAGCGCCAGGACCAAGCCCAAAAGGCCCAAGAGGCTCAACAGGAACAGGCGCGCGTCGCCGAAGCTAAGCGCCTCGACCAACTTGGCCAGCAGTACCGCGACAAAGTTCTCGCCGACACCCAAGCCATGCAGCAACAGCAGGACCGGCTCAAGGCTGACCGCGACGCGCAACAACGCCACGCTCTCTGGCTCGAAGCCCAAGAGAAGACCGCGCGTGAAGCGCGTCTCGCCGAACAGCGCGCCAAGGAACAGCAAGACAAAGGGCCGGAAGGTTATATCCGCAACGCCGGAACGCGATACGCCGAGTCTCTGCGGGATTACGATGTCCGCAATCCATACGCGTCCCTTGCCAAAGCGGCTATGGCCGAACATGCGGCCTTCCGGAGCGAACAGGAAGCTCTGTCACGCCAGATCGCCAACACCGCCGATCCGAAAGAGCGTCAGGCGCTCGAACTTCGGAAAAAAATTGAAGGGTATGACTACCTGATCATCACCGGCGACCGAATCGCCGGTCAGAGTTTGGTCATCACCGGACGCGCGGATAACCAAGACCGTCTCCGCACGCTGGAGAACGTCGCCAAATATCGCGACGAGGCCAAGGCCCTGCGCGAGCAATACCGCGACCTGCAGGCCGAGCGGACCGCCCCACAGCAAGCTCCAGAGAAAGGCCCAGAGAAAAGTCCCGTGCCAACCCGCGAAGGACGCCCAGGCGAGCGCCAGCCCGGCAAGTACGCCCGCATGGTCGAAAAAATCAACGATCCCGAAGCTGCCAAAAAGCGCAAAGAGCAGGAAGAACTCGAACGCGAGAAAGGGCTGGGTCGCGGCAAGGACGAGCGGGAACGATGATGCGGCCGGGCGCTCGCGCGCCGGGGCCGCCACTCTCACTCGCAGAACTTCTTCTCTTCGCGTTCCACAACACCGCGCGTCGCCTTGCGCTCTCTGTGGGCGCATGGCGCGCGCGGCTGCTCCGGCTATGGCGCTGGGTCGCCGACGAGTTGACCGACGATCCCCGTCATCCGCGCATCGGCAAGAGCAAGTCAAAAAGCAAGAGCGCCGCGCATCGCCCGAAGACGGGCGGATTTTAACCTCTTGTTAAGATTGTTCCACGTGAAACATTGTTGTGACCTCAGACCACTCAAGCCTTCGCCTATTTCGTTGCGATACCAAATTTATAAAACCTTCATTCCGACAAGCTATGATCCGAGGCATGGCACCATCCCTGCCCGCGCTTTCACCGTCCGGGCAACCTGCGGATAACCGCGCCTCAGCGCCGTGCTCACGGCATCATCAAGCGCTGCCTGCGACAAACCCACATCCCCATATTGCTCGAACAACCAGTCCACGTTTTCGGCGCAACCGAACTCGACGACGCGTTTAAGCGCCTTCTCAAATTCCACTCTCTGCATTGATTTTTCTCCGAGGATTACAGACTCAAGCCGCGCATCGGACGAGGACGCCGAACCACACACACCATCACCACCGGCATCGACGCGACAATCTCTTCTTCTTCACTCCGGATTGCATAAACGTTGACCCAAGAACCAAATGACCCACCAACCAGACCCACCATCATTCGAACTTCCATTATCAACTCCAAGCACTGTCACGGAATCACAACGAGTGCTTATTACAAATGCGGAACGAATCCTAAGATATCGTTAAGTTTTCAAAATAAATTTTACAACGAGCAAAGTGAGCCAATAGGGCTAACTTCTCTTTCTCCGCGATTTGACCGGGGAAATTTCGCGCTAGGATGCCCTAGGAACGATTTTCACGAGCTAGTGCAGGTGGACTGCCTAGGAAAAACTCGATAGGCAGCACAGCACTTCCTCCAGACTTCTCTGACAGAAAAAGAGGGGAGATTGAAGAAGGGCACTTGTCGTCTGGGTAGGGCTGTTTCGCAATAACTAGGTTGACATAGGCAAGTATTCCATTGACTCCTTGTTTATCCAGTCGTTAGGATCGTGACACGTTCTAACTTACAACGCTGAGGAGCCTTAGATGCCAGCAATTTCCCCAGAGCACGTCCCCTATGTCCTTCAATATGATGACGAGGATAATCAGAAGGTGACAGTCCATTTCATGGTTTTGCCGGAAGTTCTTCAGCAGTTTAAGGATAAGCGTGCAAGCGATCCGGAACTTAAAGGCTATGATCTGAGTAACTTTCTTCTTCAGCGTAATTCCTTCGTACACCGCACGGACGGCCCTGCTGTAACCATCGAGAAAGTTGGCGATAAGAATGACCCTCTCTACGGACGGACCATTTCTCAGTCGTGGTATATGAACGGTGATGCAAGTTGTGACGACAAAGGCGCGACAGGCGATTGCTTTGGGTCTGCGAGAAGAAAAACGCTGGGAATTCAGCCTTTATGAAGGCAATATCAGATGCACGCGCATCTACAAGGGATATGACGAAATACCGAACGCACAACCGATTGAATCCCATTGGAGCAGACTGATACCCAACCCCGACGGATCGTTTGGCGTGCGGCACATCCCTGAACCAGATCCCCTGCCGGCTCTTTTGGGAAAAGCCAGGCCGCCGCACCCCCCGCTCCCATTAAGCCGAAAGCTCCTGCCAACAAAGGCCCGGACTCAGCGAGTCCGACTTAGGTCGTTGGGTCGGCATCTTTTCACTGATTCGCGCGCCAATAGCCAAATTGTGTGCAAGCACGAAAACACAAAAGACAAAAGTCGTTCTTTCGTTCTTGTAACGGCAATCAAAATATCTAGCGCATTCTGCAGGATTGGTATCAACTACGCGTGACGACGCTTTCGTTCTTGCACGAAAGAGTGAAGTTCATGCTTGCGGGTTTTCGTGCTCCCTGTATTGTTGAAAAACACGGAATCACAAAAAGCAGAGAGGCAGAATGCACGTTCTTGTGCTCGCAAGCCAGAAGGGCGGGGCAGGCAAGACCACACTCGCCGCACATTTGGCAATCGCCGCCGAGGCGGCTGGTATCGGACGCGGCCGTTCTGATCGACACCGACCCGCAGGGGTCACTATCTGCCTGGTGGAACGTCCGCGAGGACGAATCTCCATCGCTTGCGCCCACGACGATTGCGGAACTTCCTGAAAAGCTCTTAGGCCTAAGGACAGCCGGCTATGCGGTCGCCGTGATAGACACTCCACCAGCCATCACCGATGCCATTCGGGCTGTCGTCGCGACGGCTGACCTTGTCCTAATTCCGACCCGGCCGAGCCCGCACGACCTTCGTGCGGTCGGGAGCACTGTCGACCTCATACGTGCTGAGGAAAAACCTTTCATCTTTGTCGTTACCCAAGCGAAGCCAAACGCGCGCCTCACTGTTCAAGCCGTCGCCGCGCTGTCTGCCCATGGCGCCGTGGCGCAAGCGGTCGTGCACGACCGCGTCGACTATGCCGGTTCCATGATCGACGGCCGGACGGTCCAAGAAACCGATTCGAAAGGGCGCAGCGCCGAAGAAATGATCGCACTCTGGGCCTTCCTCCATGGACTCCTGTCAAAAAGCACGAAAGCACGAAAGGAAGATCGGCAATGAACAATAGACCCCAACTCTCCGCCGGATTGGTCGCCGTCAAAGGCAAAGCGGCTCCCGCCATCGACATGCCACCACGCACCGGCGTCGCACCGCCGCAACCCTTGGCACCGAAGCAGCGAGAGGAAAGGGCGGGACATGCGGCTCTGAAGCCACTCAATTTTCGGATTCCCGCCGACTTTCGGCGCGCATTCAAGACCTATGCAGCCCGCCATGACCTCAAGCTCAATGAGCTGCTTTTCCGCTGCTTCGATACGTATCGCGCGCAGCAAGGAGATTAGCGCCCCGGTAATTGCGCCGCTCAAGAGATCGCGCTGTCGGCAGGGGAGGCATCCGATTAGACTGGAAGCTCGACCAAATACCGCTTTTGCAGTTGGTCCAAATGTTCTTTTACTGCCGGCGAAGCCCCGCTCGCCCATGACGCCCACAATTCCGCGTAGCTCTGCTGCTGGAACTCGACTTCCGAGCCTTCTACCATCCCGCTGAACTCAGCGACCGAGCGGCGATGTTCCGCGAACACCGAAAACGATCCAGCGTTTTGCGGTTCCCAGAAGAGATATAACAGCACCTTGCGACGCTCTGGTACGGACCGTCGTATGCCGAGATAATGCTTTACTAGTTGCGCGGCGTCCAATCCGCCAAAATGATCCGGCTGCTTGCGAACGATTTGAAACACCTCGCGCCACCCGGCTTCCATCTTCTCGACCAGCGGGTCATAGGCATCCTTAAATTCTCCGCGTGTTCTAGACAGGTATTCAGTGCACTTCGACTCAACAGCGACCAGCACGTCGGAGCCTCTGACCACAACGTCTAGGTTCGGCGGCTCGCTTGGCAAACCGTGCGCTAGGCGCATCTCGAAACGCAAAATTGTTAATCCGTTCGCGCCCGCCACGCACGGTATGCGGCCGTCTTTCCGAAAGGGGCCGAAGCAATTCGCCGCCAGTGCGGCAGACGGATAGGCGGCGCAAAACTTTTGTTCCAGGTCCCGCCCAGCGCCGCGCCCGTAATCCTCCTCAACGTCAGCGAGAGAAACAGAGGAAAGCAGATTGTCCTCGGCACGGTTTACGTAGCCAACCGGTTTCGCCCGGAAGCGCGATCTCCCCTTCATCCGCCGCCAACTATCAGCGAGCGCGGAATTGGCTAGACCGAGAATCCGTGAATTGTTCAAAACGCCTCTCTTTCAAAATTTCGTTGCAGGAGGCGATAAAGGAATATGCGTTGCTCAGCGCTTCATCCTAATCAAATCAGCCGAGGAAAATAAAATGCGAGAGAAGATTAGACATATTTTATATCTATAGCGTTACGATTGGTACCATCGGCCTTCGTACTGATGTTGAAGGGAAATGCTCTCGATGATTGTCGCGTCCGATTTGGTCAGGACTTCGGGGGTTTGCATCTCTACTCTCTGCTATGCGCGAGTTCAATGTCAGCACGATTATGCCAAGCGGGTGAGCTATTCCGCGTTGAACTGCATGGCCTCACTCTTGTTGCTGATCTCACTCAGACAAATTGGAATTTACCGGCAGTGATAATCAACTGCGTCTGGGGCCTTATCAGCATCTATGGAATATATCGCAGCGCTAAGTGCTATGTCACGGCAAGGCGCGTGGCCGTCGATCTTCCGCAGCCTCCCTATTCCTCAACAGCGCCGTCCGATCAGAGTTATGCGGCAGAACATCCACTTTCCCCGCCGCTTTTTGAACATTCAAGGTCCGGTTCCAGACCAGCCTTATGGCCAAACACGATAGTTCGATCCACGGCGCCCCGGTCATAGGAGAATTCACAGATGGAAATGAGAAAACGAATCCAAAGACGGCCGACGAGATCCTAGAGCGGGCAATAGCTCGAGAGAAGAGAAAGGGTGTCTATGGAGTACATGTGGACAGGCTGACGCCGGTTGAGCTGGCGGAGACTCGAATCGTCAGGGAATTAAAAGATGCGCTCAAAGACGTTACCGGCGCTCTGGGTATGGCATCGCAAGAAAGACTAAAAAAGTGTCCGATACATGGGATGACAAAGATGACCAGCGAGCTTCGTTGGAAACTTCTCGGCTCTGTTTGCTTGAGCCAGAAAAGATACGCCGCTTCTGGACGCCACAATCGCCAAATGGGAGAAACTGGAAACTCTATGGGCGGCGGAACTGGACCCTACCTCCGTGGCGGTCACCCGGCCATCACGCTTGAAAAAATTGGAGAAAAAACTCGCTCACGCGTTCGGTGGAAGATAAGTCCTCATTCCGAGCATTTGTCTCCTTAGGGTTTCGCAAGGAAGATGAAGGGCCGAGGGCGGCCCCAGCAGTTCTCCCTCGTGCGCAACATCACGGTGACCTTGTCAGAATCGCGGCCGGGGAGACCAAATCTCTTTGGACACCGGTGTCCAAAGTGTGCCCGATCCAGCCACTTCTGGACACATCGAGACTTGAAAACCCCTTATTTTCTGTGATTCTTAACGGGTTCAAATCCCGTCGGGGACGCTCAGTTCTGTTTCGATTCCGCACGAGATGAGCTATTCGACCTTGTTTGCGCCGCCTCAGCGCGAGCGGAACTGCGGGAGGATGTCTTCGGCGAACGCCTGAATATCTTCTTCGGCGGTCAGCAGCGGATTGTGCATGAATATGAAGTGCGTGACGCCGGCTTTGATGAATCCTTCGATTTTATCCACGCACTCCTGCTTGCCGCCGATGACGATCCGATCGCGCGCCTTTTCCGGAGTGGTCTGCGCCATCATTGCGACGATCCCGGCGAGCGCCTCCTCGCGCTGCTTGGGGGCGTTGTAGCACAACGCGAGCATCAGCGTTTTTTCGATTTCATCGGTGTTGCGCCCAACAGTATCCCCATGGCGCTCGATCACGCCGATGAGCCGTTTCATCTCCTCCGCGTCGGCGTTGCCCATGTTCCACATGTCGGCGTGCTTTGCGACGATCTTGAGCAGCACCTTTTCCCCGTGGCCGCCAATCATCAGTGGCAGATGCTTTTGCACCGGCTTTGGATTGCAGATCGCGTCGACCACATTGTAGTGCTTTCCCTTAAGCGTGGTCTTTTCCTGGGTGAACATCCCCTTGATGATTTGGCATGATTCGTCGAGCGCCTGGAGCCGTCCGCCAACGGTTTTGAAGTCGATTCCGAAACTCCGATGTTCCAGCTCGAACCATCCGGCGCCGAGCCCAAGGTTGAGCCTGCCACCGCTCACTTGATCGAGCGTCGCCGCCATCTTCGCCGTGAGACACGGGTTGCGGTAGGTGTTGCCGTTGACCAGCGCGCCGATACGCGCACGCTTGGTGTTCTGGCTGAGCGCGCTCAGAAGCGTCCAGCTTTCCATGCAAGGGCCGTTCGGGTCGGGCACGAAGATCGGATAGAAATGATCGAACGCCCAGAGCGAGTCGTAGCCCCAGCCATCGGCCTTGCCCCAGAAGGTGCGCAATTGCTCCCATTCAATGTTCTGCTGTCCGGTCTGCACTCCAAAGCGAATCGGATGCTTGTCCACGCGGTTTCCTCCGTGATGGTCCTCGATTCCGTCTGCGTTGTAATCGTTGCACCTGCTGCGAACGATATTAGCATTTCGCGGGAGCTATGCGTTTAGTTCGTCGAGCAACGCCCTGGCGTTCTTCAGTTCGGCGGTGTCGAAGCCTTCCGTGCATCGCCCTTCCGCCGCACACCATCAGCATTCACATCGACGGGATCGCCGGTCAGGATGGAAACGGAAACTACATCAACCTGGCCAATTTCAATTGGGGCGAGATCGGCGTGGCGGCACCGCTTGGGGCATCGCCGCAGCTCACATTCTCCCGGGTGGTTGGACGCGACCACGGCGGCTCTGATGCAAGCTGCTTGGAAGCGTCAGAAAGCGGCGACCGCTCGCGGACCTTGAGCGTCTGCGCGGTCCGCGACGCTGAAGCGAGGACTGAGACAGGGTTGAGGCCTCGGAAATTTGATCCGCTACCCGTGCGACGAGAACTGGCGAACGGCCCGCGACTAGAGATTGGAGTCTATTCCGCTGACCAACGCGTTGATGGTCGTGCCCGTAGCCTGATAACCGGCGAATACCACTACGGCGACCGCAGAGACAATCATCGCATACTCAGCCATCGTCTGGCCGCGCGAGGGCGCGTTCAACTTCGCATACAGTTTTCTGATCAGATCCACTTTTGTGTCCTCCCTAAGTCTGCTTTCTCAGAAAAGCATCCGCAGGAAGTACACTCAGGCTTGGCGCGGCCTACCGAGAGGAACTACCAGCTACCTCCTACATACATATCAAAAAGTATGGAAATAAGTCAAACGGCAAATCAAGGCTGCCGATTCCCGATCCTCGTTGAATGTATTAGTCAAGCTCCAGAATAACTAAATAAAACATGGTTTGAGACTAGTGTTTAACATCTCTTATGTGGTTTGAAAGCAACGGGTGATCTTGACCCGGATCACCACGGCAGCGGATAAATTTCGTCAGGTTCCCCAAAAAGCGGACCAGCGCGTGCGCGGGATGAGAAGGGGCTCACGCCTAGCCGAGAATCGGTAACATAGATAACCGATCTCGCCGAATGACTAAGTGAGCTCGCGCTAGTCAGCCGGCATCCATCACAACTACGTCGGTCTCTTGGAGCGTGGCGAGCGCAAGCCGACGATCGTTGCCGAGCGAGTCGCCCGCGCCCTTGGAAAGCCGAGCACGAGGCCACTAGTTCGAAACCGCGGGGCCATCCTGGTGCCGCATCGGTGCCATTTGACCGTAGCGCCGCTTAGCGCTCGGTTGCACTTTGGTGAATGTATGAAGCCCTTGCCTGAGTGGGAGTTTCGCGCTTCGGTGACAATCGGTAGCAGTCGCGATTAAACTCCGTCCGAAAACCGCCCATTTCGTTCTTTCACGTGGGTTCAAATCCCGTCGGGGACGCAAGGACCGTTTTGCATCGCGACAGACGATCCACGCGCCTCGAGGTCCAATAGTAAGCCCGCTCTTTTATCTGACGGTAGCCAATACCTACTATTGGTACCGAATACCTACTTTAACATCTCAAAATAGCTGCAACGAGTATGTTTGACTTAAGAGGTGGCAATTCATATTAGGGACCGATAGTCCCTTCTTAGATATCGGGAGGTATCTTATGAGGTTACGGAAGGCAATTGTTGGATTGTTATTTGGCGTGCTGCTGTTCGCGTTCTACAGCGCGACGGCATCAGCAACTCCTCCACCCATAACCAAAACGTTTACTGGCATGGGTACGGCGCCCGACGATGGCGACCAAATCGCTTGCAGTGCGGTGTTCACTCTGAACACCGTAGCGCAGACGCTCACTATCGTTTTGAGCAACACCGGAGCCCCTGGAGTAGATCAGGCCGACGTCCTGACCGCGCTGCTCTTCAATGCGCCAAGCTTCACCAACGGTACGGCAGCACTGACGGGCGGAAGCTCGCTGGTGCATCCGGGCGATACCCCGGGAACGATAGGGTCGAACTGGCAGTACAAAGCCGGGAGTGGCTTGAGCTCGACTGGTGTTTTTGGCTTTGGCCCATCGGGAAATCTTGCCGGCGGCTCGCACACCAAGCTCGATGGCTCCGGTTTTGGAATTCTTTCGGGAGCAACCACTGCGGCCGACGCTCTTAAGGACGGTCTTGGCAAGCGTGAGTATATAGAGAATTCCATCACTTTTACCCTCAACGGGGTAACGCTGACCGACCTCAGCAGCATCACGTCCGCAGTATGTAACTACGGAACGAGCAACTGCGAAGGCGGATGCATCGGTACGCAGCCGACGCCGACTCCGACGGCAACCGCAACCGCGACGGCCACGCCTACAGCGACTGCGACGGCTACTGCGACCGCGACTGCGACGGCAACCGCGACTGCGACGGCTACAGCTACCGCGACTGCGACGGCAACCGCGACTGCGACGGCAACCGCGACTGCGACGGCAACCGCGACTGCGACGGCACGCGACTGCGACGGCTACCGCGACTGCGACGGCAACCGCAACGGCAACCGCCACGGCTACGGCTACTGCGACCGCCACGGCAACCGCAACGGCGACCGCAACCGCGACGGCAACTCCGACGTCGACTCCGACGCCGTCGGCGGGTCAGAGCGCTAATACGAATAACGGCGTAGGCGGAGCCACGAGCATCACAATTCCGTGCTGCGGCGCTCCACCTATGCAGAACCAGCTGGTCATTCTCACGCTCAACGTGTTGAGCCCGCCGGCTGGATTTAATGATCCGACTGTGCCGACATCGACAAACCCGTGGACCCTAGTTAATGTCACCGGAGCAGGCACCGACTATTTGCAGTACACCTACTGGCACGCGATCAGTAGTGCAGAGGCCGCGGTGGTGCCCACGTTCCAGTTCTCGTTCACAACGGGTGCCATGGTCGCCACTTCAGTCAGGTCGACCGGAGTTGCAATCGTATATGAGAACACTTGCACCCAAACTACGCCCACCCCGTGCTTCACAAATGCCATGAGCCCGATCCTCGACACAACGACCGGAATGGCGACTTCGGCTGATAGCGTCACGGAGACTGCTGATCTCAACGTTCAAGCCAACGGTATCGCCGTTTGTGCCTTTGGCACGTCAAATACGTCCGTTGGATTCCCGACTCCGCCTACTTCGCCTACTACACTGAGCTTCGAGAACGGTAACGCAGCTCACAATGGCGGCTTGGATTTGTACGACAGGTTCGAGCCAAGCACCGGAACCGACGGAGCGTGGGAGGCGTTGCTTGGTGGTGTTAGCCAGACCGGCGACAACGTCGCCCAGTGCGTCAGCCTAATACCGATAGGCTATTAGAGCTTCGGTTTAACTCCCGCCGCCCGCAGGAAACTGCGGGCGGCGGGTTCCGGCAAGGGGGCTTGGCAGTGATTGGATTTGCCGGTTCCAGATTCCGGCCCAGCCGCATGAGCGGCACAATTCCAGCCGCGCCTTCGGCTCATTTTGGTTCCGCCGAATCGCGGGTGCGCGGGATGAGATAGGGTCGTTGGGCAGACCCGTGTAAGTTACTTGCCGATATGGGCCATGGCGCTGGTCAGCGGAGCGCTCGAAATCCGAACCAACCCGCCGAATGGATGGTCTAACTCCATTATCAGGAAGATCGCACCCGAGACCGAGAGCGCGCACAGGAACAGGGTAGCGACGACGGTCGCGTTGTGGGGTGCAAAAAGACCGAAGCTGAGAAAGATCACGGTGACCCAGAAGATCAGCAGCACGAGAAAGGGCATCGGGATCGAGCGTCCGCCTTGCTCCAACATCAGCAAGCGCGCCTGCCCGATGTCGATGCTCGTCTTCAAGGCCTGGGCCTGAAGCGAGCGCTGAACCTCGTTCTGTGGCGAGAGTTCCTGAATCTTGTCGAAAAAACCTTCGCCCTGAGCCGAATCCGGCTCCATGCTCGTAAGTTGGGAGCGGTCCTCGGGCCAAACTCGAGCGATCATGCCCGCGACCGTGAGCCTGAGCAGCGCGCGAGCATCCTTCGTCTCCGGTCCGTAATGGGCAAGCACGCGATCGAGCAGGATGATGTTGGCCGACATTTGCGTGAGTTCGTTTCTTTGCGTGTCGAAAGAACTCTTTGCCGAGTTCGTCAGCAGCGCCAGGACCAGCGCGGACATCGTCGCCGTCAGACCCATCCCGAGTTTGATCACGTCCTTGGAATCCGCACTTAGATGATGCTCGGGCAGAATCCGGCGAAGAGCCATCCCGAACAGCGCGCCGCCAAAGACACAGGCGAGCACGATTGAGCCGATGTCGAGTGGGCTCACGACTGTTTTCTCGGAGCCGCTATCGCACAATTACTCATTGCTGCGAATGGCAGTATCCTTAGTCTTAGTTTCGGTTGGCTGACTTGCTGATTGGCTCATCTGCATGCCTACCAGCCGGGCCACAAGGATCGCCAGATAGAACTGTCCGGTGATTCCCTCTGCCACGGCTATGTAACGGGCCTGCAGGGTTACTGGAGTGATGTCGCCAAAGCCTATGGTCGAGAGCGTCGTCAAGCTGAAATAGATGAGGACCGGGATAGTCTGTGTCTCGGAGACGGGAGCTCCGGCGCCGAAGCTGAAAGAATTGGGCTGGAAGTCGTGAAGGACAATATAGAAAAGCCCGCACGTAAAGCCGAGCAGCAGATAGGTGGAAATTGACATGCTGATGACTTCGCGCGTAACCTCCTTCTGCCTCAACACCGCGCGCAATTCATTCCACGTAATGTAGGCAAAGAGCAGCAACCATAGAAACGTACCCCCGAGGTAGAGCTTATGGGTGGGCGCCAATAGGGCCACCAGTCGTTCGATAACTGCGGGCACGCCAAGCGTCCAGGCGACGATGCTGCGCCTCCTCCTCTGGGCCAGCAGGGTTTCTCGATCGCCGACGAGTTCATCGACGTCGATGTTATACAGAGCCAGCAGCAGCAGAAGCAGCATTGCGACAGTGATCAGCGGCGGACCGGCTCCGGAATCGCCGGTAAAAGGCCGGATCAAAAACACAGCGATGAGCGCGGCGAGCAGCGCGGTATGCCGGTGTGGAAAGAGACGGCGGCGGATTTCCGCTCGTAACTGAGTCAGAAGGCCAGCCTCGGCTGACGTATGATCTTGGTGCGCCACCACTAAATTACTCGTCCACTTCCTGCCAGGTCTTGTCGGGATTGTATTCGGTCATTTCGCTCGCCAATTTGGCGGTGTCCGGTCCGAGGTCCTTTTGAACGATGACGCCATCCTGGTTGATCATGAATGTCATCACTCCCGACGCTCGATACTCGGCTGGATAGGCCAGAAAAGCGAAGCCCTTGGTCATCGTGTCATCGACCAGGAAATTTCTTGCACCGCCCGGAGCATTCTTGCCCTGCCTCGTTAGCGTCCGGTAGTAGTACCCATGAAACGGGATTGGGCTTGCGCCGGGTTCCTTCTTGTATCCCTCTGCGGTGGCGGTAGCGACGAGCGGTCCGATAGGACTTTCGGGTTGTCCTTCGCCGGCTTCCCAGTACAAACCATTGTGCTTGCCGGTATCGCTCAGAATTTTGCGCGCAAACGGACCTGCATCCGCGCCATCGTGCCCTTCGCTCGCATACTCCGCTTGGGCATCAGCCAGGTCTTCGAGAACTTTGATGGTGAACAGCTCGTTTCGGCCTATTCGTCTGTAGAGCAGCTCTTCCTTGCCGGCAGCCGTATCGAAAACCCAGCCGCCATCCTTCTTTAAGAGCGGAATCGGAACCGGCCAATTTGCAGCGCCAACGTAAAGGATGACGCGGCCCTGATCGTCGTACTCAAGCCGATGCATCTCATCGTAGCGGCGTGCGAATTCCTTGCGCGCGTTCTTGTCGGCAACCGGGTCCCCCGATGAAAGGATCTGATCCGCATCCGGGCCGAGGATCGAGCCGAGTGTCTTCATGTCGTGAGCTTTGTCAGCTGTGATCAACGCTTTCGCCGCTGCGTCAGGCGACGGGAACACTTGCTGAGTGGCAGTATCATCTGCGGACGCGAAAAGGGTGAAGGACAGACACGCCAGCAACAGCGCTGAGAGAACCAGCGCCGGCCCGGTGAGCGCGCTACCAATTCTGTAATAGCTTGGAAAGTTAAACATAGGTCTCTGTCCTGTCGCGTTAATGCGGATCCGATTGATAGCGAGGCATTGCTTAGTCACTTGATTCGGCGTCATTGGAATTCATCACCTACCTTTTTTTCCGCCGCCGCCTCGATTTCCACCGCCCCCGCCTTTGCCACCGCCGCCGCCCCCGCCTCGGTTGGCCTTACCGCCACCACCACCGTTTCCCCGCCCGCCAGTGGGCTGCTGATTACCCTTGAAGCTGGCTTTCCCGCGGTCGCTGGATGCCCGTGCGTTTCCGCCGGGTTCATATCCACCCAACGCGCTATTGCGGCCGCCCGTGCTGCCGTTGTCTTTCGCGAAGCCACGGGCCGGGTCAGCAGCACGATTCGCAGGCTTGGTCGCAGCAGGCCGATTTGCAGCGACAGGATTAGAAGGCTGATTGGGCCGATTCTTCGCAACCTCTTTCCTGCCCGGATTGGCCCCACCCGGATTGTTGGGCAGCGTGCCAGCCTTGGGGAAATTTGGTTTGGCGATATTGGGATTGGCCGGCCTCGCGGTTGCCGGGTTGTACGGCCGCGTGGCTGGAAGTGTGGCGTTGTTCGGAGGTCTGTATCCGCCACCGTTATATGGCGGCCTGGTGCCGGGGTAGGGCGGTCGGGCCGGGTATCCCGGGCGCGGTGGGTAGGTTCCGCTTGGCGGTCGGTAGGCAGGCGGCCGTCCCGGGTAGGTGTTGTTGTTGGTTACATAGACGTTGTTGTTGTACTTGACCGAGCTGCCGCCGCCTCCATACCAGTTGCAACCCCAGTTGTTGTTACCGTTGTTGATCAGCGACCCGAGCAAGATTCCGGCGCCGAACGACAGCACTCCCGTGAGAAGCAAATCACTCCCAGTATAGCCCGATGGCGCCGCGACCGGCGCGCCGTATGCAGTGGTTGGATTGTACTGCGGCACATACACCGTATTCGGCTGCGCCGGTTGGATAATAACTGTCTGCTGCACCGAGGGCTGCGCCGCGCCTTGCGCCGCGGGAGGAGCCGGCTGCACCTCAACTTTCTGTTGGTCGGTGGACTTCAGCGTGCCCGCATCCATCGCCAGCTTGCGCAGCATCTGAATAGCAGTCATCACGTCGGCCGGCTGGTTGTAGTACGCTTCGCCCAGCGCCGAGGTCCACGCCAGGCTATCGTTCATAGTTTGAAGGACACTCGGAAACTGAGTGAGAGACTTAATGCTCGGATCCCACGGCTGCTGATTCACCTGGTTGGCCAACTGATCGCCGCTCAGGCCGGGATTCTGCTTGAGCCACCTGTCGGCTTCAACCACCTGAGTAGGATAGGTGGATCCGGCAAGGATCTGCGCCACCAATACGTCAGGATAGAGTGCGATAGGTGAGACCAACTCCTGCAACTCTTTCGCGGTAGCGGCCCCGGGCGGGGGACCGGGTTCAACGGCCGCAGGCGGGGGAGCGGGAGCAGCCGGCGCCGCAATCGCGGCGACGCTTGGTTGCGCTTGCGATGACGACGCGGCGGCAGGTTGATCGTCGCCACGCGAGCAACCGGTTATCATCGGCGACGTGGACATCAGCACCGTCGCAGCGAGTATCAGTGGCAGCGATCGGCCTTTCGGCTTTCTTAGTAGTTTCATCGTCGATACACCTGGTACTTACCCGGCAACTGCGACTTCGCCGTTGAATTATCCGCGGATTGTTTCTGCTCGGCCTCCGCGCGGATCGCGGCGGCGATGTCGCCGCTCATCTTCGCGAGTGCCTGGCTGTGCGCGGCCGCGAGCGCGTCGAAGCCCTGACCTTGCACCGGCTCACGCGCGACGGTGCGACCCGAACGAATCTGCCCGCCCACATTCTTGCGCACCGTCCACACTGCCTCGACCGTCGCGGCCTGGCCCTGAACCGACTCGAAGCGCTGCACGTCGATCGTGACCCTGTAGTCCGGAGTGAAGTTAGTCAGCTCGGCCGAAGCTACGTCGGGCGTGCCGAGCAGCACGACCAGGTCGCCGGCGACGGCGCGCGCGATGCCGTCGTTAAGCGGCGCGACCCATCGATTGAACTCGTCAACTTCGACCCGGTTGGGCGCGACCTGCACGACGAACTCCGGCTGGTCGACGGCCGCGGGTATCGTGACCGGACCCACCATGACGGAGGCGGTCGTGGCCGGTGCGCCGTCGGCAGTGGCAGTCGATGCCAGCGAGTAGAACCGCGCCGGGGCAGTGCTGCATCCTGCTGCCAGAGCCGTCGCCAACGCGATCGAAATCAGATGCGCGATTCGCCGTGCCATCATTTAGCCTCTCCCTTCTTGCCGCGAATGAGCGCCTCGGGATGGCGCTCGAGATAGTCTGCCAGCACCCGCAAGGACCTGGCCGCGCGGCTCACCTCCTGCAGAGTGCTGCTGAACTGCTGGACCTGCGCGGAATTCGGCTGGGTGAGGTTGTTGGTGTTCTGCAGCGTGCCGCGCGCACTCGACAGGGTACCTTGTGCGGTCTCCAGAGTCGTATCGAGCTGTTTGAGCGCTTGGTGCAGGTCTTCGCCGATCTCCTGGAACGGCACCTTGTCGATCTTCTTGATGATGTTCTCCAGCGTCACTTCGGTCGCCTCGAACTGCCCGGAAGTAGTCGGCAACTGTACCGGCTTCTGCGACCAGTCCACCGTCGCCGGCGGCGCGCCAGGAAAAAAGTCGAGCGACACATACGCAGACCCGGTAAGTAGGTTCCCCGTTTTCAGTTGTGCCCGGACTCCGTGCGCCACCAATGCATCGATTAACTTCCGACGCATAGTCTCGAGGTTCCCGCCGGGACCCAGATCAAAGACTTTGACCCCCAGTCTCTGCGGGTCCAAACGTATAGTCACCGGAGCCAGGAACTCGAAGGTCTTAAGGTCGATCTGGGCGGTGATGTCCGAGACCTCTCCAATCTTGATGCCGCGGAACTCAACCGGCGCCCCGGGCGAGAGGCCCCGCACCGAGTCTTTGAATATGAGCTGATAGGTCTGCGGATTGCGCGGAGGCGGATTGAAGGCTTCAGTCCGGTTGCTGTATAGGGTGAAGACGGCATTCTCGTCGGACGGCGGCAAAATCAGGACGTTCGGAGCCGTCTCGAACGCGATACCACCTATAAGGATCGACAGTACCGACTGGGTCTGTATGCTAAGGCCGCTCGCCGAGAGTGACACATCGATTCCGCTCGCATGCCAGAAGCGCGTGTTTGGGTTGACGTACTGGTCGTAGGGCGCCTGTACGAAGACCTTGACCGTCAGATTCCTGCCGTCATCGTCGAGCGCATAGGAAGCCACCTGGCCGACCTGTAGACGCCGAAAGTAGATTGGGGTGCCGGTGTCCAGCGAGCCCAAGTCGGGGGTCTTCAGGATAAAGAAACGGCCGGGAATGTCGCCGGTTATCACTGGCGGTGTCTCGAGGGCTACGAAGTCGCGCCTGTCTTCCTGCGAGGTGCCGATTTCCACTCCTATGTAAGCCCCGGAGATGAGAGTGCCCAGACCGGTGACGTTGGCGCCCGATATGCGTGGCCGCACGACCCAGAACTTAGTATCTTTAACCAGAAATGTTTCCGTCTTGGGCGCCATCTGCGCTGTCAAGATTACCTGCCGATGATCCGTCGACAGTTCTATCTTTGAGACGGTGCCAATATCGACGCCGTTGTAGTGGATCTTGGTCTTGCCGGCCTCAAGTCCTTCGGCCGATTTCATGACTATGGTTATCTTGGGGCCTTCGCTCAGCACGCGCGTCACTGCAACCCATGCGCCTACAACCGCGGCCAGAATCGGGATGAACCAGACGAGCGAAAGACGCGTGCGCTTTTTGGGCACGTTCCTCGACTCGGGAACTGAAGAGCGTGGGGGATCGCGATCAGGCATATATAACCTCTTTCGAATCTGCCTCTTGCGCACTTGCCGAATCCCAGATCATCCGCGGATCGAATGCTTCGACGGCGAGCATCGTGAATACCACCACCGCCGCGAAGAAGATCAGGCCCGGCCCCGGCTCGACCGACATCAGCGGCTGGAGCTGAATCAGCGCGGCGGTGAAGGTGTCGACGAACACGTCCACCATCGACCAGCGTCCGATGAACTCGACCATCCTGTACATTCGGATCCGCTGCTCGTTGTTAGCGACCGAGCCTCGCTGTGCGGTAACAAGCAGGTATGCGAGCACCACGATCTTCGCGCTCGGGATCATGATGCTTGCGAAGAGCACGATAAGCGACAGGGGCCATCCGGTCGGCGACCACAGTAGCACTACTCCCTGCAGGATAGTGTCGGACTCGGCGCCGGCGGCCGTCGTCGTCGTCAACACGGGCAGGACGTTTGCCGGGATGTAACAAATCGCCGCGGCTATCAGGTAGGCCCATGTCCTCTGATAGCTGGCGTGCTTGCGAAACGCGAGTTCTTCATCGCAGCGCGGGCAGCGTCCTTCTTCTTCGCCCGGCGCGGGACGTGAGAGCAGGCCGCAGCCTTCGCAGCTTTGCAGGCCCTGCTGCATCGCGGTCATTGCCGCCCGACTCACGAGTTTCCCTCCGCCAAACTGTTACCGGTGTCGCGCTGTTCTTCGTCCGCCCACTGGATTCTCTCCCACACTTCCCGCGAGTCGAAGCTGGCCGACATTCCGGCGAGCACGAAGACCAGGACCCAGAGCACGAATAGCGCCATTCCAGGAATCACTGTCGCGTAATCCGCAATCTTGACTAACGCCACCAGCACGCCAACCATCATGACCTCGATCATGCTCCAGATTTTCGTGGTCGGGTGATACCTTAGCAGCGTTCCCACCCATCTCGGCGGCCGCGCGCGCATAGCTCCCAGCACGATCGCCAGCATCAGGCCGATTTGCAGCGCCGGCGCGATGACGGCCGTGAACAGCACCAGTACGCCGACGATCTTTTGTCCGTTGTCCCACAGGTGCTGGGCGCCTCCAATCACCGTGGTCGAGGCGTCGCGCCCGACGATTGTAAGGCCGAGCATGGGTACCGAATTCGCAATCACGTACAGCAGCAGCGCCGCAAGAGTTAGAGCTAGCGTCCGGTTGAGTGAGTCCTCGCGATGCCGCCACAGCTCCTTGTTACATCGCGGGCATCGCGCGGACGCGCCGGGTTCAAGCTCCGGGATGCGCTGCAGAAGATCGCAATGCAGACACGCGATGAGCGAGGTATCTCCAATTGGTTGGTTGTACATCACCAATATCTGTACTCATAACGGGCGAGAGTCACTTTACGCTGTACCCGCGTCCGTCCAGACATGCCGCCATCGCTCGTTGATATCCGGCCGCCTTTTGAGAAGCCTGGGACTGCGCCTGTTGATTCTGCGCGGCGCCCTGGTTCCTGCGCTCGTCCATTCGCCGGAATCCGCCGGCCATGCCGCCCATCGCGGCTCCTGCGGCTGCGCCTTTGCCTGCGTCTCCCGCGATTGCGCCGCCAACTGCGCCAAGCGCAGCGCCTCGCCCCGCGCCCTTGAGAACGTGAGGCTGCGAGGGACGATAGGGTTGCGGATCGATGGCGTTGGAGTTGCCGGGATATGCTTGGCTCGGATCAAAGCCAGTCTGCTGCACAGCCCACGTGTGACACTCGTAGCGATCCTTGTCTTGCTTCTGCTGACTCTGCCCGTTTTTGGGGTATATGAACATTTGCCCATTTTGCGCTGACACGGCCGACGGAAACAACAAAAGCAAAGCCAGAAATAAAATTGTGGACGCTAGGTTCGTCACTGTAAAACTCATCTCTCGCTCCGGTTGTTCTCCGACGCTTGCGGTTTCGTTCACTAGATTGGTCATCAGAATTTCCAGATGACATTGAGCGCGACGAAGTTCAGCCAGTTCGTCGAGTAATGTCCCTGCAGGGTGCCGGCTAGCGGTCCGCGGTTAACACTGTAAGGGCCCGGGCCAGCGTCCATCGCCTCCCACGCGAGACCGGCTGTCAGGTCGTGATTGACCTCGTAGTCGAGGCCCGTGCCATATCGCAGCTGGCGATCCAAAGGGAGGACGGCAAGTCGGTTTGCTTTCGAAACCGGCGCGCTGTCATACGCAAATCCGGCCGACCAGAGCCATTTTTCACCGATCTGCAATTGTTGTCCAATTGCGACATGACACGTGTCCGAGAAATGCAGGTTGGCGGTGATAGTCCTTTGTTCTCTTGCGGAGATCCCGACCGGGAACGATCCGAATGCCGACCAGTTCTGCCATCCCACGTCAGCAAGCAAGCTCCACTTGGGCAGGACTTGGTAGAGGCCGCTCAACATCACTTGCTGTGGCTCGGTCAAAGGGACGTTGACTTTCACTCCGCCGATTCTCTGGCGAATAAGGTTGAGGCCTGGACCGAGGCCGGTGAGGTGCGGCCGAAAGCCGAATTTGTAGTCTTCAGGCGACTGATAGGTGAGTCCTATACGAAGTTTAGAAATCGGCCTGAGCAAGATGCCGACCTTGGCCCCGAACGCTTCGTCCCACGACTCGAGCGAGAAGCCGCCATCCGGCACTCGTGGCGCTGCGTTGTTGATCTTAGATTGAAGGGTCAGACGCCCTACTCCAAAGCTGAAACCGGCGCCCACTGAGAGCCAGTCGTTTACCTCGTAGGAGAGGGAGGGGTTGACTTTGCCGGTGATGAGTGACAATTCGGTCAAATAGTAGCGCCCGACCCACGTTTTACCGTAGTCACCATTCCCACCATAGTCCGAATAGACCGCGACGCCGAAGCGCAGGCGCTCGGAGAGCTTGCGGACATAGAAGAACCCTCCAAGCGGAAAAAACACGCCAGCGTTGCCACCGCCACCGCCTTTGGTTCCTCCAAACGCGGGCTTAAGGTTCGTCTCCGGGGCAACGTCGAAGTTGGTCGAAGGGAGGAGGGCGCCGGGCGAGGTCATCAATTGCGAACGGTCAAGCAGGGTCATCCCGGCGGGATTCTTCGCTGCAGTCGAGGCGTCTTGGGCCAAAGCGGCTTGTCCGGCGCTTGCCGTACCGATATCTCCAATTTCATAGAGTTCCAGTGCGGCGGCTCGCGCGGATGTGACAAATGCCAGCAGAATCGCTCCTGCAAGAAAGATAGTTCTATGGACGCTGCGCAGACTCGGTCGCACGGTCACCTCCCACCCTGACTTGACTGCATCCTTGCAATTCATTTCGCCATTAGTACCTTGCCGGTAGTGCTATCGATGTTGAATAGCCAGGCAGTCCCGGCTCGGCTAGGAAGCCTTTCCCTGCAGTTGCGAAATGCGGGCAGGTATTTTCTGTGCCCAGTAATCCATCGCGTTCTGAGCGTCGCCCCATTGGAATGAAGCTGCACCCTTCAGTCCCATGCCGCCGGCACGCTGATCGACCGCTTCGCCCAGCAACTCACCGGTGACCGAATCGGTCATCTTCATTTCGGCCTCCGCGGATCCCACGAATGCATAGCTGTCCGTCGCGAGCGACTGCGCCATGTTGAGCACGCGAGCTTGCGGGACTATTACCGAGACGGTGCGGAGTCCAGGTACTGCGGTGGTCGCGTCCATCAGCGCCACCCGCAAGGTCATGACGCCGGGCCCCGGCTGATCGACGAGCGTGAAGCTCTTCGAGAGATTGGTCTGCAGTTGGTTATAGAAGTATTCGGTCAGCACCGCCTGATCCGCAGATGATACTTTCGAATCGGCAGCGGCCCAGAACTCCACCGGCATCAGCTGTATCTTGGTGTAGCTGCTCCATTGAGCGTTGGGATTTAACCAGACTAGAGCGGCGCCGCCCTCCGGTCCGGGCGCCAGCTTGGACGCATCGGGTCCGAGAAATCCGGTGACCGCACTGGGCATCGGTCCGCCCGATTCCACCGCCTTGGCCGCCTCCGGCGTACTCTGGACCGTGGTCGAGCAGCCCGATGCGAGCAATACCGCCGCCAGTCCCGCCGCCGCCATACCTGTCAGCATTTTTTTTCGCAAACTAACCGTGATCATGTTCTCCTCCGTTAGGCCGGCTCCTTGCCGGGTCAATCTTCCGTTAATCTGTTTCTCTGTTCTAGGTTCCTGCGAGGCCTCCAAAAAGACTTCCTCACATTTCCAGTTGCGGTAGCAGCACGCTGATCTGAAATTTCAGCGTGAACTGCTCGGTTTGAGTCGCGAACTGCCGATATGCCATCCATTCCCCTGCGATAGCCGCGTTTAACGACGCGCCTTCGCCGATGTTCCAGACTTTTCCAAGGCCGGCGCTCAAGGGAATCTGCGTCGATGAGTTGTGGCGCAGATTGATTGTCCAGTTAGCATCGCTGGACTTGAGATACCATCCCCGGCCGAGCTGGTAGCTCAAGATAGGCTGAATCTGCATCGAGGCTACGGATACGGAATGCGAAGAGGTGTACGCGAAGGAGGTCGCTTGCTGAAACAATCCGGCAATCTTCAATCTGTCGAACTTCCACGAAAAGGCCCATGCCGGACCCATCTGCCAGGCTCCCTTGCCTGTGTACTGGCTGGTCGACGTCGGGAAAACGAAGTACGGTCCAACACCCCATAGGAACCCGGTCTTGTTCGCATCTGGAAATGGGATCCTGAACAAGTCGAACACCTGTAAATCGTCCAACGCGGTTGTGGTGGAAGCAGTCTTATTACGTGGGACGGTGACTACCTGGATAGTAGGTCGAATTAGTTGTTCCAGCGGCATCAGCAGATACGGCCGGACCGCGAACACCGCGCGAAGCTGCAAGGTGTTGGGCTGTGCATTAGTTCCATACTCTGCCGGCGTAAACTCGTCCTTGAGCTGGATCTGAGTCAGTTTCGCGAGTGGATCGTTGACTTCGTCGGCAAGTGTGTCTTCCGATACGGTAGCAGCCGGCGGATCTGCTAGAGATGGCGAACTCGTTCCTGTGAACATCAGGATCACGGCCATGACTGTGCCGAAAATTCCAGTCCTGGGCCTCAAACGCCACTCCATCCCTGTTGTGCGTAGTACGAGCTGATTTGATCCGTAATCTGGGTCGCGGTCTTATCAGCCAGAAAGCCGGTCGAAGAAGTGAAATTCTTGACCCCGCCTGCAGCGACATTCACGGCGAGTGACGCCGCAGCGGTTGCGCCACCTGCGGCTGCGCCCGCGGGCCCCGTGACTCCAGCGCCCGGCATGTAGCCGCTATCCGCATGGGTGGTGAAGTCCGCCAGCTGCTGAGATCCCTGGTCAGTCTTCTGATAGGTTTGAACGGCCGTGTCCAGCGTTGACTGACCTGAGCCCAGGCCAATTACCATCCGGCGCAGTCTGTTGCCTTCGTTGATATCCGTGAATTGGCCGTCGACTATCAGGACGTTGTTGCCTGCGGGCGGAGTCCCTCGATTCAGGCAAGTCGCAGTCATACCCTTCCCGGTGAGATTTGCCGCCACCTGCACGCACACGTTATGCGCCGTCTGATCGGCGATCTGAATCTGATCTGCGGTTTCATTGGTGCCGGACACCTGTCGGTATGCCCTCTGGAAAAAACCCTGATTAAGCGTGACCTCGTCGGGGCTGACCGCAAAAGGATAAACTACTACTGCGCTGGGCCGCGCATTGCTGATAGGCGCCGCCTGTTGGGATTGACTATTCACTGTGGCTCCTGCGCAACCAGCCGCGGCGAACGTCAATAACAGAAAAGCGGACCGCACAATTCTGGAATTCATCAATTATCTCCTCTGAAGAACCTGTCTGGTCTGTAAGACTTTTTCGATTAATTTCCCGTTGCAGTGATTCAGCATCCGATCAAACTGGGGGTAGCACCACGCGATAGTAAACCCCGTTCGCGCCGAACGCCGGCTGGAACCACGTATTGGTGGTCGGATAGTAGTAATAGGTGACGCCGCCGACATCGGATGGGGTGCAGCCGGCCGGCACGGTTGGATAGATTGCCCCCATTGCGTAAGCAGTGTTGATGCTGCCGGCTGCGTAGCCCGAGTTGTATGCATTCGCTGCGGCTGCGTCTGAATTCGCGCTGGCGACTGCCGCGCCAGCCACTGCGCCGACCGCCAATCCCGCGGCAGCGGCGCCGGCAGTGCTCCAGCCTCCGCAATTGGAACAACTGCTGCCGTAGTAATTTACGGTTGTAGGAGGATGGTAGGTGCTATAGCTGCCGCCATAGTAAGCGCCGGATGTGCTGTATGTCGTCGTCGCGTAGTTGTTACTAGCATGGTAGGTGTTGCCGTAGGTATTGTGGTTATAGGTGCTTCCGTTGGTACTCTGGCCACCCCAGGACCCCTCGCCTCCCGATGCGCTGCCGCCGTAGGCACTGTGAGCATTCCAGGATCCGTCGCCGCCCGATGCCGAGCCGCCTTGGGCGCCGTGAGCGTTCCACGAGCCATCGCCACCCGACGCCGTGCCGCCGTAGGCGCTGTGACCACTCCAGGACCCGCCGCCGCCCGATGCTTTGCCGCCTTCAGCGCCGTGGGCATTCCACGAACCGCCGCCGCCCGACGCCGTACCGCCCCGGGCACTCTGGCCACTCCACGAGCCGCCTCCGCCTGAGGCAGATCCTCCGAAGGTTCCCTGATGGTTCCACGAGCCACCCCCGCCAGATGAATGTCCGCCATACATGTTCGCGTGCGACCAGGCCGCAGCAGGCCCGTTCGAGAGTACCAGGATCAAGAAGCCCGCAAATCCGATGAATCTGATTTCCATGGCCGATCTCCTTTTAATGTGTCTCTGAAGACTTAGCTCGAGGCGGACGCTTAATCCCCTGCTGCGACCACGGATCAGGACGCGCGAATGCAATGCGCTTGGCACTCGCGTCCTTGGCCGAGGAGAAGGCGTCCGCCGGAATCTGAGAGTCTATCTTCCAGTCCGAGAGGTCCATGTCGTTGCGCAGCCGCGACGGATCGTTACGGAATATTGCGCGGAGCTTCCGCGGCAACTTGTCTTCGGTACCTATCCATACCTGCAGGAACACATTGTCATTAACGTACGCCGCCATATCGGTCCTGGTTCGACCGACCACCACAGATTGGCCGATATAAAAGGCGGTCTTCAGCCCCTCGGCCAGATCCTTGTATGGGTCGGCCACGACTACGTCGGTGAAAGGAAAATAAATTGCCGCGGAGCGGTTGGCTTCCTCCAAAGCAGCGTCGAGAGTCGGCGGAGCCGGGCCGATCGCAACGAGATTCTCAACCGGAGCATAGGCCGTCATGGTCTTACCGTCGTAATAGAACTCGGACGGAGGACCGTCGCCGAGCGTGATCACGCGAAGCTTATCGGGCCGCTCCATGGTGACTTCAGATTTCGTCGTGTAAGCGAGCGGGGGACCGATGCGGCTGGGATTCTCGTATGTGACGACGGCAGTGAACTCCATCGAGTGCGCGGCGGCCAGACGGTCGCATGAGGTCTTCAGAATCTCGAGAGCCTTGGGCTCCAGCCTCACCGGTTCGGGAGCCGCGTTTTTGCTCGACGCTTTGACTTGCTTCTCCGCCTGCGGCGGCGCGGACTGCGGCTGCTGGGCATTCGCAGTCGCGACCAGAAGCATACTCAACGCTAGTAACAGCGCGCACCCGCTCGATTTGGATCGAGTTGCGGCGCTCACGGGATCATTCCGCATTCAAACAATTTGTTGGCGACAGGCGCCGCTACTTTATCGATGAACAAGCGTCGCATCTGGGGATCGTTGCGCAGGAAATCTACAGCCTCCTGTTCCCTCTGCGATTTTGGCTGCCCTCGTTGCTGCCACAGTTGCTCGCAGGACGAATACTGATATTTCTGGATGACCTTGTTGGTTGCCGCGTCCAGGAGTGGGTATTGGGCGCTACTTACGCCGGCGAATAGCAGCACGGGAAGAGCTATCAGGGATACAAGCTTCAGTTTCGATTTCACTTTTCTCACGAGTTGTTCTCCTTCGCGCTTACTTCGGTTTGTTCCTCGGTTTGATCGCGGCTTGCTATGACCTATTCGTGAATCGTAACTCGGTACCGCCGAACCCGGGTCTTTCAGGATTCCAGTTCACAAGACTGATAACGCACCAGACGGTCATGGCTGTGTGCAGAATCACCGCGGGCCACAGTACGACACCTACCGGTCGAGATCGGACTCCGGCATCGCCCAGGATAAGTGCTGCGCCGAGGTTGTAGATCACCATTGCGCTGACCAGTCCTCGCGCGGCGAGGCTTTGCGTGTCGCTGCGCGCAAGCCAGCATGCCACTGCCGAGCGTGAGCAATCCCGCCCCGCCCATGCGGGCTACGGTCAATGCGGCAGGCGCTTCCAGCGGCTTGCCCAGGAGTAGAAGGGCGGCAGCCGACGGCAGACATAACAACGCAAGGCCGGCTCCTGCTTCGATCATTGCGGTACTCACGTACAGCGCGTTCACGGCTGGCTAGTCCTTGGCCCTCGCCATTTTCTCTGCTATCGCCTTTTTATCCGCGTCGGTCAATTGCTCAGGCCCCAGGTTGAAAGTCAGCTTGTCGATTGTCCCTGTGAAGCGGAACGGCAGCTTGTAGTCGTCGTTCACTGGCGTGCGGGTGTCGCTACCAACATCGAAGGTCTCGTCTATCGACATGAGCAACGGAATCGTGTGTGGGATCTTTTTGCGGGCTATCTCGTTACCATCGACTTTTAGTACTCCCTCACCGCCCTTGCCCGGGCCGGGACCGTCGTATTTGAAGTCGAACACTATCGTGTGCTTGCCGGGCTTGAGCGCGGCGGCTAACACACCATGGCCTAACGGTCCCCCTTCCCAGCGATAGTGCGTCATATCGAGAAGGTTGTAATCGAAGACCGGTTTGCCTTTGAGCAGGTATAAGCCATAGCCGCCGAAGCGGCCGCCCAAGGTCACGATCATTCCTTCCGCGCCTTCTTGCGGGATCGTCACGTCGGCCGTGATGGTGTAGTCCCGATCCAAGATGCTGGGAGCATTACCGACGGGAATGCCGGCATTCTCGCCCGTGTAGGTGAAAACAGTCTTGCCGGCGACGGCGCTCGGTCGAGCCGTAAGGATGCGCGCGAAGCCAGAGTTATCCAGGGGGAGGACCTGGTATTTTGCGGCTTCAGTGAGGAACAACGTCTGCATTTCTTTCAGCTTGTCAGGCATCTTCGCGGCGAGGTCGTTGTATTGCGAGTAGTCGTCGGCGATGTTGTAAAGCTCCCAGTTGTAGCTGTTGACGTTGGGCATCGCGCCCGTTGCAAGGAGCCAAGGCGCGGCGGGAGGGGTAGTGGATGCAATCCAACCGTCGTGATAAATCGCGCGGTTGCCGACCATCTCGAAATACTGAGTGTCGTGCTTCGACGGAGAATTCGCATTCGCCTTGTCGAACGTATAGGCCATGCTCACTCCTTCAATCGGCTTCTGCTTGATGCCATTAACCTCTTCGGGCGCCTTGATGCCTGTAGCTTCGAGGATGGTCGGGACAATATCTATGACATGGTGGAACTGCGTGCGGATGCCACCTGGGTCGGTGATGTGGCCGGGCCATGAAATTGCCAGACCTTGCCGCGTGCCGCCGAAATGCGACGCCACCTGCTTAGTCCACTTGAACGGAGTGTCAAACGCCCACGACCACGCTACCGACATGTGCGGATAGGTTTTGTCGGAGCCCCAGTCCGTGTAGTGCAGTAACTGTAAAGGCATTGGGAGGGTCAGGATGCCGTTGTAGGCGGTCATCTGGTTGTAAGTTCCCTCGAGAGTGCCCTCGGCGCTGGTGCCGTTGTCGCCGACGATATATATGATGAGCGTGTTGTCGAGTTTGCCTTCGTCCTCGACCTCCTGGATCACGCGGCCGATTTCATGATCGGTATATGCGGCGTATCCCGCGAACACCTCCGCCTCACGCGCGTAGAGTTTCTTTTGCACGACTGACAGCGAGTCCCACCTCGGCAGCTTTGCGCCACCGTACGCTGCCTGTCCGTCCGGCCACGGGGTAAGCTGGGTGTTCGGCGGGATCACGCCCAGCCGTTTCTGGTTGGCAAAGATAATGTCGCGGAGCTTTTCATAGCCCATGTCGAACTTGCCTTTGAACTTATCGATCCATTCCTTGGTCGGCTGGTGCGGCGAGTGGGTGCCGCCGGGCACGTAATAAACAAAGAACGGCTTGTCGGGCGCTGCCGCGTTCAGATCGTGCATGTACTTGACGGCGTCGTCCGCCAGGTCGGTAGTGAGGTTGTAACCGGGCTTGCCGATCCATGGAAACACCGGGCTCGTATTGCGATAGAGATAGGGCGTCCACTGGTCGGTCTCGCCGCCCATGAAGCCATAGAAATACTGAAAGCCCATGCCGAGCGGCCATTGGTCGAAAGGCCCCGCGACGCTGTATTGATAGGTCGGCGTGTTGTGATTCTTGCCGAACCACGAAGTTGCGTAACCGTTGTCGCGGAGGATCGTGCCGATGGTTGCGCTCTCCGGACCTATGACGGAGTCATAGCCCGGATAACCGGTGGACAGCTCGCCGATCACGCCGAAACCCACCGAGTGATGGTTGCGCCCGGTGATCAACGCCGCCCGCGTGGGCGAACATAGTGCGGTGGAATGGAACTGCGTGTAACGCAATCCCGCCTTGGCGATGCGATCCAGTGCGGGTGTCGGGATGACGCCGCCGAAGGTGCTCGAAACCCCGTAGCCCTGATCGTCAGTCATGATGAGGACGATGTTGGGCGCGCCTTTTGGCGGCACCACGCGCGGCGGCCACCACGGCGTGGAATCCTTGGCGCTTTCCTTGATCACGCCGCCGAACGGCAGCGGGGGCGGCGGGAGCTGTTTCCCGTCAAGCGTTATGGTGGCGTTCGCTGATCCCGGCGTACCGTTGATTTGCTGGGCTATCGCGGGCTCGGCGGCCAACGCGGCGACACAAGTTATCAACGCAAGGCAGGTGTAAACCGCCGATCTCATAAATTGCATGGCCTCTCTCCGTCTGATCTCGCGACAGACATCTCTGGGAGCGCGTAGTTACGAAACGTGGCCGGATCGTACAGAGCGATGACGGAATCGAGCAATTGGACTTTGGTCTTATGCAATAGTGAACGGTTCGCGCGCCGCACTCGCGAACCATGCACTCTTGGGATGCTCGGCGACCCGCTTGTCGCGAGCGGCACTTCTTCTCAGTGAGTCTTGCTTACCGGGCGGATGTGTAGCTGATCCGCCATGCGCACCAGTTCAGCGAGCGACTCGGCCTTCATCTTGGACATCACTTGGGCGCGCTGAACTTTGATCGTCTTTTCAGTGGTGCCGAGCTCGGCGCCCGCTTGTTTGTTGAGTAGTCCTGCGGTGACCAACTGGAAAACCTGACGCTCGCGGGGCGAGAGCAGCTCGTAACGGCTTTGAAGGTCGTCAATCTCAGCGCGTGATGCCTTCTGGTCGCGGCTGCGCTCGGCGGCGCGCTGAACCGCCGCCAGCAATGCTTCGCCATCGACCGGCTTCTCAAGGAAGTCGACCGCGCCTCCCTTCATTGCCTTGACACCCATCGGGACGTCGCCCTGGCCCGTAATAAAAACCAATGAGAGGTGCGGCAGAGTCCTGGCCAGCGTTTCCTGCAGCGCGAATCCGTCGAAGCCGGGCATCCGCACGTCGGTCACAGCGCAATCGACCTGGTTGCGAACGGGATCTTCGAGAAACTCGTGTGCCGACGAAAAAGAAACTACTTCGATGCCGGCGGTCTTGATAAGTCGCGCCAATGAAGTACGTGCCGATTTATCGTCATCGATGAGCGCTACTTTCATCTTGTTGCTCAGGCCGCTTAGCGCGATTCGACCTGGCCGCCGTGTCCTATGTTTGGCTCAACCGGAAGAGCGAACTCCAGCGTCGCGCCACGGTCAGGATTCTGCGTTGCCCAGATTCGACCGCCGTGATTCTCGATGATCGTGCGAACGATCGTGAGTCCCATGCCCATTCCGGTCGCCTTGGTAGTGAAGAATGGGTCGAACAGACGAGGCATGACGTTAGGGTCGATGCCATTGCCGGAATCCCTGACCAACACGTGCACGTGACTGGGCTCGTTCTTGCCCGCACGCAAACCGACTTCACGCGGTCCGCCGCTTTCGCATACTGAATCGAATGCGTTGAGGACCAGGTTCAAGACAGCCTGGATCAGGTGTGTCTTGTCGCCGCGTACCAGCGGCAGAGAATCAGGTACTTCCATCACTATTGAGATATCTTTCATTCTCGCATCGGCGCTTACGACGCGATTGACGTCAAGCAGGAGCTCTTTGACGTCGACGGACGACATCTTCGCGTCGCCGCGCTTGAACATCGCACGAACATCACGGACGATTTCGACTGCGCGCGCATCGTCGCGAATAATGTCGTCCAGGGCGCCGTCGATCTCGGCCAGATCGGGAGTCCTCGATGCGAGCAGGCGCCGGGCGGCCCTCGCGTTGTTCAGGATTGCTCCGAGCGGCTGGTTCAACTCATGCGCCAGAGAAGCTGTAAGCTCTCCCATCGTCACGACTTGCGAAACCTGCCGCAATTCCTCGGACAGGCGGCGGATCTCTGCTTCAACGCGCTTTCGTTCGAGCGCGTTTCCGAATATCTCGGCGACCAGCTTCAGCCGCTGGACTTCTTTCTGAGTCCACGCCCTTTCGGAAAGGAGGGTGCCGAAGAGGATCGCACCAACCACGTTGCCCGCAATCCGCAATGGAATCGTCACGTTGGATTTCAGTCCCACGTGACGCGCGGCGGCCAGGTCCTTGGAGGCTTCCGGAGGAAAATCCGCAAGACTGGAAATTACGACCAATTCGCCTGCGAGTACTTTGGATCTGAGCCAGGGATAGTATTTGGCGCTGTCTGTCCTTTGGCCTCTGTCTGGAGCACTCACGCCCTCTCGCGCCCATTGGTGAGTGACGTACAAACCTCCGTCGGCAGGATCTACTTGCACGACGGTGCTACGGTCGACGTTCATCGCAAACACGATTTGCTCAAGCGATCGTTCTATTTCGCAATCGATATCTTCAACGGAAACGCGGATGAAAGCGGACGACAAATCACTCAGAAGCTTTTCGAAATCAACGATATCCGGATTTCGGGTGACTCGGGCCGGCGATTTTGCGGCTAACACTGCGCCGACGTTACCTTCTTCGGAGCGATTAGCCATAGCGTCACGTGCGGGTTCGAAGCACCGACAAGTGCTAGACCCAAAAGGCGCACTCCCCGCCCGGCTGTTATACGTCGGATCGATCTATTGAGGAAAGAGCGAGTGCGCGCCCGATAGCGTCGAGCAGCGGCTCCTCGTCGAACGGTTTGTACAGGACTGCCACCGCATCCGATTGTGCGGCCGATGAGCGCGTCCGGGCGTCGGTTCGCCCGGTGATTAGGATCGCGGGCAGGCCGCGTCCTGAACGTTTCAGAATCTCGCACATCTCGATTCCATTCATTTCAGGCATATCGATGTCGACCACCATGCACGCGTTTGTTCTCGGAGTCTCGCTGGCGAGTAATTCAGACGGCTTACCGAAGGTTTTGACGTGAAAGCCAGAGGCGGAGACCAGCCTCTTCAATGAGCGAAGGACCGACGGATCATCGTCCACCACCAACACCGTCGCCGGACTGAAGGTGCCGGCTGCTGTTGTTTCCCGAACCTTTGACTTGGCGCTCCTGGATCTTCGGTCGGGCCGTCTTGCAGCGTCCTTCTTCGCCAGACTCGATACGATTGCCATCTCGGATTTCTTGGCCGATGCCAGTCAATGCAGTCCGCTTTTCTCGGATAGCGGCTGCCTTCTCGGATTTTGTTACAAGAGTGTGAAGGTGCGCAATTGGACCAAAGTCCAATACGCCTGCCGCCGTGTTTCGCGGGCGAGACGCTTCGGCGTGGCAGATTTCAGGCGGCCCGCAGACCGTGCTACGGAGTATGGTGCTGCCCGTTATGAGGTTCGAACGTCGCCACGAGAAACTGTTGCCGCGCCGCCTGTTCCTGTTGCGAATGGCGCGATGGACCGCGATGGCCGGTGCGGTCGTGCTCGGCTCGCTCGCAGTCGGCGTATCCGGCTACCATTATCTCGACGGGTTGCCCTGGGTCGATTCGTTGCTCAACGCGTCGATGATTCTCGGGGGCATGGGCCCGGTCGATACGCTCAAAACTGACGCGGGCAAAGTCTTCGCGTCAATCTACGCGCTCTACAGCGGACTCGCGTTGATCGCGGTAGTCGGACTTCTGCTGACACCCGTCATCCACCGCTTCCTGCACAAATTTCACATCGGCGACAAATAGAAATAGATCGAGGGCGGCCCGCATCCAGGCCGGCCCTCGAAATTGCGTGATTGAGATTTCAGTACGGGGCGCTTTTCGGCGACGCCACCGCTTTGTCGACCTCGCTCAGCGGGAAGTCTTCGCCCTTTTTGAGCTTGGCCATCAGACTTTTGATCTCATCAATCTTTTTGTCGTAAGTGGCCTGCGTCAACGGCTCCTGCGACCATCCCGCGCGCGCTATTTTGTCGTGCTTCTTCGCATCCTCGAGCCTTTTCATCAATGCGTCCTTGTCGGCCGCCGACAGGCTGGACGCCATAGCCTCGGTCGCCATCGCGCCCGGCGCCGGCTGCGCAAACGACACGCCGACCTGAATCGGTGCACCCGCCCAGGCCATCGCCATCAACGCCACAATCGCGGTCTTCCGCATGCCCATGATTTCTCCTTCCTCCCGATGGTAGCGTCCGAAACGACCGCACCAGTTGGTCTTTCCTGCCAAATCGACGTTACGGCCGCATTAACGACTGGTTGTCGGGGAGTGAAAAGTGAAATTGGGGAAATTTCGATCGCCGCGGATGCACAGATTGGGTGGTCGAGTGTGCTTCGGATTCCGGTTCTTTGCTCGTCCCCACTATTTTGATACATATCTAATTAGACGTATATCGAAGCTAGTCCCGGGCCCGCGATGAATCTGCAGCCAGCCGACATCATGCTTCAGTTCTGCAAGGCGATGGCCGACGAGAGCCGCCTCAAGATTGTCGGCCTGCTCTCCGCCGCCGAGCACAGCGTTCAGCAGCTGGCGTCGATGCTCGAGTTGAAGGAACCGACCGTCTCCCATCATCTGGCGGTGTTGAAACAGCTCGACCTGGTCAGGATGCGTGCCGACGGCAACTTCCGCTGGTACCGCTTGAATGAAGAGGTGCTTGGGAAGATCAGCCGCGCCGTCTTCAGCCGCCACAGTATCGCGAAGTTGGCCGTGTCGGCCGCGGCCAACAGTTCGGAGCGCAAAGTCCTCGACAACTTTCTCGACGCAGATCGTCTGCTCGAAATCCCGGTCAGCTTCAAGAAGCGACTGGTAATCCTGAAGTGGCTGACTGCTTTCTTCGAGCCGGGCGTCAGCTATACCGAGGCGCAGGTGAACGCCATCCTCAAGTTGCACCATCACGACTGTGCGACGCTGCGCCGCGAGATGGTCGGATGCAGGATGCTGACGCGGAATAAGGGCATATACCGCCGCGGGCCTGAATCCGAATGGCGGTTTGTCGCCAAATAGCGGAGGTCCGGCGCAGATATGCCTCGTGCCTCCTGGAACGCAATAGGTAGAATTGTACCGGCACGCAATTTGACGGATTGACATCCGCATCAGACCGTTCTAGTAGGGTCTCAGAGGCGCAAAAATTCACGCCTAAAGGCTATTAGTCGAGCCGGGGGAAAACATTTCAGCGCTCTGACGGAGGTTCGAAATGGTATTGGGGACATTTGGGATTCGTAAAACCGTAGTCGTCGCGGTCATTGCACTGTTGGCCCTCGCGGCGATGAGCTTGCCGGGGGAGGCAGGTGTCAAGCCGGGCGACTTCATCACTCCGGAGAACGCGTCGCAGGTGAAGGATCTGGTTTCGCCCGGCGTGTATTACAAAGTGCAGCGCGGGATGGAAATGAAAATTGTCCCGACGCAGCGCGTCGATTGGCCGCCTCCATATAAGGACGCGACCGAAAAGTATTCGGCGCAGGTTCAGCTCTCAAAGGACCATCGCACCCTGGTCGGTTACGTCGCCGGCCAGCCGTTCCCTCTGATCGACGCGAACGATCCTGATGTCGCGACCAAGGTCACCTGGAACAACGTGTGGCGCCCGCTGCAGACTGACGATTACGATCTGCGATTTTTCGATTGCGAGACCGTCGACACCGGCTACAAGAAGGCCTACTTTCCGCTCTGGTACTATCAGACGGGGCATTACGCCGGCTACAACCTGGTTGGCAGGACCGAAGTCGAGCCGCTTCCGGTCGATCCCGATTTCAAGCGTACCAACCGCCTGTGGTTGTTCCTGCTCGGTCCCGCACTCGCGCCCCAGGATACTCGCGGCACCAGCCTCCTGCGCTATCGTTACGCCGATCCGAGACATGCCGATGACACTTGGGATTGGCAGACCGGCTCGCGGCGGCTGCGCCGTCTGAACGAGGCCATACTCTCCACTGCGCCCGGCCCGCAGAGTTGGGATGCCGATCACTATTCGGGTTTCAATCCCAAGACCGAGCAGTACGACTACAAGTTCCTCGGCGAAAAGGAGATGCTCGGGGTGGTCGACGCTGAGCATTCGCCGGAAATCCGATGCGCCACGGACGGCGGCGGCAGTGCCTGTCCTGAGCGTTGGCAGATGCGCCACATGTATATCGTGAGCGCGGAACCGCGCCGTGGTGTGAACAACCGCGAAGCGCTCGATTCCAAGACCATCATCTACATGGATTCCGAAATGTGGTTCGAGCCGTATGTCGATACCTACGATCGCCGCGGCGAGTTGTGGCGCGTCCACATCTACTGGAGCGCGTATCGCGATCGTCCGGTGCCTGACGCGAAAGTCGCCATCTATCCCTTCAAGCGCGAATTCATCGTTGGCGCCGCCTCCACCGATGTGCAGACTGGCCAAGCCACCATGTGCTATCTGCCCGGCATCGAGACCCCCGAGAAGGAATGCTGGTACATCAACATGGGCGCGGTGGATAAAGCGTTCTTCACCACCGAGGCGATGGTGAAGATGTCCGAAACCGGACACAACTAGCAGCCTTACGATCCGATTGCAGGAACGTCGGCAGGAGCATTCACTCCTGCCGGCGTTTTCATTTTGTCTTCAGCGCGGGGGTCGATTGCTGCTGCCTCAGCGCGACCGCCGGTATATAGACCGCTGCTCGCGCATTAGCCGGTTTGACATCTGCTTCAGTCCGTTCTAATAGGGACTCAGAGCGGCAAAAATTCACGCTTGAAGGCTATTAATCGAGCCAGGGGAAAAACATTTCAGCGCTCTGACGGAGGTTCGAAATGCTATTGGGGACATTGGGGATTCGTAAAACCGTAGTCGTCGGGGGCATTGCATTGCTGGCCCTCGCGGCCATGAGCCTGCCTGGGGAGGCAGGTGTCAAGCCCGGCGACTTCATCACTCCGGACAACGCGGCGCAGGTGAAGGATCTGGTCTCGCCGGGCGTGTACTACAAGGTGCAGCACGGCATGACGATGAAGATCGTGCCGACGGCGCGTGTCGATTGGCCGCCTCCATATAAGGACGCGACCGAAAAATATTCGTCGCAGGTTCAGCTCTCGAAGGATCATCGCACGGTCGTCGGCTACGTCGCTGGACAGCCGTTCCCGCTGATTGATGCGAACGATCCCGAGGTCGCGACCAAGGTCGTCTGGAACAACGTGTTTCGCCCGATTCAGTCGGACGACTATGATCTGCGATATTTCGATTGCGACACGGTCTACACCGGCGTCAACAAGCCCTTCTTTGAGATCGCATACGGACAGCTCGGACACTACGCCGGCTACGACCTCGTAGGCCGAACCGAAGTCGAGCCGATCCCCATTGATCCCGATTTCAAAAAGACCAACCGTCTATGGCTGTTCCTGCTCGGCCCCCAGCTCGCGCCCCAGGACGCCCGCGGCACCAGTCTCCTGCGCTATCGCTACGCCGATCCGAATCGTGCTGATGACACCTGGGCTTGGCAGACCGGCTCGCGGCGCCTGCGCCGTCTGAACGAGGCGCTCAATTCAACCGCGACCGGCGCGCAGACCTGGGATCCCGATCACTATTCGGGTTTCAACCCAAAGACTGAGCAGTATAACTACAAGTTCCTCGGCGAGAAGGAGATGCTCGCGACGGTTGAGGCCGAGCATTCACCGGAAGTCCGGTGCGCGACTGACGGCGGCGCCAGTGCGTGCCCCGAGCGTTGGGAGATGCGCCACATGTACATCGTGAGCGCGGAGCCACGGCGCATTATGGGCGATCAGAGTGCCTCGGGGGCGATCGATTCCAAGACCGTCATCTACATGGATTCTGAAATGTGGTTCGAGCCGTACATCGACACCTACGATCGTCGCGGCGAGTTGTTCCGCAACCACATCTATTGGCTCGCGTATCGCGATCGGCCGGTGCCCGACGCCAAGGTCGCCATCTATCCTTTCAAGCGCGCGTTCGTTGTTGGCGCTGCCTCGACTGACGTGCAGAGCACCGAGGCCACGATGTGCTACCTGCCCGGCATCGAGACGCCCGAGAAGGAATGCTGGTACATCAACATGGGTGCAGTGGATAAAGCGTTCTTCACCACCGAGGCGATGGTGAAAATGTCCGAAACCGGCCACTGATTGCAGGAACGCCGGCGGGAGCATCTGCTCCTGCCGGCGTTTTTTTTGGTCTTCAGCGCCGGCGTCGATTGCCGCCGCCCTTAGTGCGACAGCAGCATATAGACCGCTCCTCCGCCCAGCACCAGGATGCCCGGGTTGATATGGCGCCAGAGCAGGATTGCCAGCACCACAATCGCAATTCCGAGCGCCGCGACGTCCACGATCGAAAGACGCGCAATTGTGTAGGTCCCCGATATCATCAGACCGATCGCAACCGGCGCCAGCCCGCGTTGAATCGAGATGCGCCACGGCCAGCCGCCCAGGCGAATCCATAACCGGTTTATGGACAGCGCGATTATGAAATCGGGGACGAAGAACGCGATCCCGACCACTGCCATCCCGAGCCATCCTGCGAGCTGATAGCCAATCACCAAGACCATCAGCATGTTCGGGCCCGGCACCACCTGGCCCAGGCTGTAGATGCTGCGGAACTGCGCGTCGGTGAGCCAGTTCAACCTGTTCACCGTCATGTGCCGCATCTCGGGCAATATCGAGTTGCCGCCGCCGAGCGCGAGCACGGAGAGCAGCGAGAAAACGAGAAACAGATGGAGCAGGCGCATTGGATGTGACTGCAACATAGCGCCTACCGGCGGAAGAGATGGTGGCGGGGGCCGCGATGAAACGGCAGGTGCTCGCCGGTTTGACGTTCAGCCGAGGCGCTGGGACGGTAGAGCCATACCGAGATCGGTCCGAGCGTCACCAGCACGACCGGCAGGCTTATCTTCAGGATACTGACCGCGAAGAACGTCACGGCGACGATCACGGCGTCGGGGAGTTTTCCGAACTGGCGCCGCCCGAGTTGCAGCGCCACCGTCGTCAGCAGACCGACCGCGGCCGCCGCGATTCCGAGCAGAAAGTGCCGGACATCGGGGTTGGAGTGATTGGACTGATACAGAATCGCGAGCGTCATGACCGAGATCGATCCCGGCAGCAGCATCCCGAGCACCGCGACGATCGCGCCGGGGATGCCGCGCAAGTTGTCGCCGACAATCACCGACATGTTGACCGCGATCAGGCCGGGCACCGTCTCGCTAATCTCCATCGCGCCGAGAAACCCCTCGTCGTCGAGCCATCCCTGCTCCCGGACGATGTATTCGCGCAGGTAGGCGACCGCGCCGCCGCCGAAGCTCAGTCCGCCCGCGGAGACGAAGACCCTGAAAATCGTCAGCAGGCTCGGATGGAGGTTCGAATCACTCTTCGTGTTTGACGGTTGAGTTTCCGTATCCATAGATGAGGGCGGTTTTGGTTGTTCCACGCTGCACCCAGTCTGTGGCCCGCGACTGCAGGTCCGTGTAGAAGGATTCGGAAAGCTCTCGCTGCTTGCGCCGCACCGCCTCGGGACTGTCGAACTTCAACTGGTAGGCGAACTCCGCAACTATCGGCGCGTTGGTCGTGCGCACCCGCCAGACCGCCAGCGTCGCCTTCGCCTCGAGCTTGTGCCCGAAGTCCAGCATTCCGAGATCGGCCAGGTATTCCTCGATCGACAGGCCGTGCACCGCGCTCAGCGCAGCCTTCGGATTCGCATCGATCTTCTTGAGCGCCGGGAACGCTTCGGCGGTCGTCTCGAATCGTTGCGTCAATATGATGTTGGGAGTGTCGAGCTCGCAGTTGTGCGAATACACCAGCCGCATTCCGAGCGCGCCATCCTTGGGCAGCAGAATTTCCTCCTTGAACTTCAGCGTGTACTCGCACGGCAGCAGCGGCCGCGGATCCACGGCCAACGCGACCTTCTTGTCCGGATGCCGAAATTTAATCACTAGCTCGTGCCGCTCGGAAGGCACGCCATGGTGGTAGAACGTGCGTTTTCTCAGGATGAAGCCGTGATTGTAGAGCTTGAAGTGCGGCGTGTCGTAAAACACCACCTCGCGCTGATGCGGCTTGATCGATTCATCCGGCTTGCCCAGCTTGATGCCGAGCGATTTCGCCGCGTGATGCGCAATTTTCCAGAACTTGTGAAACGACTTCTCGTCGGGAAACAGCTGCGGCTTCAGCAGCAGCTTGTATTCGCGATACTGAATCTGGTCCGAAGGTACGATCGGTTCGTAAAACTTTGAGCTTTCGGCCTGCGCACTCATCTGTGGTTAATCATGCTTGAAACTGCGCGGCGAGTCTCGCACCCAAGCGTCAGGGCCGCCGCCATCGCCTCCCGCCCAAAATCCCCAATCCCACGAAGTATACAGTCCAGATGAATGCGGTCAATTGTGACCGATTCGCGGCAGTAGCGAGATCGCGCGAAAGGCTGCGCGTACTCGATGGAAGCACGCTCAGGGATGTGGCGTGATCGCCAAGATCGTCATCTGCCCAGCTTTAGGACCGTAGCAAAAGAATACTCGAAATGCCGCCGGTGTTTTGTTTTCTGCGTACGCCTCAAAGACTTTCTGGCCTCGCGGCCCAGATAGCTTCGAGTACTCGTGTGTATTCAGACTCGGATGGCGGGGATTCGTTTCCAGGAGGCCGAGTGTCTTGTGAACCGCGCGAAGTCGCTTGGCTGCACTGGCATCTTTCGCCAGCAGCGCAAGCGCCTCCCGTGCTGCCGGCGTGAAAACCAGATGAAACTTGGCCAACCGGACCTTCCACTACTCGATATCGTCGTCTGCGTATTTCTTGAACGAGCCCAAGTCCGCCAGTTTTCCCTCGCGAGCCTCTTCCAAGCCTTTCACGACCATTTTCATCGCCTTAGGGTTCCGGTACAGCCAAAGTTCGTGCATCGGCACTGAAATTTCCGGCGAGAGCAACAGTTGCCCGGCGTCGTTCAGGTAGATGCCGAATCGAATCGCCGGGTCCAATTCGCCGCCGAGTATTTGCTTCAAAGATTCCAACGTCTTGGCCAAAGAGACCCGTTTACGTTCGTCCAGCGATGCTTCGCCGATTCGCCTGAAGTTTTCGTTCAATATGGTGGCCGCCATCTGGTTTCCCCTAAAGCAACAATGTGGTGATGATGTTTCAATTTCAAAATAGGCTCATAGGAACAATGTGTCAAATGCACCAGAACCCCTCATAACGTTAACGACCGGCGTGCGAGTCTGAACAAGCGCCGATTTGCTGGAGAGTTCGAAACTGTTACTCAATCGTAAATGAGCACCGCATCCACCTTAGCCGAGCGCATCGCTGCCGCCGTTCCGCGCGGCGTCAGCGTGCCGATTCCAATCCTCGCCCATCAAGCGTCGGGCGCCGAAATCTGGGACGCCGACGGCCGCCGCTACATCGACTTCGGCGGCGGAATCGCAGTACTCAACGTCGGTCATCGCCATCCGCGCGTGATGGCCGCGGTGCAGGCCCAGCTCGACGCCTTTACCCACACCTGCTTCGGCGTCACGCCTTACGAGTCCTACATCAAGTTGGCGGAGCGGATGAACGCGCTCGCGCCGATTACAGGACCCAGCAAGACAATATTTCTGACCACCGGCGCCGAGGCGGTCGAAAACGCCGTCAAGATCGCACGTCACTCCACGGGACGGTCTGCGATCATTTCGTTCACCGGCGGATTTCACGGGCGCACGCTGATGGCGCTGGCGCTTACCGGAAAAGTGAATCCATACAAGGCGGGATTCGGGCCGTTTCCCGCCGATACGTTTCACGCGCCGTTCCCTGACGCGTATCGCGGCGGCAGCACCGCGAACAGCCTCGCCGCCATCGAGGCGCTGTTCAAATCGTCGGTCGAGCCGTCGCGCGTGGCGGCTATCATCATCGAGCCGGTCCAGGGCGAGGGCGGCTTCAACGTCGCGCCGTTCGAATTCATCCGCGAGCTGCGCGCTCTGTGCGATCGCCACGGCATCGTCTTTATCGCCGACGAAATACAGACCGGCTTCGGACGCACGGGCAGGATGTTCGCCGTCGAGCACGCCGGCGTCGAGCCCGACCTCATCACGATCGCCAAGAGCATGGCCGGTGGATTCCCGCTCTCAGGCGTGATTGGCCGCGCCGCCATCATGGACAGCGTCGCGCCCGGCGGACTTGGCGGCACCTTCGCCGGCAGTCCCGTGTCATGCGCCGCGGCGCTCGCCGTGCTCGACGTGTTCCGCGACGAGCACGTGCTCGCGCGCGCGGAAAAGCAGGGCGCCCTGGTGCGCGCGCGCCTCGACGTGATGCGCGACCGGTTCCCGTTCATCGGCGACGTGCGCGGACTCGGCGCGATGCTCGCGATCGAGCTGGTGCGCGACCGCGCAACCAAAGAGCCGGCGCCCGAACTCGCAAAGAGCCTTGCGCTTCGCGCGTCGGAGCGCGGATTGATTCTGCTGACCGCCGGCATCTACGCCAACGTCATCCGAATCCTCGCGCCCCTGACCGCGTCGCCCGAATTGATGGACGAAGGCATGACGATCCTCGAGCAGTCACTAGCCGACCTCCGCTAGCACTGCGCTTTCAATTCATATGATATATCCAAGATGAGGCTCCCCGACTTTATCGCGGTCGGACCCCCGCGAACCGCCACAACGTGGCTGCACGAGGTGTTGAAGGGCCACGTGGGATTACCCCTTGATATCAAGGAGACCGATTTTTTTTCCAAGCACTACGACAAGGGAATCGACTGGTACGCCGACTACTTCCGCCATTGTCCGCCCGCGATGAAAATCGGCGAGCTCTGCGCGACCTATTTCGCGTCGCCCGAGGCTCGGGAACGAATCGCGCGGCACCTTCCCCAGTGCCGCATCATCTGCACGCTCCGCGACCCGGTCGATCGTTCCTACTCGTTCTACAAGCTGCTGCGCCGGCACGCGTGGACCAAGCTCTCGTTCGAAGAAGCCGCTGTGAAGCATCGCGAAATCCGCGAGCAGAACCGCTACGCATTTCATCTCGCCGAATGGCAGCGGCTGTTTGGCGCTGACCGGGTGCTGGTCGGCCTGTATGACGACTTCGAGGCCGACGCGCAAGCTTTCGTTGACCGGATAACCGCCTTTGTTGGGATCGATCGAATCGCGATTCCGCCGGCGCGCGCCATCGAGCGCGTGCATCTGGTCGAGACTGCGCCGCCGAGCCGAAGGTTGGTGCGTGCCACCCGCAAGATCATTACCTGGATGCGTTCGCGCCGGATGCATCGGGCGGCCACGCGGCTTCGTAAAAGTGCGCTGGGCCGTTTCGTGTACGAAGGCGGCCGGCCGTATGGCCCGCTGGCGCCCGACGTCGAAGCGCGCGTCCGTGAACTGTACAGGCCCGAGGTCGAAGCGCTCGAGGAGTTGCTGATGATCGATCTCTCGGCCTGGAAACGGCCGCGGGTGCCACGCGCCATCGAAGGCTCCCCGGCACTCCAGCTCCAGCGATCAACCGGCCGATGAGTACTGCCATTAGATACCGGCTCCCTGAGATCATCGGCGCTGGCCCCGGCCGCACCGGCACTACCTGGCTGCATCGCGTGCTTGAAGGCCATGTCGATCTGCCTTACGGGGTCAAGGAGACCGAGTTTTTCACCACCCACTATGACAAGGGCATCGACTGGTACGCGCGCCATTTTCGCCACGCAACCGGCGAGCGGCCGATCGCCGAGATCTGTCCCTACCTCTTAAATCCGTTTGCCCCCGATCGCATTAAGACGCACATTCCCAACTGTCGAACAATCATCACGCTGCGCGATCCCGTCCAGCGTTCGTTTTCGGCCTACAAGCTGTATGCTCACTACGCCTGGGTGCGTGGGTCGTTCGAGGAGGTCATGAAATCCCGGCCCACTATGGGCGGCGGCAACCGCTACGCATTCCATCTGCGCAAATGGTTCGAGACCTTCGGCCGCGAGAATGTGCTCGTCACGATGTATGATGAATTGCGAGCGCAACCGCAGTCGTATTTGGATCGGGTGACCGATTTCATGCGCATCGAGCGTATCGCGCTTTCCGCGCGGCCCGAAATCGGTGACGATGTGAATTCTATTGTCGGCTTGCCCAAGAATCGCAGACTCGCGCGCAAAGCGACCAAGCTCATGTACTGGCTCAAGCGCCGTCAGGCATATCGCCTTGTCAACCTGCTCGAGCGCGCGGGCGTGTGGGAATTCTGCCACGGCCGCGGCGAGCCATTCGGGCGGCTGACGCCCGAGCAGGAGGAGCGCGTGCGCGCGCGCCTGCTGCCCGAGGTCGAGGAGCTGGAGAAATTGCTGATGATCGATCTCTCCGCTTGGAAGCGCGTGCGGCCGCCGCGCGCCATCGAGACTTTCCCGGCGCTCCAGCCCCAGCGATCAGTCAGCCGATGAGTACTGCCATTAGATACCGGCTCCCTGAGATCATCGGCGCCGGCCCCGGCCGCACCGGCACTACCTGGCTGCATCGTGTGCTCGAGGGCCACGTCGATTTGCCTTACGGGGTCAAGGAGACGCAGTTTTTCAACACCTACTATGACAAGGGCATCGACTGGTACGCGCGCCATTTTCGCTATGCAACCGGCGAGCGCAAGGTAGTCGAAATCTGTCCGTATTTTTTCGATCAGCGGGCGTTCGAACGCGTCAAGACGTACATTCCGAACTGCCGCATCATCATCACACTGCGTGAACCCGTGGAGCATTCGTTTTCCGCCTATAAGATGATTGTTCACTACGGCTGGGCGCATGGATCCTTCGAAGAGGTGCTGGATGCCCGGCCCACTATGGCCGGCGGCAACCGCTACGCATTCCATCTGCGCAAATGGTTCGAGACATTCGGCCGCGAGAATGTGCTCGTCACAATGTATGATGAATTGCGAGCGCAGCCGCAGTCGTATCTGGATCGGGTGACCGATTTCATGCGCATCGACCGTATTGCACTCTCCGCGCGGCGCGATCTCAATGGCGATGTGAATTCGTTCGCTCGCGCGCCCAAGAGCGGCAGACTCGCGCGCAAAGCGACCAAGCTCAAGTACTGGTTCAAGGTCCGCCAGGCATACGGCGCCATAAATTTTCTAGAGCGCTCCGGCGTGTGGGACTTCTGCTACGGCCGCGGCGAGCCGTTCGAGCGGCTGACGCCCGAGCAAGACGAGCGCCTGCGCGCTCGCTTCATGCCCGAAGTCGAGGCGCTGGAGGAACTGCTCAGGATCGATCTCTCCGCGTGGAAGAAACCGCGCGCGCCACGAGCAGGCAACGGCGATGCGCGAAGAGCAATGACGTCGGTTGCGCGCGTGACCAGCCCTGAAGATCTTCGTGGCCCAATCGTCAAATAGCTGACATTCAACTGCCCGCGCCCGTCCGTCGCGCGCTGGGCGGGCGCGCCTCTCGCGGCATGTAATGTAGAGAGGCCGTGCGTTGATGCCGATCGTGCGCGGGAATAATCTCATCGATGATGCTTCGTGATGTTGAAAAGAGAGTCGTTGGCGCGATTGAGGCGGCGCTTTTGCGAGGTGGAGTCGAGCGCGGCGCTTCGATTCTCGTCGGGCTTTCCGGCGGCGCCGATTCTGTCGCGCTTACCTCCGCGCTGCTCGAGATTCGCAAGCGGCTGAGGGTCAGGATCGCGGCTGCGCATCTGAACCATCGGATTCGCGGCGATGAGTCGGATCGGGATGAAGAGTTCGTGCGCGACATGTGTGCCCGGCTCGGGGTTGAGTTGATCGTCCAGCGGGCCGAGGGACTTGGCGGTCCGGCCCCGGGCGCGAACCTCGAAGAGCGGGCGCGAGACCTTCGGCATGCGTTCCTCGACCGCGCCGCGGATCGAATCGGAGCGGACTTTGTTGCCCTGGGGCACCATAGCGACGACCAGGCTGAGACCGTGTTGATGCGTTTGATGCGTGGCGCGGGCGCGGCGGGGATGGCGGCGATGGCTGAGCGCGGGCCGGGCCGGCTGATTCGGCCGATGCTTTCGATTTCGCGCGCTGAGATTCGCGACTACCTTGCGGCGCGGTCGATTCCGTTCGTGGAGGACTCGTCGAATTCGTCGCGCGACATTCTGCGCAACCGCATTCGCGGCGAATTGCTTCCGATGCTCGAGCGCGAGTATGCGCCGAGGCTTGAGCGCGCGGCTGGTGGAGCTTGCGGCCGAGATGCGGTCGCTCGACGAGCTGGTCACCGCGATTGCGGCGCGCGAACTGGACGCGATGCGTATCCGCGGCGGGGCGCTCGACGTGTCGGGATTCGGCGCGATGAATCCGGCGGTGCAGGCGATTGCGATTCGCCTTTTTGTCGCCGAGCGCCTGGGATCCTTGCGGAAAATTTCGCGCGCGCATGTCGAGGCGATTCGCGCGCTCATCCTCAATGGCGGGCCGAGCGACTCGATCGATCTTCCCGGTGGCTGGCGCGCCGAGCGCGAGTACAATCTGTTGAGGCTGAGGAATGCGCGCGAGCGCAAAGCCTACGCCATGGTCGCGGGATTTTCGGTAGCGATCGCGGCTGACGGAATCACGATTGTCGGGGCCGCGGGATTCAAGTTCGAGGCTTCGACGATTGCCGTGGCTGACGCGTCGATGCCCGACAGTTTGTCCGTCGCGATGTTCGATGCGGCAAAAATCGCGGACGCGGGATTGGTCGCGCGCAATTCCCTGAAAGGTGACCGGATTCATCCGATCGGGATGCGCGGCACGCGGAAAGTTCAGGACGTCTTCGTCGATCGCAAGGTGCCGCGCGCGCGGCGCGAGCATTTTCCAGTCGTCACGATCGGCGACGCAATCGCGTGGATTCCGGGCCTTGCGCGCGCTGAATCCGCGCTCGTGACGAAGGCCACGGAAGCCATTGTGCGCGTTGAGGCTTCTGAAATTGTTGTGTAACGCTTACGACGTTGCGTGGCGATTAACGTGCGTGATACTTTTGTAACAGCATGAACCAGTTTTCACGCAGTATTGCGCTGTGGCTAGTGCTGGGACTTATGTTCCTGCTGCTGTTCAATATCTTCAGCAGGCAGCAGCCTAAAGAACAGGAAATAATCTTCTCCGACTTCCTCAACCAGGTTGAAAAGGGCCAGGTTGGTCAGGCCACGATTCAAGGCAACCTGATCAAATTCGACACGACCGGCGGAGAGCATTTCAAAACCGTAGCTCCCGACTATCCCGACCTGGTCAAGACGTTGCGCGAAAAGGGCGTCAAGATCGCGGCCAAGCCGGCCGAGGGCGACCCGTGGTGGATGGTCGCGCTGGTGCAGTGGTTCCCAATAATCGTGCTGGCGGCGTTGTGGATTTTCTTCATGCGGCAGATGCAAATCGGCGGCGGCAAAGCGATGTCGTTCGGCAAGAGCCGCGCCAAGCTGCTGACTGAGAATACGCACAAAGTTACCTTCGCCGACGTGGCGGGAATCGATGAGGCGAAGGACGAGCTCGAAGAGATAATTCAATTTTTGCGCGACCCCAAGCGTTTCACGCGGCTGGGCGGGCGAATCCCGAAGGGCGTGCTACTGGTCGGGGCGCCGGGAACGGGCAAGACGCTGCTTGCGCGCGCGATCGCGGGCGAAGCCGGCGTGCCGTTCTTTTCGATTTCGGGATCGGACTTCGTCGAGATGTTTGTCGGCGTCGGCGCGTCACGCGTGCGCGATTTGTTCGTGCAGGGCAAGAAGCATGCGCCATGCATCATATTTATAGATGAGATCGACGCTGTCGGACGTCATCGCGGGGCCGGACTCGGCGGCGGTCATGATGAGCGCGAGCAGACGCTCAACCAGTTGCTGGTCGAGATGGACGGCTTCGAGGCCAACGAGGGCGTGATCCTCGTGGCGGCCACCAATCGCCCCGACGTGCTCGATCCTGCGCTGCTGCGGCCGGGCCGATTCGACCGGCGCGTGGTGGTGGCTCTCCCCGACGTGAAGGGGCGCGAGGGCATCCTGAAGGTGCATACGCGCAAGGTGCCGCTGTCGGACGACGTCGATTCGAGCAAGCTGGCGCGCTCGACGCCGGGCTTTGCGGGCGCGGACCTGGAGAACCTTGTCAACGAGGCCGCGCTGCTGGCGGCGCGACGCAACAAGGACAAGGTCGAGATGTCGGACTTCGAGCTGGCCAAGGACAAAGTCATGATGGGCGCGGAACGGCGCTCGATGGTGATGTCGGTCTCGGAGCGGAAAATTATTGCGTACCATGAAGGCGGGCATGCGTTGGTCGCGATGCTGCAGCCCGGCGCGGACCCGGTCCACAAAGTTACGATTGTCGCGCGCGGAATGGCGCTCGGCGTGACGCAGCAATTGCCGATGGACGATCGCTACACCTATCCGCGCGACTACCTGGTGACGCGGCTGGCGGTGATGTTCGGCGGGCGCACGGCGGAAGAGCTCGTGTTCGGCCAGATGACGACCGGCGCCGGCAACGATATCGAAAAGGCCACCGAGCTCGCGCGCAAGATGGTCTGCGAATGGGGCATGAGCAAGGAGCTCGGCCCGATGACGTTCGGGCGGCGCGAGGAGCAGATTTTTCTGGGGCGCGACATCTCGCATCACAAGGACTACTCGGAGCAGACGGCGCTCGAGATCGATCGCGAAGTGCGCAAGATAATCGAAGACTCGTATCAGAAGGCGCGGCAACTGCTCTCGGATCATCTGCCGCTGCTGCACGCGATTGCGGCACGGCTGCTCGAGAAGGAAGTGCTCGACGGCAGCGAAGTCGAGGCGATGGTGACGGCGTTCCGCGAAGGGCGTGAATTGCCGCCGTCGCCGGCCGCGGTGCGCAACGATCCGCCGACGCGTCCGGGTCCGGACACGGGCAAGGAAAAGCGCGTCGACGACGAAAGCCCGGTGCCAGGACTCCCGCCGAAGCCGGTCCTCGTGTAGTCGTCTCGCCGGCGGCGCCGTTCGCGGCGCTCGAATTGCCCGGTTCTCTGTTGCGGTCGGGTGGCGCGCGGATGGGGAGGAAAGTGGGGCCGGTGCTATGCGACGCTCGCGGATTCAATCCAGGCCATCTCAATCTTCGCCGCCAGGTCTCAAGCTGGCCGACGGCCGCGTAATCAAGTTCCCCGCAGTCATGGGCGTGCTGAACGTGACGCCCGATTCCTTCTCCGACGGCGGCAAATATATGGACGCTGACCGCGCCGTCGCGCACGCGCTCGCGATGGAAGCCGCCGGCGCTGACGTGATCGACGTTGGCGCAGAGTCGTCGCGTCCGCTCGGCGCAGTGGAAATTCCAATCGAGGTCGAACTCGGGCGCGCGACTCCGGTCCTTGAGCGGCTCGGCAGGCGGCTCAAAGTGCCAATCTCGATCGACACGCGGCGGGCGGAGGTCGCGCGTGTCGCGCTCGAGTCGGGAGCGGCGATAGTCAACGACATCAGCGCCCTCGAGCACGATCGCGAGATGGCGCCACTCGCGGCGCGGACCAAGTGCGCCGTGGTGCTGATGCATATGCGTGGCGGCCCGGCGAATCACACGAAGTTCGCGCGCTACCGCGACGTGGTGCGCGAAGTTGTCGGGTACCTGGAGGCGCGCGCGAGATTTGCCGCCGCCGCGGGAGTCGTACGCTCGCGAATCATCGTCGATCCGGGGCTGGGATTCGCCAAGACTGCCGAGCATAATCTGAAATTGCTGGCCGCCTTGCCCGACCTCTGTGCGCTCGGCTATCCCGTATTGGTAGGAGCGTCGCGCAAGACCTTCGTCGCACGAATCGTGGTCGGCGCCGCCGCGGGCGCGAGCGAGCGTGACTTGGATTTCGGCACTGCGGCCGTGAACGCGCTGGCAGTGGCCGCGGGCGCGTCGCTCGTGCGCGTACACGACGTGAATTCGGGCGTCGCGGCGGTGCGAATGGCGGTGGCAATGTCGGGACGGGATCGGCGGTTCAGGCGCAATGCATAACTACATACCAATGATACCGCAGCCGCGCTGGCAGGACGTCCTTGACGTTCTGATCGTGGCGTATGTGATCTATCGCGTCGCGTTGCTGATCCGCGGCACGCGCACGATGCAGATGGTGCTCGGGATGGTGATCGTGGGCGTCGCGTTCGTGGCGTCGCAAGTGCTCGGACTGTTCACGCTCAACTGGCTGTTGAACAACTTTCTCGGTTCGCTGTTCGTCATCCTCGTGGTCATCTTTCAGGCTGATATCCGGCGCGCGCTGACCCGGGTCGGTGCGCAATCGTTTCTGGGACGCGGCGCGGCTGTCGTCACGCCGGCGGAGGAAATCGCGACGGCGGCGGCGTGGTGTTCGGCGCGTCGAGTCGGCGCGCTTATAGTGATCGAGCAGGACGACGGCCTGGGTGAGTTTGTCGAGAGCGGAAGAGTCGTCGATGGCAAGGTCTCGCCGGAGCTGCTCGAAACGATTTTCACGAACGGCTCTCCGCTGCACGATGGCGCCGTGATAATTAACGGCGACCGGATACTGGCGGCGGCCTGCCTGTTGCCGCTGTCGCAGAACCCCAACGTCAGCCTGTCGCTCGGTACCCGTCATCGCGCCGCAATTGGGATGAGCGAAGACAGCGATGCGGTGGTGCTGGTCGTGTCGGAGGAGAGCGGGGCGATTTCGCTTGCGCGTGGCGGCGTGCTGAGTCGCGGACTGGAGCCGGCCGAGGTCCTGTCCACGCTGAGAAAGCTGCCGGGTTAGGAGCGCCGGAGTAAAAGAGCGACGACAACGACGCACGATGAGGCTGGGCGATTTCACAAATATGTTCACGGTCAGCAGCTCCCGGCGGCTGCGCGGCGGTGACATCGGGCTGCGCATTCTGGCGGTAGTGCTCGCGATCGGACTGTGGATATTCGTCAATGCGGGCGAGCGCGGCTCAGTCGAGACGCTCACGGTGCCTATAAGTTACGCCTTGCTGCCGCCGGGTATGGTGATTCTGAACCATCCGCCGAAACAGGTGAAAATCGAAGTCACCGGTCCGCGCACGCTGCTGTCGCTGCTCGATCCCGAACGGCTGACGCTCAAGATCGATCTGCGCAGCGTCGCCGCGGGACAATCCGACTTCAAGATTTATCCGGCAATGTTCAACGTCGGACGACATACTGCTGTGACGAGTATCTCGCCCGATCAATTGTCGCTTGACGTTGACCACATGGTTACGCGCGACGTGCCGGTCCATCTCGCGGTCCAGAACAAGGTCGCTCCCGGCTACGCAATCTCGTCGGTCGACATTACGCCGCCCAATGTCACCGTCGTCGGGCCGAGCCGCTATGTGGCGCCGCTCGCGGCCGTGAGCACTGAGCCGTTCGATTTGAAAGGACTCACGTCTGATACCACCCGTTCGGTTAACATCGACCCGCCCGATCCGACGCTTGGCCTGTCCACCGGTCACGTCGAGGCGAAGATCAATGTCGCAGAGGCGATTACCGACCGTGAGTTTCGCGCGGTGGACGTCGAAGTGAAGGACAGCGACTTCAAGTACCGGGTCGAACCGAAGCAGGCGACGCTGACGATTCGCGGGCCCGCGGTCAAGCTGGCGGGTCTCGCGCCGAAGGGGCTGGCGTACGTTGATGCGAAGGGCGTTGCGCCGGGGTCGCACGAATTGCCGCTGCAGGTCACGCTGCCCGACGGGATGCAGTTGGTGCGCCAGTCGCCGGACAAGGTTAGACTGCGGACCTATCGCGAGAAGCTGACGACCAATGCCGATGAACACCAATCGTAAACTATTCGGCACTGACGGCGTCCGCGGCGTCGCCAACGAGGAGCCGATTACTTCGGAGACCGCGCTGAAACTCGGCCGCGCGCTCGCGCACGTGTTCCGCAATACCACCGGGCGGCATCGCAAAATTCTTGTTGGCAAGGACACGCGGCTGTCGGGCTACATGCTCGAGACGGCGATCGAGTCCGGGATCTGCTCGATGGGCGTGGACGTCTGGCTGGTGGGTCCGCTGCCGACGCCGGCGATCGCGTTCCTGACGCGCAGCATGCGCGCCGACGCGGGCGTGGTGATTTCCGCGTCGCACAACCCCTTCTGGGACAATGGGATCAAGTTTTTTTCGCGCGAAGGATTCAAGCTCGACGACGAAACCGAGCGGCGAATCGAGGCGCTGGTATTCGACGAGGGTGAAATCAACAGGCATCGCGCGCGCGCCGACGATATCGGCAAGGCGGCGCGAATCGATGACGCGCTCGGCCGCTACCTCGTGTTCCTGAAGTCGTGCCTGCCGCGTTCGGTCGCATTCGACGGGATGAAAGTCGCGATCGATTGCGCCAACGGCGCGGCCTACAAGGTCGGTCCCGACGCGCTCGAGGAACTGGGCGCCGAGGTCGTGGCGATCGCGGTCGATCCGAACGGCACCAACATCAATCTGAATTGCGGTGCAGGGCATCTCGACGCGATTCGCGAAACCGTTCTGCGCGAGCACTGCAACGTCGGCATCGCGCTCGACGGCGACGGCGATCGCGTGATGCTGATCGACGAGCGCGGCGAAGTATTCGACGGCGACGACGTGATGGCGCTGCTCGGCCTCAAGCTCGCCGCCGAGGGCCGGCTCCGCGGCAACGCTGTCGTCGGAACCGTGATGAGCAATTTCGGACTCGAGCTCGCGCTGCGCGACGCGGGCGTGCGGCTGATTCGCACCGAGGTCGGCGACCCCGCGGTTGCGCGCGAGATGCGGCTGAACTCGTACAACCTCGGCGGCGAGCAGTCGGGGCACGTGATCTTCATGGATCACTCGACCACCGGCGACGGCCTGATCAGCGCGCTGCTGGTGCTCGCACACCTGGCCGAGAGCGGGCGGACGCTCGGCGAGCTTCGCGCGATGCGCCGTGTGCCGCAGGTCCTCGAAAACGTGCGCGTGCGAAATCGCATGCCGATTGCCGAGATGCCGGAGGTTCAGAAAATAATTGCCGATGCCGAACAGCGGCTGGCGGGCACCGGCAGGCTGCTGGTGCGATACTCCGGAACCGAAATGCTCGCGCGCGTGATGGTCGAAGGCGAGGACGGCGTCCAGATCAGAACGCTGGCGCAGGAAATCGGCGCCGCAATCCAAAAGTACGCCGGCGCCCTCTGATCACTTTTCCTGACACCGGGTGCAGGGGTCACCCTGCCCAGGGAGGTGCGGAACCCACGGAGGGTTCCGCCTTCAATCAAGTGATTTCCCCATCACTTGCGCTTCGCCTTGAGCGGTTTCGAGCCGAGCGCTTTCAGGTAGGCCTTCACCGTGCGCGTCAGGCCCATGTAGAGCGCGTCGGAAATCAGCGCGTGGCCGATGGACACTTCCTGCAAACCTTTGACCGCTTTCGCGTAGGGGGGAATATTTTTGAGATCGAGATCGTGGCCGGCATTGACGCCGAGCCCGATCTTCCGTGCGAGGCGGGCGGCTTCGCGATGCGCCTCGAGAATCTCTTTGGCCGCCGGCGTGCCGAACGCATGCGCATACGGTCCGGTGTACAGCTCGATTCGGTCCGCGCCAAGTTTTCGCGCGTGCTTGACCTGCCTGGCATCGGTCTCGAGAAAAAGACTGGTGCGGATGCCCGCCTTGCGGAGTCTCGCGAGCACCTCGCCGAGCCAATCCGCGGCGCCGCCTGCCAGGTTCCAACCCGCACTGGACGTGAGCACGCCGGGCGGGTCAGGCACGAGCGTCGCCTGCGTGGGCCGCACGCGCATCACGAGATCGAGAAACTCGGCGCTGGGATAACCTTCGATGTTGAACTCGACCGTCAGCATCGCCGCGAGATCGAACACGTCCTGAAAGGTGATGTGCCGTCCGTCGGGGCGCGGATGCACCGTTATCCCGTGGCACCCCGCCGCGATGCAGGTGCGCGCCGCCGCGACGACGTCGGGAATTTTTCCGCCGCGCGCATTGCGCAGCGTCGCGATTTTATTGACGTTGACGCTGAGACGAATCATCCCGACCCTGACCTCAAAAGCTACCAGACCGGCACCGCTCATTCACGGGTGGTGCGCATGGTGTAATATTTTCGGTGGAATAGCCGACAATGATTTTGCTCAACGCCGCACAAAGCCGCGAACTCGATCGCATCAGCCACGATAAGTACGGAATCCCGTCGTACTCGCTGATGACGCGCGCGGGTGAGGCTGTTGCCGGCGCTCTCGTCGAGCGATTTCCCGACGCGGTCAACGACGTGCTGGTGGTGGCGGGCAAGGGCAACAACGGCAGCGACGGATTCGTCGCAGCGCGCCGGCTGATCCAGGACGGTTTCGATGTGCGAGCAGTTCTGCTGGGCCGCGTGACGGACCTGAAGGACGATGCCGCGCGCGCATATGCGGAGTTCCGATCTTGCGGTGGCAAGGCGATCGAAGCGTCGAGCGAGTCCAGCCTCGAAACCGCGCTGAGCAAGCAGCCGAGCGCGGTTATCGACGCGATTTTCGGCACCGGGTTGAACGCCGAAGTGAAAAACGGACCGCGACGCGCGATCGAGACCGTTAATTCATTCGCGGTGCCCACGGTCGCCGTCGATATAGCGTCGGGTGTGAACTCGGACACCGGCGCGGTCATGGGCGCGGCGATTCGCGCTTCGCTGACTGTTACCTTCGGGTTCGCGAAGTTCGGCCACGTTTCGTATCCGGGCGCCGGGCAATCGGGCGAGTTGCGAATCGTCGACATTGGCTTCGCGCCGCGCGCGGTTGACGAGATTGCGCCACGCGGGCGATTCCTCAAGCACGCGGACTTGCGACATTTGATCCGCGCGCGTCCGGTAAATTCGCATAAGGGAATGTACGGTCATCCGCTGGTAATCGCCGGCGGACGCGGCAAGTCCGGCGCCGTACTGCTCGCGTCGCGCGCCGCTCTCAGAGCGGGCGCGGGCCTCGTTACAGCCGCGGTGCCGGAATCGATCCAGCCGATCGTCGCGGCGGGGCAGGCCGAGCTGATGACGGAGCCAATCGCCGATCGCGACGGCCACTTTGACGGCGCTCACGCGCCCGACGCGTTGAAGATGATCCTGGAAGGCAAGAACGCGCTGATCGTGGGCCCGGGAATCGGAGTCAGCGATGATACCAAACGGCTCATCGAATGGCTGATTTCGGACGCATGCGAGCGCGAGCGTCCGATGCTGATCGACGCCGACGGACTCAACGCGCTCGCCGCGATCGGTTGCGAGTCTTTGCGGCGTGCACATGGCCCGGTCGTGTTGACGCCTCATCCGGGGGAAGCCGCACGGCTACTAGACGTGACCACTAAAAAGATTAACGACGACCGCGTGTCTGCCGCGCGCACTCTTGCGGAAAGAACGGGAGCGTGCGTGCTGATCAAGGGAGCGCGCTCGGTTATCGCTTCTCCGGACGGCGATGTCTATATCAACTCGACCGGGAATCCCGGAATGTCCACGCCGGGAATGGGCGACGCACTGTCGGGAATCGTCGGCGCGTTGCTCGGACAGCATCTGCGACCACTCGACGCGCTGGCGCTCGGCGTTTTTCTCCACGGCTATGCGGCAGATCGCGTCGCGTCGCGGATAGGGCGTGTCGGCTATATCGCCGGCGACCTGATCGACGAGCTGCCGGCGGCACTGGAAGCACTAACTCAGTAGTTGCAGTATATTGGTAAGTGACTAATCGCGATGGCTAATGCTGCTGCAGATTCTGGCGCGACCGTGGTCACGATGGTGATCGAAAGCCACTCGCCGCACGAGACCAAATCGTGGGGACGACGGCTCGCGTCGATCCTCGAAGGGGGCGAGCTGCTCGGCCTGATCGGCGACCTCGGCGCCGGCAAGACCTGCTTTATCAAGGGCCTCGCGCGCGGACTCAGCCTGCGCGAAGAGGATATCCTCAGCCCGACCTTCACAATGATCCAGGAGCATCACGGGCGCTTCCCGCTCTATCATATAGATCTGTACCGGCTCGAAGAGGCGACCCTCGACGACCTTGGCCTGCGCGAATATTTGTTTTCCGAAGGTGTCGCGGCGGTGGAATGGTTCGAGCGTCTGCGCGGCGGCGCCGAGATGGAATACCTGTCAGTGCGAATCAGTTACGCGGGCGCAAATCTGCGCCGCATCGAATTCAGCGCAGGCGACTCGCGCCACGCGCAGATTATTTCCAAGCTGAAGCGCAGCTTCGCCTGAGGGCGGTAGATCCTATTTTCACTTTGACGACTTGCCGCCGCTCATATCGCGACGTAGTGGATAGTCCACGACGATCGCGCGACCGGTCGTGATCGCTCTCACAAAGTGGAGCGTGTCCGGCGGCACGATCGCGACGAAGCCAGGGCCGGCTACTTGCGTCTTGCCGCCGATCGTTACTTCGAGCTGCCCTTCGATGACGTTCCAGACTTCCTCGTTCGGATGCGAGTGCTCATGGATCGACGATCCCGCCTCGAAGACGTAGTGGCCGAACGTCATGCTTTCCGAATCGAAGTACTTTCCTTTCCATCCTGGAAGGCGCTCGATCGTCTTTAGCTCGCGAGTGTCGATGAAAGGCATCTGCTTATCTCCGCATTTGGTTGCGACAACTATACTAACCGTCTGCCCGAGCAAAAGTTACGGCAGCATGGGGGCTGGTTTGGCGGGCATTTTCCGATCATAATACTCGATTACCCCTTTTTTCAGGGTGAATAGGGTCATTTTGGTGGGATTGGTCGTTCAAAAATACGGCGGTACTTCAGTCGGCTCGGTCGAGCGAATCAAGGCGGTTGCCGATCGCGTAGTCCGCGCGCGCGACGGCGGCGATCGAATCGTCGTGGTCGTCTCCGCGATGGCCGGCGAGACCAATCGGTTGTTCAAGCTCGCCTCTGAGCTGAGCGAATCGCCCAACGCGCGCGAGACTGACGTGCTGGTCGCGACCGGAGAGCAGGTGTCGGCCGCGCTGCTCGCGATCCGGTTGCAGTCGATGGGCCATCGGACGGTTTCCTTTCTCGCTTTTCAAATGAACCTGACAACCGATTCGAATCATGGCCGCGCGCGAATCAAATCCGTGCAATGCGATCGCGTGATGCGCGCGCTCGACGACGGGCAGATCGTTGTCGTGGCCGGCTACCAGGGCGTCAACCCCGACGGCGACATCACGACGCTTGGCCGCGGCGCATCGGACCTGACCGCGGTCGCGCTGGCCGCCGCTCTCAAAGCCGACGCCTGCGAAATTTACACCGACGTGGACGGCGTCTATACGGCCGATCCCAACGTCTGCCCCAAGGCCAAAAAGCTTGGGCGCATCTCGTACGATGAGATGCTCGAGATGGCTGGCCTCGGCGCCAAGGTCCTGCAGACCCGCTCGGTTGAACTCGCCCGCCGCTACAACGTGCCGCTCGTCGTCCGCTCCAGCTTCGGTGAAGCTGAGGGGACGTGGGTCGGACAAGAGGATCAGTCGATGGAGGACGTGCTCGTTTCGGGCGTAACGCTCGACCAGAACCAAAGCAAGATTACGATCGCCGGCGTCGAGGATCGGCCCGGGCTCGCAGCGAAGATTTTCACCCCGATCGCGGACGCCGGAATCGTCGTGGACATGATTATTCAGAACGCCAGCGCCGACGGCCGCACCGACATGACCTTCACCATCGGGCGCGAGGACCTGAAGCGCGCGCTTGAGATCGTCACGCGGACGGCGAATGAAATCGGCGCGGCCGGCGTGCGGCACAACGACCAGGTCGCCAAGGTGTCGGTGGTCGGCGTCGGCATGCGCACGCATTCGGGCGTCGCGTCCACGATGTTCCAGGTGCTGGCGGCGGAGCGGATTAACATCGAGATGATTTCGACCTCGGAGATCAAGGTCTCGGTCGTGGTCAATTCCAAATACGGTGAGCTGGCGATGCGCGCGCTGCACGACGCTTTTGTCAATGACAACAGCGACGGCGGTCCGGGCGGCACGCCGCGGGAGTCAGTTTGAGTTCGATGGCGGATGCAAAACATATACAGGTTTACGACACTACTTTGCGCGACGGATGCCAGTCCGAGGACGTTTCGCTGACGGTTGAGGACAAGGTCACGATTGCTGAGCGCCTCGACGATCTCGGTTTCGATTACATTGAAGGTGGATGGCCGGGGTCGAACGATCGCGACGCGGCATTTTTCAAAGAGATCAAGAAGATCAAGATTCGCCACGCGAAGATCGCGGCCTTCGGCTCGACGCGGCGCTCCGGAGTGCGCGCCTCGGCCGACCGCAATCTGCAACTGCTGCTGCGCACCGGGACTCAGGTCGCCACGGTGGTCGGCAAGACCTGGGACATGCATGTGCGCGAGGCGCTCAGAATTCCGCTCAACGAAAATCTCGAAATTCTCAACGACACGATCGCGTTTCTGAAAAAGAACTTCGACGAGGTGATTTTCGACGCCGAGCATTTCTTCGACGGCTATTTTCACAATCCCGAGTACGCGCTCGCATGCCTGAAAGCCGTTGACGACGCCGGCGTCACCCTGATCGCGCTGTGCGACACCAACGGCGGACGCCTGCCCGGCGAAATCGAGGCCGCAGTGACGGCGGCGCGCGCGGCGGTGAATTGTCCAATCGGCATCCACTGTCATAACGATTCGGAAGTTGCGGTCGCGAACACTTTGGCCGCCGTGCACGCGGGCGCGGTACAGGTGCAGGGGACCGTCAACGGTTTCGGCGAGCGATGCGGCAACGCGAACCTGGTTTCGATCGTCGCGAACTTGCAGCTCAAGCTCGGATACCATTGCGTGCCGCCGGCCAAGCTCAAGACGATGCGCGAAGTATCGACGCTGGTCTACGAGCTCGCCAACATCACGCCCTTCGCGCGCCAGCCGTACGTCGGCCGCAGCGCGTTCGCGCATAAGGGCGGGCTGCACGTCTCGGGAATCCAGCGCAACACCGCGACCTACGAGCACATCGATCCCGCGCTGCTCGGCAACGATCGCCGGGTGCTGCTCTCCGAGCTCTCCGGCCGCGCCAACATCGTGTACAAGGCGAAAGAGTTCGGTATCGAGATCTCTGATGCGAGTGACGACAAGATCGGCGCGCTACTCGACGAGCTCAAGCGCCTGGAGGGCGCGGGCTACACCTTCGACGGCGCCGACGCTTCGTTCGAGCTGCTGATGCTGCGCACGCTCGGGCTCGCGAAGGAACATTTCAACTTCGTCAGCTTCCGCGTGTTCGACGACAAATGGCATGAGGATCGCGCGCCCTTCAGCGAGGCGGTCGTGGTCATCGAAGGCCCCGACGGCGTGCGAACGCGCAACTCCGCGATCGGCAACGGTCCCGTCAACGCGCTTGATTCGGCGCTGCGTCACGCGCTGCTGCCGTACTATCCAAATCTCGAGGCGATGCAGCTGGTCGATTACAAAGTCCGCGTGCTCGACAATGGCGCCGGCACCGAGGCGCGCGTCCGCGTGCTGATCGAATCTACAGACGGCAAGCGCCGATGGGGCACGGTTGGATTGTCGAGCAACGTCGTCGAGGCGAGCTGGCAGGCGCTGGTTGACTCGGTTGAATACAAGCTGCACAAGGATCACGTGAAGCCCCGCGCCAAGGCGGCCGCCGGAAAACAAAACGGAGCACGTCCGCGCTCGGCAAAATCCGCCGACAACAGCCACGCCGCCCATCCGAAGGCTTGACGCGCGGCGCCGGACGAAGAGGTACCTGCCATGGGTGCTATCAGCCGAATGAGGGAAGACATCCAGTCGGTCTTCGACCGCGACCCGGCCGCGCGCACCGCGCTCGAGGTGGTGCTCTTGTACCCCGGTCTGCACGCCATCTGGGCCTATCGCGCCGCACATTGGCTCTGGGAGCATAACTTCAAGCTGCTGGGCCGCCTGGTCAGCGAGCTGGCGCGCTTCGTCACCGGAATCGAGATTCATCCCGGCGCGAAAATCGGCCGCCGCCTGTTCATCGATCATGGGATGGGAATCGTGATGGGCGAGACTACCGAAATCGGCGACGACGTTCTCCTCTACCAGGGCGTTACGCTCGGCGGCACCAGCCTCAAGAAAGAAAAGCGGCACCCGACGCTCGAGGATCACGTGATCGTCGGCACCGGTGCGTCGGTGATTGGGCCGGTGCGAATCGGCGAGGGCAGCAGGATTGGCGCGGGCGCGGTCGTCGTGTCGTCATCGCCGCCGTGGTCGACGATCGTCGGAATCCCCGGCAAGGTGGTCGAGGGCGACAACGCTCGGCACGACGTGATGGAACTCGATCACGCCAAATTGCCCGATCCGGTCGCGCGCGCGATGAGCAATCTAATCGAGAAGCTCAACAACATGGGCGTGCGGATGGAAGAAATCGAGGAGCGCCAGGACTGCCTCGAAGACAAAGTCAGCGAGCATCACCCGCCCACGCCCGATCGCATCCTCGCCAACAAGGGCTAGCTCGACGCCAGCCCTCGTCGGCGAAGAAAACCGTTGTCCCGCGAGCCGCTAGCTCTTCTTCGCATGCGGCGTGCCGATGTACGGAAACTCCTTGAGAGTGTCGCTATGCGGCTTGAGGCCGCTCGGCGGACATTCACCCTTCGTAAGGAACGCAAGGCGGTAATCGATCACGTCGTCAGTGAAGACGCGGCCGTTGGGATACTTCGCCGGCTTCGACGGATCGAAAGTCAGCACGTCGGGCAGCGTGCCCTCCTTGTCGATCGCGGCAATCGCTTCTTCACGCGTGTAATTTCCCGTGTGGCCCATCAGATGCACGAACTGATCGAGCCACCGCTTGCGATCGTTAACCGGTTCGCTGGCGTTGTATTCCAGTTTGGTATCGTCGGTGTTGAAAAAGCTGGCGACGCTCGGGTGGCCGGCGCGATCGACATGGAGCAGCTTTCCGTCCTGCTTCACGCTGCATCGTCCCCAGATGCGGATCGCAGATTTGGCGCCGAGTTCGCTCGTCGGCAGCTCGATCACCGTCGAGAAGACGTTGGCTTGCGTGTTGGAATCGACGCCCGTCCACGGCGACTTGCCGCCCAGGTCGCCGACATGAGGTTCGGTGAAGTTCCGTTTGCCTCTGATATCGAACAGAGCCTTGATCCCGTCGAAATCGAAAAAGAAAGCGTCGCTGCGGCTGCCGGCGAAGAATGTGTAGTCCCCCGCCTTGACGATGTTGGGCTTGGGGCCGAACGAGACCTCCGCATCGGCGACTATCTTCTTGCCGACCGCTTCGACCGAGCGCGACTCCGCGCCCTTCGCTAGAAATACATTGAAGGTTTGCTTGCCGTTTTGCGGCTTCGAAAACACGTAGCTGAGCGCGATATCCGTCAGCAAATCACCGTCGTTGTCGATGTTGAGGCGGTAGATGGCGTCGGGATGGAGCGCGTCGGCATTCGGATTTGCATTGAGTATGATCACGGTCCGCGAACGATCGGTGGGCGACTGGAACGCGTAGAGATCGCACAGGTCGAGTCGTTGGTCGCCGAGCGGCGGGCCGAGGCTTAAGCCGGTAAAGTGATTCGACATTTGTTTGTCTCCTTTGAAAATTGAAAATGCGGATGCGTTGACCTTCGGAATAGTAACAACGTGGCGATTTTATGTCGCCATGCTTTTGGCGACGTCACAGCTTGTGCCCGAAGCCCGCGCCCATCTCGTACTCGTTCGGACTCTCGATCATTCGCCCGCTCAAGATTCGCTCGAATCCGAACGGTGTCAGATCAACCGTCGTGCTCGTGCCGGTCAGGATCAGCTCAGCCATCGAAGCGCCAACCGCCGGCGCGGTCTTGAATCCCGTCCCGCTGAATCCGGCTGCGACGAACAGCCCGTCGATGCCGGGCACCGGACCCATCACGGCGCGAGCGTCAGGGCTGACGTCGTAAATTCCGGCGTGGCCGCGCGAGTACGGCGCGTCGGCCATCGCGGGGATCCTCTTGGCCAGCCGTTTGCGCACCGCCGCGACGAAATCGTCGTCGTTGCTCTCGCGGAAGGCGTCGGGATTCGCTTCCGCCTCGGCCTTCCATCCACCGAGGCCCGCCAGCGTGAGATCGTCGCCATGCGGGCGGAAATAACTGCCGGCGATCGTATCTATGTAGATGCAATGCTTGAGTTGAGGCGGGCGTTTGAAGAACGCGATCTGAGCGCGCTCGCTCTTGATGCTGATCTTCATGCCCAACGGCTCCAGTAATGTATCGGTCCACGGTCCGGCCACGACGCATACCGTGTCAGCCTCGTGGAGCCATCCCGCGCCATCCACGACTCCCGCGGCGCGTCCTGCTCGGTGCACGATTTTCGCAACAGGTGTATTCGTCGAGAACTCCGCGCCGTGACGTTTCGCGGCTGCCGCCAACGCTTCTGTCGTCGCGACGGGGTCGGCGTATCCGCTGTGCGGTTCGAACGCGGCGAGTGCGACATCGTCGACAAACGCGTGAGGCTCGCGCCGGCGCAGCTTCATCCGCCGTCACAATCTCAGTATCGATGCCGACGCGTTGGAGCATTGCGACGTTTGCGCGGATTCGCGCCGCGTTACGCTCCTCCACTACGACGGCGAAACCGGTCTCGACAAAGCCGCATCGCCCGCCGACGATGTCCCCCCAGTTGCGGAAGTAGTGAAGGCTCTTCCACGCCAGCTCGGCTTCCGGCGCGAACGTGTAATGCATCCTGACCAGCGCGCCCGAGCGGGCCGACATCCCGGCGCAAATTCCGCCTTTGTCGAACACGCGCACCCGCGCGCCTGCCCGCGCAAGATGGAACGCGATCGAGCATCCGACCACGCCCGCGCCGACTACGACTATGTTCGCGCTTGAGGTCTGCGTCACTTTTTCCGCCCGTCTGTGTAAGATAAGCTAATCGCCGCACTGGTGGCGAACAAAACCGTCCATGATTTATCTCGATCACAACGCTGGCGCTCCTCTTCGCGCCGAGGCTGCCGCCGCGATCTCGCGAATGCTGGCCGAAGGCGGCGGGAATCCCTCGTCGGTGCATCGCTCGGGCCAGCGCTCGCGCCGAATGCTCGAGGCCGCGCGCGCGCAGGTCGCGAGGATCATTGGCGCGGAGCCGCGTCAGATCGTGTTTACCAGCGGCGGCACTGAATCGAACAATCTTGCGATTTTCGGCGCGATCACCGCAGCGTCGCGGCGCCGTAAGATCATTTCATCCGAGATCGAGCATTCTTCGATTCTCGCTCCGCTTGCGGAACTCGAGCGCCGCGGTTTTGAAGTTGTGCGAGTTGCGCCCGACGCCGACGGTCGAATCGATCCAGTGCGAGTGGGAGCCCACCTCGATGGCGAGACGGCTCTTGTCACGCTCGGACTTGCGAACTCCGAAGTCGGAACGATTCAGGATCTCGCGCCGCTCGCATCCGGATGCGTCGCGAAGGGGGCGCTGTTTCATATCGATGCGGCGCAGGCGGTTGGCAGAATTCCGGTCGATGTCGAATCGCTCGGATGCGACCTGATGACGATCAGCGGCCACAAGCTGGGTGCGCCGGCGGGAATTGGCGCATTGTACGTCCGCGACTTTGCGCGCATTGCCCCTGTCGCTCTCGGCGGCCCGCACGAAAGTGGGATGCGCGCGGGAACGCCGAATCTGCTTGGCGCCCTGGCGTTCGGTGCGGCGGCGGAAGCCGCGACGAACTCGATGGCGACGGAGTCGGAGCGAATTGGTTCGCTCGCCGCGTCGCTGTTGAAGCGGCTGCGCGAGGCGATTCCCGGTCTGCGTGTGAACGGGGCGATTGCGAACAAGTTGCCGAATACGCTCAACCTCACGTTTCCGGATGTACTCGGCGAGAGCATGCTGATTGCGCTCGACCTCGAAGGGGTCGAAGTCTCGATGGGCTCGGCGTGCGCCGCTGGAGCCGTCGAGCCGTCGCACGTGCTGCGCGCGATGGGCCGCAGCGTGGCAGACGCGCGCAGCTCGCTCAGAATCAGCCTCGGCTGGAACAACACTGCGGCAGAAATCGACGCCGTTGCGGCAATCATCCCGGCGGTGTGGCGGCGCGTCGCGGACGCCGAGCCTTTGTCGGCGGAGATCGCGCGATGAGGCCGCGGGTGCTCGTTGCGATGTCCGGCGGAGTCGACAGTTCCGTCGCGGCGGCAATTCTGCGCGAGCAGGGCTACGACGTCGTCGGCGTCGCGATGCGGCTCGCGCCGGAGCCGTCAACGCCGGTCGCGAAGCGTCGCGGCACTTGCTGCTCGCATGACGACTTCGAAGATGCGCGCCGAGTTGCGGAGCGAATGGATTTTCCATTTTACGTAATCGATTTGCGCGCGGACTTTGCCGCGCGCGTGGTCGACAACTTCGTCTCCGAGTATCTCGGCGGCCGCACGCCGAATCCGTGCGTGATGTGCAATCGCGAGATCAAGTTCGATCGCTTGTGGAGCCGCGCACGCGCGTTGAATGCCGAATATGTTGCGACCGGGCATTACGCGCGGATAGAGCAGGGTGCAGACGCCAGGTTTCATCTGCTGCGCGCAGTCGACGACGCCAAGGATCAATCGTATTTTCTCTTCACGCTTGGGCAGGACGAACTCGCTCGAACAATTTTTCCGCTTGGCGCGATGAGCAAGACCGAGGTTCGGGCGCGCGCTCGTGCGTTGGGTCTGGCGACGGCCGACAAGCCCGAGAGCCAGGAAATTTGCTTCGTTCCCGACGGTGACTACGCGAGTTTCGTCGAGCAGCGAAGCGATCCCGCGCAACTGCGACCGGGACCAATCATCGATAGCACCGGAAACCGCCTGGCGGATCACGCGGGCGTGCATCGATTCACCGTTGGACAACGCCGCGGGCTGGGTATCGCCAGCGGCGAGCGATTGTACGTCCGCGAGATTCGCGCCGGGTCGGGCGAGGTTGTGGCCGGGCGCCGCGAAGAGCTCGACTCGCCGGGCCTGATCGCGAATCGAATCAGCCTGGTCGATGAGACCATTGCGTCGGGCGGCGAGTTAAGCGTTGAGGTGAAGATTCGCTATCGGCATCGCGCGATCCCGGCGACGATGCGCGTCGATTCCGGCCGCCGCGCAGAGATTCACTTTGCGTCGACGGGCCCCGCAGTGACGCCGGGACAGGCGTGCGTCTTTTATCGCGGCGACGAAGTGCTCGGCGGCGGCTTTATCGAACGGGCGCTCGCGGAAAAGCGAGCGAACTGACTATGGCAACGCGCTTCGCAATCGCAACGCTTGGATGCAAGGTCAATCAGTACGACTCGGCTATCATCGATTCGCGGCTCCGCTCGCGCGGGATGGAACGCCGTGATTTCACCGAGCAGGCCGACGTTTTCATCGTTAACACCTGCACGATTACCGATCGCGCCGACGCCGAGAGCCTGCGAATCGCGCGGCGGGCGCGGCGACTCAATCCGAAGGCGCGCGTGGTCATGACCGGATGCCTGGCGCAAGCGAGCCCGGAAGTGCTGGCGAAAGCATTGGAGGTCGATGCGGTGATCGGACTCGGCCGGCTTGACGACCTGGAGCGTGCCGTGGCTTCAGGAGCCGGCGAGCGCGTGATGGTCACGAATCTGCGCAAGGAGAAGGCGCCGATCGAGTTGGCCGCGGTCACGCTGGACGGTCATACGCGCGCGTTTCTGAAGTTGCAAGAGGGCTGCGATCAGTTCTGCACGTTCTGTATCGTGCCGTTTTCGCGCGGCACCTCGCGCAGCGTCGAACCGCGCCGCGTGATGGCGGCGCTGGATGACCTTCATGCGCGCGGCTTCAAGGAAGTTGTTCTCACCGGCGTGCATCTCGGCGGCTACGGCGCGGATCTCGAGCCGCAAGTGCCGCTGGCCGGCCTGCTGGAGATGATTGCCGAGCGATGCCCAATCGAGCGGGTACGCATCAGCTCGCTCGATCCGGAAGAGTTGAGCGACCGGATCCTGGAAATAATTTCGTGCAGCGGAAAGTTCTGCCCTCATCTGCATCTGCCGCTGCAGTCCGGCGACGACGAGACCCTGGCGCGGATGCGGCGGCGTTACGCGCGCAATTATTTTCGCGATCGCGTCGAGCGCGTGTTGCGCGCGTGGCCCGACGCGGCGATCGGCACGGATTTGATTGTTGGTTTTCCGGGCGAGACGGGAGCGCATTTCGAGTCGTACTTTAGTTTCGTCGAATCGCTGCCGCTCGCATACTTTCACGTATTTCCGTATTCGGTGCGTGCTGGAACTACCGCCGCGAAATTCTCCGGGCGGGTGAAGCCGGCCGAGATCAAGCGGCGCGCGGCGCTGATGCGCGAATTGGGCGAACGCAAGCGAGCCGAATTTGCCCGGCGCTTCGTCGGCACAACAGTTAAAGTATTGCTTGAAGAACGCGGGCGGGCCGGCGACCTGCGAGGATACAGCCGCAACTACCTGCGGGTATCGACCCACGGGCCCGATGAACTGACGAATCGCGAAGTTGAGGTGGAGGCATCAACCGTTGAAGGCGCCCAACTGGTTGGGGAGATTGTTCGGCCGCGGGCGGACCGAGCCGCTTGCGCCACAACCTCCTGAGAGTAACCGCTCCAAGCTCGAGCTGGTGCTCGGTTATTCGTTCGCGCGGCCGGAACTGCTGGAGACCGCGCTGACGCATCCGAGCGCCGCGGTTGGCGGCGAGGTTCACTACGAGCGGCTGGAGTTTCTTGGCGACGCGGTGCTCGATCTGGCGATCGCGGACCTGCTAATGCGCAAGTTTCCGACCGCGAAGGAAGGACCGCTGTCCAAGCAGCGCGCGTCGATCGTGAACGCGCGCACGCTGGCGCTCAAGGCGCAGACGATCCGATTGAACGAAATGATGCGGCTGGGAAAAGGCGAAGAAAAAAGCGGCGGGCGCGAGAAGACCTCGATCCTTGCCGCCGTGTTCGAGGCGGTGATCGGCGCAATCTATACTGACGGCGGACTCACTCCCGCGCAGCAAGTCGTCGAGCACCTGTTCGACGGCGATATCGGCGGACCGGCCGCGGAGCGCGACTACAAGACCGAATTGCAGGAAATCGCGTACCGGCAGTTTCGCACGCAGCCGGTGTACGAGCTGATCGCCACGGACGGTCCCGACCATGCCAAGCGATTCACGACGCGAATCAGAATCGCGGGGCGCGACCTCGGCGTTGCCGAGGGCGGAAGCAAGAAGCAGAGCGAGCAGGCTGCCGCGCGCCTCGCGCTTGATCGAATCGAAGAGGAGCGCGGCGAGCGCCATGGGTGAGCATCGCGCGGGCTTCGTCGCGGTCGCGGGCCGGACCAACGTCGGCAAGTCGACGCTGGTGAATCGGCTCGTCGGGCACAAGGTCGCGATCGTTACGCCGCGTCCGCAGACCACGCGCCGAAGAATTCTTGGAATCCGCAGCGACGCCGACGCTCAGATCCTGCTGATCGACACGCCGGGATTGCACGAGGCAAAGAAGCAACTGAATCAGCGCATGGTGCAGACGGCGCGCCGGGCGATCGCGGAGGGCGAAGTCATTCTGGCCGTTGTGGAAGCGAGCGACCGTCTGAATCCGGGAGATCGCGCGGTGCTGGTGGACATCCGCGCGCTTGGCCGGCCGACGATCGTGGCGATCAACAAAGTCGATCGCATATCGCGGGCGCAACTGCTGCCGCAGATCGAGGAAATCAACCAGGGATTTCCCGGCGCGGAGATCGTGCCGATAAGCGCGCTCACCGGTGAAAATATCGACGAGCTGCTGGCGACGATGAAGCGGATGCTGCCGGAGAGCCCGGCGCTGATGTCGCCCGACGAATATACGGACCAGACCGAACGGATGATCGCGGAAGAAATCGTGCGCGAGAAAATTTTTCTCAAGATGCGCCAGGAGATCCCGTTCTCGACCGCCGTCAAGGTCGAGAAATTCGAAGACGACGAGGTGCGCAAGCTCAAGCGGATCGGCGCGACCGTGGTCGTCGATCGCGAGTCGCACAAGGGGATGCTGATTGGCGCGGGCGGGCGCACGCTCAAGGAGATCGGCACGGCGGCGCGGCTCGAGCTCGAGGAAATCCTCGGCGCGCGCGTGTTCCTGGAAATTATCGTCAAGGTCGAGCGCGACTGGACGCGCGATCCGCGCAAGCTCGCGGAGTTCGGGCTGTGACGAATCGGCGCGCAGCTACCGGCGCCGAAGCGCGGCGGATTGCGGCGGAAGGGTTGCCGGCCGTGGTGCTGGTGGGGCGCGCGAACGCGGGCAAGTCGACGCTGTTCAATCGAATCACCAGGGGCGGGCGCGCCATCACCAGCGCGATTCCCGGCACCACGCGCGATCTGAACTTCGCACGCGCGAAATACGGCGAGCGGGAATTCGTCGTGGTCGATAGCGGCGGGCTGGAACTGGGCGGGCACGAGCGGATGACCGAACGGATTGTCAGCGAGGCGCTCGCCGCGGTGGGTGTCGCGGACGTGGTCGTGTTCATGCTCGACGGCAAAGGCGGGCTGAGCGAAGCCGACGCCGAAGCGCTCGCGATTGTGCGCGAGACCGGATGTCCGCTGATCATGGCGGTCAACAAGATAGACAGGCCGGGGCAGGAGGCCGAGGCCTCGGAGTTTTACTCGCTCGGCGGCGACGAGTTGTTTTTCATATCGGCGGCGCACGGCCGCGGAGTCGAAGAGCTGCTCGATCAAGTTGTAGCGCGGCTGCCCGAGCGCGATAGCGCCGTGGCTGCGTCGCCTGATTTGAGGCTGGCGCTTATCGGCCGTCCCAACGTCGGGAAGTCGTCGATCCTGAATCGCCTGTCGGGATTCGAGCGCGCAATCGTTGATGACACTCCCGGCACGACGCGCGATCCGGTCGATGTGCGACTTTCGTCGCACGGCCGCGACGTGTTGTTGATCGACACCGCCGGAATTCGCAGGCCGCCACGCGTCGAAGGCGAGCTGGAGCATCATTCGGTGGGCCGTGCGATCGAGACGATTCGGCGCGCCAACGTCGCGCTGCTGGTGATCGACGCAAGCGAGGGAATCACCGACCAGGACGCGCGGCTGGCGCGGCTGGTGGACACCAGCGATCGCGCGATGGTGATCGTGTGCAACAAGTGGGACGTCGCGGCGAAGCAGGGGCGCAAGGTGGCGGCGTTCGTCCGCGACGCGCACGAGCGCTATCCGTTCCTGGAGTACGCGATGATGGTGTTCACGTCGGCGGTCACGGGCGACGGCGTCGACGGAATCATACCGGCGGCGATTGCGGCGGGAGATTCGTGGCGCGCGGTTTTTCAGACGTCGCGGCTGAATCGAACGCTGGCCGAGGCGACGGCCGCGATGGATCCGCCGCAGGTGGACCGGCGGCGGCTGAACCTGATGTACGTGACGCAGGTCGGCAGCGCGCCGCCACGCTTGAGATTTTTCACCAACGTCGAACGCGGAATCCCCGCGCATTACGTTCGGTTCATCGAGACGCGATTTCGAAAATCGCTCGGGCTGGTCGGCACTCCGCTCCGACTGGACTTTCGCCGCACCGGCCGTTCGTGGGTGCAAGGGGCTCCGCCGCGGCCAACGCGCGGCAAACCTCGCAACCGGCCCGCGCCGCGAATCAAACCGGCGCGCGCATAGGACCCCGGCTTGTGGAGCGTCGAGCGCTGACGGCATTTCGTATGCCCGGCGGCGTCCGGTATATTTCAATATACAGTGATCTTGATTTTAGATTTCGGCAGCCAGTACACGCAGCTGATCGCGCGCCGCGTGCGCGAAGCGAATGTGTATTGCGAAATCCATCCGTTCAACTTCGCGCCGGAAAAAATCCGCGCGATGAATCCGCGCGGGATAATTCTGTCGGGCGGACCGGCGAGTCTGTACGAGGAGAACGCGCCGGATATTGCCGACGAGGTGCTCAATCTCGGCTGCCCGGTGCTCGGAATCTGCTACGGGCTGTATGTGATCGCGCAGCACATGGGCGCGCGCAGCGTGGGCTCGCGGCAGCGCGAATACGGCCCGGCGACGTTGGTGATAGACGGCGATGACGCGCTGTTCGAGGGGCTCAGCGGGCGGGAGCATCGCGTGTGGATGAGTCACGGCGATCGAGTCGAGGCGCTTCCGGGCGCGTTGTGCGCGATTGCGCACAGCGACAACTCGCCGTATGCGGCGTTCAAGACGCGCGACGGGCGCATGCGGGGAATCCAGTTTCATCCCGAGGTGGTGCACACGCCGTGCGGCACGCAAGTCCTGCGCAACTTCGCGCTGAAAATCTGCGGCGAGCGCGGCGATTGGACGATGGCGAATTTCGTCGAGACGAAACTCACTGAGATTCGCAAGCAGGTCGGGCCTACCGACAAGGTGCTGATGGGACTGTCAGGCGGCGTCGACTCTTCCGTGGCGGCCGCGCTGATACATCGCGCGATCGGCTCGCGGCTCCATTGCGTGTTCGTCGACACCGGACTGCTGCGCGCCGGCGAGCGCGAGCGGATGGAGTACGTGTTCGCGGGCCAGCTCGGGATCGATCTCAAGGTGACGGATGCATCCGAACTTTTCCTGTCGCGGCTGGCCGGCGTGCTCGACCCCGAGGAAAAGCGGCGCATCATCGGCCACACGTTCATCGACGTGTTCGAATCCGAGGACGTCGTGCAGGGCGCGAAATTTCTCGGCCAGGGAACGTTATACCCCGACGTGATCGAATCGGTATCGTTCAAGGGTCCGTCGGCCGTGATCAAAAGCCATCACAATGTCGGTGGATTGCCGGAACGGATGCGACTGGAGCTCGTCGAGCCATTGCGCGAGTTGTTCAAGGACGAGGTGCGCGAGGCGGGACGGCGGCTCGGGCTGGCGGCGGAGGTCGTCGATCGGGAGCCGTTTCCAGGACCGGGGCTGGCAGTGAGAATCGTCGGCGAGGTGACGCGCGAGCGGCTCGATCTGTTGCGCCGGGCCGACGCGATCGTGATGGAAGAAACGGCGGCCGCGGGATTCGGACTCAAACTGTGGCAGGCGTTCGCGGTTTTGCTCCCGCTCAAGACGGTCGGCGTGATGGGCGACGGGCGCAGTTACGAAAGCGTGATTGCGATTCGCGCAGTCGAATCGATGGACGGGATGACGGCGGATTGGGCGCGGCTGGAGCCGGCGTTTCTCGCGCGCGTATCGAGCCGGATCACCAACGAAGTCAAGGGCGTCAACCGCGTCGTCTACGACATCACGTCGAAACCGCCGGCGACGATCGAGTGGGAGTGACATGACGGTCCGCTCTCGTTTCGCGCCGAGTCCGACCGGCTCGCTGCACATCGGCAATGTTCGCTCGGGGCTGTTCGCCTACCTGTACGCGCGTCACAGCAAGGGCAAATTCATCCTGCGCATCGACGACACGGATCGTGAGCGCTCGACCAACCAATCGCTCGAGGAAATCCTCGCGGATTTGAAATGGCTCGGGATGGAGTGGGACGAGGGCCCGCCCGACGAGGCGTACTTTCAAACCAGCCGGCTCGAGCGGCATCGTCAAGCCGCGCTGAAATTATTGCGCGAGCGAAAGGCGTACCCGTGCTACTGCTCGGCGGAAGAGCTCGACGCCAAACGCAAGCAGGCCGAGCGCGATCATCGCAAGCCGGTCTACGATCGCAAATGCCGCGGGCTCGACTTCCCCGCAGACTTGCCCCTGCCCGACAAATCAGCCGGCCGCAACTATACGATCAGGTTCACGATGCCGCTCGATGGCGAAACGGTGGTCGACGACTTGGTGAAAGGCCGGATGGTTTTTCAGAACTCGGAGCTCGACGATTTTATCATCGTGCGTTCCGACGGCTCCCCGATTTACAACTTCGCGAGCATCCTCGACGACGTGGAAATGGGTATCACGCACATTGTTCGCGGCGACGATCACGTCTCGAATACTCCGCGGCAGATGCAGATGGCGTACGCGCTAGGGTTTACGCCGCCGGCGTTCGCTCATTTGCCGCAAGTGCTGGGACCGGACGGATCGAAGCTGTCGAAGCGCCACGGTGCGACTTCGGTCGTCGCGTATCGCGAGAACGGATATTTCCCGGAGGCGATGCTGAACTACCTGGCGCGCCTCGGATGGTCGCACGGCGACCAGGAAATTTTCTCGAAGGACGAACTGATCGACTTTTTCGGTTTCGAGGCGTGCGGCAAATCAGCCGGCGTGTTCAACGCCGAGAAATTGCTTTGGCTCAACTTCCATTACCTGAAGGAGCGGCCGATCCCGAAACTGGTGGCTGAGGTCAAGCCGTTCATTGCGAAACGTGGATGGACGATTCCGGGCGATGACGCGTGGCTCGAAAAGGCGATCGCGACGCTGCACGAGCGCGCCAAGACGCTGGTCGAGCTGGCGGACTTTGCGTCGTTCTACCTGAAGGACGACATCGCGATCGATCCAAAGGCGGCGGCGAAATTCCTGAAGCCGGAAATAGCAGAACCGATCCGCGCGTTGGCAGCGGAACTCGAGGCGCACGAAGGCGAGTTTACCGAGGCGTCGGTGCAGGCGGTGTTCGAATCCTTATTGGCGAGATTCAACCTCAAGCTTGGGCAACTCGCGCAGCCGGTCCGCGTCGCGCTTACCGGCGGCACCGTCAGCCCGGGGATTTACGAGGTGATCGCGGTGCTCGGCAAGCGTCGCACCGTCGATCGACTGAAGCTCGCCGTCGGCAGAATCGAGCAGCCCGCGTGAGGCGGCAAACGCAAGATCACTTCGCGACGATCGGCGGCAGCACCAGGATTTGTCCGTTCATCTCCGGCTGATGCACCGCGCAGTAGAAGTTGAAGATGCCTTCTTTGTGAAATGTGAAGATGTACGATGTCTTCGTGAGCGGCTCGAGCTTCAGATGCATGAGCACGGTTGAATCCGGCGCCGCCAGCATGAAGTCGTGCTCGTCGTCGGGTTGCAGATTCCAAAACGTGAGCATGGTCGGCACTTCTCGGCGAATCGCAATGAACGTCGGCGAAAATGCGTACACCTCGCCGAACTTCGCAATCGTATCTTTCGGTCCCGTCTCCTTGATCGCTACGGCCTCGGTCAGAACGATCACCTCAGCTTCCGGCGTGCCGTCCTTCGCGACGGAAACGATCTTCGACGCTTTCGCATCCGGCAGGTAAAAGTGCTTGTCCATCGGCGGCGCGGCCGTAGCGTTCGCGACGCCAATCAATATCGTCAACGCCGATGCCAGGACTCGGCGCCAAATCCCTTCCCAGTTAGTCATCCAAATAGTACCTTGATGGCATGAGTGTATTAGTTCCATACGTAGTCGAGCAGACCGGCCGAGGCGAGCGTTCTTACGACATATATTCGAGACTGCTCAAGGACCGCATCGTATTCCTGGGCGGCACCGTGACCGACGACCTTGCCAACCTGGTCACCGCGCAATTCCTGTTCCTCGAATCCGAGGATCCGGAGCGCGAAATCAATATGTACATCAATTCGCCTGGCGGATCGGTAACGGCGGGCCTGGCTATCTACGACACGATGCAATTCGTGAAGCCTCCGGTTTCGACGCTATGCGTGGGGCAAGCTGCCAGCATGGGATCACTGCTGCTGGCCGCAGGAGCCAAGGGCAGGAGATACGCGCTGCCGCACTCGCGGATACTCATTCACCAGGTCTCCGGCGGATTCGAAGGGCAGGCGAGCGATATCGAGATTCATGCGCGCGAGGCATTGCGCCTTCGCGAAATTCTGAACGACATTCTTGCTCATCACACCGGCCAGAACGTCAAGAAGATCGAGAAGGACACCGACCGCGACAACTTCATGTCCGCGGCGCAGGCGGTCGAGTACGGTCTTATCGACGAAGTGATTTCCGGCCGGCCCATCAAGGCTTCGCTCTAGAGCGACGGACTGTCGGCGCCGAGCATCGCGCGCCTGATCAAAGTGCGAGATCGCCTGGCCGATGCCGTTCGAGCTGAGGTCGTCAACTCGGTCGTCGAAGCGCGGTGTGCTGCGCGTCAGCTGATCGGGAAAAGGTGCCGATGCGACGGAACGTCAAGTTGACTCGGGGCCCGCATGGTCGCGACTCTTTCGCGATTCCATGTTTCCAATGTCGTTGTGTTTCGCCTTTCATCAGCAAGAGGCTGCCCGACGCCAGCCGCAATCGAACCGGCCTGGCGAGGTTGTTGGTCTTGTGCTTCAGAATCAGTGTTCGCTCCTCGCCCAGGCTCAGCGACGCGATCACCGGTCGCGCGCCCAGCTCCGGCTCATCGTCGCTGTGGAACCCCATGCTGTCTCGATTGTCACGGTAGTAGTTGACGAGCACGCTGTTGAACGCGGTCGCGGCCGCGGCGTCGACCCGTCTTTTCACGTCATGCAGAAGGTCGGTCCAGGTCAGCGGCGCCAGCGTGATGCCGGAGTAACTGTAGTCGCAGCCGCGATCGCCGTACCAGGCGGTCAAGCGCGGTTGCCGATACTCCTTGGCCCACACGAGGACGTTTTCATGTCGCCAGGGTGTGTCGGCGATCAGCTGACGCAGGATTTCGTGGTGAGAGCGCGCCAGCTCCAGATTTCGCAGGTAATAGACTTCCGCATCCGGCATCGGAATCATCTGAAGATGATCAGTCGCTGAGAACAAGTCCGACATCGCGGTGTTCTGCTTCCAAAGAATCAATCGGGACAATCGTATCTTCGAAGGCTGAAACGAGGGAAGCAAGGACGGGGGACGGGGGATACCGATTTCTGGATCAAGCCGACCGGAACCGAAAGCAGAACGGGGCGGCGGATGGTTAGTCCGCCGCCCCAGGATTTCACCCAACTCGAACTAGAGTTTCGCGCCGACTAGAGCTGCGTGTCGACGTTGCTGAGCAGCGTGGTGATGGTCGTACCCATGGTCTGGTAGCCGACGAACACTACGACCGCGACCGCGGCGAGGATCAACGCGTATTCAGCCATCGTCTGGCCGCGCTGATACTCACGCACCTTCACAAACATCTTCGTGATCTTTTCCATTCCCGTGTCCTCCTGACAGTTTTTTTGGCCGAAATTGGCCGTTGTCCCCGTTACTGATCCCGCACCGCGCCCCGACGGCGCAGGTCGAGTCTCTCGATTCATCAGATGCAGAGCACGTCTCGTGCCACCTTGATCTATTCAGCAATTCCATCGACTTTTTCGGTTCAAGGCACTCTACGGTGAGCGCAGCTATGCAACTAATGGTAGCGAAACAGCAACAAAGAGGCGCGCGAGAGACAGCACTGACGCCCCGGAAAACCGCGATATTGTTTCGGCTTTCATCTGGTTAGTGCGATTCAACTCCCCTATATTCGGGCTGAATGACGGGTGTTGGGCTGGGAGAAATTCGGCCCAAAATGCCCGTAACCGTTGGCGGGATTTTGCGTATTAATAAACAGTTATGTTGGGTTGCTCGGCGCGCAGCAGGGCAGGGTGGAGATTGACCGCCAAACCCGACGAGGAGCTGATCGCCGAAGTCCTCCGCGGGCAGACTGCGTCTTTCACCGAGCTCGCCGGACGGCATCGGCCACGCGTGGAGCGTTTGTGCAGGCGATTTTTTTCAGACGAAGAGATGGCGCGGGATATCGCGCAGGAAAGTTTCATCCGGGCCTACACCGCGCTGGCGACCTATCGGGCGGAGATGCCGTTCGGGGGATGGCTGCGCGCGATCGTCGTGAATCTGTGTTACGACGAGTTGCGCCGGCGGCGGCGGCGCCCCGAGGAGCTGGTCGGAGATTTCAGCGCGCCGGAAGTGCAGTGGATGCAGACCGCGAACGTCGCGTCGCCGGAGGATATCGTCGGTGAGGCGGAAGAGCGGCGCGAAGCCTACGATTTGGCGCATCGATTGCTCGACACGCTCAAGCCCGAGGACCGAATGGTGATGGTGTTGAAGGAGAGCGAAGATTTGAGCGTCAGCGAAATCGCGCAGACGCTTGGATGGAGTGAAGCCAAGGTTAAAATTCGTGCGTTCCGCGCGCGGCGGGCGCTTCGCAAGCAGGCGGAGCGGATGCTCGCAACGGGGCGCAACAGGAAACAGTTATGAATTGTTTTGAAGCACGACCGGAATTTTCCGCGCTGTGGCGCAAGACGGCGACGGCCGAGCGCCGCGCCGGGCTGATTGCGCATCTGAAGGGATGCGAGAAGTGCGACCATGCGTTTCGCGTCTTCGCACTGACTGCGCCGGTGCTGCATGGCGAGATTGAACCGCCGAATGCGGTCCCCGCATCGCGCCCGGCGCGTCGCGAATTCTCGCTGGCAGACAGGCCCCGGCGATTCGCGTCGGTGTCGCGCGAGCTTTCGTCGTCGCGGCCGAATCGATGGATCTCGATGGCAGCGGCCGCTGCGATTTTCGTATTCGCGGGTAGCGCTGCATATTTATCGGTGCGCGCGCCGAGCGAAACTCTTGGCGAAGAATTTTCGATACCGGATCAGAGTACGAATGCCGATACTGCCGGCGACCCGCTGGCGCCCGAGATGCCGCTGACAGAGAGCGATCTTGCCAGCTAAGTCCAATATCTGGTTCAGCCTGATTATCGGAGTCTCGTGCATTCTGATTGGTTTCGCGTTGAGCACCCTGGCGTACCGGTATCATTACCTGCGGGCGCCGGGGGGAGGATTGATCGAGCGAATGAATCGCGAGCTCGATCTGACGCCGGCGCAACGCGATCGAATCGGAGACATCCTGCGCGATACGCGGTTCAAGGTGATGCAGGCGCGGCAGGATTTCGATCATAAGCGGCATGAGATGTTCTGGCAGGGACTCGGCCAGATTCGCGGTGTGCTGACGTCCGACCAGCAGAAGATATTCGATCGCGACTTCACGCAGCCGTGGACGCATCGCGGGCATGGCGACCATGATCATGGCGACGACATGCCGCCCGAAGGAGGCGCGCCGCCTTCTGCTACTCCGCCCTCGCCGCCTACGCCTCAGAACTAGGCCGGCACGCCTACCAGTGCTCGAAAAGGACCGGCTGGTTGCTCAGGGCATTCGGGTTTGCCAGCGGTAGCGACGCGGACGCCGCGGTTCCGTTCGCTACGTTATTTGACGGTATGCCCGCGCCTGGAATCGGCGGCGGCATTGCGCCGGTGCTTGCAAGGTCGGCAGCCAGCGGCTCCTCACTCTCACCTTGATCGGCAAGGAGCTTCCGAAGTAACAAGGATGCGTCATAGACGTGAGCGTCGCCCTGGGGTTTGCCCTGGTACATTTCGATCGTCGCGGTGCCGACCTTCGAGCCGAAGTTGTCGGTGGTTCCTTCATTCGGTGTTTCTTCGTGTACCACCCCAAAGTAATTGTAACCGTCTTGCAGAGTCACCTCGGCGCACCTTCTGAGCAGAAAGGAGTGAACAGTCTCCGGCGTGGTTAGCCGGTTGCCGCGGAAAGTAACCTGCACCGTATTGCCGGCCAGCACTTTGTCCGAATACCCGCCCGAGATGCCTTCGGGCTGATAGGCGGTGACACAACTGGCGGCCAGCAGGCAAGTGGCTGACAGAGCAATCAAGCCGATTGGCGTTCGCATCGTAGACCCCTCCAGAGTTGGCGGTCTCAGCGTACCACTAATGCCGCCACGAAACTACTTGTTGTATTTATCTACAATGAGCTACGACACGCTGGTCATTCGAGCGCTAGAGGGCGCCCATGCGCTTGAGGGTCTTTTCAGCTTCCGATGCGATTGTTGGATTCTTCGCGCTGTCGCCGAGCGCGATCTTCAGAAACTTGAGCGCGTCGTCGCGATTCCCCTGCTGCTCGAGTAGTTCTCCAATCCTGAGCGCGGCGAAAGAATTCTTGGGATCGAGTTCGTACGCTTTGCGATAATACACCAGCGCGTCGTCGGTCTTCGGCGGCGAAAACGACATGTACGCCTCGCCGATATTCAGATAGGCGCTTACCTGATTGGGCTGATACTTGACGAGCTTCTGATAGACCTTGACGACGTTGGTGAAGTCGGAGCGCGAGTTGTAGTAGAGGCCGAGATAAACGTAGGCGTCACCGAGCGTCGGATCGATGTCGGTGGCCTGCCACAGCAGCTTTACGGCGGCGTCGCTGTCGGTCATCTTGATTGCCGCATCGACCAGCGCGTGGGCCTTGGCGGAGTTGGCGTCCTGGGCGCGCGCCGTGAAAGGAACGGAGGCGAGCGCAAGCATCAATGCGGCGACGAGAGCTAGCGGTTTCAGCGCGGTTCGATCTCGCATGGCTTCAGGCGATAGTCAGGGATCAGCACTTAAATGGTGGCATGAAAGGCGCGCGCTGCAAAGGTATTATGCGTTCGGGTGGCGGCAGCGGCTTGCGGATGAAAACCGAAATTTCAGGCGATCGATGAATGCGCGTCGCTTTACCGCCAACAATCTCGTGCTGAATTGTCTTGACTACGGAGGCGAGGGCAAGCCGCCGCTCCTGTTTCTGCACGGTGGTTCCGCGCACGCGCATTGGTGGGATTTTGTGGCGCCCGCGTTCGTCGGGGATTTTCACGTGCTGGCGCTCGATCAACGCGGGCATGGCGAGAGCGAGTGGGCGGCGGATTGGGCGTATGGCTCACGGCATTACGTGTCGGACCTCGATCAAGTGATCGACCGGTGGGGATTCGGCGCGCCGATTCTGGTCGGGCATTCGATGGGTGCGCATAACGTGCTTGCCTACGCGGCGGAACACAGCGAAAAATTGCGCGCGATCGTGGCGCTCGATCCGCCGCCCGACTACCCGGAGCGCGCGATCGAATTTCTGCAGTCGATCGCGGAAAAGCCGGCGCGCCGATTCGAATCGCTCGACGAGGCGGTGCTGAACTTCAAGGTCCTGCCGCGTGAGACGCTGGCAAAAAAAGAAATTCTGGATCATGTTGCGCGCCACAGCTTCCGGCGCGACGACGACGGCGCCTGGGTGCACAAGCTCGATCGGCGCACGATGATTCGCGAGCCCTCGCGTGTGTGGAAGTCGTTGCATCGCATCGCATGCCCGGCGCTGATCGTGAAGATCGCAAAGAGCCCGTTGCTGGATCGCGAGGTTGCCACAAAAATGGTCGCGCAACTTGCACACGGGCGGCTGGCGGAAGTCGATGACTCGTATCATCACGTCATGCTCGACAATCCGACGGCGCTGATCGAAGTAATTCGGGAATTTGTCGATGGGTTGAAATGACGACGCCGCACAGCCACCTGCTCGAAGGTTCTCCGCGACTGCATTACCTCGAGTGGAATCCACGCGCGCCGCGCACGATCGTCCTGCTGCACGGCAACTCGGCGAATGCGTGGTGGTGGGAACCGGTCGCGCGCGCGATTGCGCCGGACTACCGGCTACTCGCGCTGGACCAGCGTGGGCATGGCGACAGCGAGTGGGCGCGGCCGGCTGCGTACTCGCCGTCCGACTACGCCAACGACATTGCGAGATTCGTCGCGCACGTGGCGGCGAATGAATCGAAGCCGGTCGTCGTCGGTCACAGCATGGGCGGCCTGAACGTGCTGGCGTTCGCGCGGAATCATCCGGAGAGCGCGCGCGCCGCGATGGCGATCGACGTCGCGGTCACCTCGACTCGCGGGCGCGATCGATATTTGCGGCGGCTTAAGGGAATCCCGGTGGTGACCTATCCGGATCTGGCGACTGCGAAGGCTCGCTTTCGCCTGATGCCGAACGAAGGCGGCATCGCGGACGAAGTGCTGCATGAGATCGCCGAGAAGAGTCTGGCGCGCACGGAGGAAGGGCGGTGGACGCTGAAGTTCGATCGCGAAAGTTTTCTCGGCGGCGACGGGCTCGATATGCTCGAGACGATCGAGGCAATCAGGATTCCCACGATGCTGGTGCGCGCCGAGCACAGCCGCATCATGACGGCGGAGGGTGCCGAGCGTGCGCGCGCGTCGAATCCAAATGCGCGGCTGGTGACGATTGCCGGCGCGCATCATCACGTGATCCTGGAGCAGCCCGAAGCGGTTGCGCGCGTGATCGAAGAGTTCGCCGCGAGTGTTTGACCTGCTGATGCTAGAGATCGCGTTCCATTTTGCGATGCGCGATGCCTGCCTCGTCGAAGACGCCGCCCACCGGAGTGAATCCTTCCTTTAGATAGAAGCCTTCCGCCGCGAGTTGCGCGTGCAGGATTGCTTTGCGGAAGCCGCGCATGCGGGCGCGATCGATCAGGAAGCGCAGGATGTGAGCGCCGACTCCGGTGTTCCGAAACTCCCGCAGGACAGCCATTCGGCCGATTTTCACTTCGCCCGCGCCGTGCTCGACCATCCTGCCGCATCCGATCGCGACTCCGTTAAGAATCGCCAGTGCGTGAAATGCGTTCGAGTCCTCGGCGTCCATCTCGATTTCCTCGGGCACGCGCTGCTCTTCGATAAAAACACGGCGTCGAATCGCGAAGGCACGCTGCAAGTCGGCCGGCGATTCGATCGCAATTACTTTGACGTGCGAGGATTCATCCACGAGCGATTGACTAGCGCGCACATGACGAAGCGTCAAATCCACTTCGAGCTGAAAAGGGGGCTGTGCTACGCTCCGAACAATCCGCGACGGCGCCGCTGGCGTAAGAGGTTGCGAGGAGATCGAGATGCCACAATTGTCCGAGACAGTATTGGCGCCCGAACTGGATGGCGGGCAATGGATTCAGCACGGCCCGGTTAGCCTCAAGGCATTGCACGACAAGGCGGTGGTGCTGGTCGATTTCTGGGACTACACCTGCGTCAATTGCATCCGGACGCTGCCCTACGTGGTGGCGTGGAACAAGCGATACGCGGATAGCGGGCTGGTAGTTGTCGGCGTGCATGCGCCGGAGTTCTCCTTTGCGCGCGAGGGATCGCACGTCGCAGAAGCTGCGGCGCGGTTCGGCCTGCAATACCCAATCGTCCTCGACAACGAATACTCAATCTGGCGCGCGTATTCGAATCGTTTCTGGCCGGCCAAATACTTAGTCGATGCGAAGGGGCGCATTCGCTATTACCACTTCGGCGAAGGAGCGTACCAGGAAACCGAAGTAGCTATTCAGGGTTTGCTCCGCGAACTGAATCCTGCCGCCAGCCTGCCGCCGCCAATGGAGCCGTTGCGCGACAGCGATCATCCCGGCGCGGTCTGTTATCGCGTAACGCCCGAGTTGTATCTCGGTTACGCGCGCGGCAATTTCGGAAATCCCGAAGGCGTGATGCGCGATGGGCCGCACGACTATCGCGATGCGGGCCCACACGTTGAGGGCATGAGCTATCTTGCTGGTATATGGCGGGTAGAGCAGGAAAGCGCGCGCAGCGAGGGGCCCGGCGCTGCAGCTTTCGCTTAGGTACACAGCCAAGGACGTCAACCTGGTGATGGCGCCGCCGGCCGGCGCGAGCGTACGCACGGAGATTACGCTCGAAGGCACGCAGCGTGCCGGCGACGATGTGAAATTCGAAGGCGGGCGCGGATTTGTCACCGTGGACAGTCCGCGGATGTACAGTCTCGTATCGAATGAGTCGGTGGTTTCGGGCGCAGTAACTATTCGCGCCGAGGCAGAAGGGCTGGCGGTGTATGCATTTACATTCATTTCGTGCGTAGTCAGTTGAGGCGGACTGACTATGTGAGATTTTCGAGGCGGAGGGTGGATTCCAGATGGCAAAGCTGGGCGAGAGAGCGAGCGACGAGGAAATTCGCGAAGCGGCGCGCGCGATCCTTGCGGCGCGATACGCGATTGCGCTCACCGGTGCGGGGATGTCCGTCGAAAGCGGAATTCCGCCGTTTCGCGGACCGGGCGGGTTGTGGACCAAGTACGGCGAGCCGCCGATGAATGGCTTTCAGCGCTTCATGGCCGATCCGAAGAAGGCCTGGGAAGAGCGGCTAAGCAAACGCAACGACGAGCTCTACAAACCGCTCGCTGTTGCCCGGCCGAACCCGGGGCATCTCGCGCTGGTGGAACTGGAAAATTTGGGAGTGATCCGCTTCGTCATCACGCAGAACGTCGACGACCTGCATCGGCAGGCGGTCAAAAGGCGCTCGCGGAAATTCACGGCAACTGGACTTTGATTCGATGCCTCGATTGCACGACGCGGTTTCACAGCGACGCCATCAGCCTGGAGAAGCTGCCGCCGTCCTGTCCGCGATGCGCGGGTCTGTTGAAGTCCGATACGGTTTCGTTTGGCGAGCCGATTCCGATCGACGTGCTGAACAAGTGCGCGGAGCATTCCGCCCGCGCGGACCTGGTGATCGTCGCGGGTACGTCGGCGACGGTATATCCTGCGGCGGGCTTTGCGCTTGAAGTGAAACAGCGCGGCGGCACTATTGGTCGAAGTGAACCTGTACGAGTCGGAGATCACGCGGATTTGCGATGTCAGCCTGCGCGGAGGATCGGCGGACGCGCTGCCGCGGCTGGCGAAGGCGGTTGCGGAGATTCGAAGAGAGAGCCCGTCCTAGAAATTTCCGGCTTCAATATAGCTGTCGGCGGGCTTGGCCGGCGGCTTCGACGAACCGCGCCGGCGAAGCAGCAGCATGTCATCGGTGCCGTCGAGCGAAGTTGGATTGGAAACCATCACGATGTCGAAACGGTTCCGCTTCGAGGCGGCGAGCGAGTCGAAGAGTGCGCGAAAGACGATCAGGTATTCGGGCACGTCAGGATCTCCCAGTGAGACGATCGGAATTGTGCGGCGGCTGTAAAAGGCGACGTCGTAGTTGAGCGCATTCAGATAGCCGACCGGCCTACCGTCCACCACTTTCATTGCGTGATCGGTAAAGTCCTTCAGCGAGAGCGTGTTCGCGATGGCCGGGACGACGACGACGTTGACCGCTACGGTAATGAAAACCATCGCCGCAGCGATGGCCAGCACCATTCGTTCGAGCAGTGTCTCCGTCACGAGCAGCCAGACGCCGACTGCAATGACCGCGATCGGCAAGATAAGTGCCAGGAACGCATTACGTGCGATAGCCGATGCCAGCGCGCGCGGAAAGGCGGGTGCACGAATGGCCGCCGCCTGCAGCAACTCGGCGAACACCGCCGGACGGGCGACGATCATAGTCAGCGCAATCAAGCAGGCGCCGCCGATCAGAATCATCGCCACGCCCGACAGTCGCGCAACCGCGTGGACACAGGCGCGCGCCGGCTCCGGTCGCACCACGGTCTGTCGAACATAGATCGCAAGCAGTGTCGCGAAAGCGGGATACATGCAGAGCAGGTAAACGCCGCGCTTGCTCTGCGGGAGGTTGTAAAAGATCAGCACCACGGCGAACCAGACGAAGATGTATTTGAGGCGCGGCTCTATTGCGCGCGGCGCGCGCGCGGCCTCGACGCCGACGATGGGGATCAGAATCGTCCATGGCATGAAGCCCGCGAGCAGCGCCAGTTCCATGTAATAGAAGAGATGAATGTGGCCCTCGTGAAAATTGCCGCCGCCGGCGAAGCGCAACAGGTTCTCGGTGAGAATCTGTTTGCGGAAAAAATCCGGGCCGCCTTCGATCAGCGCCGCGACGTACCATCCTCCCGCCAGCATCAGCACGACGATCGCACCGCGCACGAGGCTCATTCGGCGCAGTAGAGACCATCGCTTCTCGGCGACGATCCAAATCAAGGCAACCAAGCCCGGGAGAATCAACCCGATGGGGCCCTTGGTCAAAACGGCGAGTGCGATCGCGACGTAGAGCAGCATCCGGCGGCGCGTCAATTCCTCGGCCATAAGAATAAACTCGAAGAACGCGACCTCCATGAAGAAGGTCAGCGTCATGTCGACGCGGGCCCCGGTCGCGGTTTGCAGATACTGAAACGTGGTGCCGAGGACTAGCGCGGCGAAGAGCGCGGTCACATTGTCGAACAGGCGGCGCACGTAGAAGTAGCACACGATGACGCCAGCGATGGCGAGGCCCGCCGACGGGATGCGCACGGTGAATTCGTTCACGCCGCCGGCGACGATCGAGACAAGCGCCGCCATCCAGTGCATCAGCAGCGGCTTGGAGGGAATTTCGACGCCGGCGCGTTGCGGTAGAATCACGCCGCCGCCGTGCACGATGTCGAAGACGGTGACAGCCTCGCGCGGTTCGCCCTTGGTGTAGAGCGGATAGCCGCCGAGGTTCACGAGATACAGCGCGACCCCGAAGATCAGCAGGATAGGCCACGCCAGCCGCGGCTCGGCTATAGATTCGAGCCATTGCGGAGTCGCGGACTCGCGGAGCGCTCCAGATGCGGGCGCGGAGGCGGGTTCGGAGTCGGCGCGCGTAATCTCTTCAGTGATTTTCAATTGGAATGGGTAGGGAAACCCTGACCCCTAACCCCTTCCGATGGGGGAAGGGGACAATCGCGGAGAGCAACTGCGCGGAGCGACTAGTATTCGGTTTTGACGCGGGCGCGGCCCATGTCGTCGTATATATAGACGTCGGTAGGATTTTCGTCGCGCGTTTTCTTGTGCGAGCCGTCGCAGAAGGGTTTGTTCTTCGAAAGTCCGCACGCACAGATGTAAATCGGCAACTCGGTGCCTTCCGGGACTTCGTAGGGCGCGTTCTTTTCGTGTCTGATCATTCGGGCCATGAAGAATTCCTCGTCTTGTTTTTATTTGAGTTCGATATGCGCGCGATTTCTGCGCGCGCACCTGTGGGTCACTAAAGACCAGCCGAGTCACAGAGTCAAATGCGCGACAGGAATCAGATCATGGGTTCGTGGATTGCCTCGGCGGCTTCGCCGGCCGGCTGCTTGCGATGCGGATCGGCGCCGAGCACCAGAAACAGCACGCCGCTGACTGAAATCAGAATGCCTACGACTTCGCGCGGAGTCGCGCGCTCGCCAAGAAACATCACCGCGAACAAAATCGAAAGTATCGGGATGCCGGGGATGACCAGCGCTGTCGTCCACGCCAGCGAGAGCCGGTTGATTGCGCCGTACCACGTCAGTCCGCTCAGAAAATAAACGAAGAAGCCGGTGACGACGATCACGCCGAGCGTCGTCGGATCCGCGAGTTGCGCCAGTGATTCGCGGCGGAACAGCAGCAGCATCACGCTCAGGACGATCGACGCATAGAGAAACCTGCCCCCGGTCATCGAGGTCGGCGTCAACGGCGGCATCAGCTTGAGTCCCATCACGTGCGACGTCTGCCAAAACAGAGGCGTCGTGAAAATAATGGCCGAGGCCCACAGCGGTGAAAATGAACCGCCGCCTGCAAACACCGAACCGATGCCGACCAGGATGGTGGCGGTCGCGAGCATCTGGCGCGCTGACGGCCGCTCGCCCACGAAGATCGTCGAGAGCACCAGCGAATAGACCGGTTCGGTTTGCAGCAGCAGCACTCCCGCGACTGCGCCGATGCGGGTGAGCCCGTAGGTCAGCGTGAGGCTCGTCATCACCGTTCCCGCCATCGCGATCCAGAACAGCCGGCCGCGATAGCGCGGGTCGACGATCAAGCGCAACTCGCCGCCGAAGTGCAGCAGTGGGATCGTGCAAATCGCGGCGAACGTGGTGGCGCCGGTGCAGAAGAGCAGCGGATCGAGATGGACTGCCCCCCATCGCGTGATGACGGGCTGGCCGGCGCCGATGATCGTGTTGATGATGCATAGCGTCACGCCGACCTGGAAGGCTCGCGCGCGACGGGCCGTTTCGTTTTGGTTGGATGCGGCGGCTTGGTGTATGGAACCTGCCGGGATCTGGTCCGGCATCGACTACGCTCGCGCCAATGCGATCGCAACAACGATCGCCGCCAACACGATTCGGTAAATCGCGAACGGCCGGTAGGTGTGGGTTCGCAGGTACCTCAGCAGCCCGACTATTGCCAGCAGACCGAAGACCGCTGACGCGGCAAAGCCCCATCCAAGCTGCGCGGCGAGGCCGGTGTGAAAGAGCTTGTGTATCTCGAGCATGCCGGCGCCGGCGATAATCGGCGTCGCCATCAGGAACGAGAAATTGGCGGCGTCGGCGCGCTCGATGCCGAGCATGCGGGCGGTGGTAATCGTCGCGCCCGAGCGCGACACTCCGGGGATAATCGCCAGCGCCTGGCTCAGGCCTATCAGGACGGCGTCGAGGACGGTCAGGTCCTCGATTCGCCGCTTTTTCTTGCCAATCGCGTCAGCGGCCCACAAAAGAAGCCCAAGTGTGGCCATTGTGCCGGCGATCAGCACCGGCGCGCGAAAGATTGTCTCGGCTTGCTTTTCGAGCAGTACGCCGATGATTGCACCTGGGACCGACGCGATTATCAACAGGAACAGCAGGCGGCGCGGGAGCTTATTGCCGCTGGCCAGAGACAAACCCATGTCGAGCCATTCCCGCCAATAGAAGGCTAACAGCGCCAATAACGTCCCAAGATGAAGTGCTACATCGAAGGCGAGCCCCGGATCCTGCCAATTGAGTATCCAAGGTATCAATATAAGATGAGCCGAGCTGGAGACGGGCAGGAACTCGGTCAAGCCCTGAACGATGCCGAGAACAATCGCCTGAAATACAGAAAACATAATATTATCAAGCCTTTACAGCACAAGCGAAACATCGGGGAAAGTCGAAATTCATCGCTACGAAACCGTCAACAGGTGAATTCATGTCTAAGCTGCTCCTTGACCGGCTCGCCGCTTGGTCTTTACAATTGGCACTCGTATCACTGGCCATGGATGGGGGAAGCCGGAGGTTTTTGTTGCCTATGAATCGAGTTGCTGCGAGAGGAAAAGTAGTTCCGCTGCGGGAAGTAAGCGCGGTCGAGTCGGACGGAGATCCCGACCAGTCTGCCGTATGGGATAACATCAACCCGGGCGAACCACGTCCATTTCCAGTCGTTTCAACCTTGCCGCGCCTGCCGGTGATGATCCCCGACGAGATTCTGGACTACTATGGATGGGTTTTCTGCCAAGGCGGTTTTCTGAATCTCCAGATGACGTTCGAACAGTTCCTGGCCGTGGTCGCTGCCGTAAGTCCTGCGGGACTGAGCCCGGAATACGACCCAAGCGAGGCATCCTACCCTAACGATTGATCCCCTGCGATAGCGCAACGGTAGTTTCGATGCCCGCCCGGGTGCTCTCGGGCGGGCATCGATTTTTCCGACAGTAGATTTTTCACGGTACGGCTCGATTTTGCCCTTGGGGTCAATTGTCCCCGGGGGCACTTTTCTTTGATTCGCTCAGCAGGGTGTTCCTTATCCAGACGCTGGGCAGATTGGCCGCATCGCCGGGCGATTTCAGGCCGTTGTCCTGCGCGATTTCACGCCAATTGTTCTCGTTGCCGGTCGCTCGCTTGGCCAGACCCTTCAAGTCTTCGTTCGGCAGCAGCGCGTAGTTGACGCCCCCCTCTTTTGGCGTGCCGCCCGACGGCGGGAATTTCGCCGCAAGCTCGTCGAACTTGCCGAACAGGTTCAGGCGCGTCGTGGGATTGTACTTGGCGACGTCCTGATCCGGGATATCCTCGGCGCGAACGTTCACCACTATTCGCGAGCTGCGAGGGCTGCTCGCCACCACCTCGATCTCGTAGCGATACCGCGGATGCACTCCGACCAGGCTGCCGAGCACGCCGGGCCCCGTGTCGGCGTCCTTCCACAGCGTCACCAGCTTGTCGTCGGGTTTCACCTCGAACAGCACGCCTTCGCCGCGCAGCACATCCTGCGTGAGAACGAACGTATCATTCGCGGGGTATGGAACGTCGTGCTGTTCGCCCTCGGCCGTATCGGTGCCGCCGCCTGCCGCGTGGTTGGCGAGAGCCGGAGCGCATCCCACCAACAGCAGTAGCGACCAGACGATCGCGATTTTTCGAAATGGCTGAAGCACAGTCCGGATCGTTCTCATCACAAGCGCTAACAAAACCATGAGAATTTCATGCGCGCAAGACGAACTGCCGGCCGCGTTCGGCCTCCCGCAGCGCCGTGCGCGTTTTCCATTGCACGAAGGCCCCGCAGACGCTAATCAAATATACCCTTATGAACGACGCACAAAACAAATCGCCGCGGCACGTGATTGCCGTGGTCGGCGCCGCGACTGCCGGCTCGGAAATTGCCCGAATCCTCGCCGAGCGCGGCGCGCTGGTGATTGTCTTCGAACAGAACCCGCGGCCGTACGGAAAAATCGAAGACGGCTTGCCGCGATGGCACGTCAAGCAGCGCAAGGACGAGTACGAAGAAATCAACCGCCGCCTCGACCATCCGAATATCGAGTACGTGCCGATGACGCGGATGGGGCGCGAGCTCGATTTCGAAGACCTGCGGACCAACTGGGGACTCAGCGGGATCGTGCTGACCCATGGCGCATGGCGCGACCGCCCGTTCCCGGTTGAGGGCGCGGACCAGTTCATCGATCGCGGCCTCGTCTATCAGAACAAGCTCATCTACTGGTTCAACCACTACCCGGAGAAGAACTACAACGGCCCGCGCTACGCGTTGACTCCAGGCGCGATCGTCGTGGGCGGCGGCCTCGCATCGATCGACGTGGTCAAAGTCCTGCAAATCGAGACGACGCTGGCCGCGCTCAAGGCGCGCGGCATCGCGGGCGACATGCTCGCGCTCGAGCGCGAAGGAATCGAGCCTGTCCTGAATGCGAGCGGGTTGAAGTACGCCGACCTGGGCGTCGCACCGTGCAAGCTGTACTACCGCCGGCGCATACTCGACATGCCGCTGTCGGACATTCCTCCCGACGCGCCTGCGAAACGCGCCGACGCGCTCAGGCAGGCGCGCGCGAAGATCCTCGACAAGGCGCAGCGCAAATTTTTGTTCGAGTTCCAGGAGCTGCGCGCGCCCAGCGGCGTGATCGTGGACAACGGCTCGATGGTCGGGGTTAATTTCAGCCGCACCGAAGTCGTGGACGGACAAGTGCGAATCGTGGATCAAGCCGCGGAGTCCGCGCGCGCGCAACTGACGGTCAGTTCGATCGGAAGCATCCCGGAACCGATTCCCGGAATTCCGCACAAGGGCGAAGTTTATACTTACGTCGATCAGAAGATCGGGTTGCTGATGGATGGCCCGACCGCCGTGTTCGCAGCCGGCAACGTGCTGACCGGGAAGGGCAACATCAAAGATTCGCTCGACAGCGGAAGCGAGATCGGAACGCTCGTCGCCGAGACTTATCTGGGCTTGTCGAACGAGGAACTCAAGCTTGCGGAAGGCGCGCGCAAAGATGCGGCCGCCTCAGGCGAGAAGATCGCGGGCGCGCTCAATGCGCGGCCAGGGATCGCGCCGGAGCAGGTCGCGAGACTGCTCGGACACGTTCGCAAACGCCAACTCGCCGTCGGCTACGACGGCAACTATCGCGCCTGGATCGCCAAAGTAACGCCCCCCGACTTGCACTGAAAATCACGCCAGCGTTTCACCGGGTGCAGGGGTCACCCCTGCCCAAGGAAGTTTGAAACCCACGGCGGGTTTCAAATTAGATTGAATATTTTTCCTCGTCCCTATTCTAAGCGATTCACAAGGGATGCCCTTTTCAGCCTGCCCCGCAAGCGCCCGACGTGGTACCGTTCAAGGTATGGCCAACAGTCAGGATTCTCCCCACTCGCAGGTCCGCTCGACGCTCGACAACACGCGCTTCGTGAAACACATATTTGACCGAACGAACCCACCCATAGTGGCATGCCTGTCGCAGAACCACTACTAATAGTATAAATTGACGTTTTACCTCAATCGACCTTTCACAAATTTGGCTCAATCTGGGCCTCAACAGGCGCTGTGTTCCCGGATAGCGACGAGTGATGGGTAAGCAATTGGCGAAATCGAACTTGCTCTTCAACGCCCTGACCTTCGCGGCTCACAAGCATCGGCATCAGACTCGCAAAGGCGAAAAACCGATTCCCTACATCAATCATCCGATCGCGGTCGCGAACTTGCTGGTGAATGTCGGCAATGTCACCGATACCGCGACAATCCTTGCCGCGATTCTTCACGACACCGTCGAAGACACACCGACGACCCTGCGTGAGCTCGAAAAAGAGTTCGGCTCTACAGTTTCGAAATTGGTCGCCGAAGTCTCGGACGACAAAACTATACTCAGCGAACAACGCAAGCGGCTTCAAATCGAGCACGCGTCAACTCTCTCCCGCCGCGCGCGACTGATCAAACTTGCGGACAAGACCTGCAATCTGAGAGATGTAGTCGGCGATCCGCCTAAAGGATGGTCCTTGCAACGAAGACGAGAATACTTCGATTGGGCCAAAAGCGTCGTCGAAAAAGTCCGCGGAACCAACGCGGCGCTCGAACAAGCATTCGACGCCGCGTTTTCAAAACGGCCTTGAGAGAACTCAGTGCATACTTCTTTTCGAGTTTTGCCTCGCTCCGCTCGCGACTGTAGGCTCATCCGAATAACGGCAATGGAGGTGCGGTGTGGACGAACTCAAGCGAACTGACCCGGAAATTTATCAGCTCATCAAGGATGAAGAGCGCTACGAGATCGACTCGGTGCGGCTGATCGCGTCGGAGAATTACGTTTCGAAAGCCGTGCTGGAAGCGACCGGCTCGATTCTCACTAACAAGTATTCCGAAGGCTACCCGGGACGCCGCTACTACGAGGGTCAACGCAACGTCGACCAGATCGAAACGCTTGCCGTCAATCGCGCCAAGGCGCTGTTCAAAGTCGATCACGCAAACGTTCAGCCGTACTCCGGCTCGCCCGCAAACGTCGCGGTATATTTCGCGCTGCTCAAGCCGGGCGACACCATCATGGGCCTCGCGCTTCCGCACGGCGGGCATCTGACGCACGGATGGCCCGTCAGCATCACCGGCACGTTTTGGCGCTCGGCGCAGTACGTGGTGGATCGCGAAAGTCAGGTCGTGGATTTCGACAAGGTCCGCGACCTGGCGCGCAAGGAGCGGCCGAAAATCATCGTGACCGGCGGCACGGCGTATCCGCGACTGTGGGACTTCAAGAGCTTCAGCGAAGTAGCGAAGGAGGTCGGCGCGTTGCTGCTCGCCGACATTTCACATGTCGCGGGATTGATCGTCGGCGGCGTGCATCCCGATCCCGCGCCGTACGCCGACGTGATCATGACGACCACGCACAAAACACTGCGCGGCCCGCGCGGCGCGATGATCATGTGCCGCAACGAATACGCCGACGCTATCGACAAGGCGGTCTTTCCGGGGCTGCAAGGCGGTCCGCACAATCATACGACCGCGGCGATCGCCGTTGCGCTGAAGGAAGCATCGACGCCGGAGTTCAAGGCGTACGCGAAAAAAGTCGTGAGCAACGCGAAGACGCTCGCCGATGAACTGCTCGCGCGCGGATTCAGCCTCGTCTCGGGCGGCACCGACAACCATCTGATCCTGGTCGATCTGACGAACAAGAAAGTGATCGGCAAGAAGGGCGCGAAGGCGCTCGACGCGGCCGGAATCGTCTGCAACTACAACACCGTCCCATACGATCCGCGCAAGCCGTTTAGTCCGAGCGGACTTCGCCTCGGCACGCCGGCGGTAACCTCGCGCGGGATGGGCGACGCCGAGATGCGGCAGATCGCGAAATTTATGGACGAGGCGATCGCGCACGCCGGCGACGAAATTGCACTGAGACGCATCGCAGCCGCCGTCACGGAAATGTGCCGAAAATTCCCCGCGCCCGGCATCTCGGTCACCTGAGGAAAAACTCTGCGTCTTTCTTTTCTCTTAAACGACCGGTTCCCCTTCCCACGATGGGCCCGAAAAAAGGGGTTTAGGGGTTAGGTTGACTTTCCAAGCCTCGTGACGCGATAAGACCCGAATGACAAATGTAAAAGTCGAACGCGGCCTTCATCTCGGAACGCCGTACACTCCCGACATGCAGGACGGCGGCAAACGGCCCGAGCCGACCTGGAGCACGATTCGCGACCAGGTGCGCGACGCCGATTCGCTCGGCTACGACACCATCCTGGCGGTCGAGACGCAGCACGACCCGTATCTGCAGCTAGCGATCGCGGCGCAGGAGCCGTCGAAGATTGAGCTTGCGACCGGCATCGCGCTTGCCTTCACAAAGAGTCCGGTCGCGACCGCGTACACCGCATGGGATTTGCAGCGCATGAGCGGCGGGCGGCTGGTTCTCGGACTCGGCTCGCAGGTGAAAGGCCACGTGATGCGACGCTTCGGGATGCCGTGGTCGAAGCCGGCGCAGCGGATGAAGGACTATGTCGGCGCGATGCGCGCGTGCTGGCGAACCTGGCAGATCCGCGAGCCCTTCAACTTTCAGAGCGAGCACTACAATCTTTCGCTGATGACGCCGAACTTCGCACCGCCGCCGGTTTCGAATCCGAATATCCCGGTGCTAATCGCCGCCGTCCAGGAGCGGATGCTGCAAGTTGCCGGTGAAGTCTGCGAAGGTGTGCGCCTGCACGGAATCGTCACGCGGAAATATCTCGATCAGATCGCGTTCCCGAACCTGAAAAAAGGATTCGAGAAGTCGGGCCGGCCCGCCGCGCAATGGAGCGATTTTCAAATTGGCGGCGGCGGCTTTCTCTGCGCCGCAAAAGACCAGGACTCGCTCGCCCGCGCCGTCAGCGGCATGAAATCGACGATCGCGTTTTATGGCTCGACCCGCTCGTATCGTTCCAGTTTTGAAATCGACGGATGGGGCGACACCGCCGACAATTTGCACAGACTTTCGGTGCAACAGAAGTGGCCCGAAATGGCGAAGCTGGTGACCGACGAGATGGTGCACGCGTTCGCGGCGGTCGGCACCTACGACGAGATCGCGGGCGTGATTAAGAAACGGTTCGCAGGCGTGAACCGGCTCTCATTCGACATGCCGGTGAAGACCGATCACGATCGCGGCGTGCTCAAGGAGATAATCCAGGACCTGCGGCGTTAAGCGCGGAGCTCACGCGAGCGGCGGGTTGATGTCAGACCACAGACGACGCATCAGCTCGATATGGGTCTCGACAGCCCACAGCGTCTCCGCCGCGGCGCTTTCAGGGATCGCGCGGAATATCGAACCAGCGCTCGAGTCGCCGTGATCCTTGTCCACCTTGACGTGAACGCTGAAGAACAGCAGCGCGTCATCGGAGAGTTTGTAGTGGCGGCTCAGACCGTCGATCACGCGAACGTACGCGTCGGGGTTAAACAGCTCGGAGCCGAGACTGATTCCGGCCAGCGTGACGTACCACGGTTTCGATTCGGCCAGCCAGTACATCCAATGCATCATCGCAGTCGCGTCGGCGGTCATGCTCGCGTTGAGCAATTCGGCGCGCGGTATTCCGATGGCCTCGCCGAATTCGAGGTAGAGTTCGGGATGCGATCGATTGGCGCCGGAGACGCGGCCGAGTTCCTCTTCGATAAGATTTTCCACGATCGCCTTGCGCGCCGGAAAGTCGTCGCACTTCGCGTAGATGAGGCCGAGGATATTTGCATTGTGGGCCTTGTTCCCGATAAAGAGCTGCGTCGCCCAGTGACGAAGCTGCGGAATCGACAACTCGCCACGCCCAATCTTCTCGATGGTAGGGTGCGATCGAAGCGTGCGGTTGTTGCGCTCGAGTTTCTCGATCAGGCTTTTGAGCTGTCGCGTTCCTTTCTCGACGTCCATGATCAATTTCCTTGTGGCGCAGCGGGTTTGGAACTCAACGAGGCGCGCTCGGCTGCGATCTTTTCCGTGATGTCGCGGCGCAGTTCGGACTTTCGTATTTTGCCGACATTGGTGAGCGGCAGTTGATCAACGATCTCGATTCGTTCCGGCCACTTGAATTGCGCGACACCGCGATCTGCAAGAAACCCGCGCATCGCGGAAAGCGCGAAGGTCTCCCCATCTCTGATCGACACATAGGCGCATGCTTTCTCGCCGAGAATGGCATCGGGCATCGCCACCACGGCGGCGGCGCTGACGGCGGGATGCGCGATGAGGTGAGCTTCGATCTCCTCAGCGTTGATCTTCTCGCCCCCGCGATTGATCAGGTCTTTGATTCTTCCTTCGACCACCAGATTGCCCGACCGATCAAGCCGCACCAAGTCGCCGGTCCGATAAAATCCGTCGGCGGTGAACGCCTCCCGATTGCGCTCCGGCGCGCGAAAGTACCCGCGAATCGTGTATGGACCGCGACACCACAGCTCGCCTACCGCACCGGCCTCCACGTCGGTTCCGTCGAAGTTGACGATTCGGATCTCATCGGCCGGCGAGAGTGGGCGGCCTTGAGTCGTGAAGGCGATCTCGTCGCGTTCGTCGAGGCGCGTGTAGCATAACAATCCCTCGGCCATCCCGAAAACCTGCTGCACTACGAGATGCGGGAAGGTACGTTTCAGAGCGCGCGCGGTCGGCTCCTGGAGCCGCTGACCGCCGACCGTGATCACGCGCAGCGAGGCAAGCTTGGCTTGAAAGGATTGCGGAAGGTCGAGCAGCGAAAGCGCAATAGTCGGCACGCATGGCAGGTGAGTAATCTCTTCGCGCTCAATTATGTTCGCGAGATCAGCCGCCTTGGTTGATTGGCTGAAGACTGTGCGCGCGCCGATGAGTAGCGCACCGAGGAGTCCCGGGCACGCCAGCGGAAAGTTGTGCGCGGCGGGAAGCGCGATCAGAATGCGCGAGTCCGACGTGAGTCCCGTCGTGCCGGCGGACTCGCGCGCGTTGTACAGATAGTCGGCGTGAGTGCGCGGTGCCATCTTCGGCATTCCGGTGGTCCCGCCGGAAAGTAGAAACAATGCGACATCGAATGGATCGTGAGTCGAAGATCCGATCGTACGCGATGAGCCGCGCGATTCATGCATCCAAATACATCCATCGGCCGTCGCCGTCGAAAGGATAGACTTCAGACCCGGGAGCCGAGCCTTGAGTTCGCGTGCGAGCGCCGCGTGATCGAATCCGCGATATTCGGGTTGAATGGCGATCGCCTTAGCATCCGCGGCCGACACCAGGTACTCGATTTCGGCCCTGCGAAAGGCCGGCAGCGCCATAACAGGAAGCGCGCCGATATCGAGGCATGCGATGGTCAACGTCGCGAATTCGACACAATTGGATAGTTGAATCACAATGCGATCGTTTCGCGCGATCCCATTGTGAGAAAGCAGGGAGGCGAGGGTCTCGGCCTCCGCGATAAGTTCGGAGTGGGTGAGGGATCGGGTCGAATCGGCGACCGCGATTGAATCGGGCCGCTCGCGCGCAGCCGCGACGATCGCTTGGGGGATTGTTTCGCGGCGCCAGATTCCCGCGTGAACGTACCGGTCTGCGAATTCGGCGGGGAATGGCGCGCATCCTTCGAGCATCGTCGTTGCCGCGTCAGGGCTTAGCGGGCAGACAAAGTCCCGGCGATCATGCGGAAGCACTCCTCCATGATACGGCTGCGCTGTTCGTAGTCGCGCGTCGGCTCGTACCAGGTATAAAACCAGTTCATCGCGCCGAACAGCAGTGAGGTGAGGATTCGCGTCTGCTCGCGGTCGAGAGTTTTGTTGCGATGCGTAGCGTAGCCTTCCAGCAGACGGCGGCAGATGCGCGAGTATTCGCGCTTGAGCCTCGCAATGTCGGCGGCGTAGCGGCCGGTCAGCGAATCAGCTTCGCGCACGAGTACTTTCATCTCGGCGAGATTGCCCATGTGGTATTCGAGATGACTGCGGATGAAGAGACGCAGACGCTCTTCGGGATCGTCGGTCTCCGACATCCGCGATTCTGCGAGCGAGACCAGCTGTTCAAACGCGCGCCGTGAAATCAGGTAAAGGAGTTCCTCTTTGTTGCGGAGGTAGTAGTAGATGCGCGGAAAGGAAATTCGCGCGCGCGCCGCGATGTCGCGAATGGATGCGAGGCCGAAACTCTTTTCGGCGAATACCGCGGCCGCCGATCGCAGGATGTGATCGATATTGGCGTCGTAACGCTCGTCGGGCGCCATCGCGCGCAAGGCGGGATTGATTCGCGCGACGCGCTTCGGCGCTTCCTTCAAACTCGACTTTTTCAATTCATCACCTAGCTGAATCGGCGGCCGGCCGCGGGATCGGGAATTGGAATTTCGAGCTTGGTCAATAAGTTGTTGACCTCCGCGGTGAACTCATCGCGCATCTGCTCGTTGCTGCGCCGTCGCAGACCCCAGCGGACATAGTCGAACTGCCGCTTGGATCCAGATTTCCCGAACATATCAAGTCCGGCGGGATACCATTTTGAGAGATGCTTGATCAGCAGTTCGCGGCCACGCTCGCCTTCACGCTGCAGATATCTGCGAATCAGCCGATAGCCGAACGCGGCGTGGCCGAGTTCCTCCTTGTGCACGCGCTCCGCAATTCGTGCAAGCGGTTCGTAGCTGCACCCGACCCACTCGAATCCCATGTGAGCGCCCTGCCGGTCCGCGAAGAAGCTGAACAGTCCGTATTCCAGCCAGTCCTCGGCCTGGTCGCGCATTTCAAAAATGTAGATGGGCATCGGCGACGCCATGAACTTGCGGTCAACTGTGACGCCGAGGTCTTCGAGCAGCTTCATCCAGTAACTCGCGTGCCGAACTTCGTCGGACCAGAAGGCGGCGTACTCGGCTTTGTCCTCGGGAGTCGGCGCCAACGCGAGCGGCTTAATGAGCGTGCGGTCCGGCGCGAGCATGTATTCCGACTCGATGCGCGACTGGATCGACAGCATACGAATCAGAAGGTCCTTGTAGTCGGCGGGCAGGCCGTCGGGACCGGCGAAGCGAATATCGGTCGTCGTCGCGGGGTTGCTCATCGATGGTGGATCCTTGATTTTAAGTGCGCGTTGTTCTGAACGATAGTTCAGATATCACCCAGGACCCTGCGCGTCAATCATCCCGCCATCGTCAGGCCGCCGCTCACGCTGAGCACCTGGCCGGTGACAAAGTCTGAATCCGAACTCGCGAAAAACGCGACCGCGCCCGCCAGGTCGGCGGGTTGCCCGAGGCGGCGAAACGGGATGCCGCGCGCCATCGATTCGAGAACTTTGTCGCGCCCCGCCATCGCGCTCTTGAGGAGCTGGGTCTCGGTCGGGCCCGGGCAGACGACGTTGACGTTGACGTGACTCGCCGCGAGCTCACGCGCGAGCGTTTTGGAGAAACCGATGATAGCGGCTTTGCATCCCGCGTAGACTGCTTCGCCGCTCGAGCCGACGCGCGCGGCGTCGGAGGAAATCGAGATGATTTTGCCCGCGCCGCGGGATTGCATTCGGGGCGCGACGGCTTTGCAGCAATTGAGTATGCCGCGAAAATTGATCGCGATCACTTTGTCCCAAAACTCGGGAGTGGACTCGACGAACGGCATGAGGACGTCCCATCCGGCGTTGTTCACCAGGATGTCGATCGGTCCCAGTTCACGCTCGACGCGATCGGCTGCGGCGATCTGCGTCGTCGAGTTTGGTGACGTCGAGCGCTACCGCGATCGCGGATGCGCCGCCAGCGCGAATTTCCGCCGCCGCCTGCTCGGCGAGATCGAGCTGGATATCCGCCAGCGCGACCTTGGCGCCTTCGTCGGCGAGCCGCGACGCGATCGCGCGCCCGATTCCCTGCGCGGCGCCGGTTACGATTGCGACTTTGCCTGTCAGGCGGGCCATGGTGCTTCAACTCTCTAACTTGCGATCCATCCGCCGTCGATGATGAACGGCGCTCCGGTGGCGAACGGTGCTTCGTCACTGGCGAGGAACAGCGCGGTGTGCGCGATTTCGTCTGCGCTGCCGACGCGGCCCAGCACCGAGCTGCGCTGGATGAATCTCGGCTGCAGTCCGTCGGGCCCGGTGATTCGATCCACCATCGGCGTGTGGATTACTCCGGGGCAGATGCAGTTGACGCGAACGTTGTAGCGCCCGTACTCGAGCGCCGCGACGCGCGTCAGCGAAATCACGCCGGCTTTGGCCGCGCAGTATGCGGCCGCGCCTTTGAGCCCGACGATTCCCGCGACCGACGCGGTGTTGATCACCGCGCCGCCGCCGCGCTCGACAATCCGCGGCAGTCCGTATTTCATTCCGAGCCATACGCCGCGCAGGTTGATCGCGATCACGCGGTCGAACGCTTCTTCGCTGAGCTGCGCGATGAAGCCGGACTCGCCTTCGATTCCGGCGTTGTTGTAGAGCACGTCGAGTCCGCCGAATGCGCGGACGGTTTCCTCGACCATCGCGCGCGCGTCTTCCGAGTCGGATACGTCGGCGCGCAACGAAATCGCTTCGCCGCCTGCCGATTTGATCATTCGCGCGGTCTCGGCCGCGGACGCTTCGGTTACGTCGATCGCCGCGACCTTTGCGCCTTCGCGCGCAAACAACACTGAGGCCGCGCGACCCATTCCAGAGCCAGCGCCGGTGATCAGCGCGACTTTTCCTTTAAGTCTCATTGGTACCGCTCCATTTGCCGCGGAGATTAGCGCATTTCGGCGCGATGCGGTTAGTTGGAGTAGATCACTTTATTTGATGTGAAACCCGCCGTGGGTTTCACACTTCCTTGGGCAGGGGTGACCCCTGCACCCAGTGAAGGGAACCAGGATGCGGGACTTCGTCCCTGTTTGGAGGTTTTAAGGGAAGCGGAGTCGCAGCCAGATGGCCGCGACTCCGTCTGGTCGATGGAGGTGCCGAACTGGTTGCTACTCGGTCGGGGTCGAGGTTGAACTGCCAGTGCCGCCGCTTTGCGCCCACAGCGCTTTCATCTCGGCGTGAATCGAGTCGAGCTTGGCCTTGGTCGCGGAGATTTGCGCGAGCTGCGCGGGAGTCAGCACGTTGCGGATCGCGATCGCGTCCTGAATCTGCTCGTTCATCATCTGACTCTGTGAGCTGAGTGATTGTCGAAATCGAGCTGGAGAGGTCGCTGGCGGCTACCGGGCCGGTCGAGGTGAACTTGGCCGCGATTGCTTCCTTGGCGGTTTTGAGCTGCTGGTATTCAGCTTTCCGCGCTGCGCGTCGGTTTCGAAGATAGTGTGGATCTGCTGCTTCTGCGCGTCAGTCAGATTGGCGGTCTTCAGCAACAACGGAAGCGGAACGCCGAGCACGTCCATGCCGCCATGCATGCCGTGAAACCGCGATGCCCCATCGGGCCGCCCATCTCGCCTGAACTCGACGAAGCGACATGCGCGACGGCGGCGACCAGAGCGACCGCCATAACTGCGGGAACGATACCGCGAGACAACTTCGAAACCATAAAAATACTCCTTGAATCATGGAGCGTCACCTTGATTGGCAGCATCGCTCTCACCTGAATGTACGTTAATGCTGAAATCCGGTTACACGGTCGCGTGCCGGCGACATGTGAAATTCGGTCGATCAATGAAAATCGTGCGAGGGGGGACTGTGCCGGGAATCTTGATCTCCTCGAAGCGGCGCGCGCGAATCGCGGTCACGCCGTCAACCTGTTGCAGCACGCCCTCGGCCAGCAGGATTCCCGCGCTGCGCAGCAGCAGGCGATTTTGCTGGAACAGGTCGGGCGTGACGATCAGATTGGCGATGCCGGTTTCGTCCTCGAGCGTGATGAACAAAAATCCCTTGGCGGTGCCGGGGCGTTGGCGCACGATCACGACGCCGGCGGTCTTCACCCACGATTGATGTTTGGCGCGCGTCAGATCGTCGGCGCTCAGAATTCCGCGCGCGGTCAAATCGTCGCGCAGATAGGTCATCAGATGAGGCCCGGTCGGTGAGGCCGGTCGCGGCGTAGTCCGCCAGCGTTTCATCGATCGGCGACATCGATGCAAGCGGAACCTCACTATCGCGCGGCTTCACGCCCGCAAGCAGGCTCGCGGGATCGCGCTCGACTGCGGCCGCATTCCACATCGCGTCGCGCCGCGCCAGGCCGAACGATGCGAACGCGCCTGCGTAAGCGAGTGCGTCGATCTCGCGGCGGTTCGGTCCGACGCGCGCGGTAAGATCGGCAATCGAATCGAACTGTCGCCGCGCACGCTCGCTTTCGATTCGAAGTCCGATTTCCTCGCGCAGGCCGGTGACGTATCGCAGTCCCATGCGCGTCGCGGGGCGCCCATCGACGATTTCGATCGTGCATTTCCAGTTCGAGCGGGTCACATCGATCGGCAGCGCGATGACGCCGTGACGCGCGGCGTCTTTCACCAGCGTCGAGGGATGATAGAAGCCGAGCGGGTAGCAATTCAGCATCGCGGCAAGGAACGCCGCCGGATGATGGTACTTCAGGTACGCCGACGCATACGCGATCAGCGCGAAACTGGCGGCGTGCGATTCGGGGAATCCGTACAGCGCGAACGACGTGATCGAGCGCACGATGTCGTCGGCGATGTTGCCTTGCAGGCCGTTGCGCAACATCCCGGCGCGCAGCCGCGCTTCGATTTTTTCCATCCGCTCGGCCGAGCGCTTGAATCCCATCGCGCGGCGCAGCTCCTCGGCCTCGCCGCCGCTGAACCCGGCGACCGTCATCGCCATTCGCAGCAACTGCTCCTGGAAAAGCGGGACGCCGAGCGTGCGTTTCAGGATCGGCTCGAGCGACGGATGCGGATACTCGACCGGCGCGCGTTTGTTGCGGCGATCGAGATAGGGATGCACCATTTTGCCGACGATCGGGCCGGGGCGGATTATCGCGACCTCGACCACCAGGTCGTAAAATCGCTCGGGCTTCATCCGCGGCAGCGTCGCCATCTGCGCGCGGCTCTCGACCTGGAAGACGCCGACGGTATCCGCGCGCCGCAGCATCGCGTACACGCCGGGATCGTCGGGCGGAAGATGCGCGAGATCGATCTCGACTCCTTCGTGCGCGCGGATCATCGGGATCGCCTCTTTCAGCGCGGCCAGCATCCCGAGTCCGAGCAGATCGATCTTGATGATGCCGAGATCGGCGCAGTCGTCCTTGTCCCATTGAATCACCACGCGGCCGGGCATCGAGGCCGGCTCGAGCGGGACGATCTCATCGAGCGGCTGCGCGGCGATCACCATGCCGCCGCTATGCTGCCCGAGATGGCGCGGCAGGCTCTGAATCTTGCGCACGAGATCGACCATCATCATGATTCGCGGCGCTTCCGCATCGACGCCGCCGCGCTTGAGCAGCGCCACGAGATCGTCATGATGGTCGCGGAACTCGTACACCTGGTTGAGCTTGGCGAGCCGGTCAACCTGCTCGGGCGAAAAGCCGAGCGTCTTGCCGACTTCGCGCACCGCGCTTCTCGTTCGATAGGTGATCACGTTCGCGGTCATCGCGGCGCCGCGCTCGCCGTAGCGGCGATAGACGTATTGAATCGCCATCTCGCGATCGTCGCCGCTGGGCAGGTCGAGATCGATGTCGGGCCATTCGCCGCGCTCCTCGGAAAGAAAGCGCTCGAACAGAAGCTCCATCTTGACCGCATCCACCGCCGTGATTCCGAGCGCGTAGCACACGGCGCTGTTGGCGGCGGAGCCGCGGCCCTGCACCATGATCCGATTCTCGCGGCAGAACTGAACGATGTCCCATACGATCAGGAAGTAGCCGGCGAGCTTGAGCCGCTCGATAATTCCGAGCTCATGTTCGAGCTGGCGGCGCGTGCGATCGTCCATCGCGCCGCGCCATCGCTCTCGCGCGCCCGCATAAGTGAGGATGCGCAGATAGCTGTCGGGCGTTTCGTCCCGGCGGCAGCGGATAGTCGGGAAAGCGATAGCCCATGTCGGAGAGCTGGAAAGCGCATCGCTCGGCTATCGCGCGCGAGGCGGCGACGGCGCCGGCAGATCGCGAAACAGCGCGGCCATCTCGGCCGGCGATTTCAGATGGCGCTGACTGTTGATCCACAACGCGCGGCCGGCTTCCTCGAGCGTGGTCTTGAGCCGGATGCAGGTCAGCACGTCGAGCAGTTTGCGATCCGAGCCGCCGTGACATACGTCGTTGGTCGCGACAATCGGGATTCGCGCCGCGCCCGCAAGCGCTGCGAGCTTGCGATTAAGGCGTTCCTCGCCGGCGTCGAGATGACGCTGCAAATCGATGTAGAAATTTCCCGCGCCGAAAATCCCGGCGAGCCGCCGGCTCAGCTCGACGGGATCCTCGCCGCGAACGAGCATCCGCGACAGCGGGCTCATCACGCCGCCGGCAAGGCAGATGAGTCCGCGGCCGTGGCGTTCGAGCTCGTCGAGCGTGATGCGGCTCTCGCCCTTGGCGGGATAGACGGGCGGCGCGGCGGAGCCGTCGCGTGCGAGCGCGCCGGGATTGAGGACGCGCATCTTCGAGTCGGTGATCATGCGGCAGAGATTCTGGTAGCACTTGCGATCCGGTGCGAGGACGTAGAGGCGCGAGTCGTCGTCGAGCGTCAGTTCCGCGCCGACGATTTGCCGGATGCCCGCGGCCTTCGCGGCCTGGTAAAAGCGCGGCGCGCCGTAAAGTCCGTCGCGATCGCCAAGCGCCATCGCGCTGTAGCCGAGTTCCGCCGCGCGCGCGGCAAGATCCTCGGGCGTCGTCGCGCCTTCAAGAAAACTGAAAGCACTGCGCGCGCGAAGTTCAATGTAATCGGAGTTCATGGCGATTCGCGCGATTAGTCAGTCGTAGGCGCCGTCGAGAAACCACTTGTGCGAGTTCAAGTCGCGGAAGACGCGGTAAACGCCGCCGTCTTCGAGCGCGAGTTCGTAGTAATCGCGGATGAAGCCGCATTTATTGCTGCCATTCATTCCCGGTTCGTTTAGCGGTTCCAGAAGCGCCATTGAGATGTGAGGTGGGCGAGGGCGCCGGCGTAAGCGAGGACAGCGCCTTCAGATTTTCCGCGGATACTTGCCGCGGATGCGCGCCGAACATCCGCCCGTCATGCAGCTCCAGGCCTCGATGCGGTGCGGAATTGTTTTGGTCCGATGAATCCGCGTGCGTATCTGCATCCATGGTGCAGCCGAGCCACCATTCGCCGTCGCGCCGCCATGGGCCGGCGATCGAGATGACGCGCGCGCCAAGATTCTCGCCGCGCACGAACTCCGGAATCTCCCGCGAGCACATCACTTCGATTTCCCGCGCCGGACGAATCGCGCGTATCACCAGCTGCGTCACATTTTTCGCGGGCGCATTTTCGGGGATCGGCGGCGGCGCGGGCGGTGCGAACGCGTCGAGCCGCATCGCTTCGGGCCGATGCGAATTCTCCGCACTCAGCATGCCCACGTTGCCGGGGCCGCATAGCGCGGCCAGCCGCGCAATCGTGGTCTGCAGCTTGTCCGGCGCCGGACTTGGCGGCAGGAACATGTCGGTCTGCGCGGGGCGTGGGACGCGCGGCGCGATCTCGATTCGAATCGATTCGACCGCGGCCTCGGGCGGCGTCGCCTCAAGACTCAGGTTGATGAGCGTGAGAATCGCGCGGACGTCGTTCGACGGCGCCGCCACCGCGACCTGGCGATTGAAACTGCGATGACCGCTCATCCCAAACGCGAGCGTGATATCGCCGGCGACCAGGCCGCGAAGCGAAAGCCGCTCGGCGAGCCGCTCGAGCATCGCACGCATGACGAATCCCAGCGGCTCCAGGAGCTCGATTCCGTATTCAAGCTCGACAGTCTCGACGAAAAACTCGGCGCGGCGGCGCGGCACAATCGGCGCGTAACTGCCGCCGCGCGCAAGGCGAACCAGCTCGACGCCGCGACGGCCCAGCCGCGTGCCGACAGCGTCGGGATTGAGGCGCGCCAGCTCGCCCAGCCGGCGCATCCCCCATCGGGCGAGCGTGGTCTCGAGGTCGTCGCCGCGATCCGATTTTCCGAGGTCGAGCATGTCGAGCGGCAGCCAGTTCAGGAATTCGCGCTCGCGACCCGCTTCGATCACGCGCACACCGCCGCATCGCGCGGCCAGATGCGCCAGTTCCTTGTTGGCGGCGACGCCGACGGCGGGCTCCATCCCGACTCTGCGCACGCATCGCATCAGCTCGGCGGAAATTTCTTCTTCGCCATTATAGATGCGATGCAGACCCGCGAGATCGATCCACGCGCATCCCGGCGCGCCCGGCTCGACCACCGGCGAAACCGATTCGGCCGCGTCGAGCAGCGCGGAATGCGCCGAGCTTTCCGCGGCGGGCGAGCGATGGACCACGACCAGCTCCGACGAGATCGCGCGCGCCTGCGCGATCGTCATCCCGGGGCGGATTCCAAGTTCACGCGCGCGCGGCGAGACGGCGTCGAGCTCGGCGTGCGGCGCGAGGCTTTGCGCTATAGCCAGCACCTTGTCCGCGAACGCGGGATTCGAGCGCACGAGCGCCGCAATAGAAAAATCGGCGACCATGATGCACGCGATACGAGCCATCGGGAAACACCGCGCTAGCTGCTGGCGGAAATTCGAACCTGGGGATTCTTTGCAGTCGAGATGCGGATGCGCATCGGCTGGAATTGGAATTGGATCGACGAGCGCGCGAACGCGAACTCGCCGCCCCGTTCCGCCCATCTTGTTGCGCGCGACCATCGCGTCGACCGCGAGTCCGTCGAACATTACCGGTGAGCCGGGCGCGAGCCGGCTGAACGACGTTTCGGCGCGGCTGGCAGTCAGGCTCAGCGCCGCGAACGTCCCGCACATCCGCCACGGCGCGATCGCGATCACGGCAGCGCCGCTGCGCTCGGCCGCGCGCGCGATTCGAAGCGCCGACGCGTGCGCGAGTGCGCGGCCCGCCTCGCCGAAATCGACGACGACCAGGCCGAATCCGCCTGCCTCGAGCACGAGTTCCGCAGCTTTGACGATCGCCGATTGATGGCGCGACCTCACCCCTAACCCCTCTCCCTTCAGGAGAGGGGAACAAAGGTCGCGCGCCGATACTCTCTTCATCGACGCCCACAGCATCCGGCGAAGCTCGACCCCGGCCGCGGCCATGCTCTCGGGATCGAAGGCGCCTGAGGCGTCGAGCCATGCGGCGACCTCGCCGCGCCGGGTGGCGAACGCGGCGAAAGATGCAGCAATCGAGGTCTTGCCCGAACCGGCGCGGCCTGTGATTTCGCTGATTCGCCCGCGCGGAATTCCGCCGTCTATCAGGGCGTCGAGTGGGGCGAGTCCGGAGCTTAGGCGTCGGTCCTTGCGGGTGAGCTCGTGACCGCGAAAAATTCCTGATAATTCAAGTAGTTGTGGCCTTTTGACCGATAGATTAGATGACGGTCGAACAGCTAGAATCGAACTTGAAGAATCTTTCCACGCAGGTTGAGGAAGAGCAGCCACAAGATACGTTTTCGCTCTTTCTTCGCCATATGTCAAACAGAGATGAGCGAGACATTTATAGCTCCATCACGACGCGGGTGACGCCGTTTAAGAACGGATCGAAGCGGCGCGTGAGGAAGCCGGCGAGGAACGTTCTCGCGAACGCGATCACCGGCGTGCTGAGGAGGATGCGGCTCTGAATCGAATTCGACAGCACGTAGCGCGGCGCGATCTGCTGCATGTCTTGTATCGTCACGATCTCGGGCCATCGCTCGGCTTGAATGTTGCGCGCCGCGAAGTCGAGCGTAGCTTCGTCGGAGTGCATTATGAGCGCGCGACCGAGATGGTTCGCCGCAACAACCGCGTCACGCAGTGCGACATTGATTCCCTGTCCTCCGACGGGAGACATCGGATGGGCCGCGTCGCCGATCAGGAGCAGGCCGGGCGCGGTCCATTCGCGCAGCCGATCGCAAATGACGTCGAGCAGGAACGGATGCGCCAGGCCGGTCTTGTTCGCGACGAGAAAATTCCGCAGATCGGGCGACACGTGCGGCGCGATCTCGTTGATCCATCCGTCGGCGCCCATCTTTTTGATATCGCCGAAGGTGCCCTTGTCGATGACCCATCCGATCTGCATGTGCCCTTCGGGGGACGGATACATGATGAGCAGGTGGCCGCTTCCGATGTAGCCGCGCGCGGTGCGGCCGTCGAGAAAATGACCGGCGACGTGGCCCCATAAGACATCGAAGCCCTGCATGATGCGGTCCTCGGGGAGCGCGGCGCGTTTTCGAATCGCGGATGCGCGCCCGTCGCATGCGATGACGAAGTCGCCGCGAAAATCGCGCGGACCTTCGAGCGTGTCGGCATGAACGCCCACCACACGATCTTTTTCATAGATGAGATCGCGCACGGTGACGCCGCGCTCGAGCTTGAAGCCAGGAAATTTCGCTGCCTCGGCGACAATCATCTCGAGCATCGCGGGCTGCGGCACCACGCGAGGCGCGGGATCGAGGCGGTCGATAGGAATCGCGACCACCAGGCGTTCGCCGCGGAAAAGCTCGACCGTTCGAAACGAGAGGGTCGGCAAAGCTGCAAGCGGTTGACGATGGCCGGCTTCGTGGAGCGCCGCGAGCCCCGACGGCATCAGGATCTCGCCGCGGAACTCGCGCGCGAAATCGGTCTGTCGTTCGAGCAACGTCACCGGGACGCCGCGTCGCGCGAGCATGTAGGCGAGCAGGGCGCCTGCCGGTCCGGCGCCTACGACGATTGCATTCGGCATTTCAGACTTCGCGGGAAGTTTGGTCGTCGATCAGCGTTGCCAGGCCGTCGCGGTAGGGCGACGGCTCGAGCTTGCCGACGATCGATCGCGCGATCGCGACTTGCTCCGCGGCAAGGCGTCGCGCATCGGCGATGATTTCAGGATCGCGCAGCAGGTCGAGCGCGCGGTCGAGCACCGCGCCCTCCATCGTGGCGCCATTCTTGAACAGCCCGCGCAACTCGGCGCTGCGCTCGACGCCGAGCACGACCGGCAGCGACGGGATGCCGGCGCGCAGATCGGAACCGACCGGTTTGCCGATTTTTTCTTCCGGCCCCAGTATGTCGAGCAGGTCGTCGACCATCTGGAATGCGAGGCCCATCGCGGTTCCGAGTTTCGCCATCGCGTCGATCGTCCGTGCCGGCACGCCCGCGAGATCCGCCGCGACTTTGCCGCCGGCGTGGAACAGCGACGCGGTCTTTCGATCGATCACCGCGATGTAGTCTTTCAGCGTCGCCGCCGCATTGTGACGGAATCTGCCCTCCATCACTTCACCCTCGGTAAGGTGGATGCACGCCTGCGCTGCTGTGTGTACCAGACGTTCCTCGAAGCGGCCGCATACTTCGAACGCGCGGCAGAACAGGTAGTCGCCCGCGATCAGCGACGGGCCGAATCCGTAGCGTGCGAAGGCCGAGGGTTTGCCGCGGCGCAGCAGTCCGCGATCGATGATGTCGTCGTGTAGCAGCGTCGCGGAATGGATCAATTCGAGCGCGATTGCCGCGTCGATCGCTTCCTCGACTTTCGCTTCGCTGCCGCCGCATGCGTGGTACACGAGCATGATGAATGTCGGCCGCAGCCGCTTGCCGCCCGCGTCGACCAGGTAGTGGCAAATTTCCGCGATTATCGTTTCTTTCGAGTCGAGCAGGCGCGAGAGTTTAGCTTCGGCCGCCGCCAGGTCGGCTTCGACGAGGCGCGCGGGATTCAACGCTTCAGGCGTCGAAACGGCGGCGAGTTGAGTTGCCTTGGCTCTTTTCACGGTTTCACTTTTCAGTTTTCCGCTGAAATCGTATCAGCGGAATAAATCGGCTTCGGCGGGACGAATCAATATCTTCGCGCTGCCTTCGAATGGTTCATATTTGTATCCGCGCACGACGACGGCCGGAACGGCGCCCGCTTTTTCCATCAGGAGGCCGGCGGCGGACGCGATCTCGTCGGCGATTGCGACGACAGTGTGATGCAGTTCGCGGCCCCCTAAGTCGGTGGTGCCGCGCAAGTCGAGGATCGGATTCATGCCCGCGACGCCGAGGCATATTTCGGTCAGGCCGTCGCGCCACGGACGGCCGAAAGTGTCGGTGATCAGTATTGCGACGCTGACGCCGAGTCGCCGGCGAATCTCGTCGCGAAGACGGCGCGCGGACGCGTCGGGATCTTCGGGCAACAGTATCGCGCGGTCGTCCTCGAGGCTGTTGGACTCGTCGACGCCGGCGTTGGCGCAGACCCATCCAGGTCCGGTCTCGACGATCAGCACGCCGCGATCGTTGCGGACGATTCTGCTGGTCTGGCGCAGCACGATTTCGATTGCGCGCGGATCCTTCTCCCATCGCTTGGCGTACGCTTTGGCGAATTCGGAGGGCTCGAAATCCTTGAAATTCACGACGCGACCCTCGGCTTTCGAGACTACCTTCTGGCATACGACGAGAATATCGCCGGCCGCGAGCTTGAACCCGGTGTCGTCGAGTCCTTTGACGATCATCGCGGCCAGATCGTCGCCCGCCTTCACCATCGGGATGCCTTCGACCGCTGTGAGACTTATCGTGCGCATCGGCGGCACCAGCCTACTATACCTCAAGCTCTCGCAGAACCGCTTCAGCCAACGCGGCGGCGCGCTCGGGATTGGTCATAATCGTGTCGGTCGCAATCGCGCGCATCCCAAGGCGTTCGATCGGTTCGAGGTAGCGCCGATCGGCATTGTCGAGGACGAACAGCCCCACGAAGTCGCGATAGAGGCGCGCAACTCCAAGAGGAGAGACTTCCATCCCGAGTCCGCGCAGCATCTTGTCGGCGGGACCTTTGATCGTCTTGCCGCCAACGATGGGGCTGATAGCCACGACCCGCGATTTCTCGCGGCGGAGCACATTGCGCATACCCGTCAATTGCAAAATCGGACCGAGCGAGACGAACGGATTCGACGGCGCCAGGATGACGGCGACGGATTTGCGAATCGCCGCAAGCACTGCGGGAGTAGGGCGTGCATCGGAGATTCCACGCAGCTCGATCTTTTCGACGACGCCGCGTGCGCGCCCGCGTACGAAATATTCCTGGAATGGGATTGCGCGACGCCCGCGCAATTTCACGAAGGTTCGCACGCGATCGTCGCTCATCGGCAAGATTCGCGACTTGACTCCGAATGCGTGCGCGATTTCCGCGGTGATTCGGCTTAGCGATGCGCCCCGATGCATCCGCTCAGTGCGATACAGATGAGTGGCGAGGTCGCGATCGCCGAGGCCGAACCACGGTTTGCCGTAGAAGCGCTCGAGTGCCGCGAGCACGTTGAACGATTCAGCCTCGAGTCCCCAGCCTTGCGCGCGATTCACCGAGCCCGCGAGCGTGTAGGTGACGGTGTCGATATCGGGCGAGACGTGAAGCCCGTAGAAGACTTCGTCGTCGCCGGTGTTAACGACGACGCTCAGCCGCGCGGGATCTATTCGCCGAACCAGTCCCCGGATGAACTTAGCCGCACCCACTCCCCCCGCTAGCGTGGTGATCTGCCGGGGCGGGAGAGGTCGCGATTGGCCGCGCGCCATTGGGTGCCTTTCTTCCGTACAGCTTTTTGTAGAGCGTGGTGCGTTCGACCGCGACGCGGCCCATCTCGCGCGCTTTTTCCTCGAACAAATCGACCGGCACGAACTCACCCGAGTCGCCGCCGGCCTGGGCCGTGATGCTTTCCTCCATCAGCGTGCCCGACAGATCGTTGCATCCGGCCTTGAGCGTGAGCGCCGCGAGATCGACGCCGCACTTTACCCACGAGGTCTGGATATTGTCGATTTGCCCGCGCAGGAACAGGCGCGAGAACGAGTACATCTGGAAATCCAGTTGGCCGCGATCCACCGGCGACACCAAACCCTTGCGATAGAGCATCGTGTTCTGATGGATGAATCGGAGCGGCACGAACTCGGTGAAGCCATGCGTCTGCTTCTGGATCGTGCGCAGCAAATCGAGATGATTCACGACGTGGTGCGGAGTCTCGACGTGCCCATACATCACAGTTGACGTCGTCGGCACGCCGACCGCGTGCGCGGTGGTGATTATCTCGACCCACGCGGCAACGTCGACCTTCTTGTGACTCAGGATTTCGCGCACGCCGTCGTCGAGGATCTCCGCCGCAGTGCCCGGGATCGAGCCGAGCCCATGCTCCTTGAGCATCGCGATGTATTCCGGATAGTCCATCCGCACGCGTTTGGCGCCGTACATTATTTCCATCGGCGAGAACGCGTGGATGTGAATCTCGGGAAACGCACGCTTCATCGCGTCGAGCAGGTCGCGATATTTGAACGGCGGCATGTCGGGGTTGATGCCGCCCTGCATGCAGATCTCCGTCGCTCCGCGCGCGACCGCGTCGGCCACTTTGCGCACGATTGTTTCGTCGGAATGATCGTAGGCGTCGGCCTCCCAGCGCTGGCGCTTGAAGCCGCAGAACTGGCATCCCACGAAACAGATATTCGTGAAGTTGATATTGCGATTGACGACGTAGGTGACTTCGTTGCCGATGTCCTCGGCGCGCGCGAGGTCGGCGCATTTCACGGTTGCCCGCAGGTCGTCGCCTTCGGATGTGTAGAGCAGCAGCCCTTCTTCCGGGGTCAGCTCTTTTTTCAGGAGAGCGCGTTCAAGCGCGGTGCGCACAGCAGGCGACGTCTTGCCGAGCAGAGCGTCGACAGGAGTCGCCTCGATTTCGTCGACGTAAGTGCGCCAGTACTCCAGGTTCATGATTGGCCTCCGACAGGTCGATCCCATATCGCGCGCACTTTAGTCGCGACCGCCGGGTCGAGCCATTCATCATTGATGTATTCGTTATAAATTGCGAGCCTTTCACCGAGCTTGAATCCCGCCCGCGCACACTGCTCGCCGAGCCGCTCGAGATGCGGCCACGGCGCCTCGGGGTTCACGTAGTCCTTGCTGAGCGGCGAAATCCCGCCCCAGTCGTTGATTCCGGCGCTCAGGAACAACTCGATCTGACGCGGCGACAAGTTGGGCGGCGCCTGCACGTTCATCGACGGGCCGAGCACGAGGCGCGCAGTCGCTATCGCGCGCGCCATGTCGTAGGCGTCGGGCTCCGGCGCGTCGGCCATCGCAATCTCCGGCTTGGCGCGAAAATTCTGGATGATCACTTCCTGTATGTGACCGTGACGCTCATGGGTGTCGCGAATCGCCGTCAGGCTCAGCGCGCGTTCGGCCGGTGTCTCGCCGATTCCGAGCAGGATTCCGGTCGTGAACGGAATCCGCAGCTCACCCGCCTCGTCTATCATCTTAATACGCAGCGCAGGGTCTTTGTCGGGCGCCGCCTGATGCACTCCGCCGCGCTGGCGCAAACGCGGCGAGATATTTTCGAGCATCAGGCCCATGCTCACGTTCAGCGGCCGGAGCGCGCGCATCTCGTCGGATGTCATCAGGCCGGCGTTGGTATGCGGCAGTAGTCCTTCGGCAATCGCGATCTCACATGCGCGGCCGACGTATTCGATCGTCGTGCGGACGCCGAGCGTCGCCAGCGTCTCGCGATATTCCTTGAACGCGATCTCGGGCTTGTCGCCGAGGCACATCAGCGCCTCTTTGCATCCGAGCTCGGCGCCGCGCCGCGACCACAGCGCAATCTCGTCGGGCATCATCGTCCACGCGCCCGGGTCGCCGGGGTCTTTGCGGAACGTGCAGTAAGTGCATCGGTCGCGGCAAAGGTTGGTGATGGGTAAAAAAACTTTGCGCGAGTAGGTTACGTCGCGGCCTTTGCCGCGATCGCGGAGCTCAGCCGCCGCCGAGAGCATTGCCTCGAGGTCGTTGTCGGGGCATTCGATCAAAGCGATCGCGTCGGCATCGCTCAAACGCGCGCCCGCCAGCGCCCGATCGAGGATGTCGCGGATCGAAGCGCGTTCGCGCGGCCTGGAAGCAAGCGATGAAGGTACCGACGCCATCAATCGCGTTTATAAGACATCAGGTACGAGGAGGCAACCTAGTTGCAAAACAAAACTCACCCGAGCAGTAACGCACTAGATTCCGGAAAAGTAAATCAGCACGGCGGCGAGTATCAGCGCGATTACAATGATCGGTATGTAGTGGCTCTCTTCGACCTTCGGCCACCACGGGAACCACGGAAATGGATTGGTCTTCACGCTTTCAACATACTCGTTTCAGCCAATTGATGCGCGCGAATTTCGGTGGCCATTTTGCGGGCGCACTATCACAATCACTCGGAGTCCCAGGAGGACACGAAATGATGCCGACCGCCGACCAACTCGTTCACACCTACTCGATCGTCGCGCGCGATCCCGCCACCGGGCAGCTCGGCGTCGCCGTCCAGTCGCATTACTTCGCCGTCGTTCCTCGTCGCGTGGGCAGAAGCCGGTGTGGGCGCGGTCGCGTCGCAGGCGTTCGGGGATCCCGCGTACGGGAAGCTTGGACTCGACCTGATGCGCGCGGGCAAGAGCGCGCCCGACACGCTCGCGGGTCTGCGTCGCCGCGGATCCGATGCGCGAAGTGTCGGCAAGTTGCGATGGTCGACGCGAAGGGACAGGTCGCGCGCGCACACCGGTCGATGACGATTTCCGAAGCTGGACACATCGTCGGCGACGGATTTTCCGTGCAGGCCAACATGATGCTCAAGAACTCGGTGTGGTCCGCGATGGCCGAGGCGTATCGCGGCGCCAACGGCGAGCTCGTCGATCGACTTCTCGCAGCACTCGATGCGGCCGAGGCTGAAGGCGGCGACATCCGCGGCCGACAATCGGCGGCGATTCTGATTGTCGAGGCGAAGAGCACGGGCCGTCCTTGGCTCGACAGGATCTTCGATCTTCGCGTTGATGACTCGCCCGAGCCGCTCGCCGAGATTCACCGCCTCGTCGCTGTCCGCCGCGCGTACATTCATATGAGACTTGGCAACGAAGCGGCTCAGCGCAGCGATCTGGAAACGACCGAGCGCGAGTTCACCGCCGCCGAGCGGCTGATCGGCGACAATCCCGAGATGCGCTACTGGCACGCGATGGCACTACTCAGCCTCGGCAAGATCGACGACGGTCTCGCGATACTGCGCGAAATCGGGCGGCGCGATCGCAACTGGATCGAGCTCACACTGCGTCTACCCAGCTTGTTGCTATTGGGCGATTCAACACTGAAGGACCGCATCAGGAAACTGCTGGACTGACTGTCGCGTCGGAGACAATAGCGTTTTGCCCCGCCGGTCCCCAGGAGTTAGGCTGATCGGGATAGGCGAGACCGGAGTACACCCAGATGCCCGAAACCAATGTTGCGCGCGGTTCCGTCGAGCCCGCTCCACGCGTCGAGTACGAGCTGCAGCTCTACTACTGGATGAAGTTAATTCGCGCGTTCGAGGAGCGCGTCTCGCGATTGCATCGGCAGAATAAAATCCTCGGCGGCGTTTACTCCGGCGCCGGACAGGAGGCGATCGTCACCGGCATCTGCGCACCGCTGCACGACGGCGACTTCACCGCGCCGCTCCATCGCGACATGGGCGTCTTCATCATGCGCGGCGTCGATCCGGGCCGCCTGATGGCGCAGTTGATGGGCAAGGAGACGGGACTCTCGCGCGGCAAGGATTCGTTTCTGCACGGCGGCGATTTGGAGCACGGAGTCTTCGGCTCGACCTCGATGCTCGGTTCGTCGCTGCCGGTGGCGGTCGGCGCCGCGCTCAAATTCAAAATGAAAAAGAATCCCAACGTCGCGGTCGCCTTCTTCGGCGAGGGCGCGGCCTCGCGCGGCGACGTGCATGAGGCGATGAATTTTGCCGGCGTGCACAAGCTGCCGGTCGTCTTCGTGTGCGAGAACAATCGTTACGCGTATTCGACGCCGCTCGAAAAGCAAATGGCGATCGAAGACGTCGCGGACCGCGCGGTGGCCTATGGCTTCAAGGGTTACGTGTGCTCGGGCAACGATCTGCTAGCGGTGCTCGAGTTGAGTGAGCGCCTGATTGCAAAGACGCGCGCCGGCGAGGGTCCGGTGCTGATCGAATGCAAGACCTATCGCTACCGCGGGCATAGCGAACACGACGCGGCGCTCTACCGCGATCAGGAAGAGCTGATCGAGTGGCAGAGCCGCGACCCGATCCCACGTTTCGAGTTCTACCTCGAAAAGAAAGGCCACGACATCAAGCGTATTCGCGAGCAGATCGACGAGCGCGCGAACAAAACGGTGCAGGCCGCGGTGGATTTCGCCGAGAGCAGCCCGTTGCCGGAACCTCAAGAAGCACTTGAAGATATTTACGCGCCGCCCGGCGCGCCGATCTCGCCCAACACACCCAACACTTCGACCAACGGCAACCGCTAGGCAATGGAAGTTAATTACATCAAGGCGATCAATTCGGCGCTGCACGAGGAGATGCGCCGCGACGAGAATGTCTTCGTCATGGGCGAGGACGTCGCGGATTTGGGCGGCGCGTTCAAGGCGACCGAAGGGTTGCTCGACGCGTTTGGCGAGGAACGCGTCATCGACACGCCAATTTCGGAGGCGCTGATCGTCGGCGCGGGGATCGGCGCGGCGGTGCTCGGGATGCGTCCGGTGGTCGAGATGCAGTTCGCGGATTTTATCTCGTGCGCGTTCGATCAGATTGTCAACATGGCCGCGACTCTGCGCTACCGTCACGGTGGCAAGGCGGCGTGCCCGCTGGTGATTCGCGCGCCGTCGGGCGCGGGCGTTCACGGCGCGTTGTTCCATTCGCAAAACCCCGAGGCGTGGTTCACGCGCGTGCCGGGACTCAAAGTGGTCGCGCCGGCGACTCCGTACGACGCGAAGGGACTGTTGAAAAGTTCGATTCGCGACGGCAATCCGATCGTGTACTTCGAGCACAAGCGGCTCTATCGCAGCATCAAGGAAGATCTTCCCGAAGGCGATTTCACCGTGCCGATCGGCGTCGCGGAAATCCGCAAGGAAGGCGGCGACCTTTCGATAATCACTTACGGCGGCACGCTCGGGCAGTCGATCGACGCGGCGCGAATCGTCGAAAAGGAAGACGGACTCGCGGTCGAGGTGCTCGATCTGCGCACGCTGCTGCCGCTCGATCGCGAGGCGATTCTCGCGACCGCGCGCAAGACCGGCAAGGTGCTGGTGGTGCATGAGGACCGGCTCACCGGCGGAATCGGCGGCGAGGTTTCTGCGATCATCATGGAGAACGCGTTCGAATATCTCGACGGTCCCGTGCGCCGAGTCGCGGCGGCAGACGCGCAGGTCGCGTTCAGCCCGCCGCTCGAGGAATTCATTCTGCCGAGCACCAACAAGATCGTTGACGCGATTCGCAGCTTGGCGGCGTATTGAAATGGCGATCGACGTAACGATGCCGCAGATGGGCGAGAGTGTCGTCGAGGGCACAATCGCAAAGTGGCTGGTCAAGGAAGGCGACGTCGTCACCGAAGATCAGCCGCTGGTTGAAATTTCAACCGACAAGGTGGACACCGAGATTCCGTCGCCGGGCGCGGGACGGATCACGAAGATTGTCGCGGCGGAAGGACAGACGATACCGGTTGGCGCGACGCTCGCCGTCATCGAGCAGGCCGGCGTCGAGGCTCCGGCAAAACTGAAAGTCGTCGCGCCGAAAGCCGCGCCCAAGCCGGAACCCGTTCAAGTGAAACCTGCGCCTCCGCGCGAGCCCGCGCCCTCTCCCCAGCCGATGCAAGCGGCGAGCGCGGGGCTTCATGAAGCCGAATCCGCGGCCGACGGTCCGCGACGATTTTCTCCTGTCGTGCTGAAAATGGCGGCGGAAGAGGGCATCGATCTTAGTCGCGTCCCCGGGACCGGAATCGGCGGACGCGTCAGCAAGCGCGACCTGCAGCGCTACCTCGATTCGCTGCGCAAAAGTGGAACGCCCGCTGCTGCGCCGCCGGCAACCAACGGAGTTGCGCAAAGCAGTTCGCGTCCGGCGACTACGACTGCCGCTACCGCGCAAGCGCCCGCTCAACCCGGCGCGGCTTTCAAGCCGCCTGTGTATCAACCTATCGAGGGCGACATCGTCGAGCCCTTCACTCGCCGGCGCAGGCTGATCGCCGAGCACATGGTCTTCTCCAAGACGCATTCGCCGCACGTGGGCACCGTCGCGGAAGTGGACGTCACCAACGCGATGCGACTGCGCGCGAAGCACAAAGACGAGTTCGCCCGCCGCGAAGGATTCAATCTCACATTTTTGCCGCTGGCTGCGGCGGCGACTGTTCGCGCACTCAAGGAATTTCCGCGGATGAACGCGTCGGTGGTGGGCGACTCCGTCGTCATTCGCCGCGAAATCAATCTCGGCATCGCGATGGATACGGACGAAGGCCTGCTCGTGCCGGTGATCAAGGCGGCGGAAGGCATGTCGGTGGTTGGAATCGCGCGCGCGATCGAAACTCTGCGGCGCAAAGTCGCCGAGAAGAAGATCACCGCGGACGATCTCACGGGCGGCAGCTTCACGCTCTCGAATCCCGGTCGCGAGGGCAATCTCTACGGGTTCGCGATCATCAATCAGCCGCAGGTCGGCATCCTGCGGATGGGCGAAGTGAAAAAGCGGCCGGTCGTAGTCGAAGTAGATGGCGTCGATGCGATTGCGATTCGCACCATGATGTATCTCGCGCTCTCATACGACCATCGCGTCGTTGACGGCGTGCTGGGCAACAGTTTCCTTAATCGCGCCGCCCGCATCCTCGAAGAAGCCGACTTCGAACTGTAGCCTCAGGTTGGATGCGCGCCTTGTTGCGCGCGCAACTGGTGCATCATGTTTGCGATCTGGGCGCTCAGGTCGCCGATTGTGCGGCTTAGGGCCGCCGTCGCATCCGTGACGTCGCCGGGTTTGGAGGGTTGGGTTAGGTTGGACTCTACCGTGTACAGAATATTTTTGCCGGTCGAGTCGAGAATCGTCCATTTCGCTGACAGCGTCGCGTTGCCTTGGCCGTCGGTCTCGAAGCGATAGACGTCGATCTGCACCTGCATATCGATGTGCACGGTGTTGTACCACGGGAACAGAATCACCGTGCCATCGGCTTGTGCGGCGAGGTCGCGCTCCATCGATCTCGTGAAACCGTTCTGGATCGACTCGCCCCATCGATCCTCTTTTGAAAGCTCGAGACGATTCGGCGCCATTCGCGTCACTATCTCCGGACGATCGAGATACGGAGGCAGTTTGATCGGGCCCAGCCCAATTGTGAAACTGCCGCTCGTGCTTTGCGTGGCCGTTTGGGCTGTCGTTGACGCAGCGGTGTCTGCGGTGGGCGTGAGCAGATAAAACTTCGAGATATCCTTCTGCGGGGCGAGAATTGCTTTCGCGAGGTAGGAACATCCCGCGATCGACATCACGAGCGCGCCGGCCACGCAGGTCTTCAGAAGCAGTTTGGTCAGGCTCATCTCTAATCCTGGCTGAAGTCGCGCCCGCGAACGATCGCGCTCGGGTTACGCTGCAAGTAGTCGGCCAGCTCCTTGATCGAGTGGGCGGCGGCCGAGACGTCCTGCAGCGTCTGCAGCGCCTGGTAGTTTATTGGAGAGTTCGGCTCGATCGCCGTTTGCACGGTGCCGAGCGTCGCCTTCGCCTGCTTCGCCGCGGCGTCCGCGGAAGACGAGGTCTTCTGCAAGGACTCCGACAGCGGAGGAATCTGACCGTTCACCGTGCCGAGTGTCTGCTGCGCGCCGGCCAGCGTGTGGTCCAGCTGCTCGCGCGTTTCTTCGGTATGAGACACGGCCTCTTTCAGCGAGGGCGAGGTGGTGATTTGCCTGATCGAATCGAGCATCAGCGTCATCTGTGTGAACACGGCGTTGAAATCCACCTTGTCGAGTCGTTCGAAGATTCGCACGGCCACCGCCTGCGCTTGTTCCAGGGTGTTTGGAACGGCAGGAATCTCCTGGAGTGGAGAACCGGGTGGCGCGACCATTTGAATCGGCATGTTGGGTTGAATATCCAACGCCACGTACATCAGGCCGGTTACGAAGCTGTCCGAGCCCAGTTGCGCGCGCATCCCTTCCCGGATCAGGTTGGGAACCGTGTGCGGATCGTCTAGGTCGATGGAGGTACCGCCGTGGGAGACAATCTTTTCCTCGTCGAGCTCGATGATCACCGGGATGCGCACGTCGGCTCTGAGCTTGCCGTTGGTGCGATTGACCTCCTGCTCGAGGCGCAGCTTGATCCGCTTGACCTGGCCTATCTCGACGCCCTTGAACTTGACCGGCGCGCCGACTCTGAGGCCGTTGATGTCGCCGGCGAAGTAAATGACAAATTCGTGCGTCTTGCGGAACAGGTTTCCCGATCCGAAGACCACCACCGCCGCCAGGACCAAGCCAATAGCGCCCAGAACGAACGCGCCCACCGTCGCCGGATTGATTCGCTTACCCATGATTCCTCGCTGATTTTTCCGCTTCTTTCCCTCCGCGGGTGAGGAAAGTCTGCACGCGCTCATCGGTGTCATGCGCAAGCAGGTCCTTGGGGTCACCCTGCGCGATCACCGTCTTGCTCTCCGCGTCGAGAAAAACGCTGTTGTTGCCGATTGCAAAAATGCTGGCCAGCTCATGAGTCACAACGACGACCGTTGCGCCAAGATTGTCGCGCAGTTCCAGTATCAGGTCGTCGAGCAGCCGCGAGCTTATCGGATCGAGGCCTGCCGACGGCTCGTCGAAGAAAAGTATTTCCGGGTCCAGCGCGATCGCGCGCGCGAGTCCGGCCCGCTTCTGCATCCCGCCGCTAATCTGGCTTGGATAGTAGCCCTCGAAGCCCTTGAGCCCGACGAGCGCCAGCTTAAGCGCCGCGACCTCTGCAATCTCCGCATCCGACAGGTCGGTGAATTCGCCCAGCGGCAGTCCGACGTTTTCTGCCAGCGTCATAGAGCTCCACAGCGCTCCGCTCTGGTACAGGACGCCGAAGTGCCTCAGCATCTCTTCGCGCTGAAGCGGTTCGCTCGCGGTGAAATTGAAATCGCCGTACCAAATCTCACCCTTGGCGGGCTCGTTGAGCCCGAGCATGTGTCGGAGCAGGGTGCTTTTTCCGCTGCCGCTGCCGCCCATGATTATGAAGATGTCGCCGTGGTTGACGGTGAAGTTGATATCTTTCATCAGCACGAAGGTTCCGTACGCCATCGTGAGATTCTTGACCTTGATCGGCGGCGGCCCGTCCTTGGGAAACTTTACCACCGAGACCGGCTTGCCGTCCGAAGCCTTGATTGATGGATGCGTGATGGCCACTTTCAGCGTCAGGCGCTCCGGTTCGATTCCAAGGCTCCGTTTAAATTCCGATCACGTTGAAGATGAAGGCGAAGATTCCGCACGCCACGATCACATAGACGACTCCCGTGACCACCGCCTCAGTCGCCGCGTCACCGACCGCCGACGAGCTGTTGCCGCACTGAAATCCGCGCAGGCATCCGGCGACCGCGATGATTATCCCGTAAACTGCGGCCTTGAATACGCCGCCGAAGATGTCGGTGAGCGTGACCGCGGCCTTGGTTTCGCGCAGATACGTCGCGAGCGGGATGTGGAGCATCGTCGCGCTGACGAACGCTCCCCCAGCCACTCCCAGGCAATCGGCGTAAACGCAAAGCAGCGGGATCATAAGGAACAGGGCCATCACCCGCGGCAGGACCAGGAATTCGAGCGGCGAGATGCCCATGGTGGTCAGCGCGTCGATCTCCTGCGTCACCTTCATCGAGCCGAGCTGCGCGGCGAACGCAGCTCCCGTGCGGCCGGCCATGATGATCGCCGCCATCATCGCGCCCATGTCGCGGGTCATCGCAATTCCAACCAGATCGGCGACGAAGATTGACGCGCCGAACTGCTGCAGCTGTACCGCGCCCTCGAACGCGAGAATCACGCCGACCAGGAATGTGACCAGCGTGACGATGCCAAAAGCGTTGGCGCCGCAATCCTGGATGACGATCATCAGGTCGACGCGTCGAAAACGCGCCTTGCCGATAGCCAGGTTGGCGAACGCAATCGTCACTTCGCCCAGGAAGCGTAGAAAATCATCCAGCCCTTGCGCGAACGAAATCGCTCCGTGGCCAAGTTCCTCGATGAAGGAGGTATGCGAGACCTCTGCGCGCGCACCGGTTTTTTCCGGGACTGCTTCCGCCAGTTGAACAAGGCTCCGCACGCCCTCGGGTAGCGGGCTCCAATCCGCGGGCAACTTGCGCTTGTGGCAAAGCTCGCTGACGCCGATGAGGAAAGTCAGCAGGCCGCTGTCCCAGTCGCGAAGCTCGGCGGCGTCGAAGGTCAGCTTGGTCGGCTTCGGCGCGGCGTCGAGTTGTTTTTCGACGAGGCTTGGCGAAGGCAGGCCGTGACGAAGATGCCAATCGCCGGCCAGCCGGACGACCAGCGTGGACTTGTCGGCGCGCGCGAACGAAAGTTCGTTGGACGGTGGGGTTTGTTTCTGCGCCTGCATCCGTGCGGCTCAATAGAGCACGCCAATAAACGGTAGCACAATTCTGCGCCCATCGATGGCTTAACAGGCTTTTTCGCAAGCCAACGGCGGGCGCATCTACTATGATGATATCTGATGAAGGCGATGGTCGTTGAAAAACCCGCGCCGATCGAGTCGGATCCGCTCCACGCGATCGACGCCGCTGTACCCGAACCGGGGCCGGGCGAAATTCGCGTGCGCATCAGAACTTGCGGCGTGTGCCGGACCGATCTTCACGTCGCCGAGGGCGACCTGCCGCCGCGCCATCCGCGAATCATCCCGGGTCATGAAGTGGTGGGCGTCGTGGACAAGCGCGGTGTCGGCGCCGCTCGTTTCAAGCAAGGCGATCGAGTCGGGATCGCATGGCTGCGCGAGACCTGCGGCGTATGCGTTTATTGCCGTCGCGGACGCGAAAATCTCTGCCCCAACGCGCGCTTCACCGGCTACGATCACGACGGGGGTTACTGCGAATACGCCGTCGTGCGCGAGGATTTCGCCTACGCGCTCCCCGAATCGCTCGGCGACGAGGAAGCGGCGCCGTTGCTGTGCGCCGGAATAATCGGGTTCCGCGCAATCAAGCGCGCCGACGTCAAGCCCGGCGCGACGGTCGGACTCTACGGCTTCGGCGGCTCGGCTCATCTTGCGCTCCAGGTGTTGCGCCACTGGGGATGCCGCGTGTTTGTCATGAGCCGCGGCGGACCGCATCGCGATTTGGCGAAAGACCTTGGCGCCGAATGGATCGGCAACGCGGAAGATCCGCCGCCCGCGCCGCTTGATGCGGCAATACTGTTCGCTCCCGCGGGGAATCTGGTGCTGCCTGCGCTGGCAGCGCTCGATCGCGGCGGCATCCTGGCCGTCGCGGGAATCTACCTGAGTCCGATTCCGGTGCTGGATTACGAGAAGCATCTCTTCTACGAAAAAGAACTTCGCAGCGTGACCGCCAACACGCGCGCCGACGGCGAAGAGTTCCTGAAGCTCGCGGGCGAGATCCCGATTCGCACCAGCACGGTGGCCTTCGGCCTCGCCGAGGCCAACATGGCGCTCAAGATGCTCAAGCACGACGAGATCAAAGGCGCCGGCGTCCTGCGAATCTCGTGAGGAACTTGATTGTAGTGAAACCCACCGTGGGTTTCACACTTCCTTGGGCAGGGGTAACCCCTGCACCTTAGGGTTAAGAAAAGATGCCGGACTTCGTCCCTGTTAGAACTCTTCAGGGAAGGCGAGGCGCGGACTGTTCCGCGTTTGTGTCATTCTAGAGCGAAGCGAAGAATCCCGAATCTTGCCTCTCTCTGTCGGGAGAGCCCGGAGCGGAAGTTTTGCTTCACTCAGGAGCCGCCGTTTCATTAGAATTCGTTGACGCGCCGACGCGATGCTTGCTACCCTTCAACTGTAACGATCCAACGTATATATCAAGCGCCAGAGGCAACAATGGCATTAACTAAAAGCGGGCTTGAGTCGTCCAAGGGCGACGAGATTCTGCTCGGCGATACCGCGGTCCTGACCCGGCTCGACAAGGCTCTCGGCTGGGCGCGAAAATTTTCGATCTTTCCGTATCCCTTCGCGACTGCGTGCTGCGCGATGGAATATATGTCGCTCTCGATGACCCCCTACGATATCGATCGCTTCGGCGCGCTGCTGCCGCGCTTCACTCCGCGCCAGGCCGATCTGCTGATGGTCATCGGCACCGTGACCGTTCGGCAGGGACCGATCCTGCGCCGCGTGTACGATCAGATGGCGGAGCCGAAGTGGGTGATGGCCTTCGGCGCGTGCGCCTCGACCGGCGGCTTCTACGACAACTACGCGACGCTGCCCGGCATCGACAGGATCGTCCCGGTTGACGTCTATGTTCCCGGATGTCCGCCGCGCCCCGAGGGCGTGCTCGACGCGCTGATGGCTCTGCAGCGCAAAATCCAAGGTCAGAAGCAGAAACTGATGGCGCTCAGCGAAAAGCATCCGGCCTGATTCACACGACGAGCAACGAACTGTTCAGATGGAACGGATACTGACTCGCTGGCTGGATATCCCTGACCTTCGCAAGCTCGATGTGTACGTCGGCAACGGCGGATACAAGGCGCTGCGCAAAGCGCTGTTCGACCTGAAGCCCGAGGAGATTATCAACGAGGTCAAGAACTCGAATCTCCGCGGTCGCGGCGGCGCGGCGTTTCCGACCGGCGTGAAGTGGAGCTTCATCCCGAAGGATTCGAAGAAGCCGGTCTACCTGTGTTGCAACGCCGACGAGAGCGAGCCGGGCACGTTCGCCAATCGCTACGAGCTCGAATTCGATCCGCACGGCATCATCGAGGGCATCGTGATCGCGTGCCGCGCGGTCGGCGCGCATACTGCCTATACTTACCTGCGCGGCGAGTTTACCGTGCAGAAGCGGATTCTCGACGCCGCAATCGCCGAGGCCTACGCCAACAACTACCTCGGCAAGAACATCCTCGGCTCCGGCTTCGACCTCGACATCTTCACCCATCGCGGCGCCGGCGCGTACATCTGTGGCGAGGAAACCGGCCTGCTCGAATCGCTCGAGGGCAAGCGCGCGTATCCGCGCAACCGTCCGCCGTTCCCCGCGATCCAGGGCGCGTTTGGATGCCCGACGGTCGTCAACAATGTCGAGACGCTGTCGAACGTCCCTCACATCATCAATCGCGGCGCCGACTGGTACAAATCGATCGGCCCCGAAAAAAGTCCCGGCCCCAAACTCTTCTGCCTCTCCGGTCACATCAACAAGCCGGGCCTGTACGAATTGCCGATGGGCTTCCCGCTGAAAGATCTCATCTACGACGTCGGCGGCGGAATCCTCGGCGGCAAGGCGCTCAAGGGCGTCATCCCCGGCGGCTCGTCGTTCCCGATTTTCACCGCGGAAGAGGCCGTCAAGGTCAACATGGATTTCGATTCCGTCCGCGCGGCCGGCTCGCTGATGGGCACCGCGGGCGTGATGGTGATGAACGAAGACACCTGCATGGTCGATGCGCTCAAGACGATCGCGCATTTCTACCATCACGAGTCATGCGGCCAATGCACGCCGTGCCGCGAAGGATGCGGCTGGATCGAAAAATTGCTCATCGAGCTTGAAGCGGGCCGCGGCAAGATGGAAGACCTCAAGGTCATGATCGACGCCGCCAGCAATATGGAAGGCAACACAATTTGCGTGCTCGCCGACAGCCTTTCGATGCCCGTGAAGAGCTTCGTGCCCAAGTATCGCGACGAATTCGAAGCGCACATCAAGCTCGGGCGCTGCCCGTTCAAGACCGCATCCGCGCAGCAGGCTGCCTGATATGCCGAAACTCACGATTGACGGCAAGGAAGTCGAGGCTGGCGCCAACCTGAATGTGATCCAGGCGGCGGAACTGGTCGGCATCGAGATTCCGCATTACTGCTATCATCCCGGCTTGACCATCGTCGGCAACTGCCGCATGTGCCTGGTCGAAGTCGAGAAGGCGCCCAAGCTCCAAATCGCCTGCAACACGCGCGTCGCCGAAGGGATGGTCGTTCACACCACCAGCGACAAGGCCAAGACCGCGCAGAAGGCGGTGCTCGAATTCCTGCTCATCAATCACCCGATCGATTGTCCCGTCTGCGATCAGGCCGGCGAGTGCAAGCTGCAAGACTACTACATGGATTACGATCAGCAGCCGTCGCGCTTTCCGCTGCCCGAGAAAAATCACAAGGGCAAGGCGATCGACATCGGTTCGGGTGTGATGCTCGATCAGGAGCGATGCATCCTGTGTGCGCGATGCACGCGGTTCTTCGACGAGGTGACGAAGACTTCCGAGCTCGCGATTTTCGAGCGCGGCGACCACAACCGCATCGACATCAATCCCGGCCAGCCGGTCAACAACAAGTACGCCGGCAACGTCGTGGACATCTGCCCGGTGGGCGCGCTCACCGAAAAGGAATTCCGCTTCCGCATGCGCGTGTGGTACCTGCATCGCAGCGCGTCAGTGTGCGGCGGATGCGAGCGTGGATGCGCGATCGACATCCATCACCATCGCGGGCGCATCTACCGCTTCAAGCCGCGCTTCAACCCCGGCGTCAACGACTACTGGATGTGCGACGAGGGCCGTCACAGCTTTCCCGCGCTGCAACACGAGACGCGGCTCACGTCGCCGCTCGTGCAGGCGAAGGACCAGCTCGTAGTCGAGCCGTGGGGCGAAGGTATCAGGCGCGCGGCGTCGATCATCGCGGACTACAAACGCTCGTTCGGCCCGAATTCGATCGCGGCAGTCGTCGACGCGACCTCTACCAACGAAGAAGCATTCGCGTTGAAGCAGTTGATGAAAACCGCGATCGGCTCGGATCGAATCGCGACGCTAAACTGGTCGCCACCCGCTGCGAGTGGCGACGACGAGCTGCTGATCCGCGCCAACAAAAATCCCAACACGCGCGGTCTCGCCGCGCTCGCGCTACCTGCGGACGGACTCGACGGCCTCGCAGCCGCGGTCGCGTCGGGCGAGCTCAAGATGCTCATCGCATTTCGCGCTGACCTGGTCCGCGCCCTGGGTGAAGAGGAGTTCGTGCGGCGTTTCGGCGCGCTCGACTACATGCTGGTGCTATCGACGGACGCCAACGAGACCTGCCAGATGGCGAACCAGGTCTGGCCGATTGCCGCATATCCTGAAATCGACGGCAGCTTCACCAACTTCAAAGGCCGCGTGCAGCGAATCAACGCCGCATTCCCGCCGCCCGGCGCCGCCATTGCCGGCATCGAGGCAATCGCGCGCCTCGGCCACGCCCTCGACGGCGTCGATCGTCCGCACACGGCGGACGCAGTGTTCGCCGCGATGGCCGCAGCGGAGCCCGCCTTCAAAGGCCTCAGCCTCGCGAATCTCGGCGAGCACGGCGCCGACCTCGCCTCGAGCTGAATTCCTCAGCCCGCGTGGCAGTTGAAGCGAAAGCTCGACTTGCCGCTGCGAATCTGCGCGATTCGATTTTTGATCTTCGGTGTGATCGGCAAGTCCGGGAACGCGTCCACGAATGTCTGCAGTCCCGCCGCCGTCTTTGCCGCGTTTTCGCACGTAGCAGATGCCTGAAAGCAGTTCCGACTCGAGGCTGTCGATTTCGCCTTGCGCCTCGGATGCGTAGTCGTCGGGATACATCGTGCGGAACGTGAGCCATCCGCGGTAGAGATCGACCAGCAATTTACCGTCGAAGCGCGTGCATCCCGCTTCGTCGGTCTGCTGCCGGATGTAGGAAGGGAACGGTCCGTTGCCGTCGGGTTCCGTACGCTGGTAGATGTCGAAAAAAGCGCGGTCCGCCTTGGTGCCGTGCTTGCGCGCGAGGCTTTTGAAGTAATCGACGCTGGGCCGCACGACTATCATCGCGCCGCGCACCACGATGAATCCCTGCATCCGGCGCTGGACTTCCTGATACTGCGACTCGCTGAGATCGGGCAGCACCGCTTGCAGCTCCGGGCTCGCCTTCATGCCGTCCTCGAACACCGGCTCGATCGGACTCTTGCCGCGCGATGTCCGCAATTCGTCCATCGCGGACGCATAGGTTTCCACCGCCGCAGGTATCTCGACATCCGCCGCGCTTGCCTGGATCGCGAAGCACGAAATTGCAACTACGGCGGCAAGTCGTGCGCGGAAGAGGGCGGCAGATGGATTGATTGACGTGAGCAAGCGGTCTCGATCGCTAGCATCGTGATCGCTCCGCGCGCAACCATGCCGCGCCGTTTCGCTACTCCTTGGGCGGCTGGAACACTACCTGGACACGATCCAGGTAGTTGAGCAATTGCCGCGCGAGCGCCGTCACCGCGCCATCGTCGTGCGTCGCGGCAGCATGCTCAAGCGAGCGGCCTATCTCCGTCATGGAGTCAAATCCGTAGCTGCTCCCTTCGCCCTTGAGCCGATGCGCGATACTGCCGATCTCCGCGTAGTCGCGGCTCGCGACAGCCTCGAAAATTCTGGTAGTGTCGGCGCGCTTGTGCGTCAGAAAACCCGGAATCAGGTCGCTCAGGTCTTCGTCCACTTCCACTATAACTCGGTTCTCCATGGTTCCTCCTCGTGACTGCCAACATTGTTCGGCTCGTCATCTGACCGGTCGCCTTCAACCGCGTCTCGAATGGCGTCGAGCAAGGTTGATTTTTTGACCGGCTTGGTTACGTGCGCGTCGCATCCCGCCGCCTTTGTGCGCTGCACGGCTTCCTCCAGCGCCGACGCCGTCAGCGCCACGATTGGAGTGCGGCGCCGCTTGTTCTCTCTCTCCCAGTTGCGAATCGTGGTGGTCGCTTCGTAGCCGTCGACGATCGGCATCTGGATATCCATCAGCACCAGGTCGAACTTCCCTGCGATGAATTTGTCGATCGCCTGCCGGCCGTCGTCGGCTTCTTCGAGCAGGTACGGAGTTTTCTTCAGATACGCCCGGATCAACGCGCGGTTGTCCCGCGAATCGTCGGCCATGAGAATCTGGAGCGGCCGGTCGACAATGGCCGATGAAGGCGAGGCCGGCGCGGGCCCGCCGCCGCGCAGTTCGACCCGCCGTCCCTCGCGCGCTCGCACAATAGCTGCGAACAACTCGGCGCGTCGGATCGGTTTGACGACATAGTTGTTCACCCCGATCGCGCGCAATCGCCCGACCTTGCTGGTCAGGTCGTTGGTGTTGAGCATCATCACGATCTCCGGCCGCTGTGGACCGCCGCTCATAAGCTGCTTTGCGATCTCGAACCCTCCCTGCACAGACATCGCGCTGTCGAGCATTACGATCTGGTAGCGCGGCCCCTCGCGGGCGAGTTGGGCCGTCGCTTCCGTACCCGTCGCCGCCTCGGTTACCTGCGCCCCCTGGGCTCTGAGCAGTTCCGCGACGATCAACCGGTTGTCGGAGTTGTCGTCGACCAGCAGAATGCTTGTGCCACCAAGCGCAACTGCTGCGTGCCGTACCGAGGGCGGCCCCGTTGGCACTCCGAACTGCGCGGTGAATGAAAACGTGCTGCCCGTGCCGGGTTCGCTTTCAACGCCAACCGCGCCGTGCATCAGCGCCACCAATCGCGAGACGATTGCCAGTCCGAGTCCGCTGCCGCCGTATTTGCGCGAGGTCGACGAGTCGGCCTGGCTGAATGCGTCGAACAACAGGTGCAGCTTGTCGGCCGCAATTCCAATTCCGGTGTCGGTCACCGTGAACTTGACCCCGCCCGCCGCGGCTGAGTTCGGATCGCGCGCGACCGACACGAGCACTTGTCCTTTCTCGGTGAATTTGATCGCGTTGCCGATCAGATTGATCAGGATCTGGCCGAGCCTCAATGGATCGCCAAGCGCGAGCTCGGCAACCTCCGGCGCGAAGCGCACCATCAGCTCAAGGCCTTTTTCATGCGCGCGAATCGCCAGCGTCTCGAGCACCTCCTCGGTCAGGTCTTTGAGATTGAATTCGACCGCCTCGAGGCTGATCCGCCCGCTCTCGACTTTGGCGAGATCAAGGATGCTGTTGATCAGTTCAAGCAGCGCTTTGCCGTTGCTGAGTACCGTGCTCAGGTACCGCCGCTGCTCCTCGCTCAGATCGGTTTCCATCAGCAGATCGGCCATCCCGAGGATCGAGTTCATCGGCGTTCGAATTTCGTGCGACATGCTGGACAGGAACTCCGACTTGGCCCGCGACGCGGCCAGCGCCGCCTCGCGCGCGCCGACCAGTTCGCGCTGCGTCAATTTGAGGTTGGATATTTCGCGCGAAACAGTCAGGCAGCAGAGCCGGCCCTGCAGCTCGAGAAACACCGCTGAAATGAGCACCGGCCGTTCCGAACCGTCTTTGTTGCGCAACGCCACCTCGACGTTGCGGACTTCGTTGGTCCTGGCAAGTCGATCGGCGAATGCCTGCATCTCATCCTGATGGATCCACAGATTGAGTTCGGAAAAATGGTGGCCAATAGTCTCTTCGCGCGAATACCCGCTCGATTCGACGAACTCGCGGTTGACGTTTATGTAGATTCCGTCGGGCCCGGTCAGGGTCATGCTGTCGAGGTTTGCGTCGAACAGTATGCGGAAAGTCTCCTCGCTGGCGCTGAGCGCCTTCACGCTCTCCTCGAGCTTGCGCGAGGCTTCTTTCGCCGCCGTCAGATCGCGAATCATTGTGACAATGCAGTCTTCGCCCTCGAGTTCGACCCGCACCGCGGCCAGCAGCGCCGGCATCAGGCCTCCATCGGGAAGGATGAAATCGACCTCGAGGTCGCGCACCACGCCTTCCGCGATGACGCGTTCGCGAAACTTCTGATGCTGCTCCTCGCTTGCCCAGATCTGACGCCGGCCCTTGCTGGAATCGTCGAGATCCTGTTGTCCGTAGCCAAAGCGCGCGAACTGCTGGTTGAAATCGATGTAGCTGCCGTCGGACAGCCGAGTCACCACGATAATGTCCAGCGTCGCGTCGAAGACCTTGCGCAACGCGGCGTGACTGGCGCGCAGATTCGTCTCGACGCGTTTGATCTCCGTGATGTCCCGCGTCATCGAAATCACGCACCGCTCGCCCTCGACCTCGACCACCGACGCCGAGATCAAATTCGTCTCTACGCTGCCGTCCTTGCGGCGCTGCGTGATCTCCATGTTTCTGACGAGGCCGGTCTGTTCGATGCTCTCGACAAACCGGGTCAGTTCCTCTGCATCTGGCCATGTCCCGAGCGCGATCACGCCGGTCCCCATCACATCGTCGCGCGTGTAACCCGCCACCTGGTACTTGTCGTTGACGGCGATGAAACGGCCGTCGGCCAGGCTGTTGATTGCGATGTTCTCCGGCGACGCATCGAAGACCTTGCGCAGCATCGACTCGCTTGCCTGCAACCGAACGAGATCCCGTTCCCGCGCAGTTGCGCTTTCGGCGCGCAGGTCTATCTCCCGCCTGAGCAATCGATGGCTTTTGGCCAACGCTGCCAGTTGCTCGGCCAGGTTTCGGCGATAGCGAGCGCCATAAACCGAACTCAGCTGCGACAACAGCGCCGCGCTCACCAGCATCGTCCAGGTGACCACGAGGTGCGAATTCGGATCGGCGGTTCCTGTCGAGTACCCTAACAGCGCCAGCGCTCCAATCGCTTCGAGCGCCGCCTGCCAGCGCGGCTTCCATGGCAACAGGACGCCGGCCCCGAAGAAGCACAACCAAATCGATTTGACCAACACGTCGCCGTCACTGTTGATCACGGCAATCCACGCCGTGCTCGCGATAATCAACGCAAAGAACGCCAGCGTTAGAGCCTGCCAGTTCCGCATTGCGCGCGGCGACAGCGTCGTTATGAGCGCAAGCAGACCCAGCGCCATGCCTGTGATGTGGAGCGGATTGGTTCTCGCGAAGGTCAGCGGATACTCCATGCGGTCAAGGGCCGTGTATCCGATCTGAACGGCTATGACCGCCAATGCGACCGCGCGCAGTATCAACGACACCGGCGGCGATGAGTTATGGGCGACGGTCAAGCGCGCGGTTGCTGCGTCGCAACCGTTTCGCGGTTCCGCTTCGATGTGCTCGGCTATCAGGGGACGAGTGTCACGCGCAGCCGGCGTCGACGTGCCGTTGCTCGCAGCTGTCCGTGGCGGCAGGGTGATCTTGCTCCCAGAGCCGTTGGCGGAGGGATCGGTCTGGTGGTCCACACATCAACAGCAAGCAAGTCCAGTGCCCCGTCGGAGCAGCGCAACGACTTGCTATCGCAATCTGACGATGGCTTCGGTCGCCGAACTTCTATGCTGTCGCGGCAGGTGTCCCAAAATGCTCTGACGGTCGAGCGAAATGCACGACCGCGCGCAGATGCGCGCGGTCGCGCCGGTGTCGGCACTCGGTTACGGGGCCGCTCGCACCATCGCCTCGGTCGTGAAGAAGCTCCGATCCACCCCGCCCATATTGATGTACCAGCACTCGCGCTCGGGGGTGTTCTGTCCCGGCAGATAACACATCGTGCTCATGCCGCTTTGCACATCGGTCGAGGCCGCGCCGACGACGAACTCGCGTTTGAACGGATAGATCGCGATCCGCGCGTCAGGCACCGGCCGGTCTCGGTACGTCAGCCAGTAGATGTGGTTCTGCCACAGCTCGCCGTTGGCGTCGTATTCGTCGACGTACGGCTCAAACCACATCTCGCTATCGATATACAGGATCGACTTCGCGTGCAGGGCCTGCGCGTTGACGGAATTCCATCGCGGCTTCGTCTGCACGATATACATCGAGCGCGGCTCCCAGTTCTCAGGACAGGCGCTGGCGCCGCCGTCGGTAGCGCAGGTGATCTCCGGCGAATGTTTGGCGTGAACCGATGCGAGCATCGTCTTCTGTCCGAGCAGCTGGTAGTCGTATTCCTCGACCTTCGCGTTGAAACCGGAATAGTGATCGGGATCGAATGCGGTGGGATTGGCGCCGCCCGCCACTGCGTCGCTCATCACGCCCTCGTTCAGGCGGCGCAGCCTGCGCGCGCCCGGAGTCCACTGCCAGATATCGTCGGCCCGGGTGGGATTGGCGTAGCGATATCTGATAAAGCCGCCGCCGCGCAGATTTTCGGGCGCCAGGATCGGGTACAGCGCGAACATCCAGTAGCGGTTGGTCTTCTTGAAGTCCGGATCGATTGGCAGCGGCTCGACCTCAGTCCGCCCGACCTCGTCGTAGCCCGCGTAGTGGCCAATCTGGAAATAGTCAATTACGCGGTACGGCTTATTCAGTCCGGTATACTCATCGTCGCAATCGTAGTAGCGCAAGTCGTAGTCGTCCGACGTGATGGGGCGAAAGGCGGCGTCCCACATGATCTTGGTCGCGACGTGCGGGTCGTTCACATCAAGAAATGGAAACGGCTGTCCTGCTACGTAGTCGATCATCGTGCGGCCGTCAGGCGAGAGCCGCACCTGCTCGCCATACTTCTCGGTCGCATCGCGGTACGGCGGCGGCCATTGAATTGTCGAAGTGGGAACGATGTCCATCGACATCCCGCGCGTTACCTTGTAGTACACGCCCGGCGATACCAGGTCCTTTACCTTGTAAGCATTCGCCGCGGTGATTACATCGCCCGGTTTCACACTCGACGGCGGTGAGACGGCGGCGTTGGTGAACGGCGGAGCGAGCGCAAATGCGATAGCTACTCCGATCAGAAATGCGAGTATCGATAGCGGGCGGCGACTGGACACACGACTTCCCTTCAGCATGGTTGCCTCCTGTTTGCGAAGCCGGGCTTCGGCCCTGGTTTTTCGGTGTCCCAAGCGAGCCGCTACGGGTCGCTCCGGAAGGGGAGTGATCTGCAGAGCGCGACACGTCGCGAACTCTGCGTGGGCATCTGCTAAATAGACGCGCTATTCGCGCGGCTTATTCAAACCTGCTGGCTTATTGATGATGAGAAATTCTAAAATCGGAAAAATTCGAATTAATGTTTCGGCCCATCGGTTCGATCAGCCGCCCAGCGCGGAGGATTGAAAAATCGGCATCGCGACCGCGCCACCAATCAGCGGCTCCGGCTCGCCGGCGTGAATCAGCTTCGTGTCGAGCCCTTTGATAAGTCGTCGCGCCATGCCGCCTCCGCTGCCACGACATTTATCACTCGGCGCGTCAGGGAAAATAGGTGTCTGCGGCCTTACCGTCGCTGTCGGCCACGTTGCCGACGACGGGCTCCGTGCCGGGCAACGCAGCGCGTCCGAAAAGGGCCGCGGTTTGATCGCTGTACAGCAGATGCCAGCGCGCGTCCCGTCTGACGACGTCGGTGCCCTTGTCGTGCACGCCCATCAGAACGAAGTCGTGCGGATAGCCGTCGAGCAATTGCTGCGCGCCCTCGAGACCTTGGTAAAAAATCGCGTAGTCGCGCTCCTGCTTGTCGGTATAAACCACCTCGCCGCGCGGGTCGATATAAACCTTGAAGGCGTCGCCCATGTGCCACAGCAACCACGAGCCCCATTCGTACTTGCAAAGCATGTTGCCGTGAAGACCGTGCTGCCGCATGAATGTCAGCGCACCGGTGGGCACGGGCTTCCATGTGATGAGCCGATTGGAGAAAGTCCCACCAACCAGCGCAACCGCCAGCGCGCAAACCGCCAGCAGGGCACCCGGCGGTTCGCTCTCATCTCTGATCGCAGCTTGTGCGTCCATCTTGAGCTCAGCGCGGCGCGCCAACATCAGGCTGGCGTGGCGCGCCAGCGGAATTGCGACCGCAATCACCCCCAACGCGACGTTGCGTGCGGCATAGAAGGCGGCCCCGATGAAGGTCGTCGCGACTGCAACCAAAGCCGCGTCACCGAAGTCGGGAGCTATCGCAACCGCCACCGCAAACGCGGCGAACATCAACAGCGGCGCAGCATCCTGAAGCAATTCCACCGGCGATGACCGCCACATCGATAGCATCAACTTCGGCAACGGCATCCAGTCACTGACTATCTGCCGAACCAGCGGATCGCCGACCGAGTGAAACACTCCCGTCCACAAGCCCACGCCGAAGGGATTGACAATCGTCGCTGCCGCGCATCCAAGCGCGACCAGTCCGAGCCGCCATGCTGATGCCATCCGGCGTGCGTCGCCAAGCCCCTGGATGAACAAGACCGCCGCCGCGATGCCCATCGCGCCCAATCCAACGATGTAGCCGCCGTGAAAATTGGCCCATAGTGCGAACATCGGAATCAGCGGCCACAGTGTGGCCCGGCCGCCGTAAACCTCGACCGCGAGCGAACCCATCACGACGGCGATCATCATGAAGGTGAAAAGTTGCGGCCGAAATTGCATCTGGGTCGAGATCGCGACGGCGCTGAAAATCAGGGTCAGCCTTTGCACTCGCGCCGCCGCGCCGGTGGCAGAAATCCCGACGGCCAGCGCCACTATCAAGATGCTCGAGAGCAGGAGTTTCAGAAGCTTGAGGCCGAACACGCCGAGATGCGCGTAGCAGAAGGCCAGCGCCACCTGCGAAAGCCATTCGTGATTGTGCCACGGCATGTTGGCCGCGGCGTATGAGTAGGTATCGAACCGCGGAATGTGGCCTGTGCGGAGAATCGTCTGACCGGTCAGCATGTGTATCCACAGATCCGGCTCGGCGAAATTGTCAGCCGTCGCCAGCGCGATCGACAGGACCACCGTCCATCGCGACGCCGAAAGGAGCGAGTAGCGCGGAATCTCAGACTGCTTCAAGTCGCGCGCGACTCCGGATCGCCGGTGTGAATCAGCCCTTTGATAAGTCGTCGCGCCATGCTGCCCCCGCTGCCACGACATTTATCACTCGGCGCGTCAGGGAAAATAGGTGTCTGCAGTCTTGCCGTTGATGCCGGCGACGTTGCCGACGACCGGCCCCGTGCCGGGTAACGGAGCGCGTCCGAAAAGCGCCGCGACTTGATCGCTGTACAGCAGATGCCAGCGCGCGTCTTTCCTTACGACATCGGCGCCCTTGGTGTGAGTCCCCATCAGCACGTACTCGTGGGGATAATCCTCGAGCAGACTATCCGCGCCCTTCATGCCATAGAAAAAAATCGCGTAACGGACCTCGAGCTTGTCCGGATAGACCAGGTCGTCGCGCGCGTCAATAAAGACCTTAATCGCGTCACCCATGTGCCAGATCAGATAGGCTCCCCATTCGAACTGCGGGAGGATGTTACCGTGAATGTTGTGCTGTTGCATAAATGCCAGCGCACCGATGGGCACAGGTTTCTGGGTGATGAGCCGATTGGAGAAAGTTCCGCCAACCAGCGCGAGCGCCAACGCGCAAATCCCCAGTAGCGCCGGCGCCGGTTCGTCGCTTACTGCCGGCCGCACCCCGGGCTTGCTTTCCGCACTGCTCTCCAATGCCAAACTGGCGTGGCGCGCAAGCGGAATCGCGATCGCGATCACCGCCATCGGTACATTGCGCGCGGCATAAAAGCTGGCCGCGACGAAGATTGTCGCGACCGCGACCAGAGGCGCGTCCGCGAGGTCGGGGGCAATCGCAACCGCCGCGACAAACCCTCCAAACATCAGGATCGGCCCGACAAACTGAAGCAGCTGCGACGGTGAGTCCCGCCAACTCGAGAGCATCAACGTCGTCAGTGGCACCCAGTCATTCATTATCTTCCGAATCAGCGGATCGCCGACCGAGTGCGCCACTCCCGTCCACAAGCCCACTCCGAACGGATTGACAAGCGTGGCCGCCGCGCATCCAAGGGTGACCAATGCGAGCCGCCACGCCGATGCCGTGCGATCCGTGGCTCTCATCCAGCCCAGCACGAACATAACCGCCGCCGCGATACCGATCGCGCCGAGTCCGACGATGTATCCGCCGTGAAAGTTGGCCCACAACGCGAACATCGGAATCAGCGGCCACAGTATCGCGTCGCGACGGTAAACCTCGATGGCGATTACCGCGATGAGCACGCTCAACAGCATGAAGCTGAAGAGCTGCGGCCGAAATTGCATGTAGGGCGCCATCGCGACCGCGCACAGAAGCAGCGTCAGCCTTTGCACTCGGGCGGCTGCGCCAGTGGCGGAAATCCCGATCGCCAACGCCGCTATCATTATGGTCGCGGCCAGCAGTTTCAGGAGCTTGAGGCCGAAGACGCCGAGATGCGCGTAGCAAAAGGCCAGCGCCACCTGCGACAGCCATTCATGATTGTGCCACGGCATTCCCGCCGCGCTGTAGGAGTAGGTTTCGAACCGCGGGATGTGGCCCGTGCGGAGAATCGTCTGGCCGGTCAGCATGTGAATCCACAGATCCGGCTCGGCGAAGTTGTCAGTCGTCGCGAGCGCGATCGACAGGATTACCGTCCATCGCGAAGCCGAAAGCAGCGAATAGCGCGGCCTCTCAGACTCCAACATTCCCCAACCCCAACATCGGTCCCGGTCTCCGACCCTTTGCGCTACGCCTTACGCGGCGAACGGGTGTGCGCGAGATCCCGCGGTTGCATCGCCGCTTGCACGATTGCAATTGAAATGGCTACAACCACGACGCCTGCTATCGCGTCGACTAAGTAGTGATGCCCGGCAAATCGAGATGGTACTAGCATCAGCTCGTTGAAAATTGCAATTGGCACAACGCTCTGCAACCGCGGTCGTCTAAGTTAGGGCGCATTGAGAGACGAGACGACAGCATGATCGGGTCGGAGAACCGCGCATTGGCGAGCACGGGGCAGCGTCCAGACGCCGCGGAGGGCGATCGGTCAGCGAGCTTCGTGCAGCCGCCGGCGCCGCGCTCGCTTCTCAGGTATGCACCGGCGTTCGTGCTGCTTGCGGCGGTCGTGGCGGACAGCGTTCAGCAGGCAGATACCGATCTGTGGATACATATCCGTTTCGGTCAATTCGTGCTCCATACCGGCCATCTGCTCCGCCGCGATATCTACTCCTATTCGGCTCCCGGGTCGCCGTGGTCCAACCACGAATGGCTGACGGACGTCGTGATGGCTCTCTTTTACGAAGCGGGCGGCGTGGTCGGTCTCAAGTTGATGAAGTTCTTATGCGCGACGGCGACCATGGCGCTGCTCGCGCTGGGCACCGCCGAAACCGGGGCAGAGTATCCGGTACAGTTGGCCAGTCTTCTGCTCGCCGCGCTGGGACTGCGGCTCCAGATTCAATTCAGGCCGCAGTTGTTCGATTACATCCTCCTGAGTGCGATGCTCGCGATGCTCGCGCGCGAAAGTCACGGCCGCCGAGCGCGCCTGTGGCTGGCGGTCCCGATGATGGCCTTATGGGCGAATCTGCATGGTGGATTTTTAATCGGGCTGGCCGTGCTCGGCTTTTACACGGCAGTGGTGGCTGTTGAGGACCGGCTGGCGGGGCGCGGATGGCGGCGCACAATCGAGCTTGCCGTGCTAACCGCGGCGGCGTTTATCGCGACGCTGTTCAATCCCTTCGGCATCGGCGAATGGTACGTGACGCTCGGCAAGTTCAGCGAACCGATCGTGGCCTCGGGTCGGAACGTTGAGTTCCAGAGCCTTTTTCATCAACTTGCGGCGCCGGGCAGCGGACTCGCCATGTTCTATATCTGCGTCTTTCCCCTGGCGATAACGGCGGCTACTCTGATCACTTTTGTTCTCACGCCGCGCCGTGACGATCTGCCGCTGATGGCCATCGCGATGGCGATGATCTGCGGATGGTTCTATTCGATGCGCAACATGGCGTTCGCCGTGATCGCCTGCACCGCGCCGCTGGCCCGACATCTGTCGCTGGTAACTGCCTCGCCGACGGCCGGTGCCGAGCAGCCGCCCATGATGCGGCCGCGCACGCCCAGCCCGCGCTGCAGATAGTGACGTTGGCGTTGGCCGCCTTCGTGGCTGCGTTCGGAAATATTTTCTCCACGTCGCTGCCGATCGCCAGGAACTATCCGGTGGGAGCAGTTGCGTTCATGGAGCGCAACCGTCTGTCCGGCAACATCCTGTCAACCTATGAGTGGGGAGGGTACATCGTCTGGCACGAGGTACCGCCCTCGAAGGTGTTTATCGACAGTTTCGAATCGCGCTTTCCGCCGGCCATCCAGTACGACTACCTGCACTTCATGGCGGGCGGCTCTGCGACCGCGCAAGTGCTCGAGCGCTATCCTCACGACTACGTGCTTGTCCCCGTCTCTTCCCGTCCGTATCTCTTGATTGCGAAGCGCAACGACTGGGCGCTCATTTACCGCGATTCGGTATGCGCGCTGTTCGCGCGCGCCGGTTCGGCGGCGGCGGCGCGCACTCCGGTCACGGCGACCGCCCCACCGAGCATCTTCCCGTAGAGCGCGTGCGCTTTCACCGCTTCCATCGCGTCGGTAATCTAGTCGCGTGAAGGCTCTCGTAATCGGCGGCGGTATAATCGGCAGCTCTGTCGCGTGGCGCCTCGCATCCGACGGTGTCCAGGTTTCCGTCCTCGAGCGCGGCCGTCTCGGACTCGAAGCCTCGTGGGCCGCGGCCGGACTGATCGGTCCGCAGGCCGAGGCGCACGAGCCCGGCGCGTTCTTCGATCTCGCGCTCGCGGGCAAGCGCTCCTTCGACGCCATTGTCGAACGCCTCACCGCAGAGAGCGGCGTCGATCCCGAGTACGACGACCACGGCGTTCTCTACGTTGCCTTCGACGAGGCCACGCGCGCCGAGTTGCAATCGCGTGCGCGATGGCAGCGTGCGGCCGGCGGCGACGTCGAGGAGCTATCGCCGCGCGAGGCCTTCAAGCTGGCGCCCGTGCTGTCGGAAAAAATCATTTTCGCGCTTCACATGCCCAACAATCGGCGGGTCGAGAATCGCAAGCTCACTCTTGCCTATATCAACGCCGCCACCCACGCCGGAGCCGATTTCCGCGAGGGCGCCCGCGTCAATTCCATCACCGTGACGGGTGGCTGCGCCACTGGCTTGCGCCTGGCGGACGGCTCGCTGGAGACCGGCGACGTCATCATCAACGCAGCCGGCGCGTGGGCCGGCGACATTCGCGGCCTCGAAGACGATCGCATCCACTTCTACCCGGTGCGCGGGCAGATTCTATGCTTCGACGCGCGCCCGGGCCTGGTCGGACCTTCGATTTTTTCAGGTTCCGGAATATTGGTACCGCGGCGCGATGGGCGGATTCTCGCCGGCTCGATCTTCGAGGATGCGGGCTTCAACAAATCGGTCACGCTCGACGGGATGGAACGAATTCTGCGCGCGGTGCGCTTGTTGGCCCCCTCGATCGCCTCGATTCCCTTTCGCGAAGCATGGGCCGGCCTGCGGCCTGCCAGCGACGACCTGCTGCCCGTGCTCGGCCCGTCGCCGACGGTCGCAAACGTCCTCTACGCGGCAGGACACTTCCGCAGCGGCATCCTGCTGTCAGCGTTAACGGGAGAAGTGATTGCCGACCTGGTCCAGGGCCGCAAGCCGTCGATCGATCTAGCACCGTTTTCGCCCGCCCGCTTCCGCAACGGCAGCGCCCACCAGGTAAAACTCGCCGATATGATATGAGCCGCACGATCGCACTTGGACTAATCCGCGATTTGTTCTTCCGCTCGAAGATCGACGCGGTCGCAGCCGCGGTCGGCGCCGAGGTCGAGTATGCGTCGTCGCTCGACGCAATCGCCGCGCGATGCGCCGCGATTCACCCATCGATCGTCTTCACCGATCTCTCCGACTCCGCATTTCCCGCACTCGAGACGCTCCAGCAAATCCGCTCGGCCGCTCCCGGAGCCCGCGCGATCGGATTCGCCTCGCATGTTGATCTGAAGCCGCTGAAAGCCGCCCGCGAAGCCGGCTACGAGCTGACGCTCTCGCGCAGCGAATTCACTACCCGCCTCCCCGAACTGCTACGACCGTAGACGAGCCGATCAAGCGCGCCGCGCGACAAACCGCGCTTGCGCGATCTTGTTCGCGCGCGACATATCGCCGAGGAATCGGAACCCATCGACCAGCGTTTGCAGCAGCTCGGTGCGGAACCCGACGGTTCCAGAACATCATAGGTAAGCTGCATCTCGATCATGTTGAGATATAAGTCCACGTGACTTGGAAACCGCCCGGTGTCTTCGGCGACGCGCACCTCGCAGCCGTTGGCCGACAGCAGGTTGACGTAGCCCGCAATGTCCTCGACATTGGCGAACGACATCAAGCCGAGGAAACGCTGAGCCTCGGCATCAGTTAATCCCGCGGGCCCCTCAACCCAGTCCGTGAATGCGATCACGCCACCGGGACGAACGATTCGCGCCGCTTCCGCAATCAACCTTGGCTTGTCCGCGACGTAGCACCACGCGTCTTCGCTCCAGACGAAGTCCGCGCTGGCCGAGGGCAGCGCGGTTTGGCACGCGTCGGCGACGATGAATTGAATTCGATCGTCCAGACCTTCTTCGCGGGTCAGCCGCCGCCCCCGATCAACCACGGCCTCGGTCACATCCACGCCGACCATCGAGCCGACATTGCGAAACCGCACCAGAAAGCGCATACCAGCGCCGTTACAACAACACAGATCGACCCCGTTGAGCCCGGCTCCGATTCCGGCTCGGTCTGCCAGATCGATCGACGCCTTCATGCCCCCGATGTGAATCTGCTGTCCAAACAGAAGCTGCATGAAGTCGCCCTGGGTACCGCTGTACACGGCGACGACGTCCGCCAACCCGACACCGGTTATGGATTTCACGATTCCCTCATCACAAACATCAATCTTCGCCTAACCCTTTCTAACAGGGACGAAGTCCCGCATCCTAGCACTGGGTGCAGGGGTCACCCCTGCCCAAGGAAGAGTGAAACCCACGGCGGGTTTCACATTAAATTAAGTGATCCCTTCCCTGTTTTTTCCAGGTCCCACCCCAGTGATATATTTCCCCGCATGCCCACCCCGCTCGACGACTTCCATCCCGCCGTTCGCGCCTGGTTCGAGCGGCGCTTCGCAGCGCCGTCGCGCGCGCAGGACCTCGGATGGCCCGTTATCGGTGCCGCCAACAACACGCCCGGATTCGACGTCCTGCTGTGCGCGCCGACCGGCAGCGGCAAGACGCTCGCCGCGTTCATGTGGGCGATCAACGGCCTGGTGCTCGACGCAGCGCGCGACGCTCTTCGCGACGAAGTCTCGGTCCTGTACGTTTCTCCTCTGAAGGCGCTCGCCAACGATATCCGGCTCAATCTGGAGGAGCCGCTCCACGGCGTGCGCGACGTCGGCGCCGAATCGGGACTCGATCTTTCGCGCATCCGCGCCGGCCTTCGCACTGGCGATACTTCCGCGAGCGAGCGCACCGCGATGCTCCGTCGCCCGCCGCATATTCTCGTCACGACGCCCGAGTCGCTCTTCATCCTGCTAACCTCGCCGAAGTTCCGCGAAAAGCTCGCTGCCGTCCGCCATGTGATCGTCGATGAGCTCCACGCGCTCGCGGGCAACAAGCGCGGTGCGCATCTCGCGCTGACGCTGGAGCGCCTCGAACGCTTCGTGACGAGTCGTGGGCAGGCGCGGCCGAATCGAATCGGCCTGTCGGCAACATTGAATCCAATCGAAAAGCTGGCGGGGTTCCTGGCCGGCTACGAAGTCGCGCGCGACGGTACCCGCTCACCGCGTCCGATTAAAATAGTTCGCGCCGACGATCGCATTCGCACGATGGATCTGCAGGTCATCGCGCCGGGTCCCGAGCTTGGACCGCTGGCCACCCATCCGCATTGGGAGGCGATGTACGACGAGGTGGCGCGCCTCATCGGCGAGCATCGCACGACGCTGGTTTTCACGCTGAGCCGCCGACACGCCGAGCGCGTCGCGCTGAATCTGCAGAAGCGGCTCGGCGCCGACGCCGTGATGGCGCATCATGGCAGCCTCGCGCGCGCCGAGCGCCTGCTCGCCGAGCAACGGCTCAAGCGCGGCGAACTGAAGGCGATCGTCGCGACCGCGTCGCTCGAACTCGGCATCGACGTCGGCGCGGTCGAGCTCGTCTGCCAGCTTGATTCGCCCAAATCGATCTCGGCCGCGATTCAGCGCATCGGACGCTCGGGGCACAGCCTCGGCGCGACTCCCAAGGGCCGCTTCTTCGCGCTGACCACCGACGATCTGCTCGAATGCGGCGCGGCGGTGCGCGCGATTCGCCGCGGGCATCTCGACGAAGTGGAGATCCCGCTGGGATGCGCGGACATTGCGGCGCAGCAAATCGTCGCGATCGCGGCCGAGGAGGACGAAATTTCCGAGGCCGAGCTACTGCGCGTGCTGCGCAGCGCGTACAACTTCGGCGATCTCGACGCCGCACGGCTGCGCCATCTGCTGGAACACCTCTCAGCCGAGTTGCCTGATCGAATCGCGGGTGCAGCGCCGAAGATTTTCTTCGATCGCGTAAACGCACGCGTCCGCCCGCGCCGCTCCGCACGCTTGTCGGCCATCACCTCGGGCGGCACGATTCCCGAAGCGGGCAACTACGACGTCGTGATCGAGTCGGAGGGACGCAAGATCGGCGACGTCGAGGAGGACTTCGCGCAGGAGTCGTCGCGCGGCGACGTGTTCTCGCTCGGCTCGATGCCCTGGCAGATTCAGCGCATCTCGCGCGGACGCCTGATGGTCGAGCCCGCGCCCGGTATGGCGCCGACGCTGCCGTTCTGGCAGACCGAGGCGGGCGGCCGCTCGCAGGCGCTGTCGGCCGAGATCAGTGATCTTCGCCACGAGATTTGGAATCGTCTCGAGCGCAACGAATCTGCCCTCGAATGGCTGATGAGCGAATGCGCGATGTCGGAGCGCGCGGCGACGCAGGCCGTCGACTACGTGCGCCGCGGCGTCGAGGCGCTCGGCGCGATCCCCGACGAGAAGACGATCGTCGTCGAGCGCTTCTTCGACGGCCTCGGCGGCACTCAAATCGTCATCCATACGCCGTTCGGAATCCGCCTCAACCGCGGGCTCGGCCTCGCGATTCGCAAACGCCTGTGCCAGTCATTCGATTTCGAGATCCAGGCGTCGGCGATCGACGACGGCGTGCTGCTCGCGCTGAATTCGCGCCACAGTTTTCCGCTCGACACCCTGTTCAGCATGCTGAAAGCGCGCAACGCACGCGACGTGCTGATCCAGGCGGTCCTCGCCGCGCCGATGTTCGAAGTGCGCTTCCGCCACGTCGCGACGCGCGCGCTCGCCGTGATGCGCTCGTCGCGCGGCAAAAAAGTTCCAGCCTGGATTCAGCGCCTGCGCTCGCAGGAACTGTTGTCCGCGATTTTCCCCGGCCAGCAGGCATGCTTCGAAAACCGGCCCGGCGCGATCGAATTGCCCGATCATTTTGTGATCGAGGAAACGATTCGCGAATGCCTGGAGGAGTCCACCGACCTGCCGCGAACGGTCAGGATGCTCGAAGATATCGAGAGCGGCGCGATTCGCACGGTCGCCGTCGACGCGATTGCGCCGTCGGTATTCGCCCATCGCCTGCTGCTCGCGTGGGACTATTCGTTCCTCGACGACGGCGAGCGCGCCAATCGCCGCTCGCGGACCGTCTCGATGAATCGCGGCATGGCCGAGGACGTGTTCCGCAAGGAAGACCTTTCCGATCTGCTTTCGACGGAGGCGGTCGACAGCGTCGTGGCCGAAGTGTCGGGCCGCGCTGCCGGGCGCAGGCCGCGCTCGCGCGACGAGCTTTACGAATTGATTCGCGCGCACGGCTCGATGACGCAAAGCGAGATCGAAGAACGCATCGGCGAAGGTGCGCGCGCGATGCTGGCGGAGCTGGAGCAGGAAAGTCGAATCTCATGCATCGCTTTAAGTACCGAGTCGCCGGAACGAATCATCGCGCGCGAGGACAAGGCGATTTTCGCCGCCGCATACGGTGAAGGCGGTGATGGCGAGAGCGCTCGCGCTGAACTCGTGCGGCGCGCGCTGAAGACTTGCGGACCGACGACTGCCCGTGAAGTCGCGGCGCGATTGCATCTCAAGGAATCGGAAATCGAGCAGAGTCTTGCGTCGCTGGAAAGTCAGGGCGCGGTTTTTCAGCGGTCATTTCACGCGTGCCGACGTGATTCAGTGGTGCGATCGTTACAACCTCGAGCGGATTCATCGGATGACGCTGGCGCGCGTTCGAGCTGAAATCGAGCCCTGTGCCGATCACGAGTACGCGGCGTTCCGGCTGCGATGGATGCATGTCGGCGGCACCGAACTGGCCGCCGATCAGAGCGGCGTCGCTGCCGTGCTCGATCAGCTTTCCGGAATTGCGGCGACGCCGGAAATTTGGGAGCACGCCATTCTGCCGGCGCGAATCGCGGGCTACCGGCCTGAAATGCTCGACCTGGTCTGCATGAGCGGGCAGATGAAGTGGGTCGCAGTTGCGGGAGAGAGTGTCGAAGGTGCGCGTTCGGCGAGTACCCGTCGCGAGTCACGTTTGTCGCGCGCAAGGCAAGCCTGTTTGTGCCGCACGCCGAATCTGCGGCGGAGGACGCCAAAGAAAAAGCGGTGCTGGAGGCTCTGGGAGCGGCCGGCGCGCAGTATCTCGACGAGGTTGCGGAGCGTGCGAATGTTTCCGAGCGTGACGCGCTGTCCGCGCTGTGGCGGATGGCCGCGGCCGGCCGAGTCAGCAACGACAACTTTGCACCGCTGCGGATGTTCGCCGACGACCGCAGCGCTGAGCGCGCGCTCGAGTCGGTCGCGCGACGCCCGACAAGTCGTCACGACGCCGCGGTTCGCGCGCGGCTGAAATCGAGTCTCGCGGGCCGCTGGTCGCTGATACGCGCGCCCGAAAACCCGGCGGTCGGCGCCGATGACACGCGCGATCTCGCGCTCAAATTACTCGAGCGTCACGGGATTCTTGCGCGCGAGATGCTCGCAATCGAATCGACGCATATTTCATGGAGCGAAATCGCGTTCGCATTGCGGCGGCTGGAATATGGCGGCGCGATTCGTCGAGGATGGTTCGTGAGATCGCTTTCGGGAGAACAGTATGCGCTGCCCGAGGCGGTCGAGATGCTGCACGCCGCGCGCAATCTCATCCCGGCCCGCGAGAAACCGGTTGCGCTCAGCGCGATCGATCCCGCCAATCCATATGGCGCGGTGATTCCCGGATGCGGGATCGCGCGCGAGGCCGGCAACGTCATTGTCCTTCGCGCCGGCCACGTGATTGCGGGATTGCAGGGACGCGCGATGATCACCGGCGCCGACGGCGACGTTGACGACGACAGTTTGGGCGCGGCAGTCGCGGCTCTCACGACGCTTAAGCCGCGGATCACGATTGATTCAATCGACGGCGTGCCGGCGCTCGAATCGCCGCGAGTCGGAATCCTGGCCGCGATGCGGTTCCATTCGGACGGACGCTCGCTGGTGTTCGACGGATTGCATGGCCCGGCACCCGCACGCGCGTCGCGCCGCGGCTCAAATTAGCCGGTTGATTGGGCGCGCTCGCGCGCTATTCTGAACGCATGGCGACAAATAGTTTCGGTGCTCGATTCGACGCTTTCGGTCGATGGCAAAAGCTACACGATTCACAGGCTCGAAGCGCTCGAGAAGCGCGGCTTCTCGCTCGCTCGCATGCCTTATTCGATCAAGGTGATGATCGAGAATGTGCTGCGGCGCGAGGACGGCGTGATCGTAACGACGGGGCAGATCGAAGCGCTGGCAAAATGGAACGGCAAGGGGGGCGAGCGCGAAGTCTCGTTCATGCCGGCGCGCGTGCTGCTGCAGGATTTCACCGGCGTGCCGGTGGTCGCGGATTTGGCGGTGATGCGCGACGCGATTAAGAAGCTCGGCGGAAATCCTGACAAGATCAGCCCGCTGCAGCCGGTCGATCTGGTGATCGATCATTCGGTGCAGGTTGATTCGTTCGGCACCGCCAACGCGTTCGCGGCCAATGCGCAGCTGGAATTCGATCGCAACCAGGAGCGTTATCTTTTTCTGCGATGGGGGCAGGGCGCCTTCGACAACTTTCGCGTCGTGCCGCCCGACACCGGGATCGTTCACCAGGTGAACCTCGAATATCTCGCGCCGGTGGTTTTTTCCTCGGACAAAGGCGAAGCGTATCCCGACACTGTGATCGGCACCGATTCGCATACGACGATGATCAACGGCCTGGGCGTCGTGGGATGGGGTGTGGGCGGAATCGAAGCCGAAGCCGCGATGCTCGGGCGCTCGATGCCGATGCTGATTCCCGAAGTGATCGGATTTCGTCTCGCGGGCAGCCTGCGCCCGGGCGCGACCGCGACCGACCTGGTGCTGACGGTCACGCAGATGCTGCGCAAGAAGGGCGTCGTCGGCAAGTTCGTCGAATACTTCGGGCCTGGGCTGGCGTCGCTGCCGGTCGCGGATCGCGCGACGCTCGGCAACATGTCGCCCGAGTATGGCGCCACGATGGGATATTTCCCGGTCGACGATCAGACGCTCACTTACTTGCGGCTGACGGGGCGGAGCGACAGCCAGATCAAGCTGATCGAGGCCTATTGCAAGGCGCAGGGTCTTTTCAATTCGCCCGATGCGCCCGAGCCGAAATTCTCCGATACCCTCGAGCTCGACCTCGGCAGCGTGGTGCCGAGCATGGCGGGTCCGCGCCGTCCGCAGGATCGGGTTGCCCTGACGGCGGCGAAGGCAGATTTCCGGCGCGAGCTGGCCAAGGAATTCGAGGAGCATCCGAGCGTCGATCGCGTGGAGCTCGGCAAGTGGGTGGCCGAAGGCGGTAATGGCGCCGCTGCCGGTGAGGGCACGATTCTCGAATCGAAACTCGGCCATATCGCGCACAAGGTCGAAGTGAATTCCGAGAGCGGGCGGTTTCCATTGACCCACGGCTCAATCGTGATCGCTGCGATCACAAGCTGCACCAACACGTCAAATCCGTCGGTGATGCTGGCGGCGGGGATTCTCGCGAAGAAAGCGGTCGCGCGCGGGCTCACGGTGAAGCCGTGGGTGAAGACCAGCCTGGCGCCGGGGTCGAAGGTCGTCACGCAGTACTTGAAGCGCGCGGGGCTGACGGAGTCGCTCGAAAAGTTGCGCTTCAACCTGGTCGGTTACGGATGCACGACGTGTATCGGCAACAGCGGGCCGGTAGCGGAAGGGATCGCGGGCGCGATCAAGCAGGGCAACCTCGTTGCGTGCGCGATCCTGAGCGGCAATCGCAATTTCGAGGGACGCATCAATCCTGTCGTGCGATTCAACTACCTGGCGTCGCCGCCGTTGGTGGTCGCGTACGCGATTGCGGGCACGATGGACATCGACGTCGAACATCAGCCGCTCGGCACCGGTTCCGATGGACGTCCCGTTTTTCTGCACGACATCTGGCCGTCGCAGGAGGAAGTCGCGGCTGCCGTCACCGGCTCCGTTCACGCGTCAATGTTCAAGAGCGAGTACGGCCAGGTGTTCGAAGGCGACGAGCGATGGAAGAGCCTGCAGGTTCCCGAGGGCAACCTGTTTCGCTGGGCGGAGGATTCTCTATACGTGAAGGCGCCGCCGTTCTTCGAGGGCGTCACGGCGAAGGTGGGTGAGTTTTCCGACATCACCGGAGCGCGGGCGCTGGCGGTGCTCGGCGACAGCGTCACGACGGATCACATTTCGCCGGCGGGCTCGATCGGCGCTGACAGTCCGGCGGGCAAATATCTGATCGCGCATGGCGTGCAGCCCAAGGACTTCAACTCGTACGGAGCGCGGCGCGGAAATCATGAAGTGATGATGCGCGGGACATTCGCGAATATCCGGCTCAAGAACCTGATGGTGCCGGGGGTCGAGGGCGGCTTCACGATCCATCTGCCGGACGGCGAGCGGATGACGATATTCGACGCGTCGGAGCGTTACCGCAAAGACCGGGTTCCGCTGATTGTGATCGCCGGCAAGGAGTATGGCACCGGCTCGTCGCGGGATTGGGCCGCCAAGGGCGTGCAACTGCTCGACGTGCGCGCGGCAATCGCGGAAAGCTTCGAGCGAATCCATCGCAGCAACCTGATTGGAATGGGCGTGCTCCCGCTGGAATTCAAGAGCGGCGAGAATCGCCAGAAACTCGGACTCACCGGCCAGGAAGTATTCTCGATCGCCGGGTTGAAGGCGGGAATCAAGCCGCGCCAGACGCTGAAGGTGCGCGCTGAATCCGGCGGCAAGACCAAAGAGTTCGAGGTCACGCTGCGCGCGGATACGCCCGAAGAGGTCGAGTACATCCGGCACGGCGGAATCCTGCCGTTCGTGCTGCGCGAATTGATTCGCGCGTGAGTTCTCCGCTCAGGCTGGCTGCGGCGCGGGCGCATCGAGACGCACCGACGCGCCGCTCTTGCGCGTGGCGTAGCGGGTCAGCAGCCTGACGACCGCGGGCGTGACTTCCGAGATCGCCTCGCGACGAAAGCCGACCGCTTCCGGACCGCGCGCGCGCATCATGCCCATCATCGAGAGCCGCAGCAGCGCCGCGACCGCCTGGCAGTAGCGGAAACGCTCGAAGTCCATCGGCGCCATCGCATGGTAGAGCGGCAGGTACAGCGCCGAAAAGCTCGCGCGAAGCCCGTTGCCGGCGAGGTTGTCGCGCATCCATCGCGGTTTATCGAGCGCGGACGACGACAGGATCACGGCAGTCATCGCAGCGTCGAGATGGCGATCTCCGACGTCGGTGTTCACCCAGTCGATCACGCCGGTCACGCGTACGCCCTGCACCATCACGTTGAGCGGATGATAGTCCATGTGCACGAGCGAATCCGCGCTGCGGCGAAATTTGGGCGCGCGTTCGGTGACGAGGTTGAGCGCCTCGCGAAGACCGGGCAGCGGGCCGTTCTCGACGCGATTGGCGATAATCGCAAGCACGCGATCGAGCAGCGGCGACTCGGCGGTTGTCCCGTCAATCGGAGCGTAGGCGCGCGGAATGTCGCACAGGATTGCGCTCGTGGGATCGAATTTGTGGAGCTTCGACTGCGCGCGGACGAAGGAAAAAAATCCCATCGAGAAAGTCTTGAACGCACTCGGAAAACTGCTGACGGTGAACAGCCGACGGCCCGCCAGCCGCTGCATGATGAAGAACGGCGCGCCCAGTGGGCGATGGTCTGCTTCGAAGGCGTAGGGCCGCGGGACCGGATAGCCGGCGGCGAACAGGCGATCGATCGTTGTGTGCTCGCGGGCGGCTTTGGCGTCGGCGGCGGAGCCTTGATAGAAGCGCAGAACCATCGGTTCGCCGACCGGCAGGTCCGCGAACGCCTTCGACGCCGCTTCGAGCGTGAACTCGAAGACCGTGGTCTCCCATCCGCTTGCGAGGATGCTCAAACGTGCGACCGGTGCGCCAAGATACGTCGAAAGGCGACGTTCAATGTCATGAGAGTCGAGCATCGGATAAACGGCGGCGGAAAATCCGCGCGAACCGCAGCGTAGTACACGCGGCAGGAAGTCGCAATTGAACTGACACGCGTGTCAGGTCAGCGACGCCGCATCCTCACCCGTCAGGGCGAGCCTGCTGCCTACTGACGCAATAAGTTCAGGGATGAACAGTTCAGCCTTACGCCGGGTCGAATTCTGCGCAATCCTCAATCCCGTGCAAACGCCATCATGCACCGATCGCGTGCCGCGGGTTACCACCGACCACCACAAATTGATGACAGACTGAGGAGATTCTATGTCAAAATGTGTCTACCATCAGGGCCGCGAGGCGGTCATGTTGTACGGCGGGAAATATTACTGTGCGAAATGCCGAGCGGGAATCGATGACGCCAGACTGCGAGTGTGTGGCGATATCGAACCTCGCGAGTGTTTCGTCATGTTTCACGGTGGGGACACTTGGAAGGCAATTACGGGGACCGGTTGCGCCCACTATGTGGCCTATAAGCGCGGGATTCGCAATGGCGGTGAGGACGAGAGATGTCTGCTGGGATACACCTTGCGTATTCCGGACTTGATAGCGTCGCTAAGTACCCGGTCATTGGACCACGGCCGCAGGGATATAAGCCGTGGTGACATTTATGTAACGGCTGACCACAGTCACTGCGGCTGGGTCACGGAAATTGAGGAGCACAGGGAGCCCAGAGGCACGCGAACAATTACGATCGAGAACGATTCCAGTAACAGTTCATGTACGGGCCGCGGCGTCGTGGAAGACGACCTCGACGAGCATTTTCACGGAAGAGGCGAGTTCTATTGGTAACAAGGCCAACGTTGCTAGGAACCGGGCGCCGATGAGTGTTGCGCGCAGAACAACGCTCGCATTACTGAGCGTGTGCGCGCCGACGCTGGGTTTCGTGGCGCAGCCGGTGCGCGCACAGCAACGCGAGTCCACTTGGGGACAAATCCTGATCGCGGGCGGACGTCAGCCCAGCACCGACGAAGAGACCATCGATAACAGCGTCGAGTTCTACGATCCGGCGTCGAACAAGTTTGTCTCCGAAATTGCCGCGCCGCAATTGAAGATCCGCCTCCGTGCAACCGCAACCGTGCTAGTCAGCGGTCCAAATGCCGGCATGGTCCTGATCGCGGGCGGCGACAACCGCAATGGCGTCCCGCGGTCCTCAACCGAGCTTTACGATCCGGCCACCAATACGGTCGTGGATGGCCCGGCGATGAAGACCCCCCGGTCCGGCCACGCCGCCACGACAATTACTATCGGGCCAAATGGGGGGAAAATCCTACTCGCCGGTGGCGCCGGCGTTGACGGTAATGAGTTGTCCTCGACCGAGCTTTACGACCCTGCCACCAACTGATTTTCCTCCGGTCCGCCCATGAGCGCCGCCTGCTCTTTCTGCACTGCCACTGTCATTGTCACGGGCAAAAATGCCGGAAGGATCTTGATTGCAGGCTCCTGCGACGGTGGCGGCCGAACGGCTCGACTCGAGCTTTACGATCCCATCGCCGACAAATTCATTTCTGGGCCGAGGACGAACATTCGCCGGATCTACAGCGCGACGCCGATTCGTTCGGGAAAAAATGCGGGCAAGGTACTGATGGTCGGCGGCATCGAGACGACCAGCGAAAAGGCCGTCGCTCTCACGGCGCTCTATGATCCGGACGCGAACACCTTATCGCTCGGCCCGGAGCCGAAAATCATTCGCAATGGTCACACGGCAAATTTGATTACGTCCGGACGGAACGCCGGGAAGATTCTGCTCGCTGGTGGCGGGGGCTACTGGTTCAACGATTCCCCAACGCTGACCTCGACAGAGCTCTATGATCCTGACAGCGATGCATTCTCGCCCGGCCCGTCGATGAACACCGCTCGCGCCCGACATACCGCGACCGCAATTCTTTCAGGAAAAAACGCGGGCAAGATTTTGATCGCCGGCGGCGTGAACAGCCGGGGCAGAGGCCCCCTCGCCACGCTTTCTTCAACTGAACTATACGATCCTGAAACCAACCACTTCGCGCCCGGCCCCAAGATGAATTGGGACCGCGCCGACGCGGTCGCCGTCCAGTTGCCGCCCGCACCAATCGAGCACCCTCGAACCGCCAAGCCGTAATAGTTCCGCCAGCTGGCGCCTACGTTTCGGCGTCATCAATTGCGTTCTGAACGATCACAGTCAGTGCGTTTACTGTGGCAGCGGGTGTGGAATAAAACGTTGCTGCGTGCCGGTGTCGGGCGGCGACTCGTCGTGCGACTGCGGCATCGGCGCCATCTTGAGCGTCTCGTTGGGCATCGTCTGGCCGTCTTTCTGGAAATGCTGCTGCACGATCGAAGAGAGCAAGGGTCCGCTGCGATCGCCGAGATCGATTGCGACTTCCACCGACAGTCCCAGGCGCAGCGGCTTGTCTTCGGGCACCTTCCCGTCGATGACAATCTTGACCGGCACGCGCTGCACGACCTTGACCCAGTTGCCGGTTGCGTTCTCCGGCGGCAGTATCGAGAAGGCCGCTCCGGTGCCCATGCTGATCGAATCGACGTGTCCCTGGTAGGTGTAGCCGGGATAAATGTCGGCGACGATCTCCGCCTTCTGTCCCACTCGCACGTCGGTCAGCTGCGTCTCCTTGAAGTTCGCTGTCACGTAGAGCTTGCTGAGCGGCACGATCGCCAGCAGGGGCTCGCCGACCTGGACGCGATTGCCGACGTGCGCCGACTTGTGAGTGACGACGCCTGTAAACGGCGCCGTGATCCTGGTGTAGCTGAGATCGAGCCTGGCCGCTTCCAGACCGGCTTCGGCCTGCTTCACCAGCGGGCGGTCGTAGCGCGAATGATCGTCGTTCTGCGAGCCGAGTGCGGCCTGCGCCTGCGTCAGTTGATGCTCCGCAAGCGCTTCATCGGCCATCGCGATGCGCAGTCCGGTGTTGGCCTGATCGTATTGCTCGGCGGAGACCACGCCCTGTTCTTTCAACGACTTGGCGCGCTCGAAATCTATTTGCGCCTGCTTGAGCTGCGAACGTACGAGCGCTACGCCCGACTTCGCCGCCTGTACTCCGGCGTAAAGTTCGTCGACCGATTGCCGCGCGCGCTCGAGCTGGGCCTGCGCTTGATCGACTTTGACTGCGAAGTCGCGCGGATCGAGCGTCAGCAGCAACTGACCTTCCTTCACCGTCCAGTTGTCCTCGACATAAACGTTGGTAACTGTGCCGGCGACGCGCGAGGAGACCAGCGCAACGGTGCCGTCAGCGTATGCGTCGTCGGTGCTGACGTGGCTCTCGATGTAGCGGTAGTAGTGAAAAGCGGGAATCGCCGCTGCGGCGGCCGCGAGAATCACCACCACCAACAAGATTCGGCGCACGAGCTGCGAACTCATAGAATGATTTCAGGAACGGGGAGGTACAGCTGCGTTGTCGAGTCGCTCACTTGCTACCAAGGCTAAGTATGACGAATGCGGAAGGCTGTCAAACGTAGCAGAGGTGAACGAGGTCTGCGGACGAATTGCGCGGCTGGCGCGAGCGGTGACTCAACACCGCCTACGAGTCATGGCTCGCGAATTGTTGCGTTGGGACCTTGGACAACGCTCGCCACCACGTTGCCATTGAGCGTCATGTTGACTGTAAAGACACCGAAGTCCTGGTTTCCGAAAAAGGTGGCGTCCACCTTGCCGTCCGGCGTGTCGAACAGAATCAACGTTGGCGCCGTTGCATTGATCACGAATCCGATCGATTGGTCCTCGACCAGTGCGCTGTAATGTTCATTCAATGGACCGCTGCAGAAGATGCGCAGGTCTGGTGACGCCGGCGGCGGAATCGATTTCAGGGTGCCTCCGACCATCACCGACACAGTGCCGAAAGGCGCGGTGGTGGACTGGAGATCCGAGACGCGGCCGCCCCTGATTATTTCGAGACTCAGCAGGTTGTTGTTGCTGGTAGCTTTGGTGGCAACGATCGAAGCCGGCAGCACGTCGTTGACGATCACGATGCTGAACGGGACGACGCCCTGAAACGTCCAGGACGATCGTGCGTCCGATACGGTCGCGTTGAACGGCGTGCCCACCGTGCCGAGAATCTGGTACGAAGCGAGCGGCGTGACGTTGGGCGTGCTGCCGACGCTCCCGGAAAATCCTGACTGGTTGTTACAGGCTGCGACTGAAAAGGCGAGCGCCGCGCCGAGTGCGCCCATCGACAACGCTCGCACGAGATACCTGATCGGCCAGGTAGCGATCGCGTTCACGGTGCCACTATTCCCTGGTTTACGCTGTGGCAGATGCCGGGACAGGTGCCGTCGGGATTCGAGCATGTGGTCGGACACTTGATTGCGGGCGTCGGAGTGGGATTTCCGCCGGCTAACGGAGGCGCCGGGATCGTGACCGACACCTCCGAACCCGCTACCAGTGCAGGTGAAGGCGCCGCCAGCGGGGTTATCATGGGATCGGGCATCGGTAGTTGAGCCTGTTGCACCTGATATGTGTCCGCGGGGGCGCAGAATGAGTAGCTGCTGCTGGAAGGCACAAGAGGGGGCTGATTTTGTACCAGAGAATTCGTTATCTGTACGGCGTTGTCGTCCACAGGACCGTCCGGGTCGAGCTTCTCCAGGATGACCGACGTGCCCAGGTTCGGGTTGGCGACCGGGCCGAAAATGCTGCCATGACCCACGCATCCGATAACCTGGCTGGGGTCCGTCGGTGTGGCAGCCGTTGCTGTCGCACATGCGGCAGGGGCCATGACGTTGCTGATCGCAACGATATTATGGCCTTGGTAGGGATCGGTTACGCCCTGGTAAAGATCGATGGTCGAAGCGAACAGATCGAAATTGGGAATCGAGGGCGGAACGTTCAGCGTGAAATTAACGCAGCCATCCGATGATGGAGCTCCGGATCCCACGCAGGGACCGACGTTCGAGTTTTTGATGCTAATCGGCATCGGCAGCGCGTTTTCGATGTTGTTGGTGTCATGGTCTTCCGCGAACACCTGGACCAGCGTGGTCTGCCCGGATAGCGGCGGGATGATAGAGATGGCGCCTTTGATGTATCCCGTCATTAACGAGAGGTTGCACGAGGCGAAAGTGTTGCTGCCGACGGGAGCGCAGGTCCCGCCGGTGTTCTTGCCGCTGCTCGCGGTCGGAAGTGCCTGCACGATCAAAGGATCGTAGCCCGGCGCGGCGATCTCCAGCGCGTACGGCGGATTTTTCACAGTCATCGTCGGAAGGTTTTGAGGTACGTTCGCGAACTCCGCGGGAGTCGTGATCATACCAGGCATCGGGAAGTTGCCGGCGTTGTCCGTATTCGCCGTCGCCACAGCAACGCATTGGCCAACGGTGGCCGCGTCAAAGCAGTTGGCTGTCGGGTTGCTGTTGGGCGGAATCAGCAGCTCCAGCGTCGCTCCGACAATCGGCTTGCCCGTACATTTGTCCGTAATCGTCCCCGTGATGGAGCCGAGCGGCCGGTTCCCGCTGACCGTGAAGTTGAGAGAATTGTCTCCCGGCGACGGGAGCGATTGCCCCGGAAGAAGTGGCAGCAGCCGCTGTGCGGCGTAGGTATTCCCGCCTCCCGCCACCGCGATATCGTAGAGCGTTCCAAAGTTGGCGGCCGCGGGCAGCGCCAGGGTAAAGCACCCCCCCGTCTTTGACGCGCAGTTACTCCCGCTCTGGAACGTAGCGGTCGTGATGGCGGTACTGGTCCCGATCGCTTCAGCGGTTACCATCAGCTTGCGAACCCTTTTCTTCGCACTGCCCGAGCCCGCGACGCTTCCCGTGATTGTGCCTTGCACCGGCATTGCAGTCACTGGAGTGATGCCGATGGTCACCATGTATGCACCCCCGGGCATCGTCGGCGGGTTATTGACCGTCATCGACAATTGAAGGACTAGCGGCGCCAGCTGCCCCTTTTGCGGAGATACCCCCGAGATGGGGGTGCTGATGATCGCGGTGTTGGTCAACTGAAGGGGGTAATTGATGCATCCGTCGGCGGTGTTGACCGGCGGTGCTGACGGACATCTGGAGACTACCGTGCCGGGATTGTTCGGATCGAGTTCGAGCTCAGCAACCATGTAGTTGCCGGGCTTCACAGCGGCCGTGTTGAAGTATTGCGGCACGTTCTGCGAATCATTGAGGTCGATCTGCAACTCCGCGTTCTGCCCGGAGCTTCCAATCCCGGGAGGCACCGGAATGGTCTGCCATTTGCCGCCGCCGCCGCTCGCGTTAGCATTGGTATTGATACGAACCGACGCAACATTGAGAAAAACGTTCTGAAACAGCGGGACCCCCGAGACTGGGTCTTTGGGCGGATCGCCGAGAAATCCCACCTCGACCAACGCAGTTTTGCCGGCGCGGGCCGGCCCGGAAACCGCCAGCAGCGCGCAAATCACGATGACGAAAGGTAGTATTAGACGGCGCGCAGTCCGATGCACAAAAAAATCTTTCACTCGGAATCCATTCAAGAGGAATTGAGTCTGCGGATGAGATAACCTAAACCGGTGTGCGAAGGCAAGAATACAATCGCTTGCGTGAACGTCAAATGGACAGTGGAGCTTGACTGACTGCCTTCGCGATCCGGAGAATTATTGCCATTCATGAAGTCCTCGAATCGAAGCGCCCGCCGTTGTCTGTTTACGCTCCTTATCCTGTTTGGTTTCACGGCTCGAGTGACAACCGCCGACGCGAGCTTGAAGATCACGACCGGAAATCCCGGCCTCGAGCATTTCGATACTGACGGCGGCGTGCAGCTCGATTTCGGCCTGACTGATCAGAACGGCAATCCGGTCGGCAACCTTCGTCCCGACAACGTGAAAGTTTTCGAAGACGGCAAGGAAGCCAAGATCATCGATTTTCGCGGCGTCGGCCAGGGCCGCCCGACTGACATTGTCTTCGTCATCGACGTAACGGAGTCGATGCAGCCCTATATCGACGCGATCAAGCAGAACATGATCGCGTTCGCCCACGACCTTGCCGCGAACAACCGCGACTATCGTCTTGGGCTGGTCACCTTCGAAGACTACGTCGTTTCCCAGTATCCCGACTGCAATTGCGAATATCGCAGCACGCTAACCTCGGACGTGAACAAGTTCGTCGATTGGGTGGGCACCTTGCACGCCGGCGGTGGCGGCGACATCCCCGAGGACCAGCTCGACGCCCTCGCTTATGCCTCGACCTTGCCGTTCCGCCCCGAAGCGCAAGCCATTCTGATTCTCATCACCGACGCTCCCTGCCATAAGGCCGGCGACGGCCCCGACCGCGGCGGCGATCAGGCTTACCGCGACCATCATCCGGGCGACAATGACGTGACTGAGATGACCGGCGACAAGGTCGCCGAGATGCTCAAGAAAAACGGGCTCACTCTGTATGCGGTGGTTCCGCCGCCGTTCATCGAGCCCTCCTACCAGGAGATCGTCGATGCGACGCACGGCCGTTCGTACAACATCATCACGGAAGAAGGCCGCTTCGCTTCGCTGGTGCGCGAAATCGGCCACTCGATCGCGACCGAGTATTCGCTGACCTATCGCACACCGCGGCCAATCGAAGACGGCACCAACCGCAGCGTCGAGCTGAAGATCGATTACAACGGCGAGTCGGGCGACGCTGAAACCGCGTACCAGGTGCGCGGACTCGGCGGCGCGGCGATCAACGTGCCGGAGGACAGCGGCACCGCCGGCGGCAACACGACCGGCACCGGACTCAAGCAATTCTCGTTCAGCTGGTGGAACGGGGCCGTGCCGTTGATCGCGATCATCGGACTGTTCGGGCTGTCGCGAATGAGGTTCGGGGTCTCTGCCGAAGAACTGAAGGCTATCGTCGAGGCGCAAGGCGCTCCTTCCATTCGGATGCCGGCGGCGCCGCCCTCCGCGGCGCGCCCCGCGCAGCGCGCGCCCTCCCGACCGCCGCAATCACCGACCACCGCGCCGCGCGGCGCCGGTCAGACCGCGGGCGCGCGGCTGGTTGCCGTCGATCGCATCGATCCGGTGCCGTCCGAGTATTCGCTGATGAAGGACGAGATAACCATCGGCCGCGGCGAGGACAACGACGTCGTCATTCCGCACGCCAGCGTGTCGCGCCGGCACGCGCGCCTGATGCGCCGCGACGGTGGTTTCGAGCTGATGGATCTGAATTCGACCAACGGCAGCTACGTTGACGATCGCCAGATCCACGGCTCCGCCTTTCTCAGTGCCGGCAGCCAGTTGCGCCTGGGCGACATCCGCTTCACCCTGCAACTGTAGTTCGGGTTTCCCCGATCAGTGGCCCGCTCTCTCCATCGCCTGCGGCGCCAGGAACGAGTTGTCCACCGTGCCCATGTCGATATACCAGCATTCTCGATCGGGCGCGGTCGACCCGGGCATGTAAACGACCGAGCTGACGCCGCTGACGAGATCTTCATCGACCAGCCCCAACTGGAACATCCGCTTGTATGGATAGATGGCGACGCGCGCGTCGGGCACCGGCCGGTCGCGATAAGTGTCGAACGTTGCGATCGTCTTCCACAGCTTGCCGTCGCGATCGTATTGATCCGACGCCGTGATGAACCATCCTTCGGAATCGATGTACAAGATTCGCTTCGGAATCGTCTGGTCGTTGCCCGGCTTGGCGTTGGCTTCGATCACGTACAAATGGCGCATCTCCCAATCTTCCGGGCATATCGTTCTGCCGCCGTCCTGCGGACATTGCGGCTCGGGCGAATGTACCGCGTGCACGGAAGCCAGCATCTCCTTCTCGCCCAGGAACCGGTAATTGAAATCCTCGATCTTTGCTGAAAAGCCGAAGTACGAATCCGGATCCAGCGTATTGGCATAAGCCGAGGTGCCGCCGCCACCGCCCATGCCGCCCGCGCCCCGGCCCCCGCTGCCGCCGCCGCCTCCGGTAAATCCCGGCAGGGCGCCGATACTGTCCGAGAGCACGACCGACGACTCACGACGCAGCTTGCGTGTCGTCGGATCGAAAACCCAGACGTTGTCCTCGATTTTGGGATCGATATGCCGTTGCCTCACCATCCCATAGCCGCGCAACGACGACGGTTCCAGGAACGGATAGAAGCCGAACCGATAGCGAAGGCCGCTTGCTACGCCGTCGGGATCGGTCGGTATCGGCGGCACTTCGATTCGCCCGATATTGTTGTAGAACGCGAAGTGCCCGACCGTGTAGTAACTGAGCGGCCAGCCGGCCGCGTGCTTGTCGAAGGTCGCAACCTCCGGAAAGCGCATGTCGATATCGTCGCTATAGAGCGGCCGGTAGCTGAAATTCCACATCACCTTGGTCGCCACTTGCGGGTCGTTCGGATCGACCAGCGGAAACGGCTGCCCCGCGGTATAACCTTTGAGACTGCCGTCCGGCGCGAGCTGGACCTGGGGCGAGTATTTTTCGGTCGCGGCCTTGAACGGCGGCGGCCAGTCGAGCTTGTCGGTCGGCACGATTCTGAGCTGCATGCCCTGTTGAACCAGCACGTAGTTGCCGGGGCTGAGCAGCTCGGCCACCTTCGACGCATTGTCTTTGGTGATCACGTCGCCCGGTTTGACGACGGCCTGCGCAGGCGGCAACCAGCCCAGCATTGCGGCCAATACGGTTCCGGCCACGATTCGAAGCGATGACAGTCGCATGACTCCTCCCACACGGTTCGTCTGCGCCGATCCGGGCGCGCGTTGGCGGCTATCTTACAGTAGTTAGGTTCGTGGCGAAAAGTCTTGCTTGATCGTTCGTCGACCCGCTCCCTATGATCTGGCAAGGAGCGGCCGAGGTCACTTGCATGAAACAAATTATTTCCACGATCAGCACGCTTGCGATCGCAGGTTTGGCGATCGTTTGCTTCGCCGTACCAGCCGAAACGCAGATGCGTCCGATGATGATTCCGCTGACCGCCACGATGGTCGTCACCAAGCCCGCGCCTGGAGAAGTTTACGGCGACAAGCAGGTGGTCACGATGGGCGTGGGGACGAAAACCTACAAGTTCGTCCTCAACGATGCCTACGTTGACGATCCCCGCGGCGTCATCCACTGGCCCGACGTGTGGGAGCTGGTCCGCCAGTACAAACCCAACTTCAACGTCACCGGCATGGACGAGGACACGTTCGCGAAGATGAAGCCGGGCGAGACCTTGACCGTGCGCGGCATTTTCTCACCGAACAATCAGACCTTTGAGGTGATGGGCACGGAACCAGGCGGCGGCCGCTTCGCCCCCGCGCAGCATTACTAAATTTTCTTTTCACCAAGGTGCAGGGGTTACCCCTGCCCAAGGAAGCGTGAAACCCACGGCGGGTTTCACATAAAATCAAGTTCTTTCGTTCGCAATTTCGCATTGAGACGACCCGCGAAACGGCACAAGTTGTGCCGGTATCCGCGCGTAGTGTACCTTTGTAGGCTCAAATCAACGGAAAAACGGACCAAAACACCAAAATTCGGTAAATGAAAAAACTCACGGGAGCTCAAATCGTTATCGAGAGCCTGATTGCCGAAGGCGTCGATGTCATCTTCGGCTATCCCGGCGGCGCGATCCTGCCGACTTACGACGCTCTCCTCGACTCGAAGATCAAGCACGTCCTCGTCCGCCACGAACAGGGCGCGACTCACATGGCCGAGGGCTATGCGCGCGTCAGCGGACGCCCCGGCGTCGTGCTGGTTACCTCCGGCCCCGGCGCGACCAACACCGTCACCGGTATCGCCGACGCCTACATGGATTCCACCCCGATGGTGGTCCTTTCCGGCCAGGTTCCGACCACAATGATCGGCAACGACGCTTTTCAGGAAGCGGACTTCGTCGGCATCACGCGCCCGTGCACCAAGCACAATTTCCTGGTCAAGAACGTCAAGGATATTTCGCGCATCATCAAGGAAGCGTTTTATATCGCCGGCAGCGGACGTCCCGGCCCGGTCGTGGTCGATTTGCCCAAGGACGTGCAGCAGGCCGAGCACACATTTCACCTTTCCGAAAAAATTGAGCTGCGCGGTTACAAGCCGACGATTCGCGGCAATCCCCGGCAGATCGAGCGCGCCATCGAGGCGATCGAAAAAAGTTCGACTCCGCTGTTTTACGTCGGCGGCGGCGTGCAATGGTCCGGCGCGGCGCCCGAATTGCGCGAACTGGTCAAAGGACTGGGTATTCCAGTTACCGAGACTTTGATGGGACTGGGATCGTACCCAGCCTCCGACTCGTTACGGCTCGGGATGCTCGGGATGCACGGTTCGTACGGCACCAACACCGCGGTCTGCAACACCGACTGCCTGATTGCGGTCGGCGCGCGCTTCGACGATCGCGTCACCGGCAAGATCTCTGAATTCGCGCCCAAGGCCGAGACGATTATCCACATCGATATCGACCCGTCGTCCATATCGAAGAACGTCAAGGTCGATATTCCGATCGTCGGCGATATCAAGTCAGTCCTTACTGACATGCTGACTACGATCAAAGGCCGCGAGAGTATCGCCAAGCGCCGCGCCGACTGGACGAAGTGGCATCATCAGATCCTCAAGTGGCAGAAGGAGAAGCCGCTCTACGAGAATGGTCCCCGTGGCGAGAACGTCTCCCCGCTCGACGTTATCGCCGAGATGCACAAGCTCACCAAGGGCGACTGCATCGTAGCCACCGACGTCGGTCAGCATCAGATGTGGGTAGCGCAGATGTTCCCGTTTGAGCATCCCCGCTCGTGGCTGACCTCCGGTGGACTGGGCACCATGGGCTACGGACTGCCGGCAGGAATCGGTGCGACGTTCGCCGCCCCCGACAAGAAGGTAGTAGTCGTTTCTGGCGACGGCTCGATACAGATGAACATCCAGGAACTGGGTACTGCAGTTCAATACAATGTCGATATCAAAGTAATCATTCTCAATAACTACTTCCTCGGAATGGTTCGCCAATGGCAGGAGAAGTTCTACGCGGAACGCTATTCCTACTCCGCGATGTCGGTGCCGAACTTCGTCAAGCTCGCTGACGCGTACGGCGCGCGCGGCTTCCGCATTGAAAAATCGAAAGACCTGGTCGCCACCATGAAGGAAGCGTTCGCGACGCCCGGCCCGGTGCTCATCGACGTCGTGATTCCCAAGGAAGAAGCGGTCATGCCGATGATTCCGCCCGGTGGCGCGATGTCCGAGATGCTGTTCGCCTGAACCCCGGCTGGAGGTGACTCATGGCGGCGCGCGTACCGTACCTGAATCGCGAGGACCTTCCCGAAGCCGACCGCGCCATCTTCGACAACCTCGCAGCCGAGCGCGGCGGCCGTGTCGGTAACATTTTTCGCGCGCTCGCGCATACGCCGAACCTGCTGCGCCGCTTCTGCCAGATCGGCAGCGAGCTTCGCAACAAGACTGCACTCGATCCAAAGTTCCGCGAACTCGCGATTTGCACTGTCGGCCGCTTGACCGATGCGCAGTACGAGTTCGTCCATCATTGGAACCTCGCGCTGGGCGTCGGCGTCACGCGCGAACAGCTCGAAGCGCTCGCCGACTGGGAGAAATCCCCGAAGTTCAGCGATCATGAGCGCGCCGTCATTCGTTACGCAGTCGAGGCGACCAACAACGTGCGCGTGACCGATACGACCTGGAACGCATTGAAGGCGTTTCTCGACACGCGCCGCGTGATGGAACTGGTGCAGAACGTCGCCTTCTACAACATGGTCGTGCGCGTGCTGGTGCCGGTGGGCGTCGAACTGGAGCCCGGCACAACCAAACAATAGGCGCCTGAGGCGCAGCGCAGCCACGATGGTCAAGACGTTTAACTTCTTCAAGTGCAGGCCGGAGCTGAGCGTAGAGCGCTTCCGCGAGTACTGGCTGAACCAACACGCCGCGGTAATCCTGGCCATACCTGAGGTGCGAAAGTACATAGCGTCGATCGCGTTGCCATCGTCGTATCGCGACAATCACGAGCCGCATTACGACGGCATTTCCGAGGCGTGGTTCGACAATGAAGAGACGATTCGAAGGATCGCCGACTCGACGCCGCTACGCGCCGCGATCACTGACGACGCGGTGTTTATCGATACGTCCAAAGCGGGATCGATCATCACCGACGAGACTGTCCAGAAGGAAGGCGCGACGCCGAAAGACGCGGTCAAGGTTCTATCGCTGCTCACTCGCAAGCACGGTATGGAGGTGGCGTCATTCCAGTCATACTGGCGAACGATTCACGGGCCGTTGGCGGCGAAGCTCCCGCAGACGCGTCGTTATGTGCAATGCCCTGTGCGGCCGTCCGCATACGCCGACGGCCGTACGCCGCGTTACGACGGCGTCGCGGAGATGTGGTTCGACGATTTCGATGCGGTCCGGGCGTCCGGCAATGCCGACGTCTATCGAGACATACGCGCCGACGAACCGAAGTTCCTCACAGTTCCGTTCCCGGTCATATTTGCATCCGAACATCGAATCGTGTGACGGATTCGCATCCAGATTTTTATGAACAGGGAATCGATCTCTTCAATGAGGGACGCTTCTTCGAGTGTCATGAAGCATGGGAGGAAATCTGGAAGCGCTCTGACGGCGAAGTGAAACTCTTTTACCAGGGACTGATTCAGGCCGCGGTCGCGATCCTGCACGCGCAGCGAGGAAACCTCGAGGGTGCGAGCTCACTGTACGAGAAAGCGTCGGCCAAGCTCGATCCGATTCCGCACGAGCACATGGGTCTCGCAATCGGCGAGTTGCGCGTCGAGTTGCGCCGCTTCATCGAAATCGCAACCCGCGCCGAAGGCGCGCCGCTCCCCGCCACGCCAAGATTGCGACGGATCCCAAAGTGAGATGCTCAAGCTCCAAGACTCTTCAGGCGGTCGCTTTTATCTTTCCGAGTTCCTCGCGCAGAACGGAACGGACTTCCGCTCCCAGTTGCTTCGCAAGACCCGGACGCTGGATTTGCTCTCTAAGAGCGTCGTTGATCAGGGTCTGATAATTCCCTCTGTGCGCCGTCCGAACCTTTTCGCGGAAGTGATCCACAATATCGCGGTCGAGTCGGATAGTGATCCGTACCTTTTCCGGCGGCAACGGGATGACCGGGCCGCGCCTTCCTTTGCTGAGGTCGTACTTCTTCTTCACTCGTACTCCAACTCGCACCCTCGTCCTGTGTACACTGTACACTAGATTCACCCTGACGCGCGAATCGAGTCGACCTTCATTTTTCGCGCACTCCGTTGTTTGCTGAAATTGTGTTGGCCGGTAATTGTTTCCGGATGGGCTATCTGACGATGGTCGAATTCTTTCGGCGGCTGCCAAAAACCCTGATATTTACTGCATGGAACGGTTATTGCTGCTTCGTTGGCGAGGCTAAGGAGGCCGCATATGAAGCTATTAACCGGAAAAATTGTCCTTGGCGCGACGCTGGCGATTTCTCTTGGTGCATTTACTTTGCCAGTGGGCGCATCGGTGCCGCCAATGGGGCATCGCGATTCAGTCAACAACCAAATCGTAGGCGTGCAGATCGCGGAAGCTGGAAGAGTTATCGACGAGAAGGCTGACGAGGTGAAAGCTGAAGCGAAGGGCGCCGCGCACGCCGTCCGAGCAGTGCATCGCCGGCACGAACGCAACGAGTACCGGCATCGTACGATCGGCAGCAAGCTCGACAGCAAAGTTGACGAAGTGAAAAACGAGACTACCGGTGCGGGACGCGCGATCGAGCGCGCTCACGATCAGCATGAAGCGCTCGAGCATGCCGAAGGCCGCGACTAGACACCTCGTCTGAATAACAGATCGAAAGCAAAGGGACCGCCAGCGATGGCGGTCCTTTTTTCAGCGCCACTAAGGCTTTCGACAACTCCACCTAGAAGGGGATGTCTTCGTCGTCCATCGGTGCGACGTCGTCGCCCGCGCCTCCGCCGCCTGCGGGCGCGCGACCGCGCGCGCCGCCGCCGCCGAACTCGCCGGGGTCATCGCCTGCCGGAGCGCCGCCGCGCGAGCTCAGGAACTGCACGCGCAGCGCGATAATGTCCGTGGCCTTGCGTTTGCCGCTGCCGTCCTTGGCCTCGTATTCGCGGTAGGAAATCCGCCCCTCGACGTAAACCGCGCTGCCCTTCTTCAAATACTGCGCGCAGGCCTCGCCCTGTTTGCCCCACACGGTGATGTTGTGCCAGTCGGTGCGTTCTTGCCGCGCCCCGCTCTTGTCGGCGAACGAGTCCTTGGTTGCGATTGAAAAACTCGTGACCGAACTACCCGAGTTGGTGAAACGGGTTTCAGGGTCGCGACCGAGATTGCCGATCAGAATTACCTTGTTTACCGACGCCGCCATCTTCGCCACCTCATGATCGGAAAGTAGTCCCGCCCCGTTCTCAAGGCAAGGTTGCCTGCCTGATATATTGACAGCGGCTGACCGTGCCTTTCGCACGAGTTTTCTGACCGATATAATCCGGCTCGGTGCGGAGGCAGGATTAGGCTGATGGCGGGAAACACTTCCACAACCGCTTCGGTACGTATCGCAGCGCTGGGCGGCCTGGGCGAGATTGGCCTCAACTTGATGGCGATCGAATGCGCCGGGCGCGCGATCGTGATCGATTGCGGCGTGATGTTTCCCGACGAGCCGGCGCTCGGACTGGGCACCTTTATTCCCGATATGACCTGGCTCGAGCGCAGCCACCTCGCGGTCGACGCGGTGGTGCTGACGCATGCGCACGAGGATCACATCGGCGCGCTGCCGCATCTGCTGCGACGCTTCAACGTCCCGGTTTACGGCACCGATATCACGCTCGCCTTCACGCGGCGGCGGCTCGCTGATGCGGAGTTCGACGAGCCGGTCGATCTGCGGACGATTGAGCCGCGCCATCCGTTCGAGGCGGGGCCGTTCACGGTCGAGCCGATTCGTGTCACGCACTCGACGCCGAACTCGATCGCGCTCGCGATACGCACTCCCGCGGGGATCATCGTGCACAGCGGCGATTTCAAGATCGACGACGCTCCCGTGGACGGCGCGCTGTTCGATCGTGAACGCTTTGCCGAGCTTGGTGCGGAAGGCGTCGTCGTGCTGCTCTCGGATTCGACTAATGTCGAGCGACCCGGCCGCTCGGGCTCGGAAAGTTCGCTCAAGCCGGTCCTGCGCGAGCTCGTGTCGCGCTCGCGCGGCAGGTTTTTCCTGTCGGCATTCTCGTCGCACCTGCATCGGATTCGCCAGGTGGTCGAGGTCTCGCGCGAGTTCGGCCGCCGCGTCGTTCCGCTCGGACGCGCGATGGCCGAGAGCGTGCGCCTGGGTCTCGAGACCGGCCAGCTTCCGTTTGCGCAGGCGATGTTTGTCGAGCCGGGCGAAGCGGAGTTCATCGACGGAAATCGGCTGAGCTACCTGACCAGCGGCAGCCAGGGCGAGCCGCTTTCCGCGCTGGCAAAACTCGCGAGCGACGCGCATCCGCGCGTGCGTATCGAGCACGGCGACCTGGTCGTGCTGTCGTCGCGTTTCATTCCCGGCAACGAGCGCACCATCAACACTCTCGTGAATCGCCTCTACCGCCAGGGCGCCGACGTTGTCTATGACGCGGTCGCGCCGGTTCACGTTTCGGGGCATGCGAGCCAGGACGAGCTGGCGGAACTGATCGCGTTGACGCGGCCGCGACACTTTGTGCCGATTCACGGCGAGTACCGTCATCTGAGCCGCCACGTCGCGCTCGCAATCGCCGCAGGAATTCCGGAGCACGACTGCTTCCTGCTCGAAGACGGCGACTCGATCGTCCTCGAGTGGAGGCGCGGCGCGTCGCGGACCGACCGTCGAGGCCGGGCGCGTGATGCTCGAAGGCGTCGATAGCGGCGACCCCGCCGTGATCGGCGAGCGGCGAGTGCTCGCGCGCGACGGCACGGTGACGGCAGTGGTCGTCCTATCGTCGAAAACCGGGCGGATCGTTGCAGGCCCCGATCTGTTGTCGCGAGGTCTCGTGAGCGGCGACGGAACTTCGGCGCACATGCGTCGCGCGAAGGAGGAAACGACCCGCCGCCTGAACGCGCTCGGTGGTTCGCTGCACGCCAGCGATCCTCGCGTGAAGGAAGAAATCGTGCGCGCGATTCGGCGCTACTTCAGCGACGAGCTGGGCAAGCGGCCGCTGGTGATTCCCTACGTGACGGAGGTGTGAACCCCATCGCGCGCAAGGAGAAAACGCCGATCGAGCTGCCTCCTCCACCGCCGGTCGAGGAGGTTTCGCTTGCGCCATCGCCGGGCAGCCGAATCGCTCGCGAGCTATGCGCGCTGGCGCTGCTCGCGTTCGCTGCGTTCGGCACGGTCAGTCTTGTCAGCGTCGATTTAGGACGAAGTCCGAACCTCGGCGGCCCCGTCGGCGCGGCAATCGCAGCGGCACTCGGCGGCAAGATCGGTTACGAATCATACACCGCGATGATATTGGTCGCGTGGCTCGCGCAGCGCGTATGGTCGGGCGCGGGAATCGCCGCGATCGCACGCGAGATTGGCGGCGGTGCCTATTGATCCTTGCGCTCGCGACCGCCGGCGCATTGTGGGATCTGCACGACCCGAAGATGGGCGGTGAGGTTGGCGCGCAGGTTGCCACCCAGCTCAGCGATTCGCTCAACGTGGCCGGCGGCTTGATTGCGGTCGCGCTTGGATTAATTTGCGGGCTTGCCTTGATGCTCAAGCGGGCGCCGACCGAACTGCTCGCGGGTGTCGCAAATAAAATTCGACCCCGCCGCGATCAGTTCGAACTTGCCGACGGCGCGCGAATCGCGTTCTCGCTCGGCGAGGGTGACGAGATCGAGACGGATGCGGACGGCGTCAACGGCCGGCCGTCTCCGCTGAAAGTCAGGCTGCTGGATATTCGCGAGAAACGCGACAAGGCCGCGGCGTCGAAACCGCGCCAGAAGGGCGCGTTTAAACTGCCGCCGCAATCGCTGCTGGATTTGCCGCCCGCCGAGCATGCGCAGGTGGACGAGGGCCAGCTCGAACGCAGCGCGCGCGTGCTCGAGCAGAAGCTCGCGGACTTCGGCGTCGAGGGGAGGGTGGTCGAGGTGCAGCCGGGCCCGGTCGTCACGATGTACAAATTCGAGCCGGGCTCGGGAATTAAAGTCAGCCAAATCGTGAATCTGGCCGACGATCTTTCGATGGCTCTGAGAGCCGCTGCCGTGCGAATCCAGGCGCCCGTGCCCGGCGAAGCCGTGGTCGGAATCGAGGTGCCGAACCGCAAGCGCGAGCGCGTTTTCCTGCGCGAGATTCTTGAAGCCGAGGAATTTTCAGCCGCGCAGAGCCAGCTCACGATCGCGCTCGGCAAGGATATCGCCGGGCGTCCGGTGGCGGCCGACCTCGCCAAGATGCCCCATCTGCTGATCGCCGGTGCGACCGGAACCGGTAAGTCGGTTTCGCTCCACACGATGATCGCGTCGATTCTGTTCAACGCGACCGCCGATGACGTGCGCTTGATTCTGGTCGATCCCAAGATGCTCGAATTGTCGGTGTACGAAAATATTCCGCATCTGCTGGTGCCGGTCGTCGTCGATCCGCAGAAGGCCGCATCCGCGTTGCTGTGGGCGACGCAGGAGATGGAGAGCCGGTACCTGCGGATGCGCGAGCTGGGTGTGCGCAATATCGACGGCTACAACCATGCGCTGGCGTCGGGCGTGTCGCTCGCGCAGCTCAAGATGGCGGGGCAGAGCGCGCCGGCGTCGGATGATCCGAATCAACCGGCGGTCGGCGCGATTGAGCATCGCAAGCTGCCGAAGATCGTGATCGTCATCGACGAGCTCGCCGATTTGCTGCTGAGCGAGGGCAAGACCGTCGAGCGCGATATCACACGCCTTGCGCAAAAGGCGCGCGCCGCGGGGATTCATCTCATCCTGGCGACGCAGCGTCCGTCGGTCGACGTGATCACCGGGCTCATCAAGGCTAACCTGCCGGCGCGAATCTCGCTGCAGGTCACGTCTCGCGTCGATTCCCGCACGATTCTCGATTCTATCGGAGCCGAACGCCTGCTCGGCGCCGGCGACATGCTCTTCATGCCGCCCGGCAGCGCGAAACTTCGCCGACTGCACGGGCCGTTCGTCGGCGAGCATGAGATTCGTAAGCTCACCGACTTCCTGCGCGCGCAGGGCGCGCCCGAGTACCGCATGGAAATCCTCGACACCAAGGCGCCCGGCGACGAAAGCGGCGACGGACTCGGCGCCGACATGCAGGACGAGATGTACGATGAGGCGGTGCGGATCGTGATGGAGACCAACCAGGCGTCGATTTCGATGATCCAGCGCCGGCTTCGAATCGGCTACAATCGCGCGGCCCGGATGGTCGAGCAGATGGAGCGCGAAGGAATCGTGATGCCTGCCGACGGCGCCAAGCCGCGCGAAGTCCGCCTGCGCAGCGCGCGATGAGCGATTGAAGTCGCGTCGATCCGATTACGTCTAACCAACACGGCCTGACGATGAAGAACACGTGGAGAGTGATTGTTTCTGCAATGGCGATTTGCCTGGTCGCGGCCGCTGTCGCTCATGCCGAGACGATGGCTCCCGCCGGCGCGCCTGGCAGCAAGGACTTGAAACAGGTGCTGGATCGCTTGCAGCGCCATTACCACGCCACGAATTCGTTCACGGCGAAATTCAACGAGGAGATCGCGACGGTCGGCGCGCCGAAGCGCAATCGTCAGGGAACGGTTTCATTTCGCAAGCCCGGGCGAATGCGATGGGAGTTCGAAACCCCGGACAAACAGACGATCGTCAGCGACGGCGAGACGCTCTACACCTACGATCCGGATCTGAACCAGGTCGTCGAGACGCCGCTGAAGCAGGCGCTCAAGTCGAGCAGTGCGACATCGTTCCTGCTCGGAATCGGAAATATCAATCGCGACTTCAAGGCGGCGTTCGCGCATCCCGCAACGCCGACCGGCCTGGTTGATTTGATCCTCGATGCGAAGACGGGCGGCTACACGATTGAAGTCGGACTCGATCCGGAGAGCTACAATCTTATGACGCTGACGCTTACCGACCAGCTCGGCGACGTGACGAAGATCGGCTTCAGCGACATTGTCGACAATCTGGAACTGCCCGATTCGATGTTCGCATTCAAGACGCCGGCGGGCGCGGACGTCGTCACCGCTCCCGCATCGCCGTGACATTTCTGATACACTGATCGGCAGACTCGTTGCCTCGCACGTATGCGACGGGTAGTTTTAGAAGCCCCATAAATTTCCCCGATTCTGCGCATGGAAAAAGTTCACCTACTCACGCTTGGATGCCCCAAGAATCTCGCCGACAGCGAGCTGATGCTTGGCGCGCTGACCTCGGCCGGATTTGAGATCACGCTCGATCCCGAAGAGGCGCAAGTCCTGCTGGTGAACACCTGCGCGTTTATCGAGGCGGCCAAGAAAGAATCGATCGACGCGATACTGGAAGCGGCGGAGGTCAAGAAGCGCAGCTTCGGCAAGCGGCTGGTGGTCGCGGGATGTTTGTCGCAGCGCTATGCCGCCGAACTCGCCGCGACTATGCCGGAGGTCGACGTGTTCGTCGGCACCGGCAACTTTCTCGATCTGCCCGAGCTGCTGCGCCGCACCGAGGCGCCTGAGTCGCGCCCAATTCCGTACGCCGGCGCGGCGCATCTGCTGCCGACCTCGACTATCCCGCGAATCAAGACCGGAGATTTCTTCACGTCTTACTTGAAGATTTCAGAAGGCTGCAATCACAAGTGCGCCTTCTGCATTATTCCAAAGATTCGCGGACTGCATGAGAGCCGGCCGCTCGCCGACCTCGTCGCCGAGGCGCACAACCTGGCGGCCGGCGGCGTGCGCGAGATCAATTTGATCGCGCAGGATCTGACCGCCTACGGCCGCGATCTCGGCGAGCCGTCGTCGCTGGCGGCGTTGCTCCGCGAACTCTCGACGATCGACGAGCTCCGCTGGATACGGCTGCTTTACTGCTATCCGAATTTCGTGACCGCCGAGCTGCTCGACGCAATCGCCGAACTGCCCAAGGTGGTCAAGTACATCGACATGCCGTTGCAGCACGCCGACGACGCGATGCTGCGCGCGATGCGGCGCGAGCGCTCGGGCTCTGCCCTGGTCAAGCTGCTCGAACGCGTGCGCGCGCGAATTCCGGGCGTCGTGCTGCGGACGTCGTTTATCGTCGGCTTCCCCGGCGAGACCGACGCCGCGTTCGAGCGCCTGGTGGATTTTGTCCGCAACGAGCAGTTCGATCGCGTAGGAGTGTTCACCTACTCGCGCGAAGAAAATACCGCCGCGTACAACATGCCCGAGCAGGTGCCGGAGCGCGTCAAGCGCGCGCGGCGGGCAAGCCTGATGGCGACGCAGTCGGAAATTTCGCTCGCCAAGAATCGCGGCCTGGTCGGGAGCGACGTCGAGGTGCTGGTCGAGGGACCGATGCCGGGACGCTCGACGCGGCTGCGCGCGCGGACCGCGGGGCAGGCGCCGGAAATCGACGGCTCGGTGTTTCTTGCGGGCGACGCGGAGCCGGGCGAGTTCGTCTGCGCGCGAATCGACAAAGCGCTCAGTTACGATCTGCATGCAACGGTCGCAGGCGCGGCCGCTTAATATTCCTGGGAGTCGTAAATTCGATGGCGAAGAAGCCAGTTGCCGCGAACCGAAAGAAGTTCCTTGCCAAAGCGCGCGAACAACTGCTGGACGCGAAAAACAAGCTGCTCGGCGAGCTCGATACAGAATTGCGCGCCGAACGCGAGGGCAACAAGGACGAGGGCATGGACACCTACGACCTTGCGTCCGAGGAGCGCGATCGCGAAATCAATTTCATCCTGTCGGACCGCGAACGCGCCAAGCTCAAGCAAATCGACGACGCGCTCGAGCGCCTCGACGACGGCGCATACGGCGTCTGCGAGTCGTGCGGATTGGAGATCGGCGAGGAACGCCTCGAAGCGATGCCGTTTTCGCGGCTGTGCCGGGATTGTCAGCAGGACCAGGAGCGCGAAGCGAAGTCGCAGCGTCGATTCGACGATGAGCCCAATACCTACCGCAAAATAGGCTCGACCGACGCCGACGACGAGAGCGCCTAGACGGTCCAGGCGAGCGCCCCGGCGCCCATTGTTTACCGCGCCACTCAAACCAGTCATCCTAGGCAGAATAACCTGCGCGCGAACCGCTGCTCTTAAAGGCTGTTAGAATAGCTGCGCGGGTTTCGACAACCGGCTGATGAGAATATTTTCAGACACCAATGACGGCGGACCGGCAGTCGATGCAGCCGGCACGCGTGAGCGGATTCGCACGAATCTTTCCGGCGTCGGTACCACGATAGCTCTGGCCAGCGCGCGCGGCGGAGTCGGCAAGAGCATGCTCGCAGTGAATATCGCGGCGGCGTTGGCGATGAAGGGCCGCAAGGTTGCGATCGTCGATGCGGACCTTAATTCGCCCAGCGTAGCGGCGATGCTCGGGATGAAGCCGCAGCGGCGACGACCGATGATCGAAGGAATCGAGCCCATGGCCGCCCCGCATGGCCTGCGCGTCGTGTCGAGCGATCAGCTTCCCGGCGGCGAGCCGCCGCCGATTAGCTTCGCGGATCTCGACGGCGAACCGCTCGCGCCTGCACCGACGCGTCCCGCCGAGCTGAGCTACAGCGAAGCGCTGCGGCGACTTCTGGCGCAGACCCAATTCGGGAGCGTGGATTTGCTGCTGATCGATCTGGCGACCGGCCTCGATCGATTGTACTCGTTGGCGTCCATGGTAGCGCTCGACGGCGTGTTGCTGCTGACTCATCCGTCCGCGCAGGACGCCGGTGCGGCGCGTCACGCGATGAAAATTGGCGGCGCGATCGGCGCGCCAATCGCCGGCATCGTTGAGAATATGGTCGGCTTCAACTGCGACGGATGCCGCGCGGTGCGGCCGCTGTGGCCGGAGGGCGATCTCAATGGAACCGCGCACGAGGCCGGGGTGCCAATTCTGGCGCGGCTCCCGTTCGAACCGCGGCTGGCGGACAGCACCGATCGCGGCGTCCTGTTCGTGCGCGACTACGCATCCACGCCCACGGGCAAAGTGCTCGCCGATATCGCCAACCAGATCGATGCGATGGTCGCCACGCGCACTCGCGCGGTAGACACGCCCGCTAGCTAAGTCTCAGTCGCTATCGGAATCGTCGCTCTCGTCGGATGCGGTCAGCACCGAGTCCGCCACGCGCGAATACTCAAACATCCCGGCGCCGCGATGAGTGCCGCTTCGGAAGCTCGCGAAGCCCAGCGACGTATAGATTCGCGAATGCTCGGGTCCGGGGCGCGAAAGCGGGATGAAGCACTCGACGCTGCCGTCGAGTTCGTAAGACGACCCGTCCGGGCGCCTCAACGATGCGAAAATACGCTGCGGCGGTTCTTCGACCGAAGGCGTCTTTATCGTTAGATCGCGGAGCTCGCACGACGACCATCCGTCTGCGCCGAGAATCCTGGCGCTTTCAGACGGCGGCGCGTCTGCCGTCGCGACCGCGCGAACTTCGAGCGCGGTTGGCGCTTCTTTGTTTTCAAAACACGCCCAGATCATACGGCGTGCGCTGAATTTCTGCGGGCCGAGTCCGGTGAACGACATTCCCGTGCGCGCGAACCCGTTGACCGTCCGCGCGGCCCCTTCAATGCACACCCGCCCCGCGATTCGGCCGAATGCAGCGCTTGACGACGGGCCGACTGGTGCGATGCCAGATGCAGATAGAATCCGGTCGAAGTCGAATTCGCCGCCGGTTCTATCCATTTTGAAACGCACGTCGACTTCCGTGTTGCAGTCCAGCCGGCCCGAAGCCAGTGCGCGTTCGATGCTCAGATATGCGGTGGCGTCGGGCACGATCACGGCGGGTCCACGGAACGCAAGCACGATCGAGTCGCCCTCGCGCCGGAGAGAAAGCGGGCCATGAGTGACCGCGCTGGCGGAACGGCTGGGCCGGCCTTCGGCGGTGAACAGCGCTGCGCGATGGCGATCGAACAGCATCATGATTCGCGCGCCCATGCCGGCGCCGCCGACGTCGAAGCTCGCCATCGCGCCGAACTTCGCCGCGGGGTCGTAAAACTCGATGCCGACGCGCCCGGGTGCCGCGACCGTTGCGGCCGCGCCGATTTCGGATTTGGCAACTGCCGGGCGCGGCACACGATTCACAACAAGAGGTGCGCGAGCCTCGCGCGAATCAGAGCTGTTCGTCGAGAAGACTTCTGCGATGGCGTCCTCGCACCGCGCGCGCAAATCGCCGGGCATTCTGATCGAGACGGACAGTTCGAGTTGGGCGGCATCGACCACACCGCTTACTGCGGTTTCGGATATCGATTTGAGTGCCGTGTGAGGACTCTGGCGATGGCGCGCAGTGAATGCCTGCAACAGGTTTTGCAGGCCGCCGCCCGGGTAGCGCATGCCGTAGGTCGGTTTGATTCCGTGCCGATGCAACCGATCAGCCAGTCGGACAAGCTGGCCGTTGATAAAATCGTCACAGGCCGAGACGCAAGCGGAACCAGGCGGACGCAATTCGCCTCCCGAATGTCGAAGCCCAAGTCCGAAATCGAGTCGCGGCTCGATAATGTTCCATCCGTGGATGAGCAGCACCGTGACGCGGCCGTGACGCGCGACGATTGCGCGGACGCGCTCCGCAATGATCTCGAGCAGCCACGGCGCGCGCTCGACTATCTGCGAGAGACGGTTGCAGTCGAGCCGATTGCGGTCCATCGCGACGTTGATGAGCGCCGACGCGCCGAGCCGCGCCGCAAGTCCGCGCGTGATGTCGGCGGTATGAAGGTCGTTGACCTTGGGATTCAGCATCGAGCGCGTGCGCGCCTCGGCGCGACCACCGTGCGGCGCGATCAGGAGCAGGGGAGAATCGGAATCGATCACCTCGAGCCATGACTCGGAGGCGGCGGTCGCGGTATGAAGCCTGGATTCAGGCATTCAGGTCGCCGCGGCTCGATTGGACTTGAGTGCGAATCGCGCGTGGAGCACGAACGACGCGATGAAGTAGTAAGCGATGTAACTCAGCCCCGCCCACAACATGATGGGATTCACAATCGGCAGCATCAGCAACGACGCGATAGTCAATACTCCCCAGATTATCCCGAGCGTGAGCGTGATCGGGCGCAGCGGAACGGTTCGATTTGGATAAATGTACTTGAGCGGGAGGAACACCATCACGGCAAGAACCAGCAGCACGGCGACATTGAATGTGGTGCCGGCGCCGAGGCAGTAAAGATAAAACGCGACGAGGTTCCAGTAATTCGGGAAGCCGAGGAAGTAGTGGTCGGGCGTTTTGGCTTCTGTGTGGCAGAATCCGTAAACGCTCGCGAGCATGACGAAGCACGCCAGCCCCAGGCCCCATCGCGAATCCGGGATGATGCCGGCCTCGAGCATGAGGAACACCGGCGCGACGGTGTAAGTGAGGTAGTCCACGATGTTGTCGAGCAGCGCGCCGTCGAAGGTCGGCACGCGAGTCTTGACCATCAGCCAGCGCGCGAGCGGACCGTCGCTGCAATCGATGATCGTCGCCGCACCCATCGCAAGGAACGACGCGCGGAAGTCGCCGCGCGAGGCGAAGAAGATCGCAAGCAGGCCGAGCGCAGCGCCGAGCGCGGTATATAGATGTACGCCCCACGCGCAGGCAGTGAGAAACCTTTGCATCGGGAGAACCCGCGGCAAACTTTCGGCTGCGCTCGATGGGGTCAAGTCATTTGTCCGGCTTGTAGTCGCGTGGCCCGAAGTATTCTTCGAGCACCGTCATGAACGGTCCGCATGCGCGCTGTCTTTTGACGAGCATCATCGCTTCTTCGAGAGACATTTGCCGATAAGCGCGGAGAAACGCAATCGCCAGCGTGGGCGCGCGATTCATCCCGGCGTTGCAATGAAGATAAACGCGCGCGCCCGAACCGACCAGATCGCGAAGATCGTGCAGCGCTGCTTCGAGCCGCTCGGCCATCGCGTCCGCGCTGCCGTCCTGGATAGGAGTGCGCACGTAGTCGATTCCGTGTGCCGTGTACTCCGCGCTCAGCTGGCCATTGTCCAACCCGTTCATGCGTAGATCGTCGTCGTCCTGCAGATTATGAACCGCCGTGATCCCGTAGGTGTCCTTCAGCCAGCCGATGTCGGCGTTGCCGGGATATTCGCCGACCAACAACTCATCCGAGATTACGCTGACCGACGGACGGCGGCCTCCGCGAGTCGGGCGCGGAGTGTGGTCGGAACGTTTGCTGAACCAATCAACCATGATTCAAATGTAACCATCCGGAGGCCAGGTATTCCAGTATTCCACGGGCAGCCGGCGTGCCTGTCGCGGACAGAAGCCGCGGGCATCACGCCTTGGCGTGGCCGCGTGGCAATTCAGGCGAGTGATCGCTTTTGACGCGCGCCTGCTTGACCGGCACGGTGCTCGATGGGCTTGCCGTGTCAGGGATAAGCGCGAGTTTCGAACGTGAGCCGGATAGCGCGATGACCGCGGCGCGCATCAGGTCGGCGATTTTGCGATAGGCACCGGCGCCCTCGGAACTCTCGGCAAGTTCGCGCAGCTCGGCCGCTGTGATTGCGCGACCGATACGCACTTCGACCGGGTGCCGACGGGGGATGAGGCTGCCCTTGCCCATCACGTCGTGTGTGCCGCGAATCAATATCGGCAGCACGTCGCATCGGCTGCGCAATGCCAGGAATCCCGCGCCGCTTTTGAATTCGTGGATTTCGCCGTCGACCGAGCGCGTGCCCTCGGGGAACATCAGCACGCTGCGCCCTTGCGCGAGCTCGGCGATCGCATCCTCGAGCGATTCGAGTTGCGCACGCTCGCGGTCGAACGGCATCAGCGATGTGAAGTTCGACGCGAGGAACCGCCGCGCCGGCGTGTTGAAGAAATAATCCTTGGCCGCGAGCACGCGGATGTCGTCGCCAATCGCGCCGAGAGCATAACCGACCAGGCTGAAGTCCAGATGACTCGAATGATTCGCGACGACGATGAAGTTGCGATTGGCCGGGACGTTGCCGCGCCCAAGGATCTTCGGCTTCAGCCATCCGTCGAACAGTGCGCGCTCCGCCCCGCGCAGCGCGAAGCGGCCAAGCCATTTCAGCGGCGCCGGCAGAGGTGGAGTGTAGGGTTCGGCGAACTTCGCGTACGACGGCATGCGAGGACGGCCGTTGCCGCCGGGCTGTGCGGCGAGGAGTTGGAGGTCCGCGACGGTGCGCAGGTCCGCAATTTCCTCAGGCGCGATCTCGCGGCTCGCCCGTTCACCGATCAGCTCGCCGATTTCCGCAAGCGCGAGCGAGTCGAGGCCCAGGTCCTCGATCAGCCGCGTCGCCGGCGCGATGTTAACGGGCTCGGTGGCGATAGACGCGAGCGCTTCGGCGAGCCACGTCTCGACCTCGGAATTGGCGGCATCGGTTCGTCGTCAGCGGCATTCGCGCGAACGTCCAGCATCCGTCGCAACATCGCGGCCACATCGGCGCGTTTGATCTTGCGGGTGCGCGTGCGCGGCAACTCGGCGTCGGTGAAGCGGAGGATCCTGATCCGTTTGTGCGCGCTGAGTTCGCGTGCGACTTTGTCGAAGTCGGTGCGCAGCCGATCCTCAACCGCGCGGCGGCTCTCCCCGCGCGAATAAGTCGGGCACCACCAGCCCGGCGACTTGCTCGCCCTGGCCGACCTTCAAGCCGACGACCGCCATCTCTTTGACGTACTGCGAACGGCCGTAGATTTCCTCGAGCTCTTCGATGTAGATGTTGTTGCCGCCCGAGTCGACGATCACTTCCTTGGCACGGCCCACGATGTACAGGCGCCCGTCTTCATCGAAGCGCCCGAGGTCTCCGGTGTGAAGCCATCCGTCGGTCAGAACTTCGGTGGTCGCTGCCTCATTGCGATAGTAACCTGCCATCACGTTCGGACCGTGTACGACTATCTCGCCGATCGATCCCGTCGCCGGCACCAGTTTGATCTCGACGCCATTCAGCGGCCGTCCCACCGCACCGACTTGCCGCGGTTCGTCGGGCCGTGCGACCGATAGAACAGGCGCGGCTTCAGTCAGACCGTAACCTTCGAGCAGCGGGATTCCGATGTCGTTGAAAAACTCCGCAACGCGATGGGGCAGGGCGGATCCGCCGCTAACGGCGAGCCGCAGCCGCCCGCCGAGCGCGGAATGAACCTGGCGGAAAACGATCGAGCCGAAGTTGAGGCCGGAGTTCGCGTCGAGCCGGCGATTCAGGTCGCGCAGGTTATCGAAGGCGGCGTGAAAAAATGGACCGCGCGCTTCGACTTCATCGACGATGCGCCGATGGACCGCCTCCCACACGGCGGGCACTCCAATCAGCGCGGTCGGGCGAACGTCCGCGAGCGTGCGCGAGAGTGTTTTCGCATCGACCTCGAGCGGGTAGACAATCGTCGCGCCGCTCGCCAGCGGCAGGAGCATGCCGCAGGTGAACTCGAACGCGTGATGCAGCGGAAGCAGCGAGAGGACTACGTCGTCGGCGCCGAGAACGAAGACGCGCGAGAGCATCGCGATTTCGGCGGCGAAGTTGCCGTGCGACAGCATCACGCCCTTGGGCGCACCGGTAGTGCCGGACGTGAACAGAATCGATGCGAGCGCTTTTCGCTCGGGCGGCGTGGGCGGAGTCTTCGCGTCACCTCGCAGGATGAAAGGTCGCGCCAGCTCGGCAAGGTCGAGCTCGATGAGTTTCGGATGCGCCTCGCCGAGCGCAACGCCGAGCCGCTTGTGAACGGCGCTCGAGCGCAGCGCGGCGGCAGGCTCGGCGATTTTGCACAGCGGCGCGAGCTCCTCGGCGGAGATCAGCTGGTCGAGGGGCACGGCGATCGCTCCGGCGCACAAAATCGCGAAATAGCCGAGCACCCATTCGGGTGAGTTCTCGCCGATCAGCAGCACGCGATCGCCGGGCTTGATTCCGCGCGTCGCCAGCAGCAGCGCCGCTCGATGAGCGCGGTCGCGCAGCTCGCGATAGGTGGTTTGCGTCTGCTCGCCCGACGGACGCCGCGCAATCATCGCGACGCGGGAACCGTAGCGGTCGGCGGCGCGATCGAGCATATCGACCAGGCTGCGATGACGCGGAAGCGACTTGGGGCGGCCGCGCGCATGGAGATCAAGCTGCGGAAAAATATGCCGGCGCAGGCCGGGCAGATGAATGTTGATCCAGTAGTCGCGCCAATCGATCAGGTCGGGACGAAACGGATGGCGCTCGGCGTCGACGGGCTTGAGCGACGCGTAAAGCGCGCGAATGTTGCTCGCGTGAAAAGTGTAGACGAGCTCCTGGATGTATGGGCGATAGACCTCGACCAGTTCGCGCGCGAGGTCGGTGTTCTCCTTGAATTTGTCGATGCCGCTTTCGATTTTTTTCGCGCGCTGATTTTCCTCGCCAAGCACACTGCGCGCGAACGCCGCCGCTTGCTTGAGGACTCGTGGAACCGTGTTGCTGGCGAGGTCGTAAGTACTCTGCGAAACCACGACGGCTTCCAGATGCGGCCCCAGCCAGCGCATGGTGCCGCCGTCCTTACGATGCTCGCGGCGATTGCTGAGAGCGGTCAGCTCGACCAGCCGGCGCATCGGCAGCGGATTCCGATCCGAGGTGCAGAGCTGGTAGATGGGCTTGTGCTTGCGCGAGAGCAGCGCGGCGAGAATCGGAATCATCGCATGCGCTGCGAGATCGACCGGGATCACGTCGAGCACCAGCTCGGCCTTGGCGGGATAAAAGCGGTAGCCGCGGCCCGCGAGGTAAGTCAGCGGCGCGCTGGTGTTGACGCCCTGGTTCCATCCGGGAAACGGGTCGCGCAGCGCACTTTCAATCACCGCGGGGCGCACGACAGTGACGTCGAGCGTGTCGCGATTCGCCAGCACCAACTGTTCGCCGAGACTCTTGGTGTAGCTGTACGTGTTCGGCCATCCCCAACTCTGCGCGCGCTTGCGCCCGACGTGCTTCAGGCGCTCCTCGACCCACTGCTTGCGTCGATGCTCGAGCGCCGACTCGCGCGGAGCGTCGGCGTCGCCGTCGTCGCCGCGAAACTCCGCTTGACGCAGCTGATCGCGCGACTCGGCCTGCACGCGCTCGATTGCCGCCAGCGCGTCGCGAATCTCGCGCTCGAGGCGAAACGACTTGCGCCCGCTCGGGGCACCAGTCTTGCGGGATATCGTCTTCGTAGCGATGCCCGTCGGCGATTCCCGCGACGTAGCAGGTCGAGACATGCATCATCGCGGCGCCGGTCTTGCGGCAGAACTCGATCACGTTGGCGACGCCGGTGGTGTTGACCTCGATCGCCTTTTCCAGCGACGCCTCGAAGTTCACCAGCCCCGCGCTATGCACGACCGCGTCGAGAATGCCCGGCTTGAACGGCTTCGCTTCTTCGCCGAGCAGGCCGTCATTGGTAATGTCGCCGGGAACGACGACGACCTTTTCTTCGATGTAGCGATCGAACTTGTCGCCCAGATGTTCTCGCAGCGGTGCGAACACCGGCGAGTCGAGAATCTCGCGGCGAAAGCGGCCGACGCTGCTGCGCCGGTCGCCGCGAATTAGAAGATAGACGCGCTCGATTTCGGGATGCCATCGCAGCAGGATCGCGAGGAACACCTTGCCAAGGAATCCCGTCGCGCCCGTCAGCAGGATGCGACGGCCCTTGAGCACCTGCTCGAGCGCCGGCATTGCCGCGCCGTTGCGCTTGCCGTTGCTACTCGACATCCGCGATCACCAGCGGCGGCAAGTGCAGATAGGTTATCGACGCTGAGCGCCCCAGCTCCGACGTCGCCATCGCAATGGCCTCGTCGAGCGTGTCCGCCGCTTCCCATCCGAGCCGCGCCGCTACTTCCGGCTGCTCGCATCCCGCCGCGATCACGCGCCCGAGGTGCTGACGCGCCGGCTCGCCCCAGTACCACATGTAGAACGGATGCACGCCGTGATACGCGTTGCCGTAGCGATACATGTGGATGTAGGTGGGGTTGCGCGCGAACTCGCGCTCGAAATTCTTCTCTAGCTCGACCGCGTCCGTCGTCTCAGCGAGGCATCGATGGAAAAACTCGATGTAGCTCGGATGATGCTCGGGGTGAAATTCATCGCGCAGCGGATGACAGACGATCATCGTGCCGCCTTCGCGCACCAGCGGCTTGTTGCGATACATGTTGAACAGGTAGCCGAGGCCGGTGCACTGCACGAGGACGGGATTCATGATCGAGTTCACGTTGTACGGACAGATGTACGGAACGCCGACAATTAAAATGTCCGCCTGACCCTTCACCGGCACCGCGTACTGCTGGAACACTCGCGCGAGCGCCTTCTGATGCACCGACTCCGTGTCTCCCGCCCACACGCCGATCATTCCGTACGGCGCCGCGTAGTTGTGCAGCACGGTGCGCCGCATCTCGTTGGACATGTTGCGCATCGACCACTGAAAGCCCTTCAGCCGCGTGCGATCCCAGTCGGTGAAGTGGTCCTCGTTCTTGTGCAGGAAGTCGAGCATCCCGCCGTACATGCGCGTGTTCACGGCGGTCTCGATTTGAAAAATGTTGAGCGACTTGTGAATCAGCTTGCCCATCCTGTCCGACGAGCGATGCAGCGCCGAGCGCGTCGGGTCCATGTACGAGTGCGAATCGCGCAGCGTTTCGACGTTGTGGTGATGCCGCAGGCTCTGGTAAGGCGCGAGTCCCACGGCGACCGACTTGTGCCCGCCGTCCATCGGCACCAGGTTGATATTCAAATAAATGAGCAGGTCGGACTCCGCCGCGCGCCGCGACAGCCACACTTCCTCGCCGTGCTCCGTCTTGCCGAGCATCGCAAGCTCGGCGCGATTTTCCGCATCGAAGTTGTACAGCCGGTCCGGCCAGTACTGCTTGAACGCGCGCTCGCCCACGACGCGACGAATCTCGGCTTCCGTCATCCGTCGATGCAACGACGTCGCGATCACGAGATGGACGTCGTCAACGCCGTAGTCGGCAAGCGTCTGCAGCACCTGGTTGAGCATGCGCTCGCGAAGGTCGGGCCGGCGCATCTGCGGCAGCGGCAGGCTGATGTCGTCGATCGCGATCGTCACGCGCATGTTGGGACTGAGCTGCGCAAACAGCGGGTCCTGGTTCTCGGGATGGAGCAGGGCGTAGCGAATCGCCTGGTCGGCGTCGGCGACCGGGTCCATCGGCGGCGGCGGATAAATCACGCGGGTGCCGACCGGCAGTTTCTCGAACAGAAATTCCTCGCCGTACGGAATGATGCGGCGCTCCGAGCGTCGATTCACCTTGACGACCAGATCGCTGCGCGCGCCGACCTCGTGCTTCAGCTCGGCGGTTTTCAGTTCCTTGAGTTTTGCTTCAGGCCGCGCCATCCGAGCCTCGCGTCGATTGTTCGCTGTCGTTGTTCAGGTCCAGGTCGTTGTCGATATCGTCAGGCTGCTCCGAAGACGTCGCACGCTCGAAACGGAGCACCGGCCATTGCCGGCTGAGCGCGGCGGCGCGCAATCTGCGGTCGGGGTTGACGGCGACAGGGTGCCCGAGCGCGGCCAAAAATGCGGTGTCGTAATGCGAGTCGGCGTAACCCCAGCAATCCGCCAGGTCGAGATCGTGCGCGGCGGCGTAGTCTTCGCACCACACCGCTTTTTCGTCGCCCGCCATCACCGGTTCGGCCAGCCGGCCCGTTGCGCGGCCGCGGCTGAAGACAAATCGATTCGCGGCGAAGTCCGCAATTCCGAGATGACGCGCCAGCGGCGCCACGATGAAATCCGGAGAACCTGTGACGAGCACCGGCTCGATGCCGGCTGCGCGATTCGCCTCGATCAATTCCACCGCCCGCGGAAACAGGTGGCCGACCAGGATGCGCTCGCAGTATTCTTCGCCGAGCGAAAACAGCCGGTCGCGCGAGACGCCTTTGAACGCCTCGAACAGGACAGTGTTCAGCAATCGCCGGTCGCGCTGCTCCGCGATGTACAAGCGCGGGAGTCGCGCGGCGAATCCGAGCAAGTAGCCGACGCGCCCGCTCCATTCGCCGACGTTGGCGAGCGTGAAAACAGCCGCATGCACCAGGTTCAGATCGACCAGCGTCCCGTCGAGGTCGTAGAACGCCGCGCGACGCTTCGACGCCTTGGCGGCGTGGCCGTTGGACGCTTTCCTTTGCCGGTAAACTGACATGTCAGTCTAGTTTGGGCCCAAAAAAAGAGCGGTTGCCGGGATTCGCCTCACGTCCGCTTTCACCTCGAGGCCGCACGAATTTCAACAGCTCGGGACGCGCGACGCCGCCCAGCCCGAACTGCAGGATTTCCTCGACCAGCGCCGCGATGTCGGTGTCGTTGCTCGCGCGAGAGCATCCCGATCACTTCCTTGATCCCGCCGAGGATTGCGTACGAGACCGCGCGCGTGTCCGAGTTGCGCACCAGGTTCATCTCGATTCCGAGATCGAGCGATCGTTTAATCAGCGCGGCGATCCGATCGTAGAAATCCTGGATCTTGTCGTCGAGCTCGTGGTCGAAACCGGTCGAATGGTTGAGCAGGATGTCGGTGAGCTCGCGCTCGGCCAGCACGTAGGTCAGCACCCGCGTCAGGTTCGCGCGCAATTGATCGACGGGGTCCGGCTCTCCCGGTCCCGGCCGCAGACGTTGAATCCGCTGCGTCAGCTCGGTGACCACCTGCTCGAGCAACTCCTCGAACAGGTCCTTCTTGTTCTGGAAATAAAGGTAGAACGTGCCGCGCGCGATTCGTGCGCGGGCAATGATGTCCGCGACATTGGTCCTGTGATATCCCTTGCGAGCAAAGATGCGCTTGGCGTGCCGCAGCACTTGCGCGCGTCGGGCATGGCGTTCCATTGCGTTGCTCCGTGCGGTACTTCAAGCGTAGTTCGGGACGGCGCGCAGTGTCAAACAAACTAGTTGGAAGGTAGATCACTTTATTTAATGCGGAACCCACCGTGGGTTCCGCACCTCCTTGGGCAGGGGTGACCCCTGCACCCAATGTTCGGAGAAGATGCGGGACTTCGTCCCTGTTAGAAGTTAAAGGGAGTTCGATCAGGCTATGCAATGATGCCGGTGATCGTGTTACGAAACTGCTGTGGAGGGATATAGATGAGCGATTCAAAATTTTGGGATAAGGTCCACGCTGTCGCCGCCAAGGCGACCTGGGCTTATCTGGCGACCGCAGTCGGCTCGCAGCCAAAGGTCCGCGTCGTGCATCCTGCGTTCGAGGGCGAGCGCGTGTGGGTCGCGACGGGACGCGCGTCGGCCAAGGCGCGGCACATCGACAAGAATCCCAAGGTCGAGCTGTTCTATCAGATCGGCGCCGAGATGGTTCACCTGACTGTCACCGGCAAGGCGAAATTCGTCGAAGACCTGGCCGAGAAAAAGCGAATCTGGAACGGCAAGGTCTTCGATTACGACCTCGCGCAGTTCTGGCCCGGCGGTCCCGAATCGAAGGACTTCGGCTTGATGCTGATCACGCCAGATCGCGTCGAACTGACTTCGCTGGCGGAAATGACAACCGGGAAAAAGCCCGAAGTCTGGCGAGCGTCCGGCAAATAGCGCGCCTCAAGCTTGGCGCTGACTCGAGCCCGCGCACGCGCTCGCGGGCGAAGATTGCGCGCTCTTCGGCGGTCATCTTTTCGCGGATGCGCGAGCCTTTGCCGACGTGCCGATATAGTCCGCCTTCCGAAAAATATTCTTCGTAAGGCTGCGCCGGTATCGGCTCCCCGGGCGTGTCCGTGATCTTCACGTTCAGCACTTCTTCGACCAGGTTGCTGTCGTACATTCGGACCGCGTCGTAGTCCGTCAGCAGCGCGCATACTTCGACGCAGATGTAACATCCGATGCATTCCTGGAAACGATCCTGCACCGGCTGCACGCCGCGGCCCGGCACCGAGCCGGGCGACAGGTACTCGATGCATTGCACGGGGCAGAACTCGGGACATTTGCCGCACGGGAAGCACAGGTTCACGTCCATGAACGCGACTTCGCGCGGGCGCTTCTTTTTTGTCCGACTTCTTCGGGCGTCTCGGGGATGCGGTCTTCCTTGAGACGGCGCTTGATGATGTCGATGGCGCTCATGCTTCCATTGTCACGCCGATCGAGGGCGTCCGGTCAAGCGGGCTCTGTCGAATCGTCCTTATCTGACCGCGAAGATGCGGCCGGTCGAGGTCCCGATGTAAAGCATCCCCGACGCCGACGATGCCGCCGTCGTGATCTTGCCGAAGCTGCGCGACATCCACACGTAGCTGCCGTCTCCCGTCAGCACCGCGCCCACGTCGCCGGTGGCAGCGTCGAACACGCCGTCGTTGCCGAGCGCGAGCAGTCCAGCGTCGCCCGGTTTCAGCGTCGGATCTTTCCATCGGAGTTGCCCGTCGGCAGATACGCCATAGATCGTGTCAGCGCCGGCGAAGATCGTTCCCGATGGAGCGACTGCCGGTCCCGTCGTTACAGCGTGCGCGGGATTCGCATGCCACAACGGATTGCCGGTCCGCGAATCGATTGCATACACGCCGCCGCCGGCCGAGCCGGCGTAAACGACATCGTCGGCATACGCAACCGATCCTGAGAATCCTCCATCAGGCTGGAACGTCCAGAGCACGCCGCCGTCCGATGCGAGCGCAGTGACCGCGCCGCGCGAAGTTCCCACCACGACTCCGTCCGGGGTCGCCGCGGCCGAATTCGCCGATCCGACGCTGACGCGCCAGTTGAGAGTTCCCGTCGTGCTGACAGATGCGAGGTCGCTGCCCACCGACACGTAAATCACGCGATCGGTCGTCGCCAGCGGCCCCGCGCTCTCGCCAATTCCGAGCTTCCAGAGAACCGCGCCCCTGGGAGCGATCGCGCCGAGTTCGTTCCTGGACAACATCGCGACCACGGTGCCGTCGGGCAAGACTGCCGGCGACGCGCCGTCCGCGACGCGCCGCAGGGTCTCCTTGCCCGCGGAATCAAGCCCGTGCAATACGCCGTCGCGAGTGATGAAGAATGTCGAGCCGTCGGCGCCGACCGCGATTCGCCCGCGCAACTCAGCGCCCGCATCGAAGGTCCACATCAGAATGCCGGCGCTCCTGGCCGATGCGGCCGGCGTACTCGAAGCCGCGGGCGTAAAGGCAGCCTTCGCCGTCGCGGTCGGTGTCGGGAGAGGAGATGGGCATACGAACGGGACCGACGGAACGCAGTCGAGTCCGCCTGCCGGGTTGGTGATGTCCTCGTACACGCCGACCGGAACCGACTGACTGACCACCCCGGAACTGCTCGCCTGAATACAAACGCATCCCGCAAATCCCGTCGTGTAGATGCCGCCGTTCGGTCCGGACGCCGGCGCCAGGAACACATTGTTGTCGGTCGAAGTCCAGATTGTGGACGGTCCGGACGTAATGTCGTTGAACTGCGTTTGAGAGCCCTTCGTGAATGTACCGATCGCATCGAATGAGACCATTCCTCCCGGCGGTACGGAAGTCGGGACTATGGTGTTGGTTGCGGCGGGACGAGGCGTCAAAGTGGGGGTCATCTTTGGCGATTTGGTGGGTGTCGCAGACGGCGCCGGCGTGGCGGGAGTAGGCGGAGGGCCATTTGAGATCGTAATGGAATCGAGCCCAAAACCGGGACCCGGGCTGGTCGTAGTCCCGCTACTGCTGCCGCCGCCGCAACTCAGAAGAATTGCTCCGAAGACGAATAAAACTACCGGCGTGATCACCAGCCATCTGAGCCACCGCGACAACATCAAGCCATGAGCTATGACGATGCGAGCGCACGGTGTCAAGTTGAAGCGCGATTCGCGCACGAGATTTGTTAGTCGATCTCAAACACCTCGCGAGCGGCGTCCGACGTTTGCGACGATGTGCAGCTGATGAAAAAAAGAATGGCGGGCATCAAAGAGGGGGGGACTCTCCAATGCCCGCCTGAACGTAGCAGCCGTCCGCGTACGCGGCGGACGGAATCCGGTTGGTTGGGAGGAATAACCAACCGGATCGGGTGCCAGAGCCGTTTGCACCCATTTACTGAGACGATTCAATTCGGCGATTATTCAAATCAAAAAATTCGATTTGCACGCGACGACGGTCGGACTAAAGTCGCTTCTGGAGGACCGAAAAAACCCATGGAATATCGGCGATTAGGCGGGACTGGGCTCAAAGTTTCCGAACTTTGCCTTGGATGCATGACGTTTGGACGCGAGACCGATGAAAAAACCGCGGGAAAAATTCTCGACCGGTTTATTGAAGTCGGCGGTAATTTCCTCGACACCGCGAACGTTTATGCTGCCGGCGCGTCGGAGGAAATTCTCGGGCGAATTGTCGGCGAGCGCAGAAAAGATTTGATCGTCGCGACAAAAGTCCGCTTCAACGCGAATATTTTCATGGGCAAGCCGGTCGCGCCCAATCAAATCGGCCTCTCGCGCGGTCATATTATGTCGGAGGTCGAAGCCAGTCTGCGCCGGCTGAAGATGGATTACATCGATCTTTACCAGGTGCATTCGTGGGACTTCGAAACGCCGATCGAAGAGACGATGCGCGCGCTCGACGACCTCGTGCGTCACGGCAAAGTCAGATACATCGGCGCGTCGAATTTTACCGCGTGGCAACTGATGAAGAGTCTATGGGTCAGCGATAAACACGGCTTCGCGCGATTCGACTGTCTGCAGCCGCAATACAGCCTGATTTCTCGCGAGATCGAGCGCGAGATTCTGCCGCTCTGCCGCTACGAGAGCGTCGGTGTGATTCCGTGGAGTCCGCTGGGCGGCGGATTTCTGACTGGGAAGTACCGTTCCGGTCAGCGCCCGCCCGAGGACAGCCGGCTGGCAAAGATGGATCTTTGGAATCGGCTGGCTGACCAGCGCAACTACGCGACGCTCGAGGCCGTCGAGCACATCGCCAAGGAACGGGGCCGTGCGATCTCGCAGGTCGCGCTGGCGTGGGTGAATCAGCAGCCCGGCATCAGCTCGGTGATTTACGGCGCGCGCACCGAAGAGCAGAACGAGCAGAACCTCGGCGCGATTGGATTTCGCCTCGAGGCTGCGGAGCTCGCTGCACTTGATAAAGCAAGCGCGCTGCCGGTCGAGTATCCCAATGCGATGCAGGCGCGACTGCCAGGCTACCCGCGTCCGTAACTTCCTTCCGGTCCCCCTTCCCGCGCGGGAAGGGGTTAGGGGTTAGGTTCCGGAACGCGTCCCGTCGGACGCGCCTCGTTTTCCTGTCACCCTTCAAACGACGGACCCATGAAGCTGCGCGGCATGATCGGTGAAGCCGCGTTATCGCCTTCCGCTCGCGGCAAGAACTGGCTGCCGACCGTCAGTCCGCCGTCGACAATCATCGCCTGCCCGGTGACGAATTCCGAATCGTCGCTGGCCAGGTACAGCGCCATTCCGGCGATGTCCTCCGGATGACCCGCGCGTGGAATCGGCTGAGCCTTCGCCATCCACTGTTCCATCGCTTCTTTCACCCCGGGCATATTGCGATGCAGGATCGGCGTATTGATTCCTCCGGGGCAGATGCAGTTGACGCGAATTTTATCCTTGGCAAATTCCAACGCTGCCGAACGCGTCAGGTTGACGACGCCCGCTTTTGCCGCGCAGTACGCATGCAGTCCGCTGAATCCGCGGATTCCCGCCACCGACGCGGTCGAGATTATCGAGCCGCCGCCTGCTTTGCGAATTTCGGGCGCCGCATGCTTCATCCCGAGGAAAACGCCGCGCAAGAGCACCGCCTGACTCTTGTCCCAGTCCTCGATCGAGATCTGTTCGAGTGGTCCGACCGCGCCGCCGATTCCGGCGTTGTTGTAGATGACATCCAGCCGCCCGAACTCCGAGATCGCGCGCGCGATCAGCGCCTTGATTTCGGCCTCGGCCGAGACGTCAGTCTTCTGGAAGACCGCGCGCCCGGCGTTTTCCTTGCAATCGCGCACCGCGGACTCGCCGCCCTCGACGTTAAGGTCCGCGATCACGACCGCCGCGCCTTCGCCCGCGAACTTGATCGCGGTCGCCCGCCCGATCCCGCTCGCCGCTCCCGTGATAACCGCCACTTTGCCCTTGAGCCTGTCCATTTAAGATTTCCTCTGGTTGAAAAATTACGTAGCCGCGCAGACGCGCGTTGATACGCATTGTTCTAAGTATCAGACTGCGACTTGAAGCTGGTAGCGTCGGCGGTCACATAGCGGGGAGCACGTGTAAATGAGAACTTGTCGGATGTTGTTGGGATTGATGTTGATCGCATTGCTGTTGCCGAACGCAGGAGCGCAAGCGCAGGAGTTTGCGCGTCCACCGCTCTCCGCAAAGATAAACCCTAAAGCCATCGCAGGCGCGGCCAGACAATAAAAGCGGCATGCCCCTGTCGCGGGCTGGCAACCGGGCAAAACACCCGCCAAAGCTTCATATGCTGTTCGGGCGCGCCCAGTTGGCGGTTGGATCAAAGTGAAATTGCTCGCTCCCGGCGATCGGTTGGGCACGGGCAGGCCGACACCTTATCTGGACTGAAAACGGAGGGCAAGGATTGGAAACCGATTACGATACCCACTAGCCCTGACGTGCAGGACGGTGCGGAGGAGACGTCTGCATCTCTATTTTCTCGATGCCCACAGAGGTTGGGCGATCTTCGCTCGTTGCGATAAAGACGAAAGCGAAGAAATTAAATACGAAGAACCGAAGTTAGACTTGCTCTCTACCACCGACTGCCGGAGCTACGTGGTCGAGAACACAGGTGACCGCTTCCGACCGTGCGGGACTACGGAAATCCCGACGGCATACCCTCCAAGGTTGCGGCACCAATTATGCGTTTGCGGATTCTCTCCATGGCTGGATCAGCGTCACCGTACGGGGAGAAACCATGGGCAGCTTCTGGTCGTTCTTGCTGGTGACTTCTGACGGGGGCAGAACCTGGAGGCGAGCGCGGAACGCTCCTCTGCTTGGCGGATGCCGAATGCTTCTTGTTACACCTAGCGATGGGTGGATGCTTGGCGCCGGCCTGACTCGGTACAAGGAGCTCTTCGTCACTCACGATGGAACAAAGAGCTGGCGTCACGTGTCGGTGGACACGCCCAAGGAGGTATTGCCAGCAACTTTGGCCGCGTTATGATCAGCTCCCGACCTTCGAAGACAATAAGCACGGCTATTTGGCGGTGAGCTATTCCGGTGGTATAGGCGTGAAACTGGCGGCTGTACTGTTCGCGACTGGCGATGGCGGCCGACGCTGGAAGCCGGACCGAATGGTGACAAACCAGAAAGAGGGCTCATCGAAGTACTTGGCGCCCACCGTGGTGGACTCTTCCTGGATCTTCGTCGCATTCTCGGACCATCATCCCATACTCACCAAACTCGGCGCAGGCGAAACGATCGATGGCAGCGTCGCTGTTACCGCCGGCCACTCGAGTTACCGCGCGTCTCGTGAAGTCAGTTTTGCCACTCCCACTCAGGGTTGGGTGATAGCGGGCGATGGCGCGTTGCTCTCAACCACCGATGGCGGCGCGACGTGGAACGACATCTCGCCTGGTTCGCCCAGCTCACATCTCAAATGACGGACCCGAGAAACCGCTGTCCGGCAGACCTGCCAGTCGAAAGCGCGCGTTGCCGGTGTTGATTCCTCCGTCAACCACCATCGCGGTGCCGCTGATCCACGCCGCTTCGTCGCTCGCCAGGAACAGCGCCATGCTGGCGATATCGTCGGGTTTTCCTGCCCGCGGGATCGGCTGCATCCGCGCCATGTTTTTCTCCGATTGCTCCTCGGCTCCCGGACGACCGCGATGAATCAGCGGCGTGTTGACGCCGCCGGGGCAGATGCAGTTGACGCGAATCTTGTCGTGGCCGACTTCGATCGCGATTGCTTGCGTGAGGTTCACTACCGCGGCTTTCGCGGCGCTGTACGCGGCAAGGTAGCCGACGCCGCGGAGTCCCGCGACCGACGCGGTCGAGATGATCGATCCGCCGCCTGCTTTGCGCATCTCCGGAATCGAATACTTCATGCCGAGGAACGCGGCACGAAGCAGCACCGCGATGGTTCGGTCCCAGTCTGCCGAATCGACTTTCTCGATCGGCCCGACGGCGCCCGCGACGCCCGCGTTGTTGAACATGATATCGAGACGCCCGAATTCCTTGACTGCGCGCGCGACTGCCGACTTGATGTCCGCCTCGCTGGTCACGTCCGTGCGCTGGAATACCGCGCGACCGCTCGCCGCGGCGCATTCCGCCACCGCGGTCTCTCCGCCTTGCGCATTCAAATCGGTGAGGACCACGCTCGCGCCTTCCTTGGCGAAGCGGAGCGCCGTCGCGCGGCCCATCCCGCTCGCGGCGCCGGTGATCACTGCTACTTTTCCCTGGATTCTGCCCATTGCTATTCTCCTACGCGCTTATAGTAGCGCTGCACTTTGACGAGATCGTACAAATTTCAATCTGGTTGTCCGCGATACCTTTCGTGATCGAATCGCGATTACTCTCCTATTCTGCAGTATCAGTTCCGCGGGCGAAGCGACAAAACGAGAAAACCAAGAAGAAGTGGCGTCGCGACCAGCACCGCATAAGCTTCCGGAGGATGGTGGATAGCGCCTGATCCCTTGGTGATCCACGCCGCGATGGCGGCCAGGCTTCGTTCGATCAACGCCAGCAGCAGGAACAACGGCGTCAGCGACCTGTAGCGAAGTGCCACAATGAGTTGGGCAACGCCGTAGGAAATCTGCGTCGCTCCCATCCACGCAAAGATACCTACAATGACGGCTCGGTGAACGCTCAGGTCCAGTCCAGCAATGACGCCGGCGCCGCCGTCCGGGAGAAAATAGTGGATGAAGCCCGGGCCGATCGTGAGGACCGCGGTCAACCCGAGAAAGGCGGCCGACCATGGCGAGCCGCGATATTGTGAATTCGTGCTCTCGGGAAGTAGCCCCATGATTTTTCTCCGTGCTCGTCGCCGCTCTGATCAATCTCACGATCCTTGCCCGCGGCTCGAACTCAATAGCAATGATTCAGGCGAGTCGGGTAGGGCGCCGGGTTTCGCTCAAGTTCAGGGATGAACTGTTCAGCCTGACCCCCGCGGATTTTCTGTGCTACGTCTACGGTATGGACCATCCATCAGGATGCCCCGCGCCCGCCGTTTTCGCGTCCAAAATCAGGCGACGCCTTGCGAAAGCGAAAATTAATTTTGACGGAACGAAACGACCGATAGTGGTGGAACCGTCTCAAAACCACTACATATGGTATGAATTGTTCTTTTAAGCTCTATTCGACTACTCAAAATTGCGCCCATCCGAGCCTGAAGTTCGACGCGGGGCGACGATTTTGCGGAGAAACCGACATCAGCAGAGCGATGATACAATCGCAATGACGATGGCTTCGGAAGATCCAAACGAAAAACACCGCGCGAGTGAGACGCCACCCGCGCCGGCTGCCGGCGAGCCGACCGGTCGGCATTACGGCTCGTTGATCGAGTATCCGAATGACGCGCCAGCGGATGCGCCGGGTGGTGTTGGTTCCGAAGCGCTGACACTCGAGGACGAGTCGGCCACGATCGATCACAAGCTGAGCATCACGTCGACTGAGGCTGGCGTGTATCTGCTGCGCGATCGTGCGGGCAAGGTGCTCTACGTCGGCAAGGCCAAGTCGCTGCGGCCGCGTGTGCGCGCATATTTTCGCGAAGGCGGCGACGGACGCTACCAGGTTCGCTTCCTGATGAAGCGGGTGCGCGACTTCGACACTATTGTCACGGCGAGCGAGAAGGAGGCGCTGATACTCGAGAACAACCTGATCAAGCAATACAAGCCCAAGTACAACATCCGCTTGAAGGACGACAAATCGTACCTCAGCGCGAAGATCACCAATCACGCGTGGCCACGAATCACGGTCACGCGCAAAATCGTCAAGGACGGCGGTCACTACTTCGGCCCGTTCGGCTCGGCCGACGGACTGCGCGAGACGATCGACGTCATCCGCAAAGTTTTTCCGCTGCGCACCTGCACCGACTCGGTGTTTCGCAATCGCTCGCGGCCGTGTCTCGAATATCAGATCAAGCGATGTCTCGGGCCATGCTGCCTGCCCGTCGATCGCGAGGAGTACGGCCGCCATTTGCACGCCGCGCAGATGCTGCTCGAAGGAAAAAATCTCGAGCTGCTCCGCGAGATGCGCGATCTGATGAAGGATCACGCGTCGCGCCTCGAGTTCGAGCAGGCCGCGCGAATCCGCGACCGCGTGCGGGCGATTGAAAAGACCGTTGAGCGCCAGACCGTCCTGCATCACTGGGGAATCGACCAGGACGTGTTCGGAATCTATCGCGAAGGCGGTTACATCGAGGCGATCGTGCTGATCGTGCGCGGCGGCAAGCTGACCAGCACCCAGGGATGGAGCTTCCAGGACCTCGAGTTTCCGGTCGAGGAAATACTCTCCGATCTGCTGACTCAGTATTACTCGGGCGCGCGCAATATCCCCGACGAAGTGATTGTGCCGGTCGAGCTGGAGGACGCCGACGCGCGCGCGGAACTGCTCTCAGAGCGGCGCGGAAAGAAATGCGAATTGTTCCAGCCACAGCGCGGCGAGAAGCTTCGGCTGCTCGAGATGGCGATGGATAACGCGCGCCAAAGCTTCGCCTCGCGCCGCGACAACGAGAAGACCCGCGAGCAGATGCTCGAGGAGTTGCGCGTCAAGCTCGGTCTGCGTAATTCACCGAAGCGCATGGAATGCTACGACATCTCGAATCTGCAGGGCTCGATGGTGGTCGGGTCGCAGGTGACGTTCGACGAAGGCGAGCCGCAAAAAAATCTCTACCGCCGCTACCGGATACGCAGTTTCGAAGGTCAGGACGACTTCGCCAGCATGTACGAAGTCTTGAAGCGCCGGCTCGAACGCGCGGTGCGCGAAAACGAGTACCCCGACCTGTGGGTTATCGACGGCGGCAAGGGGCAGCTCAACGTCGCGCTCGAAGTGCTGCGCGAGTTCCGGCTCCTCGACCAGATCGATTGCGTGTCACTGGCCAAGCAACATGTTCTGAACGATCGCCGCGCAAAGGAAGTGACCAAGTCCGAGGAGCGCGTCTTCGTCCCCAGGCGCAAGGATCCGGTCGTGCTGCCGAGAAACTCGACGGCGCTGTTCCTGCTCGTGAGGATTCGCGACGAGGCGCATCGGTTCGCGATCACATACAACCGCGAACTGCGCCGCCGCGCGCGGCTGCGTTCGGTGCTCGACGATATCGAGGGTGTCGGCCCGGTGCGGCGGCGTGCGATGCTCCGTCACTTCGGAAGCCTCAAACGGATTCGCGAGGCGACGACCGACGAGATTGCAGCGGTGAAGGGACTCAACCGCGAGCTCGCGGCTCAGATTCGTCGACACCTTGACGAAATGACGGCGTTGCTCAACGTCGAAGAAGCCGCCGACCCTGCGGATCAGTTGGCGCTTCCGCTCGATTCTCCCGCGACACCTGCCGACGACGACGCAACGCGAGTCAATGACGCACCCGTCCGTGATTGACGCATAAGTGCCCTAGAGCACATATCGCTCGTCGCGCTATCTGCCTGTGTCGGCGCATAATCTCAGAGTCAACATTGATCGCACGCCGCCATTGATGCGCAAAGGAGTGCGTACCTATCGCTGCCGGAGCACTTTCCGTACGACCCGCCGCCTCGCGATCTGTCGAACTGAGGCCGGCCAGGTCCCGCGAGATCTTGCCGCAGATCGCGGCCGTCAGCTTTGCCGAACGGTTTCCGCCAATCTACGCAGTGGCCATCGCGATTCTCGCCGGCGATGCGCTCGGCAATTGTCACATCGCGATTCCATTGGGACTTGCATTGGGTATGGGCGCACTGTCGCTCGGCGCATTCCTCGCGGCTCGACGGACGCTCGGGCTCGCGGCTGCATACCTGGCGATCGCATTTGCCGCGACCGTTTCGGTTGCGAACGTACTCGAGCCGCCGCGCGACGCCCACAGCATCGCCACGATGGTGGAAGGTTCGCGAGTTACGATCGAGGGACGCGTGTATCGCGAGGCCGAACACGAACCTTACGGCGATCGGCTGTATGTCGCGGTCGAGCGAGCCGCCGAGCAGGGCGCAACGATGTCGGCGTCCCACGGCAACGTCCGAATCGCAGTATTGGGCGGCGGCAGTTTCAGGCTCGGCGACGAAATCAGGCTGAGCGCTCGAATTCATTTTCCCCACAACTACGGAAATCCCGGCGAGTTCGATTACGCCGGTCTGATGGCTCGCGAGGGTATCGACGCGACGATGACTGCACCGAAGAAGTCGCTCGGCACGACGGTGTTTCGCGTCATCGGGTATCGCCCGCGGTTTCCCGCAAGCCGCATTGAATCGATAAGAACTCACATCGGCGAGTTCTTCGATCGAAACCTCGCGTATCCTGAGAACGCCGAGATGCGAGCGCTCGTGATTGGCGATCAAGGCGAGATTGGCGAGCCGCTCCGACAGACGTTCGCGCGCACTGGGATGGCGCATCTACTGGTTATCTCGGGATTGCACTTGAGTATCGTCGCAGCCGCGATGTTCGCCGCGGCGCGGCTCGCGATGATGCTGTTGCCGGCCCTGGCAAACCGCGGCTACGCGAACAAGGTCGCGGCGCTCGCCGCGATGCTCGCGGTATGCACGTATGCGTCGATCGCGGGGCATCACGTGTCGACGGTCCGCGCGCTGGTGATGGTGCTCGCGTACATGCTGGCCGTGGCGATAGATCGTTCGCGCGAAGCGATCGCGTCATTGGCGCTTGCCGCGATCGTGATTTGCGTCGCGCTCCCCGGCTCGACCGCCGACATCGGGTTTCAGCTCTCGTTCGCCTCGGTGATTGCGATCGTGCTCGGGATGCGCCGATTTGCCGCGTGGTTCGCGCGCCGCAAACGTATCGGCATGCTTCGCGGCGAGCCGTCGTTGCCCCGGTGGCGATATATCGAAGCTCCGACCGGCTATCTCGCGGTCTCGTTCTGGGCCATGGTCGGCACGGCGCCTCTCACCGCGTATCACTTCAACCAGTTTGCGATTGTCGGAATCGTCGCAAACGCGCTGGTCGTGCCTATCATGGCGTTCGGCGCAACTGTCAGCGGACTGGTTGCCGCCGCGCTGAGTTTCTTTTCAGAGCCCGCAGCGCGCCCGATATTGTTGTTCGGGGCGAGCGCGCTCGCGGCCGGCAACTGGCTGGCGGCGTGGTTCGTCGACTGGCCGTTGGCGTGGTTCCGCATCTTCACACCGACAATTCTCGAACTCTCAATCGCTTACGCCCTTCTTGCGATTTGGTTGCTGGCGCCACTCGCCGTCGCGATTAATCCGAAAGGATCGCGCGAAGAGGTGCCGGACGCCACCGCCAGTGCGCGCAGACTCGGATGGCGTGCGCGGTGCGCGATTGCTCTGGCAATTGCGTTAACGATTGACGCAGCATCCTGGACCTACGATCGCTTCCTCAATCCCGATCTCCGCGTGACGTTCCTGTCGGTCGGGGAGGGCGACGGCGCGATCGTGCGATTTCCGGGCTCACGCGTGATGGTGATCGATGGCGGTGGCTCCTACGGCGGCTTCGACGCGGGCGAGAGGATTGTCGCGCCGTACCTGTGGTCGCAAAAGATCATGCACGTCGATTACATCGCGCTGAGTCATCCCGACCTCGACCATTTCGGCGGGCTGGATTTTATCGCCATGAACTTCGCACCGCGCGCGTTCTGGACCACCGGAGTGCCGAGCCTCGACCTCGGCTACGCACATCTGATGGACGATCTGGCGCGCGCGAAAATCCCGATGGTGCAGGTGCGCGAGACTGCGCCCATCGTATCTATTGGCGGTGTTGCAATCGCGTCGCTCAACGGCGGCCCTGACATCGCGACGACGCAGAACAACAGCTCGATGGTGTTGCGATTCAGCCTGGGCGCTGCGTCGTTGCTGTTCACCGGCGATATCGAGTCGGTGGGCGAGCGTGCGATGCTCGCGAGCGGCGCCGATCTTCACGCGACGATTCTCAAGGTGCCGCATCACGGCAGCGCGAGCTCCTCGACGGCGTCATTCATTGCAGCGGTGCATCCGGCGGCTGCTGTGATCTCGGATGGCTATCTGAATAATTTTCATTTTCCGGCAGCCTCGGTCGTCGAACGCTACGTCGAAGCGGGCGCGATTCTGATGCGTACCGACCTCGACGGCGCCGTGATGGTCGATGCCGCGCCGGATAGGTTGACTGTCCGAACTTTCCGTAATCAGCGCGGTGGTTCAGTCGTCATCGTACCAACGGCCGCATCTGCGCCGCACTAGTGAACTGTGCCGGCAGCTCTCGTTGGCTCTGTGAGCCGTGCAAGCCGCGCGAAGGCTGCAATCGACAAAAAGGCAAATACGATGATCTGCGCCGCGTGAATCCACAGCCATGCATCTCCTGCGGTAGTGGTCGGGCGGAATACGATCGTGAAGAACGCCAGCAGCCCGAAGATGTGCACCACCAGTCCGGGAAGGATCGACTTGGTCAGATAGGCCATCCCGCCAAAGGTGAGGCCGGTCAAGAAAAACAAAATCAACTTGGGCCACAACACGACGTGCATCGGAGGATGCGGCAGCAATGCGAACAGAATCGCGGTTACGATGATCGCGGTCGGGCCGGAGAATTCTCGTTCGAGCATCGACTGGCAATATCCCCAGAAGCCCGCTTGTTCCAGCACTGGAGAGACTAGCGTGCCCATCGCGACTGCGAGCACCGTCGTGAGCCACGGAACCTTCGACATATCGGGAAGCACGCTGCCGGAGATGCCGTCGACTTGCGAAATCAGCAGCCACCATCCGGCCAACGCCACGATCGACAGCGCACCTGCCAGTATCGCCCACCCAAACACATTGGCCGGCAGCGCGTTGGCGCGAAGGCGCAGCCGTCGCGCATCGGAAGTACTCTGCGGCGACCACCTGCCGCCGAGATATTGCCAGATCAGCCACAGGACGACGGCCATGACTCCGACCGCCCAGGGAATCGCGGGCGTCGTCGCGAGATTTGCCGCGATCAGCGCCGACCACACGCCTTGGCCGGACAGCGCGATAAAGACCCCCGATTGCGGCCCAAGCGCTGTCGTCAGGATCCGGCCGTACCACGCCCGCGTCGTCGTGATGCCGCTCATTAGCGTCTATCATGAACGCGAAGCGATCGATCGGGAAGTCAGGATCTTCGCGAATCGTGTCGTCAGAGCGTACAGTCAGAACAATCGTTCAGAGCGTCGTGTAAAATCGGCGCGCGTTTCTATCGACCCCGCCCATCACTCTAAGCTACATATGGATCGAGATGGATCTCGAACTCACTGAAGCGCAACGCGGCGCTCGCGACGTTGCCCGCCGGTTCGCCCGCGAAAAGCTTGGACCGATCGGCGTCGAGGCTGACCGCTCGCATCGATATCCCGCCGAAGCGATCGACGAACTCGCCCGGCTCGGGATGCTCGGCATATTCCTTCCCGAACAATACGGCGGCGCGGGTCTCGATCACGTTGCGTATTCGCTGGTGCTCGAGGAGCTGGCGGTCGAATGCGCGTCAACCGCGGTTATCATGTCGGCGCATTGTTCGCTCGCGTCGTGGCCGATTCTTGGACTCGGCACCGCGAAGCAGAAGAGCCATTTCCTGCCGAAGATGGCGACCGGCAGCTGGCTCGGATGCTTTGCGCTGACCGAGCCGCAGGCCGGTTCCGATGCGGCGGGTCAGAAGACGCGCGCGGTGCGCGACGGCGACTCGTACGTGATCAACGGCACCAAGAATTTCATTACCAACGCGCCGCAGTCGAAGGTGGCGATCGTGTTCGCGATGACGCAGCCCGACAAGGGGCATCATGGGATCAGCGCGTTTGCCGTCGAGACCGATACGCCGGGATGGGCGGTCACGCGGGTCGAAGACAAAATGGGAATTCACGGCGCGCATTCCGCGCAGTTGAGCTTTTCAGATATGCGCGTGCCGCGCGAGAATCTGTTGCTCGAGGAAGGGCAGGGGTTCAAGGTCGCGATGAAGACGCTTGACGGCGGCCGAATCGGGATCGCGTCGCAAGCGCTGGGAATCGCGCGCGCGTCGCTGGAGGCGTCGTTGAAATACGCGCAGGAACGGCTGACGTTCGGCAAGCCGATCGCGCAGTACCAGGCGATCCAGTGGAAGCTCGCCGACATGGCGGTCGAGATCGACGCGGCCCGCCTGCTGACGCATCGCGCAGCCACGCTGAAAGATCGCGGCGAGTCGTGCACCAAGGAATCCGCGATGGCGAAACTGTTCGCCGCCGAAACCGCGATGAAGTCGGCGACCGAGGCGGTGCAGATTCACGGCGGCTACGGCTACACCAAGGAGTTCAAGGTCGAGCGCTTTTTCCGCGACGCCAAGATCACCGAGATCTACGAAGGCACCTCCGAGATTCAGCGCCTGGTAATCGCCGGCAGTGTGCTCGAAAACCGCTGAGAGTCAGTCCTGTGAGCAACAAAAACAAAAAGGAATGGCTCGAGACGACCTACAAGCAGGCAAGCGAGCGTCCGATCCGTTTCTCGACCGTGTCCGACATGGAACTCGACCCGCTCTACACGCCCGACGACGTGACCGGATCGTACGACGACGCGCTCGGCAACCCCGGCGAGTTTCCGTACACACGCGGTGTGTACGGCTCGATGTATCGCGGGCGGCTGTGGACGATGCGCCAGTTCGCGGGTTTCGGACTTGCCGAGGACACCAACGCGCGCTTCCACTTCCTGCTCGGACAGGGCCAGGATGGGCTGTCCACCGCGTTCGACATGCCGACGCTGATGGGCTACGACGCCGACCACGAACGCGCGCTCGGCGAAGTGGGACGCGAAGGGGTTTCGGTCTCGACCGTGCACGACATGGCGACGCTGTTCGATCGAATTCCGCTCGACCGGGTCACCACTTCGATGACGGTGAATTGCTCGGCGTCGATTCTGCTTGCGATGTACCTGGTCGTAGCCGAGCGCAACGGAATTCCGTGGGAGCGCGTCGGCGGAACGATCCAGAACGACATGCTCAAGGAGTACATCGCGCAGAAGGAATGGATTTGCCCGCCGCGCCCGGCGCTGAGAATCGTCACCGACATGATCGAATTCTGCGCGCGCAAGGTTCCGCGCTGGCACGCCGTGTCGATCTCCGGCTACCACATCCGCGAGGCGGGCTCGACCGCTGTGCAGGAATTGGCGTTCACGATCGCCGACGGCATTTGTTACGTCGAAGAAGCCGTCAAGCGCGGGATTGGCGTCGATGATTTCGCGCAGCGGTTGTCGTTCTTCTGGAATCTGCACAACGACTTTCTCGAAGAGGTCGCCAAGCTCCGCGCCGCGCGCCGGATGTGGGCGCGAATCATGAAGGATCGTTTCGGTGCGAAGAATCCGAAATCGATGATGCTTCGCACCCATGCGCAGACCGCCGGCGCGTCGCTGACCGCGCAGCAGCCGATCAACAACGTGGTTCGCGTTGCGATCCAGGCGCTGGCGGGAGTGCTCGGCGGAGATCCAGTCGCTGCACACCAATTCGATGGACGAGACGCTCGCGCTGCCGACCGAACAGGCGGTGATGGTCGCGCTGCGCACGCAACAAGTGATCGCCGAGGAAACCGGCGTGACGAACACGATCGATCCATTCGGCGGCAGTTACGCGGTCGAGGCGCTGACGGACAGGATGGAACGCGAGGCCAACGACTATATCCGGCGTATCGACGAGATGGGCGGGATGGTCAAGGCAATCGAGACCGGCTACCCGCAGCGCGAGATCGCCGAGGCTGCATTTCACTTTCAGCGTCAGCTCGAGCAGGGAATCAAGACGGTGGTCGGCGTGAACAAGTACTCAATTCCCGAGGAGATTCCGATCGCGACGCTCAAGATAGCGCCGGAGATCGAAGAGCGTCAGATTCAGCGCGTGCGCAAGGTCAAGCGCGAACGCAACGCCGTCGCCGTCAAGGAAGCGCTCGCGCGTGTATCCGAGGCGTGCCGCTCCGGCGAAAACCTGATGGGCCCGATTTGCGAGGCGGTGCGCCGCGACGCGACCGTCGGCGAAGTTTCGGATATCTTTCGCGCCGAGTTCGGCGTGTACACAGACCCAGGCTGGATTTAGGCGATGGCGGAAAAGAGACTCAGAATTCTGGTCGCGAAGCCCGGACTCGACGGCCACGACCGCGGCGCGAAAATTATCGCACGCGCGCTGCGCGACGGCGGCTTCGAGGTCATCTACACCGGCCTTCATCAGACGCCCGAAATGATCGCCGAGGCTGCCGTGCAGGAAGATGCCGACGCGGTCGGGCTGAGCGTACTGTCGGGCGCACACATGACGCTGTTCCCCGAAGTGATGCGCTTGCTGAAGGAGCGCGGCGCCGGCGAGGTCGCGGTGTTTGGCGGTGGAATTATCCCCGACGACGACGCCGTCAAGCTCAAGCAGTTGGGCGTGCGGCAAATCTTCACGCCCGGCGCGTCAACCGAAGACATCGTCAAGTGGGTGCGCGAGAATGTCGCGGCGCGCACTTAGGTTCAAATGAATTTCGATCTGACCGAAGAGCAGCGTCGCATCCGCGAGACGCTGACCGACTTTGCCGAGCGCGAAATCAAGCCGCACTCGACCAAGTGGGACAAGGAAGAGACCTTTCCGCGGCATATCGTCGAGCAACTTGGGCGGCTGGGGTTTCTCGGCGTCGCGTTTCCGGAAAAATTCGGCGGCGGCGGCGCGGACACTCTCTCGCAGGTGCTCGTCGTCGAGGGACTCTCGCGCTACGACGCGTCGATCGGACTCACCTGCGCCGCGCACATGTCGCTCTCGACCGGGCACATCGCCGCTTTCGCGTCCGACGAGCAGCGCGCTCATTACGTTCCCGACATGGTGGCAGCGAAGAAGCTCGGGGCGTGGTGTTTGACTGAGCCGAGCTCCGGTTCCGACGCGGCGGCGATGCACACGAAGGCCACGCGAGTCGGCGACAACTATTTGATCAACGGCACGAAGATGTTCATTACCAATGGCACGGTCGCCGACGTATATGTCGTGATGGCGATCACCGACCAGGCGCGCAGGCGCGACGGCGTGTCGGCATTCATCGTCGATCGCGGCGCGGCGGGACTGTCGAACGGGAAGAAAATCGAAAAGCTGGGACTGCGTGCGTCGGACACCGCCGAAGTCATCTTCGAAAACGTCACTGTGCCCGCGCGCAACCTCGTCGGCGACCTCGGCGCCGGCTATCGGGATACGCTCAAGGTGCTCGAAGCGGGGAGAATCGGAATCGCAGGATTCGCGGCGGGAATCGCGCGCGGCGGATTCGAAGAAGCGCGCGCATACGCGCTCGAGCGCGGGCAGTTCGGCAAGAAGATCGCCGAGTTCCAGGCAATACAGTGGATGTTCGCCGACATGGCGACGCGAATCGACGCGTCGTGGGTGCTCATCTGCCGCGCCGCCGCGCTCAAGGATGCGGGCAAGCCGTTCGCGCGCGAGGCCGCGATGGCCAAGCTGTTCGCGTCGGAAACCGCGATGTGGTCGACGATCAAAGCCGTGCAGATTCACGGCGGCTACGGCTACGTCACCGATTTTCCGGTCGAGCGTTACATGCGCGACGCCAAGCTCTCGGAAATCGGCGAGGGCACCAGCGAAGTGCAGCGCATGATCATCGCAAAGTCGCTGCTACGCGACGGCTACCTGCCCGCCTGACACTCAATCTTCCAGCAGATCTTCGCGGATGTTTGCCAGCTCGGCGGGCGCGAGGCCGATTACCTCGCGCATGAAGCCTTCAATGCCGCCGTTCTCGTCGATTAGTTCGAAGACCGGGTCCAGTTGTTCGGCTGCCAACGGAACCTTCGCGAAGACAATGTTGCTTTCGAGGAAGTCGGCGACGATTCGATCGCGACCGACCCCGAGCATCGAGAGCAGCATCGCGGCGCCAACCCCCGTGCGGTCCCGTCCGGCGGAGCAATGGAACAGCAGCGGGTAAACGTGGCGCTCGGCGAGCAGTTTGAAGAAGCGCTGCCAGTCGGCGCGAAAGTGCATCACCAGCGCCAGATGCTCGCGGCCGGGTTCGGCGGCGACGCGCGTGTAGCCCTGGTCGTTGAACCATTCGTCGCCCATCGGGATGTGTTCCCATCGCACACCGATCCGCGATGCCGGCACGGGCGCGCCCATGTGTTTGACCTCGGCGCGGCTTTGGAGAGTTACGAGGGTGCGCAGTTCGAGCCGGCTGATCGGACTCTCGGGTGGCACTTCGGCCAGATGGGAAGAACGAAATATCCTGCCCATGCGAACGCGACGATTGTCGGCTGCGAGATGGCCTCCGAGATCGCGAAAATTCTGCGCGGCGTAGGTGCGGAGCAGCTCGAAATCGACGATAACGCGCGGCTTCTCAGGGGTTTCAATCGCGCTAGCGGTCGGTTTCTTCTTCGGCAACGGACTCAGGGGTGTGCGTGTTTGCCTCAAGTTTAACAGGGCGCGTCGTGCGGACAAAAGACAAACGCTGCGCGCCGGTGACCTTGCTTCGTGTTCCGCGGTCGTTTAATAGACTGGAGTCTAGTTATATGGCTGAGTATAGGAGCTCCATTGTTCATGCCGTCGCCGCGGCGCCCGTTTCCCGGCGCGAGCGGAAGAAGGGGCGTACCCGCGCCGATATCTACAATGCCGCGATGAATTTGTTCCTGCGGCGCGGTTTCGATTCGGTTACAATTGAAGATATCTGCGACAGCGCCGACGTCGCGCGCGCGACTTTTTTTCTGCACTTTCCGGCCAAGGAAGCGTTGCTGATCGAATACGGCGAGCGCGCCAACGACGAGCTGGCGGCCGCAATCGGTGCATATCGCGGGAGCGCGACCGCGACGCTTCGGATGGCGCTCAAGATGCTGGCCGAGCGCGCGGTGCGTCATCCCGACGTGGTGCGGCTGGTGATGCGCGAAATGCTCGCGCGGCCGCGCCTGCTCAGCGAGCACGACGTGAAGACCGCGGATTTGATCAATCTGCTGGCAGCAGTTATCCGGCGGGGGCAGAAGAGTGGCGAGTTTCGGCGGCGGACAGAGCCGACGGTTGCCGCGCTGACCGCGAGCGCTGCTTTTTTTGCATTGATTTATACCTGGGTGCGGCACGACGGGAAGATCGATATCGAAGCTGCCGTGGCGGAAACGCTCGACATTATTTTGAACGGGAATCAGCGAGAAGAAATTCAAACGCGCGCAATCTCTCGCGCGACTTCGAAGGACGAACATCTAGATGGGAAACACTCATGCGATTGTGATCGGCGGGAGCATGGCGGGGCTTTGTGCGGCGCGCGTGCTCAGCGGGTTCTACGACAAGGTGACCGTGATCGACCGCGACGCCTATCCTGCCGGCGCTCACGAGCGGCCGGGCGTTCCGCAGAGCAGGCACGTTCATGCGCTGCTGATGCGCGGGCGGCTCGAGTTGGATCGGCTGTTCCCGGGATTCGAGCAGACGATGATCGAACGCGGGGCAATCGAGATAAACTTCGGCCAGGATTTCGCGGCGCTCAGGGCGGACGGATGGGCCGAGCGCCGACCGAACTCGATCACGACGCTGTTCGCGAGCCGCGTGCTGATCGAGGCGACCGCGCGCGAGCTTATCCGCAAAGTTGCAAACGTCGAGCTGATCGAGCGGGCCGAAGCGGTCGGCTTCGAAACTGTTCGCGGCGATTCGATTCGCGTCAGCGGAGTAAAAGTGAATCCGCGCGACGGCGGCGCCGCGTTCACGCTGAACGGCGATTTGATCGTCGATGCGAGCGGGCGCTCAACCAAGGTTCCGTCGTGGATCGAAGCGATGGGCTTGCCGATGCCGCCTGAGACGGTCGTAGATTCGCATACTGGGTACGCGTCGCGATGGTACAAGGTGAATCCCGAGCGGCGCCCGAAGAATTGGTGGTGGAAGGGAATCTGGATCGATCCGATTGCGGAGAATTTTTCGACCGCCGGCGTGCTGTTCCCAATCGAGGGCAATCGGATGATCGTTTCGCTGGCGGGAATCGGGGGCCACTATCCGCCGAGCGACGAGGCCGAATTTACTGCCAAGCTCGCGCAACTGCGCTCACCGATAATCGCCGAAGAAGTCGCGCTGGCTGAGCCGATGTCGCAGGTTTATTCGTATCGGCAGATGGCGAACCGATGGCGGCACTATGACAAATGGGGCGCGCGGCTGGACGGCTTTATCGCGCTTGGCGACTCGTCGTGCGCATTCAATCCCGTCTATGGGCAGGGGATGACCTCGGGCGCGTTGTCGGCGCTGATGCTTCGTGAGTGTCTTGAGAAGAATGGCATCAACGATGTTGAAGTTCCGCGAAAGTTTTTCGCGGCGCAGGCGCGCTTCCAGGCCGAGCCGTGGGGACTCGCAACCGGTGCGGATTTCAGAATTGCGGGCACCGAAGGCAAACGTCCGCTGATCAGTCGTGTGATCGATCCGCTGCTCGGGAAAATGTTCGCGGTCGCCGACGACGACCCGGCGATCGGCGACCGAATCGGCGAAGTAATCAACATGATGAAGCCGCCGTCGGCGTTGTTCGAGCCGTCGTTGCTGAAGCTGATCGCGAAGGCGTGGTCGCGGCGATTGATCAAAGGCCGACGGCAACCGCGCGAAACCGCGGCAATGCCTCCGCTGGCACTGGGCGCTGAAGGGTAGCAACTAATTTTGGAGATTACTACTGGTTTTGTTGGTTGTTGGATGAGTCGATAGGATGTTGTGGGTCTGGTTGCGGTTCTATTCGTAGGTCTACTGACATTACTTGCTTGCCGCCCTGGCTTTTGTAGACGCCGCGCATAGGTGGGACATCTGAGTAGTCGCGGCCTACTGCCACCCTTATGTGGCGCTCGTCTACCGCGCATCCGTTGGTGGGATCGAAGCCGGTCCATCCTTGGCCGGGCAGTTGCGCTTCCAGCCACGCGTGGCTGGCTTGCGCGCCGACGCTTTCGACGGTGGATTTCGCGGCAGGCACCAGGTAGCCGGAGACATAGCGCGCAGGGATACCGGCCAGGCGCAGCACTCCTATGGTTAGATGCGCAAAGTCCTGGCACACGCCGCCGCCGACCGCAAGAATTTCGTCCGCGGTCGATTGCACCTTGGTCATTCCCGGCTCGTAAACGAACTGATCGCGGATGAAGGCGACGACGCGGTTCGCATAGGCCGCTACGTCCTCGGAGGGATCGGGTTTGGCGAGCCAGAAAAATTTGCGCATCGGCTCGCTGAACGGAACGTGGCGGCTGGCCGCCAGCGAGTCGTATTCGATCCGGTTGCGCACGTGATCTTCGAGCAAAAACTCGCCGAACGGCATCGCGATCGCGGGCGGCTGCGGGCCGGGCATCCGCTCGACGAGAGATTTCGCGGTGACAATCAGCTCAGGGTGTCGATCGTGGATCGAAAATCCGTGGACTCGATTGCCGTAGTAGTCGTCGTACTCGAACACCGACGTGTCGGGAGTGATCTCCAGTTCGAACCGGACGCATCGCTGATGAATGTCGTCGAGCGGCTTCATCCGCACTTCGTTGTGCGAATCGTAGGCCGGCATCTGGTATTCGAAGCGGGTGGTGTGGCAGATCCGCAGCAGCATCGCCGTCAATTCAATCGCTCTTGAGGTAGCGTTGAAAGACCTCGTCGCCCAGCGCGGCGCATCCGTCCTGGATCTGAAGCAGAAATTGATGCAGGCCGGATTTGATCACCTCGAGCGAGCGCTTGGAGTGCATCAGGGCCAGCAGTTCTTCGAGCTGCGACGACGGGGGCGAGGGCTCGGGCGCCTGGCTCTTGATGCGGTTGAGCGACGTTTCCAGCATCGCGAGCGCGAATCGGGCAGACCGCGGAAAGGTCGGATCGAAGAGCAGGATCTCGACGACGTTGTCGATTCTGATCGAATTGCCGAAGCGTTTGCGATAAGCCTCGAGGCCCGACGCGCTGCGCAGCACTGCCGCCCACTGCAGGATGTCGAGCGAGCCGCCGACGTCTTCCAGCCGCGGCAGCAGGAAGTGGTACTTGACGTCGAGCATCCGGGAAACGTCCTCAGTGCGCTCGAGCATGATGCCGAGTTGCATGAAGTCGTACGCGATGTCGCGCGGGATGGTGCTCTGTCGGATGCCGGAGAGGCGATAGAAGCTGTCTTTGAGATCGGCGAAGAATGCGAAGACGCCGGGCGAGACGAATAGTTCCGGCGTCCATTCCTGGGCGCTGAGATAGAGCGTGTTCAGGTCGAGCCAGAGTTCGGACGAGATGTAATGGCGCAGCGAGATGGCGTTGTTGCGCGCGGTGTTGATGCAGGTGCGAATCGAATTTGGATTGCCGGTGTCGAGCGCGAAGAAGTTCAGGATCGAGGCGTCGTCTGCGGTGGTGTAGGACTCGGCGAACAGTTCGCGCTCGCCGAAAATCGCGAGCAGCGGCGCCCACGGCTGTGCGTCGCGCGGCGGACTCTCGATCAGGAGATGGTAGTTGACGTCGAGCAGGCGCGCGCGCCATTCGGCCCGTTCCAGGTTGCGCGCGGTCCAGAAGAGATGACTCGCGATTCGCCGGAGCATCAGGCCTCGAGCACCCAGGTGTCCTTGCTTCCGCCGCCCTGGGATGAGTTCACGATCAAGGAGCCCTCGCGCAGCGCGACGCGCGTCAGACCGCCGGCCAGCACGCGCGGCTTGGCGCCAAGCAGCACGAAGGGACGGAAGTCGATGTGACGCGGCGATAGCCGCATACCGCTCTCAGAGCCATTGTGAATGATCGTGGGATGGACCGAGAGGGCGATGACGGGCTGCGCGATGAAAGCCGACGGGTCGTTTAGGATTCGTTCACGGGTCGAGGCGAGCTCGGCCTCGTCGGCCTTCGGACCGATCACGACGCCGTATCCGCCAGACGCGCCCGTTGGCTTGACGACGTAGCGCTCGAGATTTTTGAGAACCTGCTCGCGAACTTCGGGGTAGCGCAGCAGATAAGTCTCGACAATGGGGAGAATCGGCTCCTCGGCCAGATAGTAGCGAATCATCGCGGGCGTGTACGCATAGACAGCTTTGTCGTCGGCGACTCCCGTGCCGACCCCGTTGGCGATCGTGGCATTGCCGGCGCGCAGAACGGCGGTGAGGCCGGCGACGCCGAGGAGTGAGTCGGGGCGGAAGACCAGCGGGTCGAGGAAGTCGTCGTCGATGCGGCGATAGAGGACGTCGATTTGCCGCAGGCCGTGAACGTCCTTCATGTAGAGCTTGCGATCGACGCATACCAGGTCCACGCCTTCGACCAGCTCGATACCCATCTGCTGCGACAGGAAGACGTGCTCGAAGAACGCGGAGTTGAACGGGCCGGGCGTGAGCAGCGCAATCGTGGGATTGGATTTTCCAGTCGGCGACATCTCCATGAGGCATTGCAGGAGGTCGGCGGGGTAGCGCTCGACGCTGCGCACGCGCGACGCGCGCATCAGGGTGGGAACGAGGCGCGTCATCACGACGCGATTTTCGATCACGTAGGATACGCCCGACGGCGTGCGCACGTTGTCTTCGAGGACATGGAACCGGCCGTCGACGCCGCGCACGAGATCGATTCCGGCGACGGTGACGAAGTTGCCCAGCGGAGGCTTGATGCCGACGGCGGCGCGGCGGAACTGCGGGCATCCGAGAACGAGATCGCGCGGGACGACGCCGTCTGACAGGATGCATCCGTCGCCGTAAACGTCGGCGACAAATGCGTTGAGCGCGCGCACGCGTTGAATCAGGCCGGCCTCCAGCGTTGCCCAGGTTGCGGCGTCGATGACGCGCGGAATGGGATCGAAGGGAAAGATGCGCTCAGAGCCGTCGACGGCGCCGTAGACGTTGAAGGTCACACCCATACGGCGGAACATTCGGTCGGCGCGCGCGCAGATTTCGGTGAACTGCGCGGGAGGCATCGAGAACATCGTGTCGATGACGGATTCGCATCCGCTGCGCGGTTGGCTCGAGAGATCGATCATCTCATCGAACACGGCATCGCTCGTCTTGTACGCCGCCCAAACGGGCACCGCCCTGCCTGTTTCGGAAACAGTCGAATTCATCGCAGATCACCCCACCGCCGTAACTGGCGCGGAATTCAGCATCGCCGGCACGATCGGCGTTATTGAAAGAGCAATCGACGGGCCAGAATCAGGCGGGAATTTCGGCGGCGGTTTGCGCGAGGTAGGCCTGGTAGTCGAGATTGGTCGCGAGCAGGTGGGCATGCGTGCCGGATGCGGCGATCGTACCGTTGTGAATGAAGAAGACGCGGTCGCAAGCGGCGAGGGTGCCGCCGCGATGCGCGACGATGATGACGATTCGATCGCGAGCGAGCGCCTTCAGGGTTGTCAGGAGGTCTGACTCCGACGCGGGATCCAGCGGCGCTGCCGGTTCGTCGAGGACGATGATCTCCGGGCGGCGGAGCAGGGCGCGCGCGATTGCGATTCGCTGTTTCTGTCCGACGGACAGGCGCGCGCCGCGCCGTCCGAGAATCGTCGAGTAGCCGTCGGGGAGCCGCTCGATAAACTCCGCCGCACCAGCCATCGCCGCCGCTTCGCGAACGTCGGCCATCGACGCGCCGGCGTTTCCGTAGCGGATGTTGTCCTCGATCGAAATTGAAAACAGGGCTTCATTCTGAAAGACGAATCCCACGCGCGCGCGAATCGTGTCGGGTGCGATCGCGCGCGAATCGACGCCGTCGAAGGCGATGGTTCCTGCCGACGGTTCGACGAAACGCGGGATCGAATGGATGAGCGTTGTCTTGCCGCATCCGCTCGGTCCCGCCAGCGCAACCATTTGGCCGGTGCGCATCGACATGGTGACGTCGCTCAGCACGGTGGTAGCGCCGTAACCGATCGCCACCCCGCTCAATTCCAGACGGCTGATCCGTCCGTCGAGCCCATCGTGGCTTCCATCGCTGACGGGTTCGGCGAGGTTGTCGAGTACGCTATGCACGCGGCGGAGTCCCGCAACCGACGCCTGGATCGACGCCCAGGTGCTGCCGATGATCGACATCGGATTGGAGAGCATCCCGGCGTAGCCTGCGAGCAGGACGATGTCGCCGAGCGTCATGCGGCCCGCGACCACCTGCATCATTAGATAGTAGAGGCCGTATCCGATCAGCGCGCAGACCAGCGGCGCGAGCACGATCACGATCACGAAGGTGATTGCGAGCATGCGGAGCGTCGAGCGGTAGGACTCCCAGCTCGCGGTGTCGACCGCGGCGGTCTCGCGGGATTCCTGTCCGAATGCCTTGATGAGCTGGACCTGCGCGACGCGCTCCTCGAAGGCCGCCATCACGTTGCTACCGGTTTCGCGCATGGACTGGCTCTGATCGCGCAGCAGCCGTCCAAAAAGAGTGCTGCCGATCGCGACTACAGGCAGAAAGAGAACCGCGATCACGATGATCACCGGCTGGCTGCTGAATTGTGCAGAGAGCACGATGATCGCCATCGCGAACATCACGAGCGACATGATTGGCGCCAGCACGCCGCGATAAAACACCGGGCCGATCGACGCGCTGTCGTACATCACACGGAACACGGCGTCACCGATTTTCTGGTCGGCGTACAGCGCCAGCGGCGAGCGCAGGAAACGCTCGTAGATGGCGGTGCGCAACGACTGGTTCATCCGCTGGGTGAGATCGATCGTGACGCGCGACTCGAGGTAGCCGAACAGACCGTTCCACAGACTGCCGCCGTCGTTGGCGTCGTTGGCAGTGAGCCCCGCCTGATCGAGTCCGCCGCTGTTTACGTTGGTGCCGAGCGATTGCGCGTCGCCGGCGACCATCCCAATTAGAATGACAGCCAGCGCGAGAAACAAGGTTACTGCGACTAGCAGCGCAGTGCGGTTGGCGCCGACGATCGGAGTGAGAATGGCTGCCGGAATACCCGTGAGCGGATGGCCGTCGATAACATTATCGATGACGATTTTCAGCGGCCACGGCGTCATCAGAAAAAAGGTCAGCGAGACGAACACCAGCGCGCACTTGATCGCGACGAGCCGGCGATAGCGGCTGACGAACGGCCAGCTCTTGACGAGGATGCGCCAGGCCTCGCGCCAGCTGAGCGGGGCATGCTCGTCGGCGTAAAGAAGACTCGCACGGGAATCGCGCGGCGCGGCGACTTCAGGCACTGCTCACCTCGCGAATCGGGAGGTCGTCGAGGGCGGAGCCGTCGGCCGCAACCAGCCTGCCGGCAGCCAGCTGGTAGATTCTGTCTGCGCGCGACGCGGTGGTGCGGCGATGCGTCGCGAGTATCACCATGCGTCGATCGGGAGCTTCGTTCACCCAATCGCGCAGGCCGCGCATCACGGCGTCCTCGGTCGCGACATCCAGCGCGGAGGTCGGCTCGTCGAGCAAAAGGATCGGCGCGTCGCGCAAAATCGCGCGTGCGAGGCCGAGCCGCTGCGCCTGCCCAGCCGAAAGCTTCGACCCCTTTTCGCCGAGCATGGTGTCGAGGCCGGCCGGGAGCGTACGAACGAAGTCGCCGAGGCCGGCGCGGTGAATTGCTTCGGCAACTTCAGTCGTCGACGCGTTCGGGCGTCCGTAGGCGACATTGTCGCGAATGGTCGCGGTGAAGAGCGGATTTTCCTGCAGCGCGACCGAAAGCATGCCGCGCCACGCGGGAAGCTCGAAGCCGTCGATCGATTCCGCGTCGAGCAGTATACGGCCCGCCGTCGGATCGAAGAATCTCACGATGAGCGAAATGATCGTGCTCTTGCCGGAACCGCTGGGGCCGGCGATCGCGGTGACTTCACCGACGCGGGCCTCGAGATTGACGCCGGTCAGGACGGGCGTGCGCTGGTCGTAGCCGAAGGTCACGTGGTCGAACGTCAGAACCGTCGCGGATTTCGGCGGGATTGCGCGGCCCACCTTGACGCTCTGCTCGGGCGTTTGACCGAGCATCTCGAGCACGCGCGAGATGGCGACGACCACGTCCTGCATGCTGCCCCACAGGTCGGTGATATTTCGCGTGCGCGCACTGACGTGGGCAACCAAATACAGCGATCCCTGGAACAGTCCGAGAGAAACCGCAACGTGTCCGAGACCCGCGGTCCCGCCCGCCATCACCTCCGTCGCGCCGACGTACATCGCGGCGACATAGCCGAGACCGCGAACGGTGTTGGTCATGACGCGATAGCGGGCGAGCCTCAGGCGCGCGCGGCGGCCGGCGATGAATGCGTTCCAGTTGTCGCGCGCGTAGTTTTCCGCTTCGCCGGCCTCGGTGCCGAAGGCTTTCACGGTTTTGATCGACGCGAGCGTTTCCTCGATGCGGGTTGTGGCGCGCGCCGTCGTTTCGCGCTCGGCGATGAACCCGGCGCGCATCGAATCCGCGAACATCCAAGCCAGTATGAGGTTTGCAGGCATCAGCACAGCAGCGATCAGCGCCATCTTGTAGTCGAACCAGAGCAGGTAGGACAACGAGCCAATGGCGGCAGGAACAAAAATCAGCGGTTGAACGATCAAGCCGTTGATCACGCTGGGTATCGCGGCGGAGTCCTGGAACATCCGGAAAATCGCGTCGCCGATTTTTTCCTCGGAATGGAAGCGGACGCTCAGTTCCTGCATGCGGGTGTAAAGATTGACGCGAAAGAGATTGCTGATGCGCTGCAGAATCCAAACCCCGTAGCCGACGAGCAGTCCGAAAACGATCAAGGCGCCGACCGACGCGATGCCGCCGACGACGCATGCGTGGATGAGCACCGTGCGTCGATCGGCATGCAGCGGCACGCGGAGCATCGCCGCCTCGAACGGTTTCAAGGCGGCGCCGTGCCCGACGACGTCGAAGAAAACGCGCAAGAGAGTGAGTCCGACGAGTCCGCTGAGCAATGCTGGCATCGAAAGCAGGAAAAGATAGACGAGGTGGCGGCGGTACGGACGCACGAACGGCCATACGCGCACGACCAGCCGGAACACGTCGCGTGAGCGGAGGCCGCGAGCGTCGGGAAACGCCAACTCGCTTGCGGGTGGCGGCGCGATGGTCGATTCAGGATTCAATCGAATCGGCCAGACTCACTTGGCCGTCGCAGCGCCGGCGGCGGCCAGTATGTCGTCTTCGAGAACGAACTTCGATGTGCAAGATACTTTGTTCTCGTTGGCGCCGAGCCCATAAGTGCCCTGGAAGTCCGCCGACACGGTTGCGAAGGTGGACCGCCGCGTGGATTTTTCAAGCTTGACCGTCACCGTTACACTGCCGTCTTCCAACTTGTAGATCATTTGAACCGGTCCGGTCTCGCAGAAAGCCCACTTGCGCCACGATTGGTCGTCGATGCCGGACAGCTTCGCGACGAGCGTGCCTGTCTTTTTGTTTTCGCTAACCAGTTTGAAATTGCTCAATGACGAGTCTGTGAAATATTTTCTGACTGTGGCGTAAACTTCGTCGACCGGCTTTTGAATTTCATTCATCCGCGGAACGATACGCGGTGCTTCGATTGCGAACGCAGGCGCGAGGACGGCAAGAACCATAGGCGTTATGATCGATGCGGCGCGTAGTCTCATGACTCCTCCACAAGGTGCGAGGTTGCGAGTCATTCAAGATCATAACTGTCCGCGGAGCGGCGGGTAAAGGCACTGTGCGTGGCTTGCGCAGACAGTTTGATGGTAACGTCGCGCGTTGGTCCGGATTCGGCATTCCACACGGAGAAAGGAGCGCATCATGCCCGCATTGATCTTCGAGAAACGCGATCACGTCGCCTATCTCACGCTGAACCGGCCCGAGGTTCACAATTCTCTAAATCCCGAAATGCTCGTCAGCCTCGCGGCGGCGTGGAAAGAGATCGATGGCGACGACGCAGTACGCGCGACGATCGTGACCGGCGCGGGCAAGGTCGCGTTCTCGGCCGGCGCCGACCTCGGGCGTCTGATTCCGCTGTTCACCGGCGCGCGAAAGCCGGAGGACGAATGGGACCGCAAGCTGCTCGCGGATCGCAAGCTCGGCGACATCGCGCTGCTGCGCGGCTACGACATGGACAAGCCGGTGATTTCCGCGGTCAACGGATTTTGCATCGCGGGCGGAATGGAATTCATCCAGGGCACCGATCTTCGGGTCGCGTCGGAGAACGCGAGCTTCGGGCTGCAGGAAGTGAAGTGGGCGATCATCCCGGCGGCCGGATCGCTGGCGCGGCTGCAACGCCAGATTCCGTACTGCAAGGCGATGGAGATCCTGCTGACCGGCAATCGGATCGATGCGAATGAGGCGTGGCGGCTCGGACTCGTCAACTACGTCGTCACCCAGGACAAGTTGATGGCGAAGGCGGAGGAACTCGCGGCAACGATCGCGCAGAACGGGCCGCTGGCTGTGCGAAAGATCAAAGAGGCGGTGCGCCGAACGTCGGGGCGTCCGTACGAAGAGGCGTTCAAGATCGAAAACGAAATTGCGCGCGAAGTAATGAAGTCCGAGGACGCCAAGGAAGGCCCCCGCTCGTTCATGGAAAAGCGAAAGCCCAATTACAAAGGGCGGTAGCCGCGTCGGAAGCTGATTATGCGCCGGCAAGGGCGCGCATCGTGTTGGGATAGTCACGCGCAGTGTTCACGGCCGGGCCGATCGGAAAGACTACAGGATGGGTGACACCGGCGGCGCGGAAGCGTGCGACGAAATGGCGGCCGGCCTGGGCATTGCCGAACACCGCTATTTTGCGGCATGACGCTTCCGAGATGGCTCTGGGAGCCTCGTCGCGCTTGCCGAGTTTCCACAGCCGGCGCACTTCGTCGAATTCGGCGGCGAGTCCGTAGCGCGCGAACATCTTGTTGTAGCTGTCCACGAATGCATAACTGGCGAGCTCGCGGCGGAACGAATCGACGGCTTTGTCCTCGTCTTCCGTGATGCACATGCGGACGTAGATGCCGACGTCGACGGCGGACGGGTCGCGTCCCGCGGCTTTCGCGCCGTCACTTATATGTTGTACCATCGCGGGGATCGCATCGGGCGGCGAGTAGTTCATCAGGACGCCGTCGGCGACTTCACCGGCGAGCCGAAGCATCGGGGCGTTGAGGCCCGCCAGATAAATTTTCGGCGGATGCGGCGCCGTGATACGCATGCTGAGCTTGAAATCGGACTTGTACACTTCGCCCTGGAACTTCGAGCGGCCCTCGGTGAACAACTGGCGCATGATCGTGACGCACTCGCGCATCGCGGTGACCGGTTTGCGATACGACGCGCCGTGCCATCGCTCGACGATGATCGGACTCGACACTCCGAGACCCGCGATCGCGCGTCCGCCGGAGAGCTCGTTGATGGTGAGAAAGCCCATCGCCATCGCGCCCGGCGTGCGAATCTGAATTGGTATGACGCCAGTTGCCAGTTCGGCTTTGCGCGTATTGACGGCGAGCGCGGCGAGACTGACGAATGCGTCGGGCCCGCTGACTTCCGCGATCCACAGACTCGTGTAGCCGAGATCTTCGGCCTCGCGGATTAGTGCGAGGCGTGCGGCAAGCGCGTCGGCGCCTACACCGACGTTGGTTTGAAGTCCGAGTTTTTGGTTTGATGGCATCTGAGAGTCCGTGCGACAGTTTGATTTGCGCAGATTGTGCGGCTATTCGACGATGGCTGCAAGATGACGATCCGAGTGGAGTGTTGAACGATGGCTTATTTTGATTCCAATGGCGTGCAGATTTATTTCGAGGAACATGGCAAAGGCGAACCGGTCGTGCTGGTGCACGGCTTTGCGTCGCGCGCGGAGCATAACTGGGGCGCGATGAACTGGTTCACCACGCTCGCGCCGCACTACCGCGTCGTCGCGCTCGACTGCCGCGGTCACGGCAAGAGCGGCAAGCCGCATGAACGCGAGGCGTACGGCGGCGAGACTATGGGCGATGACGTCATTCGGCTGATGGATCACCTGGGAATCAAGCGCACGTTGATTATGGGCTATTCGATGGGCGGGCGAATCGTCACGGGCCTGCTGATGTCGCATCCGGAGCGCCTGCGCGCGGCCGTGCTCGGCGGAATCGGAGCGGCGACGGCGACCGCGCCAAGCTTCGATCGCAAGCCGATTGTCGATGCGCTGCTCGCCGAGAATGCTTCGGCGATTACGGATCAGCGCGCGAAGGAGTTTCGCCAATTCGCGGAACTCACCGGCAACGACCTGAAAGCATTGGCGGCATGCATGGGATCGAGTCGTGAAGATCTCACGGCCGAGCAGATTGCGGCGAAGAAAATTCGCGTGCCTGTGATGATAGTCATCGGGACGAAGGACTTGCTGGTCGGCAATCCGACGCTGCTACGCGATTCGATTCCGGGCAGCAAACTCGTGATGCTCGAAGGACGCGATCATCTGAGCGCTCCGGGCGACCAGCATTACAAGGAAGCGGTGATGGAATTTTTCAAGTCCGCGCCGGCGTGAGGAACTGGACGCGGAGACTCAGAACGGGTACCGGCTTCGCTGGCGCGAAGCTGTCCGAGATCCTATCCTTCGGTCGCGTTGCTCTCTTCGGTCAGGATGACGGAGTGCGTGAGGCGCGCGCGGAACCTAACCCCTAGCCCCTTCCCGCGCGGGAAGGGGAAGGAGATTGTGCAGGAGTTGCACGAATCACGGAAACCTTGACGCGTTCCTCGCTTCGGTCGGGAGGACTAACTTCAGCTGATTCGCGGGGCGTTTAGTGTGCCGGTCAAGCGATATGGCTGCGGACCGGGCGGGTGCGGCAGCATGGAGAAGAAGACAGCCAGCTGCGCGGTGGCCGCGGGGGTCGGAGATAAGGTGAACTGGATCGCAAGCCGGCTTTCGCCCGGGTCGGGCGCGAGCTGGACGGTGCCCTCGGCGGTCACGGTCAAGTCGCCGCCGCTTGTGGTGAATTGTTCGATCGTCAATGTCCCTTGATCCAGCTTGATGGTTGAATGCCCGTCGCCGAGACGGATTGGCGAGGTCGCGAGCGCCGAAAAGAACGTCAGGCCCGCGGCGCTCAACTCGCCGTCGCCGCTTTCCGCGACGTCGCTGGACGACAGCAATAAATTGCCGCTGCCGGAAAGCGTGCCAGCCGCAGACGCGCCGGGAATCGCGAACAAGTGCTGACTGGCGATGTGCACGGAGTCCAGGTCGTAGCCGATTGCGGTGCCGCCGCCGCTTGGGCGGATAGTCACGTTCACGACGCCGTCGTAAAGCGCGGCTTTCACTCGAACCCCCGGATGCAACGTGAGCATCGAGAGAAATGCGGGCGCAATCGTGACGGCCGGGCTTTCGATCAGCAGACCCTCGGACGCCGTGCGGGTCGAGGTCAGGCGGACGCCCGCCAGACGCGCGCCGAAAGGGAAGCTGGCGCTCTGACTCGTGCTGGAAACCTCGAGGCCCATCGGCGCCAGGACTTTCGAAAGAGTTGCGGAATAGGGAAACGTGGAAATCAGGTACGCGACGAAAAGCGTTACGCCGACCAGCGCGTAGCCGATTCGAACGAGGCGGGTTCCCCGGTATGGCGCTGACGAGTCCGCGGACGCATCAAGTATTCTTTGCGAGCGCGACACAGGTGAGGTCAACGTCGTAGGAATGCGTGTCCTGGGTGCGGCGCTGGATGCGGATGTTCGAGACGCCAATCGGCATCGACAGCGAATTGATGCCGTAGAGCGCGTCGACCAACTGCGCGAGATTCACGTTGTCGAGTTTCAACACCACGCTGTACTCGGTGAACCCGTCGGTAAGCTTGCGATCGGAGCCGGGCGTGATCGATCCAATCTTCTCGCGTCCGACACTCTTGCTCATCGATGCTTCGACGACGGAGAACAACGAGAAATCCTTGCCCAGCGGAACCGTGTGCCGTTCGGCAGAGGCAAGGTTCGCCTTGAGCTGCGAGTAGTTCGCGGCGAGCCGGCGCACTTCGGCGAGATCCTGTTGCCGCTGGACGATCTTGTCCTGCAGCCCCGAGCTCAGATCGACGATTGGCATGTAGATCAGGTTGTAGATGAGAAAAACTCCGACCAGGCCCGCGGCGATCTGCACCAGAATGCGTTCGCGCGGTTCGAGCTTCTGGTAGCGGCCGCGCGCATTCCCGATAAGCGGATCGACGCGGGTGGCGGCTTGCTTGAGATAAGGCCGGATCAAGTCCATCACCCGCGCGCGCAAATTGTCGATCCATTCTTTAAGCATTGCAGCTTTCCGTCACGCTCATTCGGCGGCGGCCTCGTCGCGCTCGTTGATCGGCGCCGCATCTTTGAAGTTCGCGTCCATCCGAAAGTCCACTTTGCTCGGATCGGCCCCGGCATGGGCGTGCGCAACTTCGATCGAGCCGAAGAAGCCGCTGGCGTCGAGCGCCTTCTTGGCCTGATCGACGGTGGCGAACGAATCCGCCTGGCCGGTGACGCGCAAGCCCTGGGAATCGATCTGAACGTCGACCATCTGGACCGGAAAGCGGGGCGGCAGCGCGCGCGATACCGCCACCAGCGTGTCGAGCGGCGAATGAGTCAGGTTGCCGCCGATCAGAGTCAGCCGATGGTTCATCTTCGCGATTCCGGTTTTCAATTGCGCCTTGGCGTCGGCGGGATCCGTTTCGCCGAGGACCGGTCCGGCGACCGCGGCGATTTGCGCGTTGAGCTGGTGGAGCCGTCGAAGATTGGCGGACACGCCGAGGCTGAAATAAACAATGATCACGGCAAACAGCGCGGCGCCGAGGATTCCCGAGGTGTAGAAGGGGCTGAGGTCGCCGCGGACGCGGCCGCGAAACATGAATTCGCCCTGGCGGAAATTGATCAGGTCGAGCGGTTTGTTGGGCAACTCGCCCAGCAGCATCGCGACGCACGCAGAATACTTGCCGGTATTCGGCATCGACCCTTCAAAGATCCCGGTATAGTCGAACGCGCCGCCGTCACGGATCGACGTGGCGAGCGAGTCGGAGAGCAGCCCGCGCACTTTCGGATTGGTGGCCGCCGCACCCGCGACAATCACCTCCGTCTGATCGGTCTCCTCGCCCTGCGCGAGCAGCGTCTGACGCACCGAGTTGAGAATCGGCGCAGCGGCCTCCTGTGAGACCACCGACCCGTCGGAGTTCATCAGACCGCCGTGCATCGAACGCAGCGCGCGCGGCGTCCCGCCCAGATCGACGAGCACCACCGAGGTGGACTCCTCGTCGCCGTCGACGACGAGATGGGCCATCGGCTTGGTACCGTTTTGCCCGCGCGAGAACATGGCAGCCAGCGCGAGCGGCGCCAAGGTGACGGTTTTGGGATCGAGTCCGGCTTTCTGCAGCAAATCGAGATGATGCTGGAGGTCGGTCTTGCGCACCATCGCGGCCATGACCAGCGTATGATCGCCTTCGCGCCCGACCCGGGTAAATGCGACCACGCCATTGTCAACGGGGAACGGCAGGTGCTCTTCCAGTGCGAAGGGAACCACCTGATGCAGACGGCGCGCATCTTTGAACGGCAGTTCGAGCAGGCGTTTGGCTACGCGATCGGCGGCCAGCGCGGATATCACGATGTCGGGCTGGCCGGCCTCCGCGACCAGGCGGGCCAGTGCGCCGCTGAGATCGGCTTCGTCGTCGGCGCGCACCTTGTCGTACACGCCGGCGAGAGTGAACGAATTCCACGAGCGATCGGCGACTGCCGCGCGAACCCGGTCGCCGACGAACTCCAGCGCAAGTATCCGTTGAGCCATCAGGCGTCCTTGACCCTAGTCTTCATGCCACGCCGCCAGCGTGCCGATGCCGTTGGTCTCGCGATGGAAGGTTGCGGTGACAATTTTGCGGGCGCCGGCATAAGTTCCGGTCCCGGTAATCGTAAAAAATTGGCTGCGCATCTGGACGTCCCTCGAAAGGCGCTGTCCGATTTGGGCGAAATCGGGAAGGTTCATGATATCGGACGGCTGGGAGAACGGCCGAATTGCGCGGGCGTCGAGAAGCTCCACAACCAGCTTTTGATCCTCCGTCAATTCCGGCTCCAGCGAGGCCAACACTTGCGGCGGCGCCGTGTTGGCGTTCACTGCCGCCTCGGGCATGACCGTCAGAAACGGGCTCACCCGGTTGAAAATTGCCTCGTTGAATCCCTTGACCATCTGCAAATCCCCAATCGTCGGCATCGGGCCGTAACGCGGTTGATACGGCGGTTTGAGCCCCAGGTAAAAGTCGCCGCTGCCGCCACCGGGCGCGTTGGCGCCACCCGGTGTAATCCAATCGATGATAGCTTGAACCAGATCGACATTCACGTCGAGGATGGTGAACAAGCGCTGCATCTTCAGAATCTGGTCTTGTTTGGGGACGTTATGTTGCATCATTGAATTGATGTTGAGCTTGCGGGCTTCGTCCACGATCGTCAGCGCAACATTGCCGCCCTCGAGCGGCATCGGCGGAAACGGCGCAGCCCAGGCGTCGCTCAGGTTCTCGTTCGGAGTCGTTTGCGTTTGGGTCCCCGGCTGCGATTTGGCGCGGGCGTCAGCCGCCAGCAGCGCCAGACCGAGATTGACTCCCGAGCGCGCCAGGAAACCCGCGCGCAACTCGTTGGCCTGATTCGCCGCCGACACGAATCCGAGCCCCGACGTCATCGCGAAATCCACGACGATTAGCGTCATCAGGGCGATTCCCAGCAGCACCGCCAGCAGCGCCACTCCCCGCTCGTTCTTTCGCAACCGCGTTACCATTGAGCTATCGCCATCGGCACGATGACTTCGGTCGCGAAGTCCATTACGTGGCCGCCCGGCGCGGCCATCTGGATCTGGATAGCCACCGCGACCGGCAACTGTCGTCCCTGCGGCAGACTCGACGTATCCCAGCTTTCGTTCCAGGTCTGGCCGTCGAAATAACGGATATGCATCGAGAGCACATTGGTCGCGAGCACCGTGGTTTGGGTCGAGGCCGAGCTCGTCAGCAATCCGCTTTGCTGCGAGCGTTGCAGCAGGTACCAGCCGGGCTGCTCGGGATTCGGCGTCAGATTGTAGGTGACGAATGTTTCCGGCGTCATACCGGTAATCGCGCGACGATGCCCGCCGCTGAAGGTCGACATTGTGATGGTATCGATCGCCTTGCCGCCTCCCATGTGTCCGCCACCGACCAGCGCAACGTTGCTGGGTGCGTACGGCGTCTGCACCGCGTTGGTCACTTCCTTGGTCATTTGCCAGAGCAGGGCGCGTCCCTCGCGATCGACCATGAGCCGCCCTTCGGCGTGCACCTTGCTGTGCGCGACGGCGCTGAACGAGCTGGCGAGCATCGCGAGAATCAGCGCCAGCACGCCAATCGCCAGCATCATCTCGATGAGCGTGAAGCCGCGCTGCGCCCGATGCGTTCCGGGATTACGCTTGTTCATGGCGGTGTTCCCGGCAGCTGGCTTGGATCGGGCGGAACCGGCGAATGCAGGAACTCGACCAGCGAGAAGTTTTGCGTGAACCCGGGACCGTACTGGATCAGAACATCGACCTTGCGAATGTCGGGGAACATGCTCGAGGCCTCGACCATCCGCTCCCAGCGGAAGTCGGGAAACTCGCCGGGAAACGACGCCTGGAAATCGCCGCTGGTGTGACCGAGATCGGGAAATCGCTCCAACTCCGCTTCGGTCATCACCGCCTGCGCCAGCATCGAGGCCCGCGTCGCGTTCTGTGCGCGAATTACAGATTGCAAACTCTGATGATGCAGTCCGAGCAGGCCGAGCAGCGCGATACCCAGGATCGCAATCGCGACCATCACCTCGAGCAGGGTAAACGCGCGCGCGCGCCGGCCAAGAATATTCACTTCATACCTATGGGCATCACGTCGCCCGCGATGATCGCGACCTGGCCCGTCAGCGGGGAAAATTCCAGCGTCATCACGTCGCCCGACGCGTCTTCAAGGTGAACCACGGTCGCATCGACGTAACCCTCGGGATAGAAGTTAGTCGCCACCATGCCGCGATTGACGGTGCCGATTCCCTCGACAGTTACGTCGCGAATCCGAATCGCCGCCGGCATCATCACCGGCTGTCCCGCCGAGGGCGCAAACACCGGCTTGACGGCATACGGATCGAGCTGGGCAGCCGCGTAGCCGTTGTTATCCAAATCGAAGATCAGCCGCATCACGAGCTTGTGGCCGCTGGCCTCATCGAACATGAAAGTCGCGCGGCCCGCCAGCCGGCGCGCCTGGCTGCGCAGCGCTGCCTGCCGAAATCCGCCGAGATACGGCATCGCCATCGACAGCATAAGACCCATGATGAAGATCACGACCGCCAGCTCGAGCAGAGTGAAGCCCGGCGATGGCGACCACGACAACGACCACGACCTTCTTGAGCGCAGGTGCATGTTCACATTTGACGCCGCGCGTATCGAGCAATCGTCGTCACCCGTTTTGGCTGCCATCTATGTCGTCGGCGCTCTCGACGCCGTCGGGGCCGAACGACTTCAGCACGTATGAGTTGCCGTCGCTCTGGTAGAAGTACGGAGTCCCCCACGGATCTTTCGGCAGACGCTCGATATAGCCGCCGCTTTCGTAGTTGGCCGGCACGCGGCCGTTGGTCGGCGGCGAGACCAGTGCATTCAAGCCCTGGTCGGTGCTCGGATAGTAACCGTTGTCCAGGTAGTAGCGATCGAGCGCGGTCTTGATCTCGGCAAGGTCGGCCTGCGCCTTGGTCCGCTTGGCCTTATCGGCCGCGCCGCGCAGACTCTGCACGACGATGGTCGCGAGCAGGCCAAGGATGAGGATAACCACCATGATTTCAATCAGGGTGAATCCGTCCTGATTGTATCGGCGTGACTTCATCGCGGTTACCTCCGGCGCGTTTTTCATTTTTTTAGGTCTTCGCTTTTCACTGCATCAACTGGTTTAGCTGGAAAATCGGCATCAACACCGCCAGCATCATGAACACGATAACAGCCGCCATCGCGATCGTCATCACTGGTTCCAGCACGGTGTTAATCTGGCTGCTATCGCGGTCATAGTACTCGTAGAGGCGGCGTCCGGGCGGTGTTGCCAGCGCGCCAACGATTCCGGCGACGAGCCCGGCCGACAGGATAGTCATCGTCAGCCAATGGCTGGTGATGAACGCCGAGAACCTGATCACGAGTCTCGTCGCCAGCGGCAACGCCGCGTGCTGCTGCTCGAAGATTGTCGCTACCTGCGGCACCACGTACGCCACGAAGAACACTATGATTCCCGATCCGACGCACATCATGATGAGAGGATATGTCAGCGCGCCACCAACCTCGGTCACGGATCCCTTGTCAGGGCCCCGCGGCGCTACCAGAGCGCCAGCTACTGTCCTTAAGAGCCGAACCAACCAGCTCGTAGTCGTTGAACGGGTCAGCACGACACCGACTTCGCTGACGGATTCCGAATTGTAGCTGCGCGACCTCATGTTCATCACTGCATCAACTGGTTGAGCTGGAAGATTGGCATCAGCACCGCCAGCATCATGAACACGATAACAGCCGCCATCGCGATCGTCATCACCGGTTCGAGCACGGTGGTCATCTGGCTCAGCGAGTGCGAGACTTCACGCTCGTAGTTGTCGGCCACCCGCTCCAGCATCCGCTCGAGTTCGCCGGAACGCTCGCCCACACGGATCATCTCGATCAGCAGCGGCGGAAAGAGTCCGCTTTGCGCCAGCGTCTGCCCCATGCCGTGGCCCTCGCGGATACTCTCGCGGCTCTGCTCGACCGCGTCCTTGAGCAGACCGTTGGTCACGACGCCTTTGACCGCGTCGAGCGCGGGCAGCAACTGCACGCCGCTGGCGAGCAGGGTGGCCAGCGTCCGCGCAAAACGCGCGCAGATGATTCGAATCATCGTCGGCCCGATGTAATAGAGCTTGAGAATCCAGGTGTCGTACACGCGCCGGCCGCGCGGCGTCGCCATCGCAGTCGTGAACGCCGCCACCATCCCGACCAGCAGGAGAGCCAGCGGAATCCAGTAGCCGGTGACAATCGCCGAGATACCAATCAGGACGCGCGTCGCAATCGGCAGCGCCGCATGCTGTTGCTCGAAAATCGTCGCGACCTGCGGCACCACGTACGCCACCAGGAACGCCATGATCCCGGTGCCGACGCACATCATGATGATCGGATAGGTCAGCGCGCTGCGCACCTTGGTGACGAATTCGTTCTGGCGCTCGCTGTACTCGGCCAGCCGGTCCAGCACCGCCTCGAGCGCCGCAGCCTGCTCACCGGCTCGAACCATCCCGATGTAGAGGTCTGAAAAAACGTCGCGATGGTTGGTCAGCGCGTCAGCCAGCGACGATCCCTCGCGCACGCGCTCGCGCACCTGCGAGAGCATCCGCTTGGTTGCGGCGCGCGTCGATTGATCGCTCAGCGCGCTGAGCGCGTCGACCAGCTGCACTCCCGCGCCGAGCAGCGCGCTCAACTGGCGCGTCAGCAGCGCCAGGTCCGACGCCGGCATCTTGCGACGCCACAGCGACGGCAGCCACTCGCGGCGCGCCGTCTGGCGCTCGGCCGCAGTGTCTTCCTCGTTGAGGTCGGTCGGGAAAATTCCCGACGCGCGCAGCTTGCCGCGCGCGGTCCGCGCGTTGTCGGCGTCCACCACGCCGTTGACGGTGCGGCCGTCGGCCCCAAGTCCTCGATAAGCAAATACCGGCATCGGTGAAAAAACGACTTAAGCGGATGCGCTAGTCGATGTCTTCCTGCGTGACCCGCAGCAGCTCCTCGATCGAGGTCTCGCCGCGCAGCACGCGCGCCGCGCCGTCCTGGCGCAGCAGCGTCATACCCTGGTCGGTGCATTTGCGGCGCAGCATGGCAGCATCGGCCTTCTGCATGACGAGCGATCGGATTTCGTCGTCCATCATCATCAACTCTTGAATCGCCATTCGGCCGCGATAGCCCGTGTTGCGGCAATTGCGGCATCCCTTGGGCCGGCAAATTTTCGCCGCCGTCAAATCCGAGGACTTGTATCCGATTCGCGCAAGCTCGGAGTCGCTCGGCTTGTACGGCTCGCGGCAATCGGGGCACAGCTTGCGGATCAGGCGCTGGGCGAGCACCGCGAGAATCGAAGACGAAACCAGGAAGGGCTCGATTCCCATCTCGACCAACCGCGTCACCGCGCCGAACGAATCGTTGGTGTGCAACGTCGAGAACACCAGATGCCCCGTCAAGGCGGCCTGGATTGCGATTTCCGCCGTCTCGCTGTCGCGGATTTCGCCGACCATGATGACGTCCGGGTCCTGGCGCAGTATCGAGCGCAGGCCGCTGGCGAACGTCAGATCGATTTTCGGGTTCACCTGCATCTGGCCGACGCCGCGCAGCTGGTACTCGATCGGATCTTCGATCGTAATGATATTTTTCTCGGGCGAGTTGATTCGGCTCAGACACGCATACAGCGTCGTCGATTTGCCCGAGCCCGTCGGCCCGGTCGCCAGGATGATCCCGTGGCTCTGCCGGATCAGCCGGTCAAGGCGCTGCAGGTTGTCGCCGGAAAATCCGAGATGGTCGAGGTTGACGACCTCGACCGCCTGCGCGCGATCGAGCAGTCGCAGCACGATCCGCTCGCCGAACGCGGTCGGTATCGACGACACGCGCAGATCTATATCGCGGCCCGCGATGCGCAGGCGGATTCTGCCGTCCTGCGGCAGGCGCTTCTCCGCGATATTGAGCCCCGCCATGACCTTGACGCGCGACGTGATCGCCGGCTGAAAGCGCTTGGGCGGCGACAGCACGTCGTACATCATGCCGTCCACGCGAAAGCGCACCACCATTTCCTTTTCGAAAACTTCCACGTGGATGTCGCTCGCACGATCCTTGACCGCCTGCGACAGGATGCCGTTGACCAGCTTGATGATCGGCGCCGAGTCGTCCGACTCGAGCAGGTCCAGCGGCTCCGACGCGAGTTCGCTGGCGACGACGTCCAGCCGCTCTTCTTCGAGATCGATCATCAGGTCCTCGGCCGAGGTGGCCGACGCCTGGTCGTATGCGCGGTTGGTTGCCTCGGCGATTACTTCAGCCGGCGCGACCAGTGGATTTATCTGCGCGCCGTACAGGATTCGCAAATCATCGAGCGGCTCGAAGTTGGCCGGGTCGGCTATCGCCACCGTCACCGTGCCGTCGACGCTCGACAGCGGGAGCAAGCGGTTCTTCTTGGCGTAGTTAATCGGGACCTTCGACACGAGTCCCGGGTCGAGCGAATTTTCGTCGATATGCGCTTGGAACGGCAGCCGATATTCCTGCGCGAGTGCGCGCGCCAGCCGTTGCGGCTCCAGCGCGCCCATCTCGACCAGCACGTCGGCGAGTTCCTGCCCGGGCTTCTTGCGCTGGCGCGCCTTGTCGAGATCCTGCGCCGAGACCCACGAACGGTCCAGCAGAATTGCCTCGAAACTCTTGCGCGCGGTCGCCATCAGGCGCGGTACCCGCCGGTCGCCAAGGCGCTCAGATTCAAGTCATATGCAGTCATTTTCAACGACAATGCCGCCCCACCTAACTTAGCACTTTTCCCCACGCTGGTGCTCAATTAGACACGATGCGTCCGGCTCGTTGCAAGTATGCGTTCCCCATGGCACTGACCCCTCGCGCGCCCATCCCGCGCCTAGTAATGCACCGCGCCCGGCGTCGTCTGCGTCCCGTTGCCAATCGGTCCGCCGCCGACCCCCAGGGCTATCCCCGTATGTCCCTTTGCCGGCATCGTATGCTCGGCTTCCTGCCATGAGACGAGTTTGCCCCCAACAAACTTCAAATCCAGGAACGTGCCCTTGTCCCCGTCCTTGGACGACGTGTACAGCAGCGCCGCCACCGCGTCATTGCTGTTGGGTTTATAAGGATAACTCCAGACCTCGGTATCGCCCGGCAGGTACGTTCGCAGGTCCGGCTCTCCCCACGCGTGGTGCACTTGGGGCGACGTCTGCCCGACCTGCAGCGTATCCGACATCCGCGTCGCCTTAATCCGGGTCCCGGCCTGGTAAGCAACCCCGCACCCCGCGACAGCGATCGCAGAAATCAGCGCCGCCGAGACGATCGCGATCAGCGGATAACCCGCGCTTCTAGTGATTCTGAAAAAACGTTCCATCGGCGCGATTCTGTGGGCGCCATCCTTGGTTGTCAACGTTATGCTATAGAGCATGCGATATGAACGAGGGAGACCCCGATGGCGCGTAAGCTGACTCTGGTGAAAGGGCAGTCGCAGCGCGGCTCGCTGGTTTACGGGATGCGCATTTTCGACCAGGGCACAGTAGCCGGCGTCGAGGATGCGCGGGTCGGCATGGCCGACGGCACCAGCGGGCGCGTCACGATGCATCTGATCGAAGGCACGCGCGTGCAAATCCGCCGGCAGCTGATGCAAAGCATCGACGCCTTTTTCGAACTCCTCGACGAGCAGTAGAATAAGAACCTAACCCCTAACCCCTTCCCGCGCGGGAAGGGGAACCGGATTATTGGAGAAGCGGAGAAGCAAAATGGATCTGAAATTCATCAAGTACGAGAAGCGCAACCACATCGCCTACATCACGTTCAACCGGCCCGAGCGGATGAACGCGTTGCATCCGCCGTGTCATATCGAGATGGACAGCGTGTGGGACGACTTCGTCGCGGACAAGTCGGCGTGGGTCGCGATCGTCACGGGCGCGGGAGACAAGGGCTTCTCGGCCGGCAACGATTTGCGCTGGACCGCGGAAAATCGCGGGGAACTGGAAAAGACAATTCGCGGCAAGGGCGGCTTCGCCGGGATCACCGCGCGCTACGACATTTACAAGCCGATCATCGCGGCGGTGAACGGATTCGCGCTCGGCGGTGGATTCGAGATCGCGCTCTCCTGCGACATCATCATTGCGGCCGAGCACGCACGCTTCGGATTGCCGGAGCCGCGCGTCGGCCTGATGGCGGCGGCTGGCGGCGTGCATCGCCTGCCGCGACACATCCCGCTCAAGCTCGCGATGGGCATGATGCTCACGGGCAAGCACATCACGGCCGCCGACGCGCTGCGCTTCGGAATCGCCAACGAGGTGGTGCCGCTCAAGGATCTCATTCCCGACGGCAGAGAAGTGGGCGGCCGAGATCATGGAATGCTCGCCGCTGTCGGTGCAGGCCACCAAGGAAGCGGCGATGAACGGGCTCGGGATGCCGGTAGAAGCGGCGCTGGCGAAGCACTACGACCTGCAAGTCGAAACTGTTCCGCTCAAAGGACGCAGTCGAAGGCCCGCTGGCATTCTCGCAAAAGCGCAAGCCAAACTGGACAGGAGAGTAGGGCGCCCGCGCCGCTGAGGGCGCGCCTGGAGAAGGCGGAGAGTCGCAAACCGCGATGCAGGAACTCTGGCTATTGCGCGACGTAATCGCAACGCTGGTCGTCGGCGCGTCGACGGCAGCGTTCCCGCCGGTAGGCACTGGTGCCTTCTGGACGATAGTGGCGTTCTACGGCGTAGTCTCAATCCTGTTCGACGACGAAACCCCTCGCGGCGTCCCCGGCATGGACTACTTCTATGCTACCCGCCCGCATCTGAAAGACCCGCAAAGCTGACGCGCGCTGGAGTCGCGCTCTTCCGAAAAAAATGTCGCAGAGGGAACAAAACTTTCCACGAATTGTGGATGCTTGCGCTTGACATGAAGCATTCACGAGCTTTGCACCAGTTGTGCTATGCTTAGCGCATAGGTGAATGCGAATGGCGATTAATTCTGTGATCCCCTCTCCGATCTTTGAGACGCTCCGGGACTCCGAGGACACGCTGCGGACCACGCTGGCCGAGCTGGCCGAAGACAAACGCAAGCAAAGGCCGAACATATCGGAGCGCAAACTGGCGGAATATCTGGCCGATCAGATGGGCTACCGCGGCGCGAAGAACGTCGAAGCGCTGGTGGCCTCGCGCGAACGAATCGCGAAGTCGCGCATGGCCGTGGGTTTGGGCAAGTAGCGCTCGTTAATGCCCGAGGTGGCGGCCGAAGAACGCTTCGATTCGCTTCCAACTGTCTTCGGCGGCCTCGGGATTGTACTCAGCCTTCATCGGGCCGATTTTTCCGATCCATGGCAGAAATCCGCTGTTGCGGCTCATGAAGCTGTGGCCCGCATCCTCGTAAACTTTTACATCGTGATCGATTCCCATCTCGGTTAGCAGCTTTTCGAGGCGGCGGCCCTGCGCGGCGAATATCCTGTCATCGCCGCCGTACCCGCCGAGCACGGGGCATACGCCGCGCAACTGATCGGTGGATTTGGGCACGTCGCCGTAGAACGTCGCGGCGACGCCGACCGGAGCGCGCGCCGCGTACATCAGGGCGAATCCGCCGCCCATGCAAAAGCCGATGACTCCGATGCGCGCGGCGTCGACGCCGGCTTGCTGCTGCAGAAATTTGCGGGCGGCGTCGAGGTCCTTGAACGCGTCGCCCTCGCCGCGATTCAGCGTCATCAGGGTGCGCGCGATACAGATGAGCCGCATGCCGTCGCGGTCGTAGAGGTCGGGCGCGAGCGCGGCGTAGCCGAGGTCGGCGACCATCCCGGTGATGCGGCGGATGTCGTCGTTGAGCCCGAAGATTTCGTGGATGACGATCACGCCGGGATGCTTTTGCGAATCGGCCGGCGCCGCATACGCAGCACGCATCGGATGTCCGCCGTCGGCGGGAAAAGTAATGTCAGCGGTGATCATTCGACTTTGCCTCTTAATACCAAGGTGCAGGGGTTACCCCTGCCCAAGGAAGTGTGAAACCCACGGTGGGTTTCACGTTAGATTAAGTTTTCCGCTTCACGCGTTTATTCTTCTTCGAGCGCGGGCCCGAGCCGTAGTCGCCGAATGGATCGTCGCGCTCGCGGACCGCCTGCCGAAAGCCCGCCGCCTGCGCGCGCGCGACGAAATCGAGGCCCTCCTGCGTATGCCGCGCGATTCCGTCGAACAATGAGCCCACCAGCCGCGACGTCGCAAGCCCCATGTTCTCGGCGGTGTGATTGCACAGCAGCTTGAGCATCTGGAGTTGATTGGTCGGCACTTGCGCCATCCGCTCGGCGAGCGCAGTCGCGCGCGCGTCGAGTTCTTTGTCGGGCACCGCTTCGAGGATGAGTCCGATGCGCGCGGCTTCGACGGCGGGGATTTCATCTCCGGTCAGCAGGTAACGCTTGGCGCGTTCCAGGCCCATCCGATAGACCCACATCGCGGTGGTCGGCGTGCCCCACACGCGCGACGGCGGATAACCGAACGACGCGGACTCGCCGGCGATTATCAGGTCGGCGCACAGCACCATGTCGGTGCCGCCCCCGATACACCATCCGTGGACGGCGGCGATGGTGGGTTTTCGCGCGTACCAGAGCTTCATGTACACGTTGACGTATTGCGAGATCATGCCGTAGTCGGCGACGGAATCCCACACGCGCTTGCGCGAGGTCTCGCCCGCTTGCGCGCGGGTGGATCCTCCCAGTGCGTAGCCGGCGCAAAACGCGGGGCCTTCGGCGCGGAGCAGTATCACGCGAACGTCGTGGTCGGCGTCGGCATGGTCGATAGCGGCTGCGAGGTCATCGCGCAGTTCGGGCGTGATCGTGTTGTACTCGGCGGCGCGAGTCAGGGTGATCACACCAACGCCGTTGCGTGTCTCGGAGCGGAGCGTGTTCATGGGAACCGCATATAGCGAATTGTGCGAGGCACTCCAACTGTGCGAAGAAGGAGTTGGCAGATCTCGCGGCGGCGGAACGAATGCTTGCGCTATTGATCATCCTCGGGCTGCTGGTCGCGTTCTTCACCATGACATGGTGGATGCCTCGCTCGTGGTATCGGGCGTTGCTGTATCCCGGCGGCAGACCGAACGCGTTGTCACGCAGGCTGAATTTGCTGAGCGACTGGGCCGGTTCGCTCGGAGTCGCGCCTACGTTAATGGTGAGTTTCGAGACCAAAGGACGCCGTACGGGACGAACGTCGCGAGTGCCGTTGGTGGTCGCGGAACTGGGCGGCGATCGATATCTGGTTTCAATGCTCGGCGAGAAGGCCGACTGGGTGCTCAACGTGCGCGCCTCAAACGGCGAAGCGGTGATGCGTCATGGATTCATCGAGCCGGTCAAGCTCAAGGAGGTTGCCGTCGCGGACCGCGCACCAATCTTGCGGGCATATCTCAAGCGGGCGCCGGGCGCGCGGCCGCATTTCGAAATTAACTACGACGCGCCGCTCGAGGAGTTCGCGCGCATCGCGCCTCGATACCCCGTGTTCCGCATCCTGCCGCCGGCGATTGGAAAGCCGACGTAGTTCCCGCTTCCATCTCCAGCAGCCGACGCTTGCGTTCCAGGCCCCATCGATAGCCGCCCAGATGGCCCGATGCGCGAATGGCGCGATGACATGGAATCACAATCGAGATCGGATTCGCGCCGTTGGCGGTGCCGACGGCGCGAATTGCGCGCGGACGTCCGATTCGTCGTGCGATTTCGGAATACGAGCGCGTTTCGCCGGCTGGAATCGCGCGCAGTTGGTTCCACACTGAAAACTGAAATGGAGTGCCGCGAATATCGAGCGGCGGCGCCGGCATCGTCGCGCGGCCGGCGACGTAGTCTGCGAGCGCATCGGCCCACCGGCCGATGCGCTCGTCGTCGGGTCGATTCGGGTCGACGACCCGAATCGACGCGCGCGGATAATCCCCGCGCAGCTCGGCGACCAGCGCGGCATCTGCTTCGCCCATCGCGGCGAAGCAGATGCCGCGCCGGGTGCCCGCCACCAGCAGCCGGCCGAGGACGGAATCCACGATCGTGTACGCGATCTCCGCGCCGTCGCCGTGCGGCCCGTAAGACGAAGTTTGTGAACTATTATTTTGAGCTCGCATCCGGCATCCTCGGAACTATTCAACCCCGCGGATCGTTTATTGTGATATGAAACCGAATGTTAAAGCCCTGGCAATCGCCGCTTCGATCGCGACGATGCTGATCTTCGGCGTCGTGCTCGCGACCGAAGTCGCCGGCCCGCCCGCTACCGACTTGAAACTCGCGCCCGGTCTTTCGTTTTCGGACGATTCGAGCCCGAACTTTCCCATAGAAGGGAAAAATCTCTCCGACGGTTCGATTGCCGCCGACCATGCGACCGTGATCTTCTTCGGCACCGCAAACTGTTGGAACACCGCGCGCGAAGCGGAGCGGCTGGTGCAGCTCTATCCCCGGTACAAGGACAAGATCCGCTTCGTCGTAGTCGATCTGCGAAATCCGTCGCTCGCACAGCGCCCTTTGATAGCTCGCTACTATAACGGTTACATCCCGACGATCGCGGTCATCGATAGCGCGGGCAAGGTGATCTACGATCGCGCCGGCGAGACTGCGAATGAGCGCGGCGATACCAGCAACCTTCAGAAGCTGCTGGATTCTGCGCGCTAGCCCTTGGGCAGCTTGAGGACCCGCTCGCCGATGATGTTGTGCTGAATTTCGCTCGAGCCTGCCGCGATCGTCAGCCCGCGCGCCGCGAGCGTCCGATGCATCCAGCGGCCGCCTTCGACCGCGCCGAAGCTGCCGCCCTCGACGTTGGCGAACGCACCGAGCATCTCGTCGGCGAACATCGCGACTCGCAGGTTCAGCTCCGTGGCGAACAGCTTGCCGAATGAACTTTCCGCGCCGGGCACCTTGCCCTTGAGCTGCGCCGACAGCGAGCGGTAGCGCGACAGCCGCAGGCATCGCGCCTCGACCGCGAACTGCGCGAGCTTCTGCCGCACGTACGGATGCTTCCACGCGGGCCCGCCCTGGAAGTCCACTTTCTTCGCGAGCTCGAGCAACTCGCCAATCGTGCGTTCCACCGGATGCCGGGTGCCGCCGGAAACGCGTTCGTACATCAGCGTCGCGATCGACACCTGCCATCCCGCGTTCAGATCGCCGACCAGATTTTCCTTCGGCACGCGCACGTTGTCGTAGAACACTTCGTTGAATCCCGCGTCGCCGGTGATTTGAACGAGCGGGCGCACCGTGATTCCGGGACTATGCATATCGACAAGCAGGTACGAAATCCCCTTGTGCTTGGGAGCAGCCGGGTCGGTGCGCACGAGCAGCACCTGCCAGTCCGCGCGATGCGCCAGGCTCGTCCATACTTTCTGTCCGTTGATTACGAAGGTGTCGCCGTCGAGCACCGCACGCGTCTGCAGGCCCGCCAGGTCGGAACCGGCGCCGGGTTCGGAATATCCCTGGCACCAGATCTCTTCGCCGGTCAGCATCTTGAGCAGGTAGCGCTTTTTCTGCTGCTCGGTGCCGAGATGCATGATGGTCGGGCCAATGCGATCGATCGCGAGCTGGTTGGCGCCGTAGAGCGGCAGTCCGAGCCGCAGCACTTCGTCCTGGTAGATGGCCTGATCGATCATGCTCGCGCCGCCGCCGCCCCATTGCGTGGGCCAATGCAGCGCGACGTAACCGGCCTTGTAGAGCCGGCGATGGTAATCGAGCAGTTGCGCCCAGCGTCCGTCGTCGCGCACGTCGAGCAGGCTGGCGGTCGAGCCGCCTAGGCCCTCGCCCTTGCGCCCGAAGGCTTCGGCGGAGTTCTTCTCGAGCCATCCGGCGATTTCGGCGCGAAATTTTTCCTGTTCCGGCGTGTAAGTGAAATCCATCGGATGCTCCGCTGCGATTTGTCGGCGGCTTTGCGACCTCGTCTGCGGTCGAACTCTCATGCTAGATATCAGACCATGGGAAAACGTGAAACCGCGCGGACAGTGAAGGTCGTGACGCCGCGCCCGCGTTCCTGGAAGGAGTATTTTGCCAGTGCGCCGAGGCTGCCCTCGGACTTTCCAAAGCGGCTGCGCGACCGACGCCCCGAGAAAGTGAAGCCGCTCTGAACGCCGCGCCATCTTCGATACTGGCATCGCGAATCCTTTGCTATATGATAGCCGGATACTCTGAGCGCTACGGACGCCGTGAAAAGATCGAAACGCGGGTTGCGTGTGCGCTCTATCATTAGAAAAAGAGGCGAATTGCGACACCGATGGCATACGAGCACATCAAGGTTCCCAGCAACGGCGAAAAGATTACCCTTGGCGCCAATCACACTCTGAAAGTTCCCGACCGCCCGATCATTCCGTTTATCGAAGGCGACGGCACCGGCCCCGACATCTGGCGCGCGTCGCAGTACGTCTTCGACAATGCGGTCAAGAAAATCTACGGCGGTAAGCGTCAGATCGCGTGGATGGAAGTCTTCGCGGGCGAGAAGCCGTTCAAGCAGTGGAAGAACTGGCTGCCCGACGAAACCGTCGACGCGTTTCGCGAATTCCTGGTGGGCATCAAGGGTCCGCTCACGACTCCGATCGGCGGCGGCATCCGCTCGCTCAACGTCGCGCTGCGCCAGATGCTCGACCTCTACGTCTGCCTGCGCCCGGTGCGCTACTTCGCCGGCGTGCCGAGTCCCGTCAAGCATCCAGAGAAACTCGACGTCGTAATCTTCCGCGAGAACACCGAAGACATCTACGCGGGAATCGAATGGCCGGCGGAGTCGCCCGAGGCGAAGAAGCTCATCAAATTTTTGCAGGACGAGATGGGCGTCACGAAAATCCGCTTCCCCAACACGTCGGGGATCGGCATCAAGCCGGTCTCGCGTGAGGGCAGCGAGCGACTCATTCGCGCCGCCCTCGATTACGCAATCAAGCGCAAGCGCAAGAGCGTGACCTTCGTCCACAAGGGCAATATCATGAAGTTCACGGAGGGTGCGTTCCGCGATTGGGGCTACGAACTCGTCCGCCGCGAATACAAGGGCAAGGCCGTGGGATGGGATGATTGCAACGGCAAGCCGCCCGCCGGCGAGTTGCTGGTCAAGGACGCGATTGCCGACATCACCCTTCAGCAGGTGCTGACGCGCCCCGACGAATTCGATGTCGTCGCGACGATGAACCTGAACGGTGACTTCCTCTCCGACGCGCTCGCGGCGCAGGTCGGTGGTATCGGAATCGCTCCTGGAGCCAACATCAACTACCTTACAGGTCACGCGATCTTCGAAGCGACGCACGGCACCGCGCCGAAGTACGCCAATCAGGACAAGGTCAATCCTGGCTCGCTTATCCTGTCGGGTGTGCTGATGTTCGAGCACATGGGATGGCAGGAAGTTGCCGACGGCATCATTCGCGGCCTCGAGAAAACGATCAGCAAGAAGGAAGTGACCTACGACTTCGAGCGCCTGATGACCGGTGCGAAGCTGCTGAAGTGCTCCGAGTTCGGCAAAGCGATCGTCGACAACATGTAATTAGACAGGCGCGCCGACTATCTGATTCGCGGCCCACAGCCCGGTCTCGATTGCCGACTCGAAGTGCGGCAGCCCCATGTAATCGCCGGCGAGCAGCACCCGACGCGACGACGGCCGCGATTTCCTGTACTCGGCGAGGTCGCGGCTGCGGCCCACTGGAGACTTGGGCAGCGCATTGGGCCATCGCACGATTTGCGCGAAGCGCTTGGTTGCGGTCGCGCCGGGAAAGAATCGTTCGATATCGGGCAGTACCTTTGCGACGATTTCGTCGTCGGACAGCTCCATAATCGCACCCGCCGCCTCGCTCTTGACGAACAGGTTGAGCAGCTCGCCGTCCGGCACGCGCGCGATGTCCTTGGTCGATTCAATCGTGGCTGAGGCGATCAGCTGGCGGTCGGGGCGCGGGATGAGGAAGCCCCACACGCTTTTCATCGCGGGCTCGTCGCGCCAGTGACGGCTCGTCGCGAGACCAATCTTGACCGTCGATACATACTCGGTCGCCATCAGCTTGCGCTCGAGCTCGTCGCCGCCGCGATACAATCTCGACGCGATTGGGGCAGTCGCCGCGAGCACGACATGATCGGCGCGCATCTGCTCGCCCGATAGCTGCACGACGACGCTGTCGTTGTCCGCCGCGATCGCCTGCACGGGAGATTCCAGCTTGACGTTGACCTTCGACGCGAGCGCTTCCGGAAATGAACCCAGCCCGCGGCTGAGTGTCATCTCCTTGCTGCGTCCATTGTCGGTGAGCGCGAGCGTCGCCAGCGTCGCCGCACGCGAGATGTCTTCGATCCTTTCGAGCAGCCCGCCCGCGACCAGCGGCTCGACCAGGTAGTCGGTCGCGCGTCCCATCCGTGGCGCGCACCATCGCGCCGTATCTTCGTCGTCGTATTCCGCCCACGCCGCGTAGTTGTCGACGGGAGGCCATCGCAGCTTCGTCGTATGCCAAATGAAGCGCGCGAGGTCCGGGAGGCTGACCAGTCCTGTCGTTAGCGCGTAGATCGGAAACATGGCGCCCGACGGCATGCGGCGCGGCCGGCCGTCCTTGACGATCGCCATCCACGGGCTGGTCGGCTTCAAATCCGCCTCGAGGCCCAGTTCCTTCACCAGGCCGAGCGCGTTGCGATAGGTGCTCGTGATCAGTTGCGCGCCGCGCTCGATCTTGTAGCCGTCGCGCGAATCGGTCATGAGTCTGCCGCCGACATGGTCGCTCGACTCGAGCACCGTCACATCAACTCCAGCCTGTCGGAGCCGAAATGCCGCTGCCAAGCCGGCCATTCCCGCGCCGACCACGATGACTTTCTTGTTGGGCATAAATGATTTGCCGCGACCGTATCAGACGAGCGTCGGCGCTGGCTATGCGCCGGCGCGCGTGTCTTGACATACATGTAACCGTTGGGTTACATATTTTTCCGATGACGATAGATGAGACCATCGGAGCGCTGGCCGATTCGACGCGGCGCGAATTGCTGCGCCGCCTCGCTGAGAAGCCGTGCCGCGCGGGAGAGCTGGCGCGCGGGTTTGCGATCAGCCGTCCCGCGATTTGCAAGCACACGCGGATGCTGGGGCGGGCCGGGCTTATCAGGGCGAAGAAAGTAGGGCGCGAGCGAATCTATGAGCTGGCGCCGCGCGGCCGACTCGCGGTCGAGGAATTGATCAAAAAATTGGAAGAAGTAGGCGGCTTCTGGGATACCACTTTGAACGCATTCAGGCGCTATGTGGAGGAAAATCGATGACCATTCGAAAGTCCATTCGAGTTGCGCGCTCACCCGAGGTTGTGTTTCGCGTCTTCACGGAAGAAATCGGCAAATGGTGGCCGCTCAAGGAAGGGTTCTCCTTCGGCGGCGAAAAGGCCAAGGACATTTTTATCGAGGGCCGCGTCGGTGGCAGGTTCTTCGAGCGCTTTACCGACGGCACCGAATTCGAAGTCGGCCGCATCACCGCTTTCCGACCCCCGCATGTCGTGGCGTTCACCTGGAAGGATCCCAGCTGGGAGGGGCCGACCGAGATCGAAGTCAAATTCGCCGCTGATGGCGCCGGCACTCGCGTCGAGCTCGAGCATCGCGGTTGGGAAGCCGGCCCAATCATGCAGAAGCAGGGCGAGGGCTACAACGACGGATGGAACCTCGTGCTGTCGAAGTTCACCGCACGAGCCGACGCCGCATAGGCGACGAATCGCGAGGTCATGCGATGAAACCATGGATATGGCTGAGGGTAGCCGCAGTCCTACAAGGGATCGGCACAGTTCTTCACACGATAGCTACGACAGTCCGGCCCAACAATGGACCGGCTGAAGCAGCAGTATTCGGAGCGATGCAGTCCTTTCACTTCCAGATCATGGGAGCGACTCGCAGCCATTGGGACTTCTATCGAGGCTACGAGTTATCGATAACTGTGGTGTTTGGGATTATCGCCGTGCTGATCTGGCAGCTAGGCACGTTGAGCAAGGCGGAACCCAAACAGGCCCTGCCGTTGATAGTAACTATGCTGGTAGCGCAAATTCTGCTGGACGTAGTGAGCTGGGAGTACTTCTTTGCAGGCCCTGGAACGATGTCGATTCTGATAGCCGGATGCCTGCTAGCGGCACTGCTTGGGCTTGGAAGAAGCGAATCAGCCGGCCCTCGCGACAAGGCGAGCAGCGAAAGCGGGATAGGGCGTCGATCGCTAGAAAGGCTTGTCGCCGTTAATCGTTATGCGTTCCATCCGGCGGTTGGCGGTTCGGTTATCCGCGACCACCCGATGCTGGGTGCAGCGGTTGTCCCACATCGCAACCGAGTTCGGACGCCATCGGAAGCGGCAGCTGAAATCCGGCGTCGTGATATGTCTGTAAAGAAAGCCGAGCAGCGCCTCACTCTCCGCGGGCTTCATTCCTTTGATCGACGCCGTGAAGGTCGTATTAACGAACAGTCCTTTACGGCCGCTCTCCGGATGGGTGCGAATAACAGGATGCTCGGCCGATAAGACTTGAGGTGACGGCGTGCCGCCGAGGTGGTCGGTCTTGTAGCCCACCCGCGCGAAGGTGCGCGCGGTATCGTGAATCGCGATCAGGTCCGAGAGCATGCGCTGCATCTTGTCCGACAGCGCCTCGTAGGCCGCGTACATGCTCGCCCACATCGTGTCGCCGCCAAACTCCGGCGCCACCACGCATCGCAAGACCGAACCAAGCGGAGGCTCATTCACAAAAGTCACGTCGCTATGCCACGCTTCCGCCAGGTAGGGATGCTTTTCGTCGCTCTGCAACACCACGAACTCCGGATGCCCTTCGTTCTTGAGCTGCTGGAGGTAAGGGTGAATCTGTAGCGTGCCGAAACGGCGCGCGAAAGCCTTGTGCTGGTCGCGCGTGATCTCCTGGTCGCGAAAAAACAGCACCTGATGCTCGACGAACGCGGCTCGCACCTCGTTGAACGCATCGTCACCGAGTTCACCGAGATGAACCCCTGCAACCTCGGCGCCCAAAGCACCGGCAATTGGACTTACACTTATGTGACTCCAGCTCGTCATTTCGCTTCTCCGCCATCAACATACAAAAAGCGGGCGCCGCGCACCACCGGTTCGCCGACCACGGCGTCCACCCGAACTGGAAAACGTGTCCCTCAGCTAGGAGGATGACGCCAAGCAGGGCAGCGTCCGCGCTACCGTGTACTGGTAGGTTTGTCCCTCCCACGAGAAGGCGCCGGCAGCTTCCCCGGAAGCCGATTTGAATTCCTCGGCCTGCCTGGGATTGTTCGGGTCCGCACCTAGTGGAACATAGGCAAGGTAGCAACTCCCAGTGCTGGGAATTACGTCAGTGAGAGGCGGGTTGAAATCCATCTTGAGAAAATTCACCGCGGGACGCCATCCGTCCGGGCCGGTATCGGTGTCGATCACCGGAGTCCATCGCGCGTCCTCCTCAGAATTTTTCAGCAGGCGAAGTTCTCGGTACTCGGGCGCGCCGGCGGCGTTCTTGCGCAGCTCGACGACCATCAGGTCGGGCCGCGCCAGCGCGATCATGTGACACACGTTCTCGGCAGTCAGTTTGGGCACAGGCTTACTCGCTTCTACGGTGGGCTCGGGGTCCTGATTCTTCGCGTCAGCGTCGCTGTCCCCGTCCTTCTTCGTGGCGGCGTTGTACACAAAGCTGGCGACCGACGGAATGACCGAGAGGAACGGCAGTGCGACGCATCCTGAGATGCCGACCGCCATCACACCCGCAAGCATCGCGAAGAGTGCCGCGGACAGACCGAGCTTCGGTATCGCGCGCTCGGCCGAATGCCGATTCCCCCTCGACATATTCCCCCTCCACCCGGGCGCTATGTACACCCGTCCCGCCGAGAGTACCACTAATCATAGGAGGAAACTAACTGTAGGTTTCCCCAACGCCGCACCGGGACGCTGTCCCTTTCGTTCCGACGCGTTCATTCGGTCATTGGCTACGATGGTTTCAGAGCATAGACTCTTTCGCGGAGAAGACTGGAAAATGTTCGTTCGGATTCCGGATTCGAAGACCGCCGCTGCGCTCGCCTTGACTCTCGCTTTATCCGCACCCGCCTTCGCTCACGATATGAAAGGAATGGACATGAGCGCGGCGCCTGATGCCTCGAGCATGAATGAGGGTGCGATGGAGGCGATGCCGCCCGGCCCCGAGATGGATCACGACATGCACATGGGTCACGGCGACATGAAAAATATGTCGCTCCACATGGCGTACACTGACCTGCGGCCCGCCAACGACGCCGACCAGGCGCGCGCGGCGGTGCTGGTGACCGATCTGCAGCATGCACTCGCCAAGTACCAGGATTATCACGTCGCCGAAGCCGACGGCTTTAAGCCGTTTCATCCTGAATTCAAAACGCCGGTCGTGCATTTCACCAGGAACTGGTACGGCCTCAAGGCGGCCTTCACGTTCAACCCAACCGAGCCGACGTCGCTGCTCTATCAGCACACGCCCGACGGCGGTTACAAGCTGATCGGTGCGATGTACACCGACCACAAGGGCGCCAGCGAGGATCAGCTTAACGAGCGCGTCCCGCTGAGCGTCGCGCGATGGCACCGCCACATCAATCTGTGCGTCCCGGCTCGCGGCGCCGCCATGAAGACCGCGGACTGGACGAAGTTCGGTCCCAACGGTTCGATCGCGACCAAGGAAGCCTGCGACGCCGCCGGCGGCCGCTTCTTCCCGCAGCTGTTCGGCTGGATGGTTCACGTCTATCCCTGGGAGACCAATCCCAAACTGGTGTGGGCGCACTGACATATACAGTGACCCCGGCGGTCGAATTGCTCGGAGTCCGAAAATCGTACGGCGGTCTGGCTGCCGTTGACGGAATCTCGTTCGAAATTCCACCCGCACACATCTTTGGCCTGCTCGGGCCCAACGGCGCCGGCAAGACCAGCACCATCCGCATGATGATCGGCATCACCTCGCCCGATTCCGGCGTCGTGCGACTGTTCGGCGAACCGCTGCGGCGTCGCGCGCTGCGCCGGGTCGGCTACCTGCCGGAGGAACGCGGCTTGTACCGCAGAATGACCGTGCGCGCCAACCTGGTTTTTCTCGGGCGGCTCGCCGGTCTGTCGGTCGCCGCAGCGCTCGAGCGAATCGACTCATGGACGAACCGTCTCGGCATCCCCGATTGGGCCGACCGACGCGTCGACGAGTTGTCGAAGGGGATGCAACAGAAGGTCCAGTTCATCGCGGCGCTCCTGCACGATCCCGACCTGATCGTGATGGACGAGCCGTTCGCCGGCCTCGACCCGCTCAACACGATGCAGCTGAAGGACGTGCTGATGGGGCTTCGCACGGCGGGGAAATCGATCCTGTTTTCGACGCATCGGATGGACCAGGTGGAAAAGCTCTGCGACTCGATCTGCCTGATCAATCGCGGCAAGGCCGTATTGCAGGGGAGTCTCAGCGAGGTCAAGAACGGCAACGGCAGGCGCTTCGTGCAGATCGACTACGAGGGCGACGGCGCGTGCCTGGCCGACAACCCGTTGATCGATTCGATGAATGACTACGGCAATCACGCCGAGCTGCGCCTCAAGCCGGGTGCCGACGCGCAGGAGCTGCTGCGCGCGGCGGCTCACGCGATGCGCGTGATCCGGTTCCAGGTGATGGACCCGTCGCTCGAACAGATCTTCATCGACCAAATCACGAACAGACATGATTGATTTCTCGATTCGCAGAGTCGCGATCATCGCGAAACGGGAATACCTCGAGCGGGTCAAGACGCGCTCGTTTCTGCTCTCGACCTTCGTCACACCGGTTTTGATGGGGATATTTCTGCTGGTTCCCGCCATGATGGGCTCATCGACGGCCCGCAGTATGATCTACGACAGCGAGCGCCCGGCGCGAATCGTGATCGCGTCCGACAATCTCGCTCTGGCCGAACTTGCGCGCGGCGAATTGACGCGCCAGCGGGGCACCCACTACGAGACCTCAGTCGTTTCGCCGGCGACGCCCGCCGAGCGCGAGCGACTCGACAAGCGGCTCGATGCGAGCGACCTCGAGGGCTACGTGTGGCTCGACGGCCCCGCGCTCGCAACACGCCACGTCGTGTTCACGACGCGTCGCGTAGGCGATCTTTTCCTTCAACGCCGGGTCGGCGACGCGCTGTCGTACGCCTTCGCGGCGCAGAGCATGGTGAAACATGGCAGTAGCGCCGGCGACGTGGCCGCGACACTGCAGTCCGTCGATCTCACCCCGGTCCGCGCCGGCAATAGTTCCACGATGTTCAACGCGGTGCGCGGCGCCCTGGTGGTTTTCATTCTCATGTTCGTGATGTTGTTCTCGCTCCTGTCCTACGGCGTGATGGTCATGCGATCGGTCATGGAAGAGAAGAGTTCGCGCATCACCGAGGTCTTGCTGTGCGCCGCGAGCACGCAGGAATTGATGACCGGCAAGATTCTCGGCACCGGCGGCGTGGGTCTGACGCAGATCATGGTCTGGCTTTCGCTGGCGGCCTTCGGCGCGTCGCGCAGCTTGTACCTGCGCACGGCGTTGAAGGTGCTCGACGTGGGACCGTCGTTGTTCGTTTATTTCGTCATCTTTTACGTGCTGGGCTACCTGCTCTACAGCGCGATCTTCGCCAGCGTCGGCGCGATCTTCAATTCGATCGACGATGCGCAACAGTGGAACTTCGTGGTCATCATGCCGCTGATCGCCGCCTCGGCAATGATTCTGCCGGTGGCGCTATCGCCGGATTCGCCGACGTCGGTCATCGCTTCGCTGTTTCCGTTCTGCGCGCCGATCCTCATGTTTGAGCGCATCGCCGTCCACACTCCTCCGGCCTGGCAAGTCGCTCTCTCTTTGCTGTTGTTGGTCGCGACGATTGGCTCGGCGATGTTCGTCAGCGGGCGAATCTACCGCACCGGGATCCTGATGTACGGCAAGCGGCCATCGATTCGCGAGCTCTCGCGATGGCTCCGAGCACGCCTGAGCAGGATCCGATTGCTTCACAACCTCGGCAAACGTTGCTATCTATCGCACGTTTGGACCACGCGAGGGCAGCGACCGGCCACGTTCGGACGTGTGACTCACTTAAGTATTGCTCATTAACAGAAACGCGAATATAAGATAATCTTCAAATAGAGAGCAGGAGCGAAAGCGTGGCTCGGAAGAAAATTGCGTTCATCGGGGCGGGTAATGTCGGCGCGACGTGCGCCCATCTATGCTTCCTGCGCGGGCTCGGCGACATCGTGCTCTACGACATCATCGAAGGGCTGCCGCAAGGCAAGGCGCTCGACATGCTGGAGTCGGCGCCAGTGCTCGGCATCGACGTAAACGTTACCGGCACCACCGACATCAAGCAGATCGAGGGCGCCGATTGCTGCGTCGTCACCTCGGGCTCGCCGCGGAAACCGGGAATGAGCCGCGACGACCTGCTCAAGATAAACGCCAAGGTGATGACCGACGTCGGCAGCGCAATCAAGAAACACGCGCCCGCCGCTTTTGTGATCGCGGTGACGAATCCGCTCGACGCGATGGTTACGCAGCTCAAGCGCGTGACCGGCTTCGCGAAGAATCGAATCGTCGGGCAGGCGGGCGTGCTCGACTCGGCGCGCTACCGGACGTTCCTGGCGGCGGAGCTCGGCGTGTCGACGGAGAGCGTCACCGCGATGGTGCTGGGCGGTCACGGCGACGACATGGTGCCGATTCGCAGCTACACTACCGTCGGCGGACAGCCGATCGAACGTCTGATCGCGGCGAAGCGGCTCGAGGAAATCGAGAAGCGCACGCGCGGCGGTGGCGGCGAGATCGTCGAGCTGATGAAGACCTCGTCGTACTACGCGGCGGGCACCGCGGTTTACAAAATGGTCGAGGCGTACATGCTCGACCGTAAACAGGTTCTGCCGTGCGCCGCGTACTTGGACGGCGAGTACGGCGTGAAGGGCTTGTTTGCGGGAGTGCCGGTCGTAATAGGCGCGGGCGGCGTCGAGCGCGTCGTTGAGATTCAGCTAAAGTCAGCCGAGAAGGCCGCATTCGACAGTTCGGTCGGCCATGTGCGCGAACTGGTCGAGGCGATGGACAAAGTTATCGCGGCTGGAAATTAAAGGCGCGCGATTCAGGAAAGACTTATGGCTGAAGCAGAAGCAGTTGCGACGCCTGCGATTGCGGCCGGGATGACTGCGGACGAGCGGCACTGGCTGCTGCGCAGAATCCACTCGCTGTCGGGAATCATTCCGATCGGCGGATTTTTGTTTTTCCATCTTTTCGAAAACGCCTTCGTGCTGAAGGGCGGCGGGATGTGGTGGAAGGAAACCGAGTTCACGCGCAACATTCCGTTTCAGATCGCGGTCGAAGCGTTGGTGCTGTGGATTCCGATTCTGTACCACGCGATTTACGGAATAGTCATCACGGTTACCGCGCAGCCCAACGATTATCCGTACGAGCGCAACTATCAGTACACGCTGCAGCGCATCACCGGCATCCTCGCGTTCCTGTTCATCGGCTTTCATGTCCTCACGACGCGCGCGTACTTCTACGCTTCGGGCGTCGAGACGGACTATCTGCGGATGCATAACTTCATGATGAATCCGCTGATTCTCACCACTTATATTGTCGGCACGATTGCGTGCGTCTATCACCTGACCAACGGCATTTTCACATTCACGATCACGTGGGGCATTGCGGTCGGCGCTAGGGCGCAAACGCTCGTGAACCGCGCGTGCGTTGCGCTGTTCGTCGTGCTGACTATCGTGAGCGTCACGATTCTGATCGCGTTTCGCGCACCGGCCTGAGGAGAACACCAATGCCAGGGCATCACATAATCGTAGGCGGCGGGCTGGCAGGGTTGACCGCGGCAATGAAGCTGGCGGAGCAGGGCGAGCAAGTCGATCTGTTCTCGATCGTGCCCGTCAAGCGGTCGCATTCGGTGTGCGCGCAAGGCGGAATCAACGGCGCCGTCAACACCAAAGGCGAGGGCGACTCGCCGATGATCCATTTTGACGACACGATTTACGGCGGCGACTTCCTGGCGCATCAGCCGCCCGTCAAGGCGATGTGCGAGGCGGCGCCCGCGATTATCTACCTGTTCGATCGGATGGGCGTGATGTTCAATCGCACGCCCGAAGGCCTGCTCGATTTCCGGCGCTTCGGCGGCACCAAGCATCACCGCACCGCGTTCGCGGGTGCGACCACCGGCCAGCAACTGCTGTACGCATTGGACGAGCAAGTCCGCCGCTACGAATCGGCGGGCCTGGTGCGCAAGTTCGAAGGCTGGGAGATGCTGAGCCTGGTGCAGGACGAGTCGGGCGATTGCCGCGGCATCGTCGCGATCGACACACGCTCGCTCGAGATGCGCGCGTTTCCCGCGGACACGACGATGATCGCGACCGGCGGCCCCGGCCTTGTGTACGGCCGCTCGACGCAGTCGCTGGCTAATACCGGGTCGGCGGCCAGCGCCTGCTACCAGGCCGGGGCGACCTATGCCAACGGCGAGTTCATCCAGGTGCATCCCACCGCGATGCAGGGCGAGGACAAGTTTCGGCTCATCTCGGAGTCGATTCGCGGCGAGGGCGGGCGCGTGTGGACCTATCGCGACGGCAAGCCGTGGTACTTCCTCGAAGAGATGTACCCGGCCTACGGCAACCTGGTGCCGCGCGATATCGCGACGCGGGCGATTCACAAAGTCGTGTTCGAGATGAAGCTCGGCATCGACGGCAATCCGGTGGTCTACCTCGACGTGAGCCATCTCGATCCCGAGGAACTCAATCGCAAGGTCGCGGGCGTGCTCGAAATTTACGAGAAGTTCGCCGGCCAGGATCCGCGCAAAGTCCCGATGAAGATTTTTCCCGCGATGCACTACTCGATGGGCGGCCTGTGGGTTGACTACCATCAGCAGACCAACGTGCCGGGGTTGTTCGCGGCGGGCGAGTGCGAATTTCAATATCATGGCGCCAACCGGCTCGGCGCCAACTCGCTGCTGTCATGCGTGCACGGCGGAAATATCGCGGAGCCCGCGATGATCGGCTACGCCAAGTCGCACAAGAGCGCGGCCAGCTCGCAGATTTTCGATCAGGAGCTGAAACTGCAGCGCGAATCGTTCGACCAGATTTTCAAGATGAACGGTCCGCAGAACGCGTTTGCGCTGTGGCGCGAACTCGGCGACATCATGACCGAGAACGTCACCGTCGTGCGCCACAACGACAAGCTCAAGACGACCGACGACAAGCTGCTCGAGTTCAAGGAGCGATGGGGCCGAATCGGCCTCAACGACAAGGGCAAGTGGGCGAACCAGGAAGTGCTGTTCGTCCGCCAGCTGTGGAACATGCTCGAGCTCGCGCGGCCGATCACGCTCGGCGCGCTCAATCGCAATGAATCGCGCGGCGCGCACTACAAACCCGAGTTCCCGGAGCGCGACGACGAAAAATTCATGAAGACCACGATGGCCGCGTGGTCGTCCGACGGTCCACGCTTCAGTTGGGAGCCGGTTGACGTGAGCATTATCAAGCCGCGGCCGCGGCGCTACGACGTCGAGAAATCCGCCAGCGAGCCGAAGGCGGCGTAGGCCCGGCAGGAGCAGCATCGCAGTGCCAGAAAAGACGCAGGTCTTGAGAATCAAGCGCCAGGAATCGCCGGACTCCGAGCCGTATTACGAGGAGTTCGAGATTCCGTTTTTGGGGAATCACAACATCATCTCGATGCTGATGGAGATTCGGCGCAACCCGGTCACGCGCCAGGGCAAACGCGTCGCGCCGGTCGTGTTCGACGCCAACTGCCTCGAGGAAGTTTGCGGCTCGTGCACGATGGTTATCAACGGGCGCGTGCGTCAGGCGTGCTCGCAACTTGCGGACGGACTCAACGGGCCGGTTACGGTCGAGCCGATGTCGAAGTTCCCGGTGATCCGCGACTTGTGGGTCGATCGATCCAAAATGTTCGAGGCGCTCAAAAAGGCGCACGCGTGGATTCCGATCGACGGCACCTACGACCTCGGCGCGGGCCCGCGAATCGCGCCCAGCGTGCAGGAATTCGCGTACCTGTTCTCGCGATGCATGACTTGCGGATGCTGTCTCGAGGCGTGCCCTCAAATAAATTCGCATTCGAAGTTCATGGGCGCGGCGGTGATCGGGCAGGTTTACCTGATGAGCCAGCATCCGACCGGCAAGATGAATCATGAAGAGCGGCTCAAGGCGATGATGTCGGAAGGCGGCGTGGCGGACTGCGGCAATGCGCAGAACTGCGTCGAGGTCTGCCCCAAGGAGATTCCACTGACGACGGCAATCGGCGCAGTCGGTCGCCAGACGTCGATCAAGTGGCTCCGCGATCTGTTTATGAAGTAGGCGCTTTGCAGGAAACCGAATGAACATCCACGAATATCAAGCCAAGCAGATTCTCGGGCGCTTCGGCGTTCCCGTTCCGAAGGGGCAATTCGCGACGACGCCCGAGGAAGCGGCGGCCGCGTTCACGGCACTGGGCCAGCCGAAGGCTGTCGTCAAGGCGCAGATCCATGCGGGCGGTCGCGGCAAGGCGGGCGGCGTCAAGCTCCACACTATAGCGTCCGAGGTGCGCGACTTCGCGGCCAAGCTGCTCGGCAAGCCGCTGGTGACGCATCAGACGGGGCCCGAAGGGCGAGTCGTGCGCCGCGTCTATATAGAGGAAGCGAGCGACGTCGCTCGCGAGCTTTACCTTGGGATGCTCGTCGATCGAAAGGCGGGAACGGTTTCCGTGATCGCGAGCACCGAGGGCGGCATGGATATCGAGCAGGTCGCCGCCAAGACGCCTGAAAAAATTCTCACCGAACAGATCAGTCCGCTGCTCGGCGTATCGGGCTTCCAGGCGCGCAAGATCGCTTTTTCACTGGGCCTCAAGGACAAGCAAGTCGGCCAGTTCGCGACTCTGCTCGCGGGGCTCTATCGCGCGTTCGTCGAAACCGACGCGTCGCTCATCGAGATCAATCCACTGGTCGTCACGAAGGACAACCGCGTCATCTGCCTCGACGCGAAAATGTCGTTCGACGACAACGCGCTGTTCCGCCATCCGGATATTCGCGAACTGCGCGACGCCAACGAGGAAGATCCCGCCGAGACCGAGGCGGCGAAGTACGACCTCAGCTACGTGCATCTCGACGGCAACATCGGATGCATGGTCAACGGCGCGGGCCTCGCGATGGCGACGATGGACATCGTCAAGATCTACGGCGCCGAGCCGGCCAACTTCCTCGACGTCGGCGGCGGCGCGAGCACCGAGAAGGTGGCGGCGGCATTTCGCATCCTGCTCGCGGACAAGCGCGTCAAAGGCGTGCTCATCAATATTTTCGGCGGCATCATGCGATGCGACGTGCTGGCGCAGGGCGTCGTCGAGGCGGCCAAACAGGTGAAGCTCAACGTGCCGCTGGTGGTCAGGATGGAAGGCACCAACGTCGTCGAGGGCAAGAAAATTCTGGCCGAGTCCGGGATCAAGGTGATCGCCGCCAGCGACATGGCCGACGCCGCCAAGCGCATCGTGAAAGCAATCGGAGCTTGAGAATTTTCAGATGAGCATTTTAGTCGACAAGAACACCCGCGTGCTGACGCAGGGAATCACCGGCGCGGTCGGACAGCTGCACACGCGCGCGTGCAAAGAGTACGGCACGAAAATGGTCGGCGGCGTGGTGCCCGGGCAAGGGCGGCACGGACTTCGAGGGCATCCCGATTTTCGACACCGTCGAGCAGGCGCGCAAAGCGACCGGCTGCAACGCGACCGTGATCTACGTGCCGCCGGCGTTCGCCGCCGACGCGATGCTCGAGGCCGTCGCCGCCGGCATCGAGCTGGTCATCTGCATCACCGAAGGCGTGCCCGTGCTCGACATGGTCAAGGTGAAGGCCTACATGGCGGGCACCAAGTCGCGCCTGATTGGTCCGAACTGCCCGGGAATCATCACGCCGGGCGAATGCAAAATCGGCATCATGCCGGGGTACATCCACAAGCCGGGCGACGTCGGCGTCGTGTCGCGCTCGGGCACGCTGACCTACGAGGCGGTGTATCAGCTGACGCAGCTTGGAATCGGGCAATCGAGTTGCATCGGAATCGGCGGCGACCCGATCGTCGGCACCACGCATATCGACGCGCTGAAGCTGTTCAACGAAGATCCCAAGACGCGCGCGGTCATCATGATTGGCGAAATCGGCGGAACGGCCGAGGAAGAGGCCGCCGAATACATAAAGCAATACTTTAAGAAACCGGTGGTCGCGTTTATCGCCGGCCAGACCGCGCCAAAGGGACGGCGGATGGGCCATGCCGGCGCGATCATCTCGGGCGGACGCGGCACCGCGGCGGATAAAATCGCGGCGCTCGAAGGCGGCGGGAATCACGGTCGCATCGAGCCCGGCTGACCTTCGGCTCGACGATGAAATCGGTACTCGAAGGTAAGCTTAAAAAAGTAATTCGATGGAACGAACTTTCGCAATCGTCAAACCCGACGCTGTCCGGCGCGGGCTCACCGGCGACATACTAAAGCGAATCGAAGCGTCGGGGCTGACGATCGTCGCGATGCGCAAGATTCATCTCTCGCGCGCCGACGCCGAGAAGTTTTACGACGTGCACAAAGCGCGGCCGTTCTTCAGCGGCCTGTGCGACTACATGACTTCCGGCCCCGTCGTGATCGCGGTGCTGCAGGGCGACAAGGCGATCAGCCGATGGCGTCAGCTGATGGGTGCGACCGATCCCAAAAAGGCCGACGCCGGCACGATTCGCAAGGACTTCGGAATCGACGTCGAGCAGAATGCGACGCACGGCTCGGACGCGCCCGAGACGGCTGCGCAGGAGATTGCGTTCTTCTTCGCCGCGCGAGAAATTCTTTCCTGAAAAGACTGTCCTGCTTTCACGGCGGCGTTTCGATTAGAATAACTGGGCCGTGAACGCCAATCGCCAAATCCTGGCCGAGCCGACGCCCGTCCAGCGTTGATTTCCGCGACCTGACGCTCGATGAAGTCGAGCAACTCGTCGCGAGCGCGGGCGAACGCGGCTATCGCGCGCGTCAGATTCTGCATTGGGTGCATGCTCGCGGGGCAGAGTCGTTCGACGAGATGCGCGATCTGCCTGCGTCGCTTCGAAATTATTTGAAGCAGAACTGCACCATCGGGCATCCGGTGTCGTCGCGGGTCTCGCGTTCGTCGGACGGCACGCGGAAACTGCTCATCCGCCTCGACGATGGAGAAGAAATCGAATCGGTGATCATCCCTACCGAGAAACGTGTGACGCTTTGCATGTCGAGCCAGGTCGGATGCGCGATGGCCTGCGAATTCTGCGCGACGGCGCGGATGGGACTGCATCGCAACATGACGAGCTCCGAAATGCTGGCGCAGATTTTCGCCGCTCGACGCGAGCTGGCCGCGGGCGAGGAGCTCACGAATTTTGTTTTCATGGGGATGGGCGAGCCTCTGGCCAACTATCCTCGATTAGTCCGCACGCTCGCGATCATGACTTCCGATTGGGGGATGGGCATCTCGCCGCGGCGGATCACGGTCTCGACGGTCGGCCTGGTCCCGATGATGGAGCGGCTGCTGAACGAAACGCCGGTCAATCTCGCGGTCTCGCTGCACGCGACGACCAACGAGCTTCGCGACCGGCTCGCGCCGATCAACAAGCGCTATCCGCTGGAAGTGTTGCTCGACGCGTGCCGCAATCTGCCAATCAAACGTCGCAGCCGAATCACCTTCGAGTACGTGATGCTCGCAGGAGTGAACGATTCAATCGCCGACGCGCGGCGGCTGGTGAAGCTGATCGGGCCGCTGCGAGGCAAAATCAATCTGATCTTTTACAATCCGCTGCCGGATTCTCCGCTGCGGAGCAGCTCGCGCGCGGCGGTGGAGGCCTTTCAAGCGATCCTCAAGAACGCTAGTTTGACCGCTACAATCCGCGAAAGCCGGGGGCTCGATATTGCGGCGGCATGCGGCCAGCTTTACGCCGAGCAGCACAACCCGGCCTGAAAGCACCAGAAGAAAAATGTCACAAAACGTACTCGGAGTGATCGGAGGCAGCGGCTTCTACCAGATGAAGGGGCTGGACAAGGTCGAGCTGATGGAGCTCGAGACGCCGTTCGGCCGGCCGTCGGATCCGTTTTACCAGGGACGAATCGGAGACATCGAAGTCGTATTTCTGTCGCGTCACGGCCGCGGCCATCGACTGTTGCCGTCCGAAATAAATTTCCGCGCCAACGTTTTCGGAATGAAGCAGCTGGGCGTCACGCATCTGGTTTCGGTATCGACGGCGGGCAGCCTGAAAGAGGAAATTCATCCCGGCGAATTGGTCGTACCAAATCAGTTCATCGATCGTACGTTCAAGCGCCCCGAGACATTCTTCGGTGACGGGATCGTCGTGCACGTTTCGCTGGCCGATCCGGTTTGCGCGAATCTCGCGAAGCAGACTGTCCGGCGCGGCGCGGGCGGGCGGCGCGATGGTTCACGACGGCGGGACTTACCTGTGCATGGAGGGTCCGCAATTCTCGACGCGCGCCGAGTCGAATCTCTACCGCGGCTTCGGTGCGAGCGTCATCAGCATGACCGCGATGCAGGAAGCCCGGCTCGCGCGCGAGGCGGAGATGTGTTACGCGGCGCTGGTGCTGGTGACGGACTACGATTGCTGGCACGAATCGGTCGCGGCGGTGGATATCGGCGAGATTCTGCGCGTGATGAAACTGAACGTGGACAAGGCGCAAAGCGCGGTGTCGGCGCTGGCGCACACGCTCGGCAATCAACCTCGCACGTGCGCGTGCAAGGACGCGCTCAAGAACACGATAATTACCGATCGCGCGGCGATTCCGCAGCGCTTGATCGACGACTTGCGACCGCTGCTCGGCAAGTATCTTTAGGAAGCTCGAAATTCTCGGACGCGGAGTGTGCAATAGATGAGTATCGTTGTGGTCGGGTTCCTGGCCTATGACACGGTCGAGACGCCCACCGGCAAGGTCGAGGAAGTTCTGGGCGGCGGCGCCAGCTATTTTGCGATAGCTGCGCGATTTTTTTCCCCAGTCAGCGTCGTCGCGGTGGTCGGTTCGGATTTCAAGGCCGAGGATATGCGCCTGTTCACCGAACGGAATATCGACGTGCGCGGAGTTGTCAAACGCGAGGGGAAGACTACGCGATGGCACGGCCGCTACCATGAGGACATGAACGTGCGCGACACCGTCGCGCTTTCGCTGAACGTCCTGGAAAACTTCACGCCCGAATTGCTGCCGGACCAATGCCGCGCCGACTATCTGTACCTCGCGCCGAACGATCCTGCGCTTCAGGAACACGTGCTCGACCAGGTGCTCAGTCCCAAAGTAGTAGTGGCTGATCTTTACGATTACTGGATCGAGAACACTCGTCCCGGTCTCGCCAAGGTGCTCGAGCGAATCCATATTCTTCTTTGCAGTGACAACGAGGCGCGTGTGCTCACAGGCGAGCACAACCTGGTGAAGGCCGGACGTGCGATCCTGAACATGGGGCCGGCGACGGTACTGATCAAGCGCGGCGAGTACGGCGTGTTGCAGTTCAGCGAGGAAGGAATGTTCGCGGTGCCCGCATATCCATTGGAAGAGGTCGTCGATCCTACCGGGGCGGGCGACACGTTCGCCGGCGCGATGATGGGATTCCTGGCGCGACACGGGCGCGTGACAGAATCCTCGCTGCGCACCGCGGTCGTGTACGGCAGCGTAGTGGCATCGTACGTCGTCGAGCGCTACTCGCTCGAGCGGCTATTGGTTTTGACCTGGGAAGAGATAGACAGTCGCTATCGAGAGTTTATCAATCTAATCGACTCTCATCATTCGAGATGGAATACTCAGTAGTTATTCCGCTCTACAATGAGCGGGATAGTCTCGCCCCGCTGCATGCTGAGTTGAGCCGCGTGATGCAAAGTCTCGGCCGGGACTACGAACTCATATTCGTGGACGACGGCAGCGTTGACGGCAGCATCGAGGCGCTACGACAGATCAAGTCCGCGGATAGAAATGTGCGCGTCATCTCGCTCGCTCGCAACTCGGGACAGACCGCTGCGCTGGCGTGCGGTTTTTCGCATGCCGGCGGCAACGTAATAATCGCGATGGACGGCGACGGGCAAAACGATCCCGCCGACATCCCGCGGCTGCTCGCGAAGCTCGACGAGGGTTACGACCTGGCCAGCGGCTGGCGTACGGAGCGGTGGCAGGAGGAGCGCTTTACGCGCCGATTGCCGTCAATGGCTGCAAATTCGCTGATTTCGGCGATGACCGGCGTCAAGCTTCACGACTACGGATGCACCTTCAAGGCGTACCGGCGAGACCTCGCGCGCAGTCTGCAGCTCTACGGCGAGATGCATCGATTTGTCCCCGCGATCGCGGCGGAGCAGGGTGCGCGAATCGCGGAAGTCGAAATCGGATTTCGGCCGCGTCGCGCCGGCATCTCGAAGTACGGTCTGTGGCGCGTCGTGCGCACGTTGCTCGACCTGATCACCGTCAAATTTCTTTCCGGCTATTCCACCGCGCCGATACAAGTATTCGGCCTGATCGGAATCATCCTCGGCGGACTTGGCAGCTTGTGGACCTTTATCCTGGTAATGGAGAAAATACTACTAGGGCACGAACTGGGTAATCGGCCTGCGTTGTTGTTGGCAGTGTTGTTAGTAGTCGTCGGAGTACAGTTTGTGAGTATTGGACTGCTTGGCGAAATGCTTGCGCGTACCTATCACGAGTCGCAGGGAAAGCCGATCTACGTAATCAAGGAAGAATTCTAGTATTCCAGGGGCTATAGATGAATATCGCAGTCGTCGGGAGCGGATACGTCGGACTCGTCAGCGGCACCTGCTATGCCGAGAGCGGCAACGAAGTATTCTGCGTCGACATCGACAAGCAGCGAATCGCGCAGCTTTGCGAGGGCAAGATTCCGATCTATGAGCCCGGGCTCGAGGAATTGGTGCGCCGCAATCTGAAAGAAGGCCGCTTGCATTTCACCACCGACATCGGAGAAGCGATCAACCAATCGATGGTCTCGTATATTGCCGTCGGGACTCCCATGAGCGCGTCGGGCGCCGCGGACCTGAGTGCGATTTTCCAGGCGGCCGAGGATATCGCGAAAGCGATCACCGGCTATCATATCGTGGCGGTCAAGAGCACGGTGCCGGTAGGCACTAATGACCGGGTGCGTGAAATTGTCGGCAAATTCGCCAAGCATCGCGTCGACGTGTGCTCGGTGCCGGAGTTTCTCAAGGAAGGCTCCGCGATCGAAGACTTCATGCGGCCGGACCGCGTCGTGATCGGCAGCCTGAGCGAGCAGGCCACCGCCATCCTCAGGGAAATCCACAACCCCTTCGTGCGCACCGACAACCCGATTCTCGTGATGGACCCGCGCTCCGCCGAGCTGACCAAGTATGCGTCGAACGCGATGCTCGCGATGCGCATCTCGTTCATCAACGAGATGGCGACTCTATGCGACGCCGTCGGCGCCGACATCAACTCCGTCCGCCGCGGACTCGGCACCGACAAGCGCATCGGCTCGTCGTTCCTGTTCCCGGGAGTCGGCTACGGCGGTTCATGCTTCCCCAAGGATGTGCAGGCGGTGATTCATACTGCCAGCGAACACAATCTTGATTTCGCGCTGTTGCGCGCCGCTGAAGCGGTCAATTCGCGACAGAAGCGCTTGATTCCGGCGCGAGTGAAGCAGCACTTCGGACAAAACCTGACCGGCCGCACGTTTGCGATTTGGGGCCTCGCGTTCAAGCCGCGCACCGACGACATGCGCGAGGCGCCCGCGCTCGTCGTGATCGAGGAACTCCTGCAAGCGGGCGCGAAATGCCGCGTGCACGATCCTGAAGCGCTGGAGAACGCGCGCAAGATTTTTGGCGATCGCGTCACCTACCATAAGACCAACTACGAGGCGCTGCCGGGCTCCGACGCGCTGCTGATTCTGACCGAGTGGAACGAGTTCCGGCATCCCAACTTTCAGCGCATCAAGACCGAGCTTAAAGAGCCGGTGATATTCGACGGCCGGAACCTGTATGATCCGGATCTGATGAAGGCGCTCGAAATCCGCTACTACTCGATCGGGCGCCACCCGGTTTAGGACAAGGACACTTCGATGAGAATTATGGTGACCGGCGGCGCCGGCTTTATCGGCTCGCACACGGTGGACGCGCTCGTCGCATCCGGCGCGGGCGAGGTTTCGGTGCTCGACGATCTCTCCGCCGGCAAACGCAAACAGGTGAACGCCAAGGCCACGCTCTACCAAACCGACCTGCGCGACGCTGCCGCAGTGTCCTCCGTCGTCGAGAAGACGCGGCCCGAGATTATTTTTCATCTCGCGGCGCAGATGGACGTGCGGCGCTCGGTCGCCGATCCGGCGTTCGACGCGCAAGTGAACGTGGTCGGATTCGTTAACCTGATGGAGTCGGCGCGCAAGCACGGCCTCAAGCGCGTGGTCTTTTCTTCGACTGGTGGCGCGATCTACGGCGAGCAGGACGAGTTTCCGTGCAACGAAGATCATCCGAAACGTCCGGTTAGTCCGTACGGAGTCGCCAAGCTGGCGACCGAAGCGTATCTGTTTTTTTACAAAGTGGAGTACGGCATCGACTACCTGGCGCTGCGATTCGGCAACGTGTACGGCCCGCGCCAGGATCCGCACGGCGAAGCCGGTGTGGTCGCGATCTTCTGCGGGAAGATCCTCGACGGCAAACCGGTGACGATTTTCGGCGACGGCACGCAGACGCGCGACTACGTTTACGTTGGCGACGTCGTGCGGGCTGTGGTCGCGGCGGGAAAATCCAGCGCGTCAGGACTCGCTATCAACATCGGCACCGGCCTCGAGACTAACGTGAACGATCTTTATTCCACGCTCGCGAGCATCGCCGACTTCCCGACCAAGGCCGAGCATGCGGCGGCCCGTCCCGGCGAACAAAAGCGCTCGGTCATATCGCCGGCGCGCGCCGGGAAGGAGCTCGGCTGGCGTCCCGAAACGAAACTCGCCGACGGGCTCGAAGAGACCTACAAGTATTTCAAGCAGCAACGCGACCGTCCGAGTTGAAATGACCGAAGCCGCCTCGATTCGCAATTTTTCGATCATCGCGCATATCGATCACGGCAAGTCCACCCTCGCCGATCGAATCCTCGAGCGTACCGGTGCGCTCACGATGCGCGAGTCGAAGGATCAGTTCCTCGACTCGATGGACCTCGAGCGCGAGCGCGGTATCACGATCAAGGCGCGCTCGGTGCGCCTCAACTACACCGCCAAAAACGGCAAAGCCTACGTGCTCAACCTGATCGATACTCCCGGCCACGTCGATTTCGCTTACGAAGTATCGCGCAGTCTGGCCGCGTGCGAGGGCGCGCTGCTGGTCGTCGATGCGAGCCAGGGGGTCGAAGCGCAGACGCTCGCCAACGTGTATCTCGCGCTCGATCACGGCCTCGAAATTATTCCGGTGATCAACAAAATCGATCTTGCCGGGTGCCGACATCGAGCGCACGCGCCAGCAAATCGAGGAGATCATCGGGCTCGACGCATCCGACGCGATTCTCACCAGCGCCAAGGAAGGCGTCGGCATCGACGACGTCCTCGAAGCGATCGTCGCGCGCATTCCCGCGCCCAAACCGACCGACGAGGACGCCGTCCGCGCGCTCATCTTCGACAGTTGGTACGACGTTTACGAGGGCGTGATCGGCCTCGTCCGCGTCTTTGGCGGCGAGCTGCGCGTCGGCATGAAAGTTCGCCTGATGGGCACCGACAAGCTGGGCGAGGTGATGCGCCTGGGGCATTTCACGCCGCACGAACGGCGGGCGGAAACGCTCGGGCCGGGCGAGGTCGGCTTCGTCGTGGCGAACATCAAGACCGTCGCCGACATGCGCGTGGGCGACACGATTACCGACGCCGACAATCCCGCGGTCGCGCCGCTGCCGGGCTTCAAGGAATTGAAGCCGATGGTGTTCGCGGGACTGTATCCGACCGAGGCGAATCAGTACGGCGCATTGCGCGACGCGATCGAAAAGCTGCGGCTCAACGACGCGAGCCTCATCTGCGAGCCTGAGACCTCGCAAGCGCTCGGCTTCGGCTTTCGCGCCGGCTTTCTCGGCCTGCTGCACATGGAGATCGCGCAGGAGCGGCTCGAGCGCGAATTCGGCATCAGCCTGATCGTCACCGCGCCGACGGTCGCCTACCAGGTGCGCACCGTTTCGGGCGAGCTGACGACGGTGGACAATCCCGCGCATCTGCCCGACGAGAACACCATCGAAGCGATCGAAGAGCCGTTCATCCTCACCTCTATCCACATGCCCGAGGAGTACCTCGGCGCCGTGATGAAGCTGTGCGAGGATCGGCGCGGCATCCAGCGCGACCTGCGCTTCCTCGGCGAGAAGCGCGTCATCCTGCACTACGAATTGCCGCTGGCCGAAATAGTCTTCGACTTTTACGATCGCCTGAAATCGGTGAGCCGCGGCTACGCATCGCTCGATTACGAGTTTCTGGACTTCCGTGCCGGGCCTCTGGTTAAATTGGATATTCGGATTAACGGCGAGGTGGTGGACGCGCTTTCGATTATCGTGCATCGCGACAAGGCCTACGAACGGGGCCGGGCGTTGTGCGAAAAGATGCGCGAGCTGATTCCACGCCAGATGTTCGAAGTCGCGATTCAGGCCGCGATCGGCGCCAAGATTATCGCGCGCGAATCGGTCAAGGCGCTGCGCAAGAACGTCACCGCCAAATGTTACGGCGGCGACATCACGCGAAAACGCAAGCTGCTCGAGAAGCAAAAGGAAGGCAAGAAGCGGATGAAACAGGTCGGGCGAGTCGAGATTCCGCAGGAGGCTTTCCTGGCCCTGCTCAAGGTCGGGGAGTAGGGCAGTCGTGGCCGAACCAGCGCGCAACATTTCCAAAGTGCAGCCGCTGAGCGCCCGCGACACCGCCGAGCGCGAGCCGCGCGCAGAAGTCCGTCGCCCGCGAATATGGCGAGGCGATGGTCATCGCGCTCGTGCTCGCGATCTTCATCCGCACGTTCTTCATCCAGGCATACAAGATTCCGTCGGGCTCGATGGAACCGACGCTGCTCGTCGGCGACCACTTGCTCGTCAACAAGATCATCTACGGACTGCGGATGCCCGACTCGATTTTCGGACTCGAGATCCCCGGCCTCGGATTGGGCAAGTACGTTTTTCATCTCGAGCCGGTCCATCGCGGCGACGTGGTGGTGTTCGTTTTCCCGCCCGATCGCACCAAGGATTTCATCAAGCGGGTGATCGGCGTCGCCGGCGATACCGTCGCGGTGAAGAACGGCGTCGTGTGGCTGAACGGCGCCGAAATGCCCGATCCGCACCGGCATTGGGAAGTCGCCGCGCAGGATCGATCTCCCGTCTCGCCGCGCGACAACTTCGGACCCGTGACCGTTCCGCCGGGCAAGCTGTTCATGATGGGTGACAATCGCGATCGCAGCTACGACAGCCGCTTCTGGGGCTTCGTCGATCTGAACGACGTCGAAGGACGCGCCACTGTGATCTATTTGCCCTGGAATGAGGAGAAAGCCGACAACGCGTCGACGCTCAGCGATTTGTTGTTGTGGTTCGAGTACATCAGATGGGATCGCGTCGGCATGCTCGTGCACTAACTCGAAGAATCGAAGAGGAAGCATCAGGTGGCGGACGAAGCGGTGAACAGGATTGGCGCGATCCTCGAGGAGCTCGGCGCGCGATTCGATCTGGTGGTCGAGGCGGTTTCGGGATTTGGCGGACGACTGGACACGCTTCGCGATGAGATCTTCGGGCAGTTCGCGGAAGTCGGCGGCCAGATTCGCTTCCTGTCCGAACAGATTGCCGAGAATCGGCGCGGTATCGTCGCTACGCGCGACGACCTCGGCGCCGAGATGATCCGGCTGGGCGAGGCGCTCGGCAAGGCCCGCATCGAGTTCCGCGACGAACTGGTCGCGGCTGAGAAGGGACTTCGCGGAGAATTTTCCGCACGCGCCCTTGAGTTTAGCAGGGAATTCCGCGAAGAAGCCGCGCGCGCGGTCGCATCCACCGGCCAGCAGGCCGCGGCTTCAGGCGGCGAGACCGCAAAGATTCTCAAGCGGGAAATCGCGGCGTCGGCTGAGACGGCGGCAAAGAAACTCGGCGCCGAGCTCAAGCAGACCAACAAATCGCTGGCCAATCTCGCGCGCAAATTCGACCGCTTCGACGATCGGATAACAGTCCAAACGCGCGACCAGGATCAACGCCTGAGAAAACTCGAGCGCAAACGCGGCGCATAGCCGCGTCAACCTCCCTGCCGACGCGCACCATATTGCAGCGTTGCGAGTAGTCAAACTTAGCTGAATGGTGTCACTGCGGTAACAAATCCAGGTGGTATCTGGCCGTTTCGGTGTCAAATTGGGGCGGAGGTCTGAGCGCAGGACTACATTCAATATCGTGAAAACGCGCTGGCCTAACGCATCGCATGATCGCGAGGAAATCCCGTGCTTCCGTCGTGAAGTCTGATCATTTCGGCCGCCAACATCGCTGGAGATTCGCGCGGGCCCGACGAGCAGGAGGCCCCGCCGAGTAGTCGCGGGTTCGTCCGTTCAGTCGCGCGCGTGCTCGCCTTCACGGGCTTCACGATGTCGATCAACGGCATCGGCGCACCCTGGATTGCGAAGAGCTTTCACCTTGGCGAGTCGGGAATCGCAGGACTGTTCGCGTGGATTTCGCTCTCCGCGATCGGCGCGTTGGGACTCTCGCGAATGATCGATCGGCTGGGACGCCGCCGGATGGTGCTGGCGTGCATAGCTGGCACTGCCGTTAGCGCGCTCGCCGCCGCGTTGGCGACCAACATAGCAGCGTTCACAGTGTGCGAGATCGCGCTCTACGCCTTCATCGGCGCGACGGTCTCCGGCTGTATCGTGATCCTCGCCGAGGAACTCGCGATCGAGGAGCGTGCGCGGGGGCAAAGCTGGGGCGGACTGGGGATGGGTCTCGGTGGCGGGCTGTGCCTGCTTACGATGCCGATGGTGGCGAGTCATCACTCGTGGCGATGGATGCTGGTCGTGGCGTCGGCGATGGGCGTCGTCGCGCTGTGGCTGGCGGCCCGGGTCATCCCGGAAAGCGGCCGCTGGCAACGCGCCGCCGCAAGCGGCACGACTTCGGCCAGCAACTTTTACGACGTGTTCGGACAGCTCTATCGACGCCGCGCGATCACGATCCTGGTCTGCTCGTTCCTGGGCACCATCGCGGCGGTCGCGGCCAGCAGTTGGGCGTACTTCCACCTGGTCTCGGTCGTGAAATTGGCGCCGGGCGCCGCCAGCATCCTGATGCTGATCGGAGGCGGCGTGGGGATGCTCGGCTTTCCGCTCGCCGCGCGAGGCTGCGAACGTTACGGCCGCATCCCAACGATTTTCGTCGCGGGCATGATGACCGGTCTCGGCGCGCTCGCCTTCTATTGGGGTCCTCCGGCGCACTTGGGCCTTCGCTGGCTATGGATCGAGGTCACGTATTGCATCTTCACCGCTGGCCTTAGCGCTGGCCAGGTCGGCGGCAATTCGATTGCGACCGAACTTTTTCCGACCGCTATCCGCGGCGCGATGATGGGATGGTTCGCACTGATCGGTGCGGCCGCTGCTATCTCCGCTCAGACCTTGATCGCGGTTCTTGCCGTGCGCCTTGGCGGCCTGTCGATCGTGGTCGGCTACCTGAGCCTGCTCGCGATCCCCAACGCGATCATCGTCGCACTGTTGCTACCCGAAACGCGCGGCCTCTCGCTGGAGGCCGCCGCAATGGAAGAGGCATTCGAGAAATCGCAATAGTGTCTCACTTTTGCGCGCGGGGTTGACGCACATCCATAGCGATCATAAATTCTAGTCACCTTTAACCCGCTACTGAGATAGCGAAAAGGAATGACAATGAGAGTGTATATTTCCGGACCCGGCTGTTTTTGCAGCCGGGATTTTTTTTGGGCAGCGCGATGAGCGCCGCGCAAACCGTCGCACTCGATGCTGCGCAGGTCGGGCGATCGGTCAAACGGATCGCGATGGAAATCGCCGAGCGCAACGGCGGCTCGGATAACGTCGTGCTCGTCGGGATCGTTCGCCGCGGCGCCACGCTCGCCGAACGGATCGCCGTCGAGTTGCGCGCCAACGGCAAGCGCGAGATTCCCGTCGGCACGCTGGACATCTCGTCCTACCGCGACGACGGCAGGGGCTTGCCCGGCGATCCCCGGCTGATCGGCCGCGACATTCCGTTTTCGCTCGACGCCAAGCGCGTCGTGCTGGTCGACGACGTCCTCTACACCGGGCGAACCGTGCGCGCCGCGCTCGACGCAATTTCCGACCTGGGCCGCGCCGAATCGGTTCAGCTCGCCGTGCTCGTCGATCGCGGAGAGCGCGAGCTTCCGATTCGCGCCGACTACGTGGGCAAGAACATCCAGGCGCCGCACGGCCAGCGCGTTTACGTGCGGCTCATCGAGATTGACGGCGCGGACGCGGTCGTGGTTGGCAACGCTAACTCAAAATGAGGTCGAACACCCGCGCCCGATGCGCGACGAGAACCGCAGTGTCACGACTGGCAAAATTTGACGTCGTTTCGATCGAGGATCTCGAGACCTCGGACATCGAACGCGTGTTTGCGCTCGCCGACGGCTTCGCCGCTCAACTGGAGCGCGGCGAACAGATCACCACCGCCGCCGGACTGATCATGGCGACGCTGTTTTACGAGCCCTCGACCCGCACCCGCCTCAGCTTCGAGTCCTCGATGCATCGCCTCGGCGGCGCCGTGATTAGCTCGGCCGACATGCACGCGAGCTCCGCCGCCAAGGGCGAGAGCCTGGCCGACACTGTGCGCGTCGTCGCCGGTTACGCCGACCTTATCGTGCTGCGCCATCCTCATGACGGCGCCGCGCGCGTGGCCGCCGAGTACGCGCCATGCCCGGTTCTCAACGCGGGCGACGGCAGCCGCGAGCATCCCACTCAGACGCTTTGCGATCTCTACATCCTGCGCAAGAAGAAGGGCCATCTGAAGGGACTCACGGTCGCGCTCTGCGGCGACTTGAAATTCGGCCGCACGGTGCATTCGCTGATCTACGCGCTCGCGCGTTTCGGCGCGAACATCGTCGCCGTGCCGACCAGCGGGATGGACGTTCCCGACTACGTCCTCGAACGGCTGGCCGCCGAACGCAATTACAGCTTCTCGACCGTCACGATGGACGAGCTGAAGTCGTTGGCCGGCGGCCTCGACGCGCTATATCTGACGCCCAGCGCGCCGCATCAGATGGCGCTCTTCACCGGCGACGAGGCGCTTCGAAAAATTCCGGCGGCCGAGGCCGCCGGCCTCCCTCGACGCGTTTTACGTCACGCGCTTGCAAAAGGAGCGCATGTCGGGGAAGGAAGCCGGCGCCGCCGACTACGTCCGCTTCGACGCGCGCGCGCTTCGCACCAGCCGCACGCATGAAGCCGTCGTGATGCATCCGCTGCCGCGCACCAGCGAACTGGCGTACGAGCTGGACACCGATCCGCGCGCGGTTTACTTCGAGCAGGCCGCAGCCGGCGTTCCGGTACGGATGGCGTTGATCGCGTGGCTGATGGAGAAAGCCGCCGCCGGCGCATCCGCGAGTCCGAGCCCGGTAACCGAGCCGATTCGCTTCAAGGCCGAGCCGCCGCCGCGATGCTCGAATCTGAACTGCATCACGCGGTTCGAAGGCGCCTACCTGGCGCCGCGCTTCACGCTGGGTCGCAGCGCGGATACGAGCGTACTCGCGCTGAAGTGCGACTACTGCGAACGCGAACTGAAGACCGAATACGTCGGCCATGCGCGCTCGCATCGCTACTATCGCTTCGACGAAAACCTGCAAGGCTACGTCCGCCAATGGATCGAAGAAGGCTCGCTGGCCGTGTTCGACAGCGTGAAGCAGGCCGAGGAAGGCGGCTACGAACCGTACAAGCGCGGCCCCCAGCGCGAAATTATGAATGAGGCGGAAGTCGTTCGCGCGATCGAATCGCTCGCCGACCAGGTGATTGCCGACGCTCACGATATGCCCGGCGTCTCGATTGTGGGCGTCGTCAGTCGCGGCGCGATGCTTGCGCTTCGGCTGCGCGACCTGATCGGATCGAAGACTGGAGTTCTGCCGCCGTGCGCGGCGCTCGACGTCTACAAACCGGCCGACGCACTGCATCCGATCGACGGCGCCGAGAATTTCAACGTCGAAGACCGCACCATAATTCTGGTTGATGACGTGATTAACAGCGGCTGGACCGTGCAGCGCGCGATGGCGACGATCTGGCAGCGCGGGCGTCCAGCCGCGGTCAAGCTGGCGGTGTTGATCGATCGCGGGCATCGCGCCGTCCCGATTCGGCCAAACTACGTCGGCAAGAACATCCCGACCTCGCGCACCGAGCGCGTGCAGGTGCGCCTCGCAGCGACTGGAACCGATCCGAAAACCAAATCGCACGACCACGTGACGATCTATTCGATCGTCGAACCGATGAAAGAACCCGAGGCCGCGCATTGAACTCAATCCTGCTCAGAGGCGGACGAGTGATCGATCCCGCGAGCGCACTCGACGGGCAGTATGATGTCCTCGTGCGCGACGGCGAGATCGCGGCGGTCGAACCAGCCGGGACGCCGGGAATTTTGCACGACGCAACTATAATTGACGCTAGCGGATGCTGGATCGTGCCCGGCCTGATCGATCCGCACGTACATTTGCGCGATCCCGGCTTCCCCGAAAAGGAAACGATTCTGACGGGCCTGCGAGCCGCTGCGGCAGGCGGTTTCACGACCGTCGCGGCGATGGCGAACACGTCGCCGGTCAACGACTCTCCCGCGACGACCCGCTACATGCTCGAGCGCGCCCGAGAGGCTCATTCGGCGCGGCTGGTGCCGGTCTCGGCGGTCACGCAGGGGCTTCGCGGCATCGAGCCGGTCGATTTCGCCGCGATGGTTGACGCGGGTGCGCGATTATTTTCCGACGACGGCATTCCGATCGACGACGCCATGGTTCTGTCGCGCGCGTTGGATGAAACGAAGCGGCTCGGCTATGCGGTTTCGCTGCATGAAGAAGATCGCGCGCTGTCATGCAACGGCGCGTTGAACGCCGGCGCCGTGTCGAAGCATCTGGGCGTCAGCGGTTACACCGATTCTGCGGAATCGGATCGCGTGCGGCGCGATCTCGCGCTGGCGATCGGCTCGGGCGCTGCCGTTCATGTGGCGCACGTGTCGACGGCCGAGTCGCTCGATCTCATCCGCGCCGCGCGGCGGCATGGCGCGCAAGTCACCTGCGAAGTGACTCCTCATCATTTCACCTGGACGAGAGCGCGGCGCTGATCTGGGGAACGAACGCGAAGATGAATCCTCCGCTGCGAAGTCACGCCGAGGTCGAACACCTGCTCGATGCGATTCGCGACGGCACCATCGACATGATTGCGACCGACCATGCGCCGCATGATCCGAAGTCGAAGCGGATGGAGCAGCTCGGCGCTTTTTTCGGTCCAGGGCATCCGGTGCCGCATCTCGACCGTGACAAGCGCGGAGGAATTCGCTCATGCGGCGAACGGAGTCGTGGGCCTCGAGACCGCGCTCGGGCTCGCGCTTCAATTGGTGCATCGATCGTTGATACAACCCGCGCGATTGGTTGAGATGATGTCCGTCAATCCGGCGGCGTTGCTGCGACTGGAGGCGGGGACGCTTGCGGAGGGCGCGGTCGCGGACATCACGGTGATCAATCCCAATCTGGAGTGGACGGTTGCGCCGGAAAAGTTTCTGTCAAAGAGCCGCAACACTCCGTTCGCCGGGATGCGGCTGAAGGGCAGGGCGGTCCTGACTATCGTCGCGGGCGAAATCGTTTACGACGGGAGGAAGGCGTAGCGGAGCGATGAGCAAGGGGCGCGAAGCGATACTGGCGCTGGCCGACGGACGAATTTTCCGCGGCCGCGCATTCGGCGCGGTCGGCGAGGCGGTCGGCGAAGCGGTCTTCAACACCGCGATGACCGGCTACCAGGAAGTGCTGACCGACCCGTCGTACAAGGGCCAGCTGGTCTGCATGACCTATCCGGAAATCGGCAACGTCGGAATCAACGCCGAGGACGCGGAGTCGCGGCGCGTCTACGTCGAGGGCTTCATCGTCAAGGAATACTGGGAGCGGCCGTCGAACTGGCGCTCGGAGATGCCGCTCGGAAAGTACCTGGAAGATGCCGGCGTGGTCGGTATCGAGGGGATCGACACTCGCGCGCTGGTGCGCCATCTGCGCACTCGTGGCGCGCAGGAAGCGGTGATCTCGAGCGTCGATCTCGATCCCGATTCTCTGGTGCGCAAGGCCAAAGCGTCGCCCGGATTGGTCGGCCGCGATCTCGTCAAAGAGGTTACCTCCGCCGAGCCATACGATTGGGACTTCGGCGACTGGAAGTTAGGGAGCGGGCACGTCCGCGCCAGCGCAGAAACGATGCGCGACGCGCCGACGATTGTGGCGCTCGACTACGGAATCAAGCTGAACATTCTGCGCCGGCTGGTCGCGACCGGCTTTCGCGTGAAGGTGCTGCCGGCGGTATCAACTTCGGAACAAATTCTGTCGCACAATCCCGACGGAGTTTTTCTGTCGAACGGACCGGGCGACCCCGCGGCGCTCCCGTACGCTTACAGAGCCATCGCGGGCGTTTTGGGCAAGAAGCCGGTGTTCGGCATTTGCCTGGGGCATCAGTTGCTCGGGCTCGCGCTCGGCGGCAAGACCTACAAGCTCGACTTCGGGCATCATGGCGCGAATCATCCGGTGATGGATCTGCGCACGCGGCGGGTCGAGATCACGTCGCAGAACCATGGCTTCGCGGTCAACGACGAGTCGTTGAAAGGGCGCGCGAAACTTTCGCATCTGAACCTGAACGACAACACCGTCGAAGGACTGCAGGGAACCGGGGTGCCGTTTTTTTCCGTGCAGTACCATCCCGAGGCGTCGCCGGGGCCGCATGATTCGAGCTACCTGTTCGCGCGATTCAGGAAACTGGTGGAAACGTTCCCGCGTTATGGCGCCGAAGCGTTGGAGCGAATCATCGCGGCCGAAGCGTCGGCGCAATGACCGGAAATTCAAAGTATCGGGATTACCAAGTTGCCGCTTCGTAAAGATCTAAAATCCGTTTTGCTGATTGGCTCGGGCCCAATCGTTATCGGGCAGGCGTGCGAGTTCGATTACTCGGGCACGCAGGCGGTCAAGGCGCTGCGCGAGGAAGGGCTGCGGCTCATCCTCGTCAATTCGAATCCGGCGACGATAATGACCGATCCGGAACTGGCCGATCGCACATATATCGAGCCGATGACGCTGGCGGTGCTGACTAAAATTATCGAGCGCGAGCGCCCGGACGCGATCCTGCCGACGGTCGGCGGGCAGACCGCGCTGAACCTGGCGATCGAGCTGGCCGAGGCGGGCGTACTCGATCGATTCAAGTGCGAACTTATCGGCGCCAAGCTCGAAGCGATCAAGAAGGCCGAGGATCGCGACCTGTTCAAGCATGCGATGTTGAAAATCGGGCTCGAGGTGCCGCGTTCCGCGATCGCTCATTCGGTGGCCGACGCCGAGCGGGTGCTGGGCGAACTCGGTCTGCCGGTGATTATCCGGCCGTCGCGAACGCTGGGCGGAACCGGCGGCTCGATCGCGCGCGAACTCGACGACTATCGCGCCAAGGTGGCGTACGGACTCGAACAATCGCCGAGCCACGAGGTGCTGATCGAGCAATCGGTCGAAGGGTGGAAGGAATTCGAACTCGAGGTGATGCGCGACACGGCGGACAACGTCGTGATCATCTGCTCGATCGAGAACCTCGATCCGATGGGCGTGCACACCGGCGATTCGATCACGGTCGCGCCCGCGCAGACGCTGACTGACAAGGAATACCAGCTCATGCGCGACGCCGCGATTCGGATCATCCGCGAAATCGGCGTCGATACCGGCGGATCGAACATCCAGTTTGCGATCGATCCGGCTACCGGACGGATGGTGGTGATCGAGATGAACCCGCGCGTGTCGCGAAGCTCGGCGCTCGCCTCGAAGGCGACCGGATTTCCGATCGCCAAGATCGCGGCGAGGCTGGCGGTGGGCTACCGGCTCGATGAGATTCCCAACGACATCACGCGCATGACGCCGTCGTGCTTCGAGCCGACCATCGACTACGTTGTGACGAAGATTCCGCGCTTCACGTTCGAGAAATTTCGCGGCGCGGCCGATGAGCTGGGCCCACAGATGAAGTCGGTCGGCGAGGCGATGGCGATAGGGCGGACCTTCAAGGAGTCGCTGCAAAAGGCCCTGCGCTCACTCGAAATCGGATCGCACGGGCTCGAGAGCGGGCTCTCAGAGCGGCCGAGCGCTCACGAGGCGGCGCAGATTCGCAAGCAGGTCGCGACCGCCAGCAGCCATCGCCTGTACCATCTGGCGGACGCTTTGCGCCTCGGCATAACGCGCGCGGAAGTCTACGAGCTGAGCAAGATCGATCCGTGGTTTATCGACGCGGTGGCTGAGCTGGTCGCGGAGGAAAAGCGCGTCGCGCGCGAGCCGCTCGGCGCAGCCTACTTCCGTGAGTTCAAGCCGATGGGATTTTCCGATCGGCGAATCGCGGATCTGCGCGGCGTCGACGAAGCCGCAGTTGCGGCGGCGCGGCGCGAGGCCGGAGTGATCCCGGTTTTCAAATCGGTCGATACCTGCGGCGCCGAATTCGAAGCCTTCACGCCCTACCTCTACTCGACCTACGAAGGCGAAGACGAAGCGCCACCCACCGCACGCAAGAAGGTGATCATTTTGGGCGGCGGCCCGAACCGGATAGGGCAGGGGATTGAGTTCGACTATTGCTGCGTGCACGCGAGCATGTCGCTCAAGGAGGCCGGCTTCGAAACGATCATGGTGAACTGCAACCCCGAGACCGTTTCGACCGACTACGACATCTCGGATCGCCTGTACTTCGAACCGCTGACCTTCGAGGACGTGATAGCGATTGCGGAGCGCGAGCAGCCGGTCGGAGTGATCGTGCAGTTCGGCGGACAGACGCCACTGAAGCTCGCAGTACCGCTGGCGCGGGCGGGCGTACCGATCCTGGGGACGACCCCCGACGCTATCGACCGCGCGGAGGATCGCGAGCGCTTCAACGCGATGGTCACGAAGCTCGGCTTGCGGCAGCCGGAAGGAGTGCTGGCGCGCGGACTTGACGACGCGATCGCGGGCGCGGCGAAGGTCGGGTATCCGGTGCTGATTCGGCCGTCGTACGTGCTGGGCGGCCGCGCGATGGAAGTAATTCCGAACGAAGAAGAGCTGCGCCGATACGTGACGCAGGCTCTGCAAGCCTCCGAGCGGCATCCGCTGTTGATCGATCGCTACCTGCAGGGCGCGATCGAAGTTGACGTGGATGCGATCGCGGACGGCGAGCGGGTCGTGGTCGGCGGAATAATGGAGCACGTCGAACACGCCGGGATTCATTCTGGCGACAGCGCGTGCGCGATCCCGCCGACGACGCTGAGCTCGGCCGTGCAGAAGGAGCTGATCGCGCAGACGACGATGCTGGCGCGCGAACTCGGCGTGATCGGGCTGATCAATATTCAATACGCGATCTATCGCGACGAGGTTTATATCCTGGAAGTTAATCCGCGCGCGTCGCGCACGGTTCCCTTCGTCAGCAAGGCGATTGGCGCGCCGCTCGCGAAGTACGCGGCGCTGGTGATGGCGGGAAGGAAGCTCAGCGAGATCGGATTCACGACGCAACGCGTGCCGGCGCACGTCGCCGTCAAGGAGTCGGTGTTCCCGTTCGGGCGATTTCCGGGCGTCGACACGATTCTTGGGCCGGAGATGAAATCGACCGGCGAGGTGATGGGAATCGACAAGACGTTCGCGATGGCGTTTGCCAAGGCAGAGCTGGCGGCCTCGTCGAATCTGCCAGACACCGGCCTGGTGTTCATCAGCGTCCGTGACGAGGACAAGCGATACCTCGAGCCGATCGCGCGCGGGCTCGTTGCGATGGGATTCGAGCTGATTGCGACGCGCGGGACCGCCAACCATATTCGTAAGCTCGGGTTCAAGTGCGAGGCCATCAACAAGGTGCTCGAAGGCAGCCCGCATATAGTGGATGCGATGAAGGAGGGGCGGGTCGCGATGGTCGTCAACACTCCGGACGCGAGCGGGACCCGGGACTCGTTCTCGATTCGGCGCACCGCGCTGGAACTTCGGCTGCCGTATTGCACTACGATGGCGGGGGCGAAGGCCGCCGTCGAAGGAATCTACGCGCTGAAACATGAGCCGTTCGAGGTGCGCGCGCTGCAGGATTACCATCGAGCGTAGATTCGGTGAACGACTCGGAATCCTCACCCGACCTCTCAAGCAGGATAAAAGGCGCGCGACCAGCGTGCAGGTCGATTCGACTCGACAGTCCGGTCGCCGCGATGCCGGGGATTGGACCCAAGCGCGCCGCGGCTCTGGAAGCGCGCGGGCTCGTCACGGCGGGCGACATGCTGTTTCATTTGCCGATGCGTTACCAGGATTGGCGCGAGCGCACGCCCGCCGAAGAGCTGCGCCCGGGGAATATCGTTGTCGTTGAAGGCGACCTCGGGAAGATTTCCGAGCGGCCCATGCGTGGGTCGCGGTGGCGGCGGCTTGCGTCGGGATGGCTCAACGTCGGCGGTCGGCAAATTCGCGTCGTGTGGTTCAACCTTCCTGCTTACATGCGCGGGTATTTGCCGGGAGGCGAGCGCGTCCTGGTGCGGGGGCGAGTCGCGGCGGGCGCTGACAACGAGAGCGGAATCGAGATCGTGCAACCGGAGCTCCATCGCCTGTCGGATGGTGAGCCGACGGCGATTCGCTCGGTCTACCGCCTGCCGTCGATTGTCGGCCAACGATTGTTCGCAACTTTGGTTGCGCGCGCACTGGCCGACGCGGGCGATTCGATTCGCGGAGCGTTGCCGGAAGAACTACGCGGCGACATTCCGTCGGTTGGCGCGGCGTTGCGCTACATTCACGATCCGCCGGCCGATGCCGACTTCGAGGCATTGGCGAACGGCGAGTCGCGCGGGCACATGGCGCTCGCATTCGATGAACTGTTCGCATTCGAGCTGGCGCTTTCAATTGAACGCCTGCGCAGCGCGCGTCGCACCGGAATAGCGCTCGATGGCCCCCAAAGCCTTACCGCGAGAATGAACGATGAGTTGCCGTTCAGCATGACCGGATCGCAATCCCGCGCGATTGAAGAAATCAGTGCCGATCTCGCCCGGCCCAGCCAGATGAACCGGATGTTGATGGGCGACGTCGGCAGCGGCAAAACGATAGTTGCGTTCTGGGCGATGCTTCGGGCCGTTGAATGCGGGCATCAGGCGGCGATGATGGCGCCGACGGAACTGCTCGCGGAGCAACACTACAAAAACTTCGCGCGCGTCTGCGGACGGCTCGGCGTAAAGAGCGCGATCCTGACGGGGAATGTGACGGGTGCGGCGCGCAACGCGATTTTGCGCGGGCTCGCCACCGGCGAAATCGGCGCCGTGTTCGGCACGCATGCGTTGATACAGGAGCGGGTGCGGATGCGCGACCTGGCGCTCGGCGTGATCGACGAGCAGCATCGATTCGGCGTTTTCGATCGCGCGAAGATGAAGGCGGTCGGGCCCATGGCGAACCTGCTTATGATGACGGCGACGCCGATTCCGAGAAGCCTGGCGATGAGCCTGTTCGCGAATCTCGACGTGTCGTTTCTCGACGAGCTGCCGGCCGGGCGCACGCCAATCGTCACCGAAATTCACACTGAAAACGAACTCGAGCGGGTGCATGATGCGATCCGCGCCGAGATTGCAAGCGGAGGGCGCGCTTACTACGTCGTGCCGTTCATCGACGGCGATGAGGACGAAGCCAAGTCGGTGTCGGCTACGGCGGCGCGCCTCAAAAAGAGTACGCTGCGCGGCGCGAGAATCGGCGCGATGCACGGCAGGATGAGCGCGGCGGAAAAGGATCGCGCGATGCGGGAATTTCGTGACGGCGCGATTGATATACTCGTCTGCACTACTGTGGTCGAAGTTGGAATCGACGTGCCGGAGGCCACGATAATCGTGGTCGTCGCGGCCGAGCGCTACGGTCTGGCGCAATTGCACCAGCTACGCGGCAGGGTGGGGCGCGGCCCCAAGGCATCGCGATGCTGTATCGTGGCGTCGAGCGACGCGGACGAAGCGGCGTTGGATCGCCTCGCTGTCATGCGCGAATGCACGACGGGCGCCGATATAGCGGAGGCCGATTTGCGCCTGCGCGGGCCGGGCGATTTGCTGGGCTCGCGGCAGACCGGCGCGCTGCCGCTGCGCTTCGTGCATCTGATTCGCGACCATCGCACGATCGAACGCGCGCGCAAGATGGCGGACGAATGGATCGGGCGAGATCCTGCGCTGACGAGCCCGGAGTCGGAAGGCGCACGTACAGCTGTGCACAAAATGCTGGCGCTCGGTTTCAGTCTCGGCGATGTAGGATAGGGCCGGCGCTGTACTCATGCCCGAGGAATCGACCATCAGCACTAGTCAGCCTGGACCACTGCGGGAATATCGCGCGCCGGATGCTAGCGCGATAGATCTTTGCAGTCTGCTGACTCTTGCAGGTTACCAGGCATTCGCGATTTTGTTCTTTGGACGCCCGCTGTTCAAAGGACTCTCATCTTTTGTGCTCGGCAAAAGCTTTGACCCTGGAACCTACGTCTGGTCGCTGGTCTGGTGGCCGCATGCTGTAGCCACCGGTATCAACCCATTTATCACCAAAGCCGTATGGGCGCCGCTAGGCATCAACCTCTCATGGGTGGCTGCTATCCCACTTGCAAGCTTTGTTGCCTATCCACTGACTGCCTCACTGGGAGCCGTGGCGTCCTACAACCTCCTCGTATTGCTGTGCCCTGCGCTCGCCGCCTGGAGCGCCTTCATCCTTTGTCGGTACATCTCGAATAGTTATTGGCCATCGTTTCTGAGCGGATACATATTCGGTTTCTCACCGTACATTCTTCACCATCTCGCTATAGGACACTTGAATCTTCTGTTCGTATTTCCAATCCCACTCGCGGTGTACGTCGTACTACTCAGACTCGACGATCGCATTCTGGAGGCAACCTTCAGCATGCTTCTTGCCGCCGTACTTATTACTCAGTTCCTTCTTGCCACCGAAACCTTCGCCACTATGATCGTGTTCGGCGCGGTCGGTATCTTGACCTTCTATTGGTTCGCGGAGCAGTCGTTGAGGGCCCGTCTCATCCGGTTACTCAAACCCATCGCGATCAGCGTGGCGATCGTCACTGTAATTCTGGCGCCATACTTGTACTACGTCCTGGTCTCGGGCTATCCCGGCAAATCCATAAACTCGCCGTCCGCTTACTCTGTCGACGTGTTGAACTTTTTCATTCCCACCCCTGCCGTTCTGGTGGGGGCTAACAACTGGCTGATCAAGGTGTCGGATTGTTTTACGCAAGGTCGTAAAGAACCGACCGGTTATCTGAGCCTGCCCCTGTTAGTCGTTTTGATTTGGTTCGGTCACCGTCGCTGGGACGACTTAAAGGGTAAGGCACTGGTTGTAATTGTGGCCGCTACGTGCGTCCTGGCAATCGGGCCTCGATTACATTTCGCTGGATACGTCGGACCGGGGATGCCGTGGAAACTGGCTACTCATCTTCCGCTATTGAACAGTGCGCTTCCGTCGCGATTCATGATCTATGCATTTCTCGCGCTGGCAGTGATTGTGTCTTTGCTTCTCAGTGACCGGGATATGTCGGAGCCTTGGAGGTATGTAGGAACCGCTCTGATTGTATTGTTTCTACTGCCTAACCTATCGAGTGAGTATTGGGTTCGACCAATTGCGTCGCCCGAATTCTTCACTACCACGTTATTCAAGAACTATCTGGCCAGGGACGAAATTGTTGTGGTGCTTCCCTCGCAGGACTCCATGCTATGGCAGGCTGAGACTGAAATGTACTACAGGATGGCTGGTGGCTACGTGTCGGGTAGTCCGCCGGACGCCTTCCTGGCATGGCCCATTACCAACTACCTTCGGCAAGGAGAGGTTGTTCCCGATGCAGGAGATCAGTTGAAAGCTTTCTTAGCTAATCATGACGTCGGCACCATACTTGTCACCGACGAGGTATGGAATTCATGGAAGTCGCTGATGTCCGTTGTTGGTGCCAGTGTGCAACATGCCGGCGGCGTGTACATCTGCCGAGTCCCAGCCGCGGAGTTGGCGCGATACCGGGCACTCACCGCCATCGAGATGGAAACCCGGTCCGATAGCGCTCGATTCGATGCGCTCTTGATCGCTGCGCAACAATACCTTGCTAATGGAGGCGAGACGTCAATGCTGACGCCGTTCGAGCTTCAATCGCTCGGCTTCCTGCCGTCGGGTTGGGTTCGCGATCGCGACATTAGAAGCGGAAGTGGACTGTATCTCGGACCCGCGGCCGACGATGGGATAGCAGTGGGCGTCACCGGCTCCTACGAAGCTTTGAAACCCACCATCGAACGCTACCGCGGCTTCGCCAGGGAAGTTTATTTTCCTTATCCTGCCAAACTTTCTGAGCCGCCGCGGGGAAACTTGTTCCTGCGGCTGCTGGTAATGGATTTCGATCGCGACGACCTCGCGAAGGCGGCGGCAGCTGCCAAACATCATTGAACCGATGATGCTGCCGAGGGCTCGATGCGAGCGCGGACGCCGCTCGAATCGATCGCGCTCGCGTTCCAGATCGCGGGCGCGAGTGCGTCGAAATAATCAGCACCCTGTCCGATGACAACGAGCACCGCATTCGAGCGCGTGTCGATGCGATGCGGGGTGGAGTCGCCGAGCAGGCGATCGAGCAGCGTCTCGTATACGACGGCGAAGTGGCCGGCCGTCTGCCCGTCGCTGAAAGCAAGCATCCAGATCACATTCACGTCGCGTTTGTCCTGCAGGATGATCATGCGGTCGGCGGTCCATCGCGTGGCGAGTCCGAGTTCGGCGGACTGCTTGCCGAGATTGCGCTCGAGAATTACGCGCAAAAGCAGCTCGCCGTAAGTATCGTCGTCGGCTTTTTTCCATCCGCTCATGATTCTGTCGTAGCCGGCAAGCTCGATTCGCGGCTGGGGCGCAGGCCCGTCGAAGTAGAGCTCCGGATGCAAAATCTGGTGGCTGGACTGCGGAGGATTGCGGTAGAGCGCGTCGACCGCGGGCCATCCACCGCGCCGATATGCCTCGCTGACGAAGCGGACTCCCTCGGAATATTGGAACAACAGCGGCGCGCTCAGACCCTCGGGCGTGTCGGGCGCTTCCGCTGCCAGAGCCTTCGGGAGCTGCTTTAGATTGTTGGCGAGCGTGTCTGCGGTGCTGTCGTCCATCCCGCCGACCGCGTACGCAAACCCCGCAAGGGTCGCATCGCCTTCGGCGACGGACTTGAGCGCGAGCGCGCGATCGTCGTCGTCCTTCACCTTGTCGAGGTTCGCTCCCAGATCGAAATTCTGATCCTGAAGCGCATGCGTCAGCTCATGCGCCAGCAGCATCTCGCCGACGATGTCGCGCTGAATCATGAACTGAGCCGCGCTGTTCCAGATGCCAAGATTCGCGCCGCCCTCGACCAGAACCATTTCCTTGCCGTGCGGATCGTAAAATCCCGCGACCTGGCTCTTCAGCAGCTTGAGCGACGCGGCCTTGAGATCGATCCCCGTCGGATAAAGGCCGGTAAGCTCGCCGGCTACCGCGTCAGCCTCGAGCTGGTTGTCGGTGTAGTCGCGCATCAGGTCGGTCTCCATCATAGCCTCGGCTTCGTCGGCGGTTTTGACGACGAGCGGGACCGGCTGCTTGAAACGAAGCTGGCGAACACTCTGAATGCCAGCCTCGATTTTCGCGGCCTGCTGCGAATTAACCCGGTCGCCATTGACGAGAGAGTAGGTGCATCCGTGCAGAAGAACCAGGACCGCGAGGGCGCAGATTGGCCACCAGAGCCGTCGTGCAAAGTAGATGGCTCGGCTGGTCATTCGGTGACGATTATGATGGGCAATCCAAATCTCGCTGAGTCGGACGCGCGCGCCTCGGCCGCCGCGCGAGTCGCGAATGCGCCCATGCGTACACGGTAATAGCGGTGGCTATCTGCATCAAGGACTTGGGCGACATGGACATCAGGATACGAGGACGCCAGCCGGCCGCGCACCTGCTCGGCGTTCTGCTGATCCGAATATGAACCGACCTGGACCCAGTAGCGCAGCGGCGCGCCAACGTCGCGCGTGCCCGGCGGCTTGCTGATGAGCGAGATACGAACGCGCGCCGTGCCCTGATCGAGCATCCCGATCATCCGCGCCGCCTTGTGCGACAGATCGATCTTGCGGCCCTTCTTGAATGGTCCGCGGTCGGTGATCGTCACTTCGACGGAGCGTCCGTTGTCCAGGTTCGTGACCATTACGCGGCTGCCCAACGGAAACGCGATCGACGCCGCCGTCAGGTCCTCCTGGTCGTAAGTCAAGCCGGCCGAAGTTTTATGAGCATGGAAGCCCGGGCCGTACCACGAGGCCATCCCGACTATCTCGGGCGTCGGAGTTGGGCGAGGCGTGGGCGCAGGCGGAGGAGGAGGGGGCTGGGGCGGACGTGACGTCGCGCAGGCGGTGAACAGCGCGCTCATGAGGATCGTCAAAATGATCCGGCGGATGGAGCCGAGGTTTCGAGTGCGGGACACGTCAACAGATCCATTATAGGAATCCGCCGGTCGCGGCTAAGGCCGCAGCATGTTGAACGATGTCGAGCGGGACGCTTCGGGAGCCGTCGGCGGCGTGGTAGCATCTCAGCTGTTGGACGCAATGCTGCGGACGAGGCAGGAGCTCGAGGAAATAGAGGGGCGCACGTTGGCGCCTTATGCGATGGCGTCGCGGGCCAGTCGTGGGCGTCGCTTTCCCGAACCCGAGCATCCGATTCGCACCGTCTTTGCCCGCGACCGCGACCGCGTTATTCATTCGGCCGCGTTTCGACGCCTCGAATACAAAACCCAGGTCTTCGTCAATCACGAGGGCGATTACTACCGCACTCGCCTCACGCATACGCTCGAGGCCGCGCAAATCGCGCGCACTGTCGCCCGCGCGCTGGGACTCAACGAGGAACTGGCGGAGGCGGTGGCGCTCGCGCACGACCTGGGTCACACGCCCTTCGGCCACGCCGGCGAGAAAGTTCTCAATGAGCTGATGACGCCGTACGGCGGTTTCGATCACAACGCGCAGAGCTTGCGCACCGTCGACTGGATAGAGATCCGCTATCCGAATTTTCGCGGACTCAATCTGAGCTTCGAGGTGCGCGAGGGAATCGTCAAGCATTCGCATTTCCAGGATCGTCCCGCCGCGCAGGAGTTCGACGCGAGCACCTATCCATGCCTCGAGGCGCAAATCGTCGACCTGGCGGACGAGGTCGCGTACTTGGCCCACGACGTTGACGACGGCTTGAAGGCGCAGATGCTGACCGTCGAGGAACTCAACGCGTCTGCGCTGTTCAGGGAGTCGGCGAGCACCGCGCGCGATTCCTATCCGGCGGCCGAGATGCGCGTGATCCGCTATCAGACCGTGATCAGGATGATCGACGCGATGTCCACCGACCTGATGACTAATCTCGCGCGCGAACTGGAGCGCAACAAAATCCGCAGCGTCGAGGACGTGCGCAAGGCGGGTAGGGCGCTGGCATGTTTCGGCTCCGCGACGGGCGCCAAGGTCGAGGAAATCAAGCAGGTCATGCGCGATCGATTGTATCGGCATTACCGGGTCAGCCGCATGACCGAGAAGGCGGGCAGGGTGCTCGCCGCCTTGTTTCAAACTTACATGACGGAACCGCGCCAGATGCCCGGACACGTGGTCGCGCGCGCCGAGCGCTATGGCGAGCCGATCTCGCGCGCCGTCGCCGACTATATCGCAGGCATGACCGACCGCTTCGCGCTCGACGAATATCGCAAGCTCTTCGATCCCAATGAGCGCGTCTGATCGACAGCCGCCATCGAGAACGATGCGCGCGCGGCGCTCGCTCGTCATCCGGCGAATCGATCACGTCGGGGATCCGGTCGGGCTCGCATTTCTCGAGTCCCCGGAAACCAACGGCGACGCGGTGCTCGAGCGCATCCGCGAATACCTGGGCGACAAGCTGAAGCTGGTCAAAGCTGAAGTGTCGCACGAAGAGATCACGGTGGAAATCGAATCGCGGGCATGGAGCGAGGAGGCCGCGCGGATGGCCGCCGCGGCGCGCGATCTCTATGCGAAGGGAGCCAAGCGCGGGGCGCTCGCGATGTACCGCGACGCGCTCGATCTCGACCCGCTGAATGCTGAAGCGACTGTGCGGCTCGGCCTCGCGCTCGCCGATCAGGAGAAATTCGCCGAAGCGTTCGCCGCGCTCAAGCGCGCGCGCGAGTTCGGCGCCGACGGCGTCGATCTGTTGATCGCGATGGGCCGATGCGCGGCGGCGTTGGAACGAGGCGCGAGCGCGGTGGCGTACTATGAAGCCGCGCTCAAGCTCGAGCCGCGCAATTTCGTGGCGCGCCGGGCGTTGCGCGCGTTGGGCCACAGACCGGCAGCTAACGGCAAAGAATCGGGCGCTGTACGGAGCAGCCGTGATTAGCTAGAACTGTGCGGAATTCGGCGCCGGCGGTTGTCTCAATCCACGCCGGACGCAAAGCACACTCGAAACGAGGAGCGTTGGAGAGTCAATGATTTCAGGCCTTTTTCGATTTTCAATCAATTCGTAGTTCACATAGTACTCCTAGCACTTCATTCCCCGAAAACTTCTCCCGCGCGAGCGTCGCTCATTTTGTTGCCGATTCAAAATGCACCGTCTTGATGATCGACAACAGCGGAAAGTGCCCATCGTGCAGAGGTAGGTGGTTGTCGTAGGGGCCTGCCGGAGGTCCTCCCGGGAAGATGCTGCATGCGCGTGGCTGCAAGATGTACAGGGTCCACTGACACGACCCACCCCATCCGCAGCTGCATTCCAAGATTGCCTCGTTACGGTCGAGCCTCATCGAGGTGGCCGGAGCACAATCATGTTTACCCTGAGAGTGTCTTAGAAATGCGTGCGCGTTCGTAGCCGCCATTTCGGGCGTCTGCTCGCCGGGCTCGCACATGAAGCGCAGCACGATAATGTGGCGACGATTCAAACCAACATAGCCGCGCAAGTCCACTATCGAGTCGTCGGGCAGCCCGAGCTTAGCGGGGTCCGGTTCACTAACCCACAAAGAAGGCGGATATCGGAATGACAACCCGCTTTTCCCATTCCGATAGCCAAGCCAGTCGCCTTCGGCCGCATCGTCACGCGAGGCCGAAGGGTTCAGATTTCTTGCGGTTGGGTGCGCGGCCTGCGCGAAAGAAGCTGGTGGAGGCCACAAAATATTGACCAAGCTCAAGGCGAAACCGATCAGAAACGCGGGATATCGAAGCCTCTCCATCTGTAAGCAGTCAGGCCTTCAGGTTGTGAACCGTCCGCGCGGATCGCGCGTCGCAGTCGGCGCGGCGAGCGCGCCCGCCGCGTACTTTCAGCGCACTACGCACCGATAGCGGTTGCTCCGCAGAGGCGCTCCTTGCGCCAACGATCAGTGCTCGAAGCGTCGAGAGCCATTTCGACATTTCGCGATTGTCTCATTGGCTCGGTTGTAGTTAAAGTACGCGCGCGCCCGTTGGCGCAGGAGAAGAGGGAACGACATGGCTTGCGAAATCGGACAAAAATCAGGGCGCGGATGTTCGCTTGGCGGCTCGGCGACCAGTACGGCTAGTTTACATAATACTTCTTATGCGAAGCTACTCTACGGCAACAAGATAGCAAGTATCTGCGCCCTCGTTGCCGCGATGCTGTTCTTCAGCGCCGCGCGCAATGCCCTCGCGCAGAACGCCCAAGGGCTCTCCCCTTCCGTCGCCGCGCCCATCGCCACCGATCCCGCGCGCGACGCTGCGATGAAGACCTTTCTGCAAAAGCACTTCAAGCTTCCCAATGCGGAGCTGATCAAGCTCGGCCCCGCTTTCAAGACGCCTATCGACGGCCTGTTCGCGCGCCAGTTGAGCGTGAGCAATGAACAGGGACAGACGATCACCACCACGCTGTTCTTCGACAAAGACGAGACCAAGGCGGTCATCGGGCAGTTCCTCGACACCAGCACCGAGCCATGGGGACGGGTCAACATGAGCGGTGTAACCCTGGACGACCGCCCGACGCAGGGACCGGCTGATGCCAAGGTCACAATCGTGGAGTTCGCCGACTTCGAATGCCCGTTTTGCGCGCACGCGTTCAGCACGCTCGAGACGCTGGTCAACACGACCTACAAGGGCAAGGTGAAGGTGATTTTCAAAGCCTACCCGCTCAACGTGCATCCGTGGGCCGCCAAGGCCGCGGCTGCCGCCGAATGCGCGCGCGAGCAGAACCCGGCAGCGTTCTGGGACTTCGCGCGCTACTTCTACACCAACCAGGGAACGATCAACGCGAAAAATCTGCAGGACAATGTCGACAAGCTGGCGAAGGCGCAGAAGCTCGACGCGCCTTCACTCAAAGCGTGCATGGACTCACCGCAGACCGCGGCTCGCATCAAGCAGGATCAGAACGACGGCAACTCGATTCACGTCTCGTCGACGCCGACCTTCTTCGTTAACGGAATCCCGGTGGTGGGACTGCCCGACGGAAAAATTATGGAGTTCGTGATTAACTCGGAGCTCGCCGGGAAATAGCGCCGGTGCTGCGGAGCTGGCCGATATACATTTTGGCGGTCGTTGTGTTTTGTGCCGACCCATCGTCTTGCCGGGCTGATCATTTATCGAGATCGATTGCAGAGCGGCGATTCGAAGGAAGCACCTCATAGCGCCAATAGATGCCCGCTCACCGAGATCATTCAAGGGCACCGCGTGAGATGGGGGTCGCTAGTCTCCGCAGGCATACCACCCAAGCGAGCGGACAGCAGCGAAGGCGAAGACCATAGCTGCCAACCCACGTCGGTGGATATTGACGATCTCGAAACAGGCATTCGAATTCACGTCGATTACGCCACGAAGTCTTACTCGCAAGATCCTTTTCCGGAACCACCTCTCGAAGGGATCAATCCTCTGAACATAGGAAAGTTGAAGCCGACCGGTAAGCGCAGGAAAATTGCCGGCTATTCATGCGACGAATATCGTGGCAGCGGCGAGTCAACACACTGGGGAATATCGACAGAGGTCGATTGCATTTCTACGGATGCTCCAGGAGTCGCTGAGTTCGATCAGATGGTCAAGCTCCTGCGACCTCTCTACCAGAAGGCCGGTTATTCTGATTTCACGCGCGACACACTTGACTACCCTGACTTCGTCCCTTATGCACCTCCCCGCGGAGTAAGCGGCATTCCCCTTAGAGAGTCTGATCGATTGCTGCGGTGGCCTGTCCGGATATGCGGTGACTCGCATCGAGTTGAAAGACATACCTGCGAGTGCTTTTGAACCGCCCGCGGGATTCATAAAGATGTGCGACGGCCGCTGCGACTAATGAATAAGGACCGCGCGCGGTCCAGCCGCCGCGGCTGAGGACGGTGGCGGAATCTCGGCGGGAGCGCCGAGCAGCGCGAGCGATTCCAGCACGTCCTGGCGCTGCTGCGCGAACGGATGCGCCGTCAGGAAGCCGCGATAGGCCGCGATCGCACCCTGCTTGTCGCCCGACTTCGCGAGCATCCGCGCCACACCCAGCTCCGCCCTCGCCTGCTCAGGCCCCGGATCCGCAGCCGCTTGCTGATAAGCGCCCGCCGCTTTTTTCCAATCGGCCATGCGCTCGTAGACCACTGCGAGGTTCGTCAGCGCGAGACTGCGAAACAACGGGTCACGCTCCTCGGATAAAAACGCGACTATCGAATCGCGCGCGTTGGGCAGGTCCCCGTCGGCAAGGTATGCGCTCGCGAGGTAGAAGCGCGCGAGGCGTCCGAGCTGCCGCCCGGGCTCTTCGTCGGCGAGCTGCTTGAACTGCGTCTCGGCGTCTTTATTCTTGCCGGAGTTCAGCGCAGTGATCGCATCGTAGAACCGGGCCGACGCAACGCTGTCGCGATGGCGCTCGTAGTAGTAGACGCCAATCACGACCGCGCCGACAATCACGACCACCCCGGCCGAGATCAGCACCTGGGTGAGATTGTTAATCAGGAACTCGCGCGCGTTATCGACGAAGGTGGTGAATTCGTCGGGCGCCCGCAGTTCTTTTTGACTTAGTTTTCGGCGATGAGTAGTCGGCGGCATCGAATGCTCCAGCGGGCGCCGCCCGGCAGAGGATCAGAGGAACTGGCGCGCACGCGCCCTACATCTTGTATTTGAAATCCTCGGGCGACATCCGCTCGAGGATCTCCGACCATTTGTCGCGCGACACGCTGGCCAGGTTCTGATCCGAAGTCTGCTGTTCGCCCTGGGATTCGTGGAGCTCGCTGGAGGCCTCGAGCACTTTCTTGGCGACGTAAATGGGCGACTTGGTGCGCAGCGCCAGCGCGATCGCGTCGCTCGGCCGCGAATCTATTTCGAGCGCCTTGCCGTCGCGCGTCTTGACCATGATTCGTGCGAAGTACGTGTTCTCGCGCAGCTCGGTGATTTCGGCCGACTCGACCGTCGCGCCGAAGTCGGCCATCAGGTTGCGCAGCAGGTCGTGCGTCATCGGGCGTTGCGGCTTGATCCCTTCGAGCTCGGTGGCCATCGCAGTGGCTTCGAGCGGGCCGATCCAGATATGCAGGTTGAGCTTGTTGTCGGGGTCCTTCAGCACGACGATCGGCATCTTGGTCGACGGGTCGAGCGTGATCCCGCCTACGATCATCAAAATGAAGTCTTCCCTGTGACCAGCCATCGGCGGATTCTTCACCCTTTTTTCATCAAGCGGGCGCGGTTTCGAGTCGAAATCACGCGCATCACCCGGAGGAAATATCTTGGCCCAAAGACGCCGAGTGGTCAACCGAACAAGCTGCGCAGCCGCGCGGAACGAGTCCGTCAGCCGGCGACCAACCGATCGACGACGCGGTAAAGCTGGTTGAGATTGCGGCACTCTTCCACCAGGTCGCAGTGCGGGGCGTAGCGATCCATTTCGCTGTCGCCGAAGCCCCACGTATTGCGGCTCTCAGGATTAAGCCAGATCACTCTTTTGGCGCGCTGGCGGATTTCACGCAAGCACCAATCGTGCGGGAGATTGTAATTGTTGCGCGCGTCGCCGAGCACGATGACGGTCGTGCGTTTGTTCACCGAGCCGATGATGATCGGTGACGAAGTTGCGGAACGCGTAGCCGAAGTTCGAGTGCGCGTACACGTTGATGATATCGCCCTTGAGCGCGACGTCGAGCGCTTCCTTGGCGTCGTTGTTGCGAAAGCATTCGGTCACCTCGCCGATGTCGGCGACGAAGATGAAACTGCGCACGCGCGAGTAGAGATCCTGCAGCGAGTACACGAACTGCAGCATGAAGCGCGAGGCGTTGCGCACCGAGTCGGAAACGTCGCACAGGATGACGACCTGCGGCTTCTCTTTCTTGCGCTTCTCGAAGCGCAGCTTGAACGGCACGCCGCCGTACTCGAGGTTCTGGCGCAGCGTGCGCTTGATATCGAAGCGGCCCTTCTTCGCGCGCTTGCGGCGGACGGTGATCACGTTCTTGAGGCGCTGCGCGAGGCGCGTCACCGCCTCGTTCATCTTCTTGAGCTCTTCTTCGGTCAGGTAATAGAAACTCTTCTCGCCGATCTGGTTGAGGCGCTGATCTTCCTTCTGCTTGATATCGCGCTTCTCGCGCTCCATCCGGACGTAGCGGCGGATGATATCGTCGAGCGCCTTGAGCCGGCGCTCGAGGTACTCCTCCATCCGGGCTTTGAGCTCGGCGCCGATGTCCATCTTCTCGAGCTGCTCGCGCAGTTCCTTGATCTCGGCTTCTATTTTGTCGAGCCCGAGCTGGCGGGCGAGCGCGCGCGCGAAATAATTTTCCTCGATCGTGCGCTCGATGCCTTGCAGCTTGACGGCGCGCGAGGCCTCGCGGATCTTGCGCTCCATCTCGCCCGAGTTGTTCTGCAGCAACTGCTTGGCGAGCTCGGAAAGATTCTTGCCCTCTTTCTTGAGCATCTTCTCGACTTCGTCCAGGAATTTCTGAAACTCCTGATCGGACATCGAGAGCGCGTTCTGCACGGCCTGGCTCGCCTGCTTGATGATCTCGCCGAGGCCGGAGAAGTAGATGTCGAACAGCTCTTCGAAGACCGGCAATTCGCTGGCCCGCTTGACCATCGTGGCGCGCAGCGCGGCGCGGAACGCGTCGCGCTCGTTCAGCCCGTGACTTCGGAAGCGCTGAACGCGTCGAGCGTCTCGGCCAGCGAGACGCGCACGCCGTTCTCGCGCAGCAGGTTCGCAAATTCGACCAGCTTCTCTTGCATGGTGTTGCGGCGCCCTACCCTATCCGTCGTCCAAGCTGCATCGCGATCAGTTCAGAAGATCCTTGTCGCTGCCGGCTTCGGTGCCGCGACGCGCGCGCACGCGGCGCACGTAGTCCTTGAGCTCTTCCTGCGCCTTACGCACGTCGCCCTCGTACTTGACGATCGTGTCGAGCGTCTCGGTTACGAGCTCCTGGTCGAGGCTGTTCACGTTGAGCAGAGTCAGCGCCTTGACCCAATCGAGCGTCTCGCTGATGCCGGGCGTTTTCTTGAGATCGAGCTTGCGCAGCGATTGCACGACGGTGACGACTTCCTCGGCGAGCTTGCCGGCGGCCTCGGGCACCTTGAGCTTGACGATCGCAAGTTCCTGCGCGCGATCGGGAAAGTCGATGTACAGATGCAGGCATCGACGCTTCAGCGCGTCGGACATTTCGCGCGCGTTGTTCGACGTCAGCACGACCAGCGGGATGTGCTTGGCCTTGAGCGTGCCCAACTCAGGCACAGTGACCTGGAAGTCCGACAGCAGCTCCAGCAGAAAGGCTTCGAACTCGGCGTCGGCCTTGTCGATCTCGTCGATCAGCAGGACCGAAGGCTGTTCGCTGGAGATAGCCTTGAGCAGCGGGCGCGGCAGCACGAAGCGCTCGGAGAAAAATACTTCGTCCTGCGCGGCGATTCGATCGACCGCCTCGGTCAGCCCTTTGGCTCCCACCAGCACTTCGCTGATTTTGTCCTTGAGAATCTGCGTGTAGAGGAGTTGCTTGGCGTACTCCCATTCGTAGAGCGCCTTGCCCTCGTCTAGGCCCTCGTAACACTGGAGGCGGATCATGTCGAAGCCGAGCGAGGCGGCCAGCACCTTGGCCAGGTCGGTCTTGCCGACGCCGGCGGGGCCTTCGACCAGGATGGGCTTGCGCATTTCACTTGCCAGGTAGATGACGGTCGCGATTCGCCGGCTGGCAATATAATTGTTCTTGGCGAATCGCTCGATTACGTCCTCGATCGATGAAAACATCCATCCTCCTCGACAGCGGAAGCTGAAGGGGCAAGCCCCGCGCGGATTAGATTAAATATCACGGTGAGTTAAGGCGAGGAAACCCACCTTAACGGTCGGGAAGTGTCCTAATTTGAAATCCGTCAGGACACAACGCGGATTAGCACACCACCGAGTATGCCTCCCGTGATTCCAGCGGCAGTCAGTGTCATGACTGTCCAAAACGAGTAAGCAGGCCAGAAAAAATGAAAGCCGAGCGGCAGCAATATCGCACCTATCAATGCGATCTCCAGTTCCTGAGTAATGTACTGGCGCGTGTTCAACCTTTTTAATGAACCGATTTTGATTCCTGACCAATCTATTTCAGATTTTTCAGAATCCATTTTGCCGTTCTCCTTCACTTACGCCATGATTGCAGTATGCCTAAGCGCTCAGGGACGGGCAAATAGCGCCCGCGTCCATCGTTCAATTCAGAATTAGGACACTACCAACGGTCGGTATGTTCAGATGTGGAGCTCCTCCCAGACTTGTTCGTTGCGATCGAAACGCTCGCGCGACAGTGCGGAGGCGTCGAAGGCGCCGTACTTGCCGTTGGCGATCAGGTCGGCGAGCGCCTGGCCGGCGCCGTAGGATTGCATCACGCCGCGGCCGCTGAACGAGTGCGCCTCGTAAACGCGTTTTGCTGGCATGGCGCGCCCGACGATGGCGCTGCGGTCGGGACTCACTTCGTAGAGCCCGGCCCATCCGGTGACGTGACGCAGGCGTTCCATCGCGGACACCCGCGCGAACATCCGCGGCCAGATTTCGTTCAGGAAAAACGGCTCGCCGTCGTAGTTGAAGTGATAGCCGGGCGGCTCGTCGGGCGGCGAGTATCCGGCGAGGATGTGCGCGCCCTCGTTGTGAAAGTACACGCCCGAGGTATCGACGATCATGCCGTAGCTCGCGAGGTTGGTGACGCGATTGTCGACGAGACAGATTTGGCGGCGAATCGGCTGCGTCCAGTTGCGGATGCCGAGCAGCTTCATCGCAGTCGGCGACCATGCGCCGCCGGCGACTACGATCGAGTCCGCGGTCAGCTCGAAGACGCGGCCGGTCTCGGCCTCGCCGGCGCCGTCCTGGGTCATCATGCGGACCAGGCCTTCGTCGGTGTGCGGCTGGTCGGACTGCCAGCATTGGAGGCGCACGTCTGAAGCGCGCTCATCAATCGCGACGACGTAGGTGCGATCGAGAAACTGGGCGCCGAGTTTCAGCGCGCGTGCGCGATAGTGCTCCTTGAGCAGATTCGGGTTGATGAGACCGTCGGCGGGCGACAGGGTCGCGCCGGCGATGCCGTCGAGCTTGTCGATTTCGGGCACGCGGCGATTGACCTCGGCGGGCGTGAGCGCCTCGATGGGATGGCCGAGCTCGCGCTGGAGCGGGATGTGCTCGACGGCGCGCGCGAACGTTTCTTTATCGTAGAGCCAAAGATAGCCCTTCTGGCGAAAGCCGACCTCGTCGCGCACGCGTTGGTAGTACTCGATCGACGCACGGCATAGCGCGATGTTGACGCGCTGCCACCATGTGGCGCGCACGCCGCCCGCGTTTTTTTCACTGGAGCTGAGGCGTCCGCTGAGATCGATATCGACGGCGAGCGTCTTGATTCCGCGCTCTGCCAGGCCGAGAGCAACCGAGCTGCCGACGACGCCCGCGCCGACGACGATCGCATCGAATCGCCTTTCGATACCCGCGCTCACGGGACGATTCTATCAAAGTCGGTTGTTCGAGGATCGCGCGAGCAAATGGCAATCAAATTTTGGGCAAGTGGTCGAATATGGCGCTCTGCTGTTGAGGTTTTCAGAAAAATGTTTCACGTGAAACGTTTTTAGTTCAGGAGAACGAAACGCGAACAGCGGTGCTCAGAATTTTTCGGGCCATTTTCTGGCGCCGTGAAAGACCCGCAGGATTTCGACGGTCCCGCTTCGCACGCGGTACGGAACGATGTACGGGGTGCCGGTCACAGTCAGTTCGCGGGTTCCGGGGACGCGGCCGGTTCGGCCTGACGCGGGATGCGTGGCGAGTCGCTCGACGCTGGTCGCGATGCGTTCAACGATTTGCACGGCGGCATCCGGATCGTCGCGGGCGATGTACCCGGCCTCATCGTCGAGATTCCTAAGCGCTCGACTAAGCCATCTTACCCGCACCGCGCCTCCACTTCGTCTTCACCGCCTGGACTTCCGCTTCGCTCGCGAAGTCGCCTGCGTCAGCCTCCTTGAGCGCGGCCTTGATCTCCGTGATCTGCCATTCGTTCAATTCGACGTATGCGCGTATAGCCTCGGCCGCGACGTAAGACTTGGTGCGCTCCATTGCCTTCGCGAGTTTTTCGAGGCGGCTCCTGGTCCTGCGATCGACCCGGATCGTCATTACTTCCGACATGCCTGTATTGTGCTGTATACATCAGCATACGGCAAGGGTGGAGCAAGCCAGCACCGCGACCAATGCGTGCTAACCTAACCCCTAACCCCTTCCCATAGGGAAGTATGCCGATGTTGACTACCGGCGAGCAGGGGTTTATGCTCGCTTTCGTGGTAAGTTTTTTACGGCGTGGCTTCGGCGCGTGGCGCGGCTTTCTCTTTCTTGCGCCGTCTGGCGAACCGCTGTTTCTGGTTGCGGTAATGGGGGCTGGTCTTTTCTTCGTACTGCTTACACTGGTGGCAGTAAAAGAACAGAATCTTTTGAGCGTAGGGACTGCCCATGCCGTCAGTGTGCGCGGTTGTCGGGTAGTCGTCAAGCGCACTACGATGTCGAAAAGGGGAATCTTGCTCAGCTATGTCTAACGGACTCGAAAACACCCTCACCGGGACTCTTCTCTTGTGGGGAATCGCGCTTCCATGTTTCTGGAATTCAATGGAGTTGTTGTTGAATTGGGAATTCCGACAAAGCCCTCGAATTCTGATTGGCTTTGTCGTTGGCGTCGGATCAGCGTACGGGGGTGCTACCTTACTCGGATGGGTAACCCCTGAAGTAGGGCATTCGCTCGCAAGGTGGCTTCAACCCATTACTTCTGATGCACGATGGGCATTACTGGTCTGGTTGATTGTTTTTGCGTGGATTACTGGCCCTCGGCTTGTCGAAAGACTCCGAGGCGCATCAGCGAATGCCCTACGACTTGCGAATGAAGATGCTGAAATCATGGAGCAGCGCATCCAGTTTTACACGCATTTGAGTGTGTCAGGTGAACCAAAACTAACGGGCACCGCACCGTTCATCGAATTTTGTCAGCCGATGCTGAACGCATCTGTGTTACCGGTCACCTTGGAACAGGAGATTGAAGGTCGCATTTATATTGACGGAGAAGAACAAAGAGACAAGCTAGAGTTTCGCCAGACCCCGCCACAAGTGCTGCTAGTGAGGAGAGGTGAGTACCATGATGTGGCGCTCAAGCAATGGCTCAGTCCTGAGGCCGTTAAAAACATGCAGGAGAATATCAAGACGGGTTTTGACTTTGGACACACCGCCGTTACTTTCGGTTTCGAGCATCGTGGGCAGAGGCGGACTCTCAGGAAAGCCTTAGGTAACCAAGTCATTTGGGAGAACAAGGAACTGGCGATTTCGGAATTGTTGGCGAATGCCCGTTCGCGCGAGGTTAAGCATTCGCTTGCTCTTCGAGTGTGGTGGCTACAACGGCACCCAGAGAATCCGACGCCGCCGTATATTAAGTCAAAGCTTTGGTTCGTTTTTAGAAATGAAGGCGCGCAAGTCATCGTTGTTCAATCGCCGAAATGGGAAGGTCTCTTACTTGAAATAGAGCCTGATGAATGTATCCAGCTTGAGATGACTCCCGGAGCAGCTAATTGGGATACCGATCATGAATTATCCAAAGCGGCCATCGAGCCAGGTGTAAGCTTCAGGCTTTGGATAGGACTACATCCCTTGATTTCAGCGGCGGAATTAGAAAGGAAACGAGAACGATTGCAGCTAGGGAAGTTAACAATCCCCGCCGCAATCGAAAACACATCTCACAAGTTAGAATATCAGGTGTGAGAGAATGGTAATTCTAACTGCTCAGGCTCGCTGGCGTCGTCCTCAGATAGCTGAGACATTCGCCAGTGTTCGTGTCTCAGCACCCTGCTATCGCCTTGCCGAATATGTCGGCTTCCTTGCGATTGTTAAATCGGAACTGAAACTCCGCGAGGTACAGTGGCAGATACTTCTTGCTCACGTTGTGGTACGTGCCGATGATTCCCCGTTTCAGCAATGCCCAGAAGGAATCAATGCTGCCAGTGTGAATCTCACCGCGCACATACTCGCCAGCCGAGTGCGAGACGGTTCCATGCGGCATCACCCATCCGAGATAGCGGTATCCAGCATGCTCATCGGTGGCGACCAGTTCCACTTTGTCGCTGACAACCTTCCGCACGAATCGAGTCAGCGTCTCGGTATCCGTACTCTCGATCATCTTGCAGACCACGTTGCCTTTGCGGGAGATCGCGCCGATGACGGGCGTCTTGCCAGCGGTCCCGCGCTGATTCAGTCGCTTGTTGGCGTGCTTGTTCTTTTCCTTTCCGCCGATATAGGTCTCGTCAACTTCCACGATTCCCATCAACTGCCGGAACTCAGGATCGCGCATTCCGGCGCGCAAGCGATGGCACATATACCAAGCCGTCCGATAAGAACCGGAACCGATCATCCGATGAATCTGCATCGCGCTGATTCCCTTCTTGCTGGTCAGCATCAAGTGCAGAACCTTGAACCAGATCAGCAACGGCTTCTTGCCTTCTTCGAAAATCGTTCCCGTCTTGAGCGTGAAGCGATACGGCGCGCGATTGTTCTTGCCGCACTTCTTGCACTGCCACGTGTAGGGACGCTTCTTGCTCGCATAGACATGATCGTTTTGGCAACGCGGGCATCGGACGCCGTTCGGCCAGCGCCGGTCATACAGATACTCAAGGCAGGCTTCCTCGTTCGGAAACATCTGCTCAAACTGTCCGATGGTGAGTTGCCGAACGATCTTCGGCTCGCCTGCCTCGACTGCTTTGTTCATCGCCATGACCGAAATCATAGACGAATTTCACATGGTAGTCAAGTGCAGCATACTTCCCTTCCCATAGTGGGAAGGGGAACCGGTCGATTGGGGCTTGTGCGGGTACCTTGTGGGCTGCCAATTTTGTAGGGATGTGCACGCTGGCGATTTATTTTCACGCGACGCGCGACTGTCCTGTCGTGATCGCCGCTAATCGCGATGAGTTCCTGGAGCGGCCGGCGGGGGACCCTACTACCCTGCTCGCGCATCCGCACGTTGTTGGCGGGAAGGATCTGAAAGCCGGCGGAACCTGGCTTGGGATTAGTGAAAACGGAATCGTTGCGGGGTTGCTGAATCGGCGCGCGGAGAACGGCGGAAATCCGGATGCGCGATCGCGCGGACTGCTGTGCCTCGACGCGCTGCGGCGCCGGACCGCGGCGGAGGCGGCGGAGTTCGCTGCGCGTGAGCGCGGATCGGACTACAATCCGTTCAACCTGCTGATCGTTTCGCGCAGCGAAGCGTTCGTCGCGTACAACCGAGGCGCGTCGCCCGAAGTTGCGGTCGTCGCACTCAAGCCGGGGCTGCATCTGCTGTCGAATCTCGACGTGAACGATTTCGAATGTCCGAAGATAAGCGCGTCGTATGGGAAGTTCGCGGAGCTGGGGAATCGTGCGGACTTTCAGCGCGACCCGATCAGGAATCGCGCCGCGCTGGGGGCGTTGCTGGCGGACCACAATACGCAGCTCGATTCGCGCTCGGGACGGCCCAACGCGTTGTGTTTGCATCTCGAGAACTATGGGACGCGATCGTCGAGCTTGATTTTTATGCGCAGGGACTCGCAGGAAGTTGCGCACTACTTTGCGCCTGGGCCGCCTTGCAGGACGGCGTACTCTCCTGCGATCGTGCCGCGTGGAGAAGGGTAAATCACTTTATTGAATGTGAAACTCGCCGGTGGGTTTCACACTTCCTTCGGCAGGGGTGACCCCTGCACCCGGTATTCAGCATCAGGGGCTGAAGTAGGCGGCTATGCCTGTAAGCACGAAGCATCCGATGGCGATTGACGCGGAGGCCAGAAAGATCGAGGCCAGAAACGGGGGCTCGATCACGAAGAACAGGATGAAGCCTGCGACTATCGCGACGACGCTCGCGATTATCGCGAAGACCATGCTCACCGTGCGCAGTTGCGCCATCGCGGATCTCCCGAGCCTCGGCAGTGATAAGTGAAACGATTCGCTTGACGCCGTGGATTCATTGTTTCACGGTGCGACGCAGGACTGAGACGATTGGGGGAGTTTTGAATTGATGCGCATTCGCATTCGTAGAGGGCAGACGGCCTGTCTGATTGCCGCGATTGGTGTCGCTATCGTTGTCGCATCCGCGTATCCCGCCCGTGCGCAACTGGGTCAGTCGGGTCTCAGCTGGCAGCAGCGCTTCCTCGGTATTCTGCCGCTGGTCAAGCCCGATCCGAAAGACCCTGTCGTGGTGACGGTTAACGGCGCGCCGATTACGGCGGCGGAAATCGCCGACTACGCGAAGACCGAAGCGCGGATGATCAATGCGACCAGTACCGAAGAGTCCAAGGCGGTGTTTCGCGATGCGAGCGAAAATCTGATCAACCGGCAATTGCTGCTGCAGGAGGCGGAGAAACGCAAGATCGCGGTTCCCGACGGCGAAGTGGCGCAGCGTGCGCGCGAGTTCCAGGTTGGAGGCGCGGAAGGCCAAACGGTGCCGCAGAGCGGCGCGCCGGATGCGCAACTGATGGCCGCGGTGCGCGGGTCGATGATGATCGAGAAAATGCTCGACGACGAATTCCGGACGCATCACGTGCAGCCGACTGAGGCGCAGATCCAGCAATACTACGATGAGCATCGCGATCTGTTCGTGAAGGATCCCGGCGAGGTGCAAATCGCGCATATTGCCGTGAAGCTGCCGCCCAACGCGACCGCCGCGCAGAAGAAGGCGGCGGAAGAAAAGATAATCAAGATTTACAAGCAAGCGCAGAAGAGCAAGGACTTCGCCGCGCTCGCAAAGCAGAACTCCGAGGACACGGAGTCGGCGGCCAAAGGCGGCGACCTCGGCTACTTTCGGCCCGGCGTGTTGCCGCCGGTGATCGACAAGATGGTGTTCGCGACGCCGGTCGGGCAACTGACGCAAATCGTCGAGTCGAATCTCGGCTACAGTTTTATCAAGGTGGTCTCGCGACGCGGCGAGACGATCTCACCGCTGTCGGAGGTGAAGGCGAAGATTGCGCTGTTCATCCTCGACGAAAATGAGGACCTGGTGGTGAAAGGGCTGATAAAGAAGATCGCGAAGGGGGCGAAGATCGATTTTAAGAGCCCGCCCGGTGGGGCCCGCACCGCAAAGGGCGGAGAGTGAATACACTTAATTTTATGTGAAAACCCACCGTGGGTTTCACGCTTCCTTGGGCAGGGGTGACCCCTGCACCCAGTGTTAAGACAGGAGGCGGCCGCCTTCGAGGGTCAGGATTGCGCCGGTGGCGAAGTCGGTCTCGCAGAAGAACATTACGGCGCTGGCTACGTCTTCCGGCGTGCCCATTTTTTTGGTTAGTGTGCGACTTACCAGGCGCTCTACTTCTTCTTTGGTGTAGCCTTCTGGGGGCATCACCATGCCTAAGGCTATGCAATTCACCTGGACTTCGGGGGCTAGCCCTTTGGCCAGGGCTTTGGTCAGTCCTATCAGGCCGCTCTTTGAGACCGAGTATGGCAGATAGTCCCTGTATGGGCGGATGCCGGCCCAATCGCCTATGTTGACAACCTTTCCGGCGCCCTGACGGCGCATCGCAGCGCCCGCATACTTGGACAGGAAGAACGGAGCCTTAAGGTTGGTGTCGAGGTTCGCGTCCCAGTCGCGCTCGGTGATTTTGTCGAACGGGGTGGGTGCGAAGATTGAGGCTGAGTTAACGAGGATGTCGATGCGGCCGTAGGCGTCGAGCACCTCGGCGACCAATTTCTTGATTTCGGCGACGTGTTCGAGGTCGGCGCGGAAGGCCTGCGCCTTGCCGCGGTTGCGAGCGATTTCGGCGACGACGGCGTCTGCTTCGGATTGTGAGCTACGATAGTGAACCGCAACTGTGGCGCCGCTCTCGGCGAATCTTAGAGCTATCGCGCGTCCTATGCGGCGGCCGGCACCGGTTATAAGTGCTACTTTTCCTTTTGGGTTCATCGCGATTCAGCTGTCAGGACTGGGCTACTGCTCGCGCCTGAAGAACCTAACCCCTAACCGCTTCCCGCGCGGGAAGGGGAACCGAGATCTAGGATAGGGATGCGTGGATTGCTTTTACCAGTGCCAGATTGTCGGAGTGGCCGGTCTTTGAGGCGGTTATGTGCGCGCGCAGCGGACGCCCCAGCAGGTAGAGGTCGCCGATCAGGTCTAGGACCTTGTGGCGCGCGAATTCGTCGGCGAAGCGGAGCGTCGTGTTGATGACCTTGTCGTCGTCGACCAGTATTGCGTTGTCCAGGCGTGCGCCGCCGCCTAGCCCCATCTGGTTAAGCTTGCGGAACTCGCGGACGGAGCCGAAGGTGCGCGCCGGCGCGATTTCGCGCATGTACGCCTCGCTCGAGGTCAGCTCGAAGTGCAACTGCTGGAAGCCGATCGGTCTGGGGTAGTCGAGCGTGTAGTCGATGATCAGATGGTCGGCGGGCTCGGCTTTGACGTACTCGAGCCCCTCGCCTTCATCACCGATCAGGATCTTGCGCTTGATAGTGAGCGGTTCGACGGTCGCGTCCTGCTCAGTGAGTCCGGCTTCGCCAAGTTGCTTGCAGAACTCAAGCGCCGAGCCGTCCAAGGCGGGCACTTCGTCGTCGGTTTTGATGAGGAGATTGGTGATTCCGAACGCATGTAGTGCGGACAGCAGATGTTCTACCGTGCGGACCGAGCGGCCGCCGCTGGTGAGCGTGGTGTTGTAGCCGGTGTCGGTGACGTTTTCGAAGCGGACCGGAATGGCGGTCTCGTCGGCGAGCGAGGTGAATACGATTCCAAATCCTGCGGGCGCGGGATGAAGTATGACGCCGGTTTTCAGGCCGGTGTGAAGCCCTTGCCCACCCATCACGATCGAGCGCGCGACGGTCCGCTGCGGAATCGCACCGGCGCGAATTGCTTTGCGGCCGGCGGCGCGGAGTTCAGCGCTCATCCCACGCGCGTTTGACGGATCGGGGCCGGCAGAATCACCTTCGAGCGCGCGCGCGATCGACGCCAGCAAGCCGCTGACCGAGAACGGCTTCTGAATGAAATCGGCGGCGCCGAGCTTGGTGGCGGCGACCGCGCTTTGGATGTTGGCGTGGCCTGAGATCATGATGACCGGCACGCGCGGCTGGTCGGATTTGATCCGGCGCAGCAGCTCGATGCCGTCCACTTCCGGCATCCAGACGTCGAGCAGAACGATGGCCGGGTGCTCGCGCGCAATCAGGTCCATCACGCCCGGCGCGTGTCCGGTATCGACAACCCGAAAGCCTTCGTCGCTCAGAATTCCGCGCAACGACGACCGAATCCGCTCCTCGTCATCCACCACCAGCACGGTCTCATTCACGTCAAATTTTCTCCGGGGAAGCGCGCCGAAAAGTAGCGCGGTGAAGGTCGCATCAGCCGGTTGCTTTTGCGAATTGCTGCAGTTTTACAGGAAATTCGAGGACAAATCTACTTCCGCGCGGGCGGTTGTCGGTCACGCGAACGAAGCCGTGATGATCGGTGACGACGGCGGAAACGATCGCGAGGCCGAGTCCGGTGCCGCCTTTTTTGCTCGAGTAGTACGGCTCGAAGATGCGCGTCCGCAGGCGCGGATCGATTCCCGGGCCGTTGTCCGCGACTTCGAGAGTTACGATCGAATTGAGCGGTCCGTGGCTGAGCACTTCGATCCTCGGGCCAGCGCCGTTATGATTGACGGCGGTCACCGCGGCGACCGCATTGTCGAGCAGGTTGACGAGGGCGCGCTTGAGAGCTTCGCGATCGATCGGGATGAGCGGGATCGCCGGATCGAGCGCCAGCGCGAACTCGACGTTTGGATTCGCGTCGCGGAAATTCGCGACGGCCTCGGCGGCGAGCGCGTTGAGGTCGCCGGGAACCGGGTTCAGATGGGGCATCCGCGCGAACGCCGAGAATTCATTCACCAGCCGTTTGAGATCCTCGACCTCGCCGATGATCGTTTTGGTGCATTCCTCGACCAGCGCGGATTCGATTCCTGGGCGCGCGCCGAGCTGGCGGCGCAGGCGCTCGGCGGAGAGCTGGATGGGAGTCAGCGGATTCTTGATCTCGTGTGCGATTCGGCGCGCGACTTCGCGCCACGCCTCCATCCGCTCGACCTTCGCAATCTGGCTGACGTCCTCGAAGAACAGCACTGTGCCTGCAGGCTCGTCGGGGACGTCGGCCAGCGGACTCGCGGTGACCATCAGCTCGGTCTCGCTGCCCGCGATTTCGAGCTTGACGGTGGTACGGGCCTCGCGCGGGCGGGTGGCGAACGCGAAAACGTCGTCGAGTGCGCGGGCCAGCGCGGGCGGGAACGCTTGCTGATAGTTGCGGCCGACGACATCGGCGACTTTGAGGTCGAGCAGCCGCTCGGCGCATGGATTGATCGTGGTGACGACGCCGTCATGGTCCATCGCGACGACGCCTGCCGACACGTTGCGGAGCAGAGTCTCGGTGTAGAGACGGCGACGCTCGAGCTCGGCGGCCGAGGCGCGCAGGTCGGCGGTCATCTGGTTGAAGGAATCGACGAGCTGGCCGATCTCGTCGTCGCCGACGGCGGGGATGCGGAAATTGAGATCGCCGCCGGCAATGGCCTGGGTGCCGCGCGCGAGCAGTTTGATCGGGCCGGTGATTCCGCGCGAAAGAAATATTCCGAACCAGCTCGCCAGCGTCACGACCACGAGCCCGATCAGCACCAGCGTCAGCAGGTAGCTGTTCATGATGGGCTGGCGGAGGATTCGCAACTGAAAGTAATCCTCGGAGACGCGCGAAATGTTGGTCGCGCGCGTGGCCAGGCTTTGCGGCAGATAGTAGTCGACCAGCACCGCGCCGAGCACGTTGTCGGTTTCGCTCGAGACGTAAATCGGCGCCGAGCCGCGGACCACGTCGGCGTTGCCGAGGCGGTCAGTGCGCGTGAGCGCCTGTCCCTTCAGCGTTTGCGAGATGATGGGCGAATCGGGCGACGCGCCGATGCCGGTGGGAGTCTTCGGGCTGATGTCGATGAGCAACAGTTTGCGATCGGCGGAAAACACCTCGATGGTGCCGAGGTTGTACTCCTCCTGCCGCTTGTTGATGAAGGCTTTTAGCGCGTCGCGCTTATCGGGCGCGAGCAGACCCTGCTGCGAGATCTCCCCGGCCAGCACGCGCGCGAAGTGCGACGCATTGTTGGCGGAGTTTAGATAGTAGGTCTTCGCGATCTCGAGCGAGTCATTGAGAATCTGTTCGTACTCGGGATTGAACCAGCTGTTGATATCGGCGTGGAGGAACACGCCCGAAACGTAGAGCAGGAACGCGCTCGGGATGAGCGCGACGGCGATGAATCCGGCGACCAGGCGGACCTGGAATTTCGAGCCGATCAATCCGCGGCGGCGCTCGAAGATGACCTTGGCGAGATTGCGGCCGACCAGGAAGAGCATCAGGCCGAGCAGCAAGAAGCTCAGATTGAAGAGCGAGATGACCGCGAGGTTCGAGACCAGCGAGGTGTGACGGGTGAGCGGCGGCAGCTCGGTCTGCGCGAACACGAACGCGATCAGAGTCACGCCCGCCACGCCGACTGCGATCAACTCGCGACGGCGCCGCTTGCGCTCGGCGAGGCGATGCGGGCTTACCGGCTTGCTGGGTTTTTCCGCTGCCAATTGGTCAACGCCTCATCAGCGAAAAGAATATCGTCGCGGCGATGCTGATCAGAATGCAGGTGGCCAGCGGAAAGTAGAAGCTGAAGTTGCCGCGGCGGATGTAGATGTCGCCGGGCAGCTTGCCGATATACGGCACCGACGAGAATCCCCACAGCGCGAGGCCCACGACTGCGATCGCGATACCGGCGAAGATCAGGCTTTTTCCTATCGGCGCCATCGAGTAGCTGACCCGGCACCGATTGTACAAGACGGACGGGCCTCGCAATACCGGCCCGCCCTGCCCTGCTCGCGGCGCTATGCGTGGGCGTGCGCGTGCGATTTGGCGCCGGCGGCCTCGCGCGCGGCGCTCGTCTCCTTGATTATCTTTTCAGCGACTGGAGCCGGAGCCTCTTCATAGTGAGAAAAGTGTTGCTCGAACGAGCCGCGACCCGACGTGATCGAGCGCAGGTCAGGCGCGTACTTCAGGACTTCGGACATCGGCACCTGCGCCTTGATAACCTGGCCGTGGCCCTTGCTGTCCATCCCAAGCACCTTGCCGCGGCGCGAGTTCAGATCGCCAATCACGTCGCCCATGCATTCGTCGGGACACGCGACTTCGATCGCGACGATCGGCTCGAGGATTATCGGCCTCGCTTTTTCGAGCGCCGCCTTGAAGCCCATCGAGGCCGCGATCTGAAACGCCATGTCCGACGAATCGACGTCGTGATAACTGCCGTCGAAGACGGTGACCCTGACGTCCACCATCGGATAGCCGGCGAGGAATCCCTCGGGGAGAGTATTGCGCACGCCCTTTTCGACCGACGGGATGAAGTTGCGCGGGATGACGCCGCCGACAACTTTGTCGACGAACTCGAAGCCTTTGCCGCGGGGCATCGGCTCGAGCTTGAGCCAGCAATCGCCGTACTGGCCGCGGCCGCCCGACTGGCGCTTGTACTTGCCTTGCGCTTCGGCGCGACCCTTGATCGTTTCGCGGTAGGGAACCTTCGGCGCCTGCAGCTCGACGTCGACGTTGAATTTTCGGCGCAGCTTCTCGACCGTGATTTCGATATGCATCTGGCCGGTGCCCGACAAAATGATGTCGTGGGTCTGCGGATCGCGATGCATCTCGAGCGCGAGGTCCTCTTCGATCAGCTTCTGCAGCGCAGCCGACGACTTCTCTTCGTCGCTCTTGGTCTTGGGCCGAATCGCGAAAGAGATCACGCCGGCGGGACGCGTCAGCGGCGGCATCACGAGCACGGGAGCTTTCTCGTCGCTGAGAGTGTCGCCGGTGGTGGTGTCCTTCAGCTTGGCGACGGCGACGATTTCGCCGGCGATCGCGCTGGCGATGGGAGTCTGCTTCTTGCCCTCGAGCCGCAGCAACTGGCCGAAGCGCTCTTTCGATTCGCGGGTCGAGTTGAACACGCCCGCATCGGTCTGAGCGCGGCCGGAAATTATGCGGAAGATTGACAGCTTGCCGGCGAACGGATCGATCATCGTCTTGAACACTAGCGCAGCAAACGGCGCGGCGGGATCCGCCGGGCGGCTCGACGGGCTCGCCGGTGGTGGGATTCTGGCATTCGACCGGCGCACGTTCGTTGGGCGCGGGCAGAAACGTCGTGACGGCGTCGAGCAGCGGCGCGATACCGATATTCTTTGCGCCGGAGCCGCAGAACACGGGCGTGATCTTGCCGATCGATCACGGCCGCATGCAGGGCGGTGCGGACTTCGGCGTCGTCGAGCTGTCCTTTGTCGAGATATTTTTCGAGGAGCGCGTCGTCGGTCTCCGCCACCGCCTCGAGCATCGCGGTGCGCGCGGCTTCCGCCCGGGTCTTCAGCTCGGCGGACAATTCTTCTTCCTTGAATTTGCCGCTTGTGTCAGCGTAGGTGAGCGCCTTCATCGCGAGCACGTCGACGACACCCTTGAAGCCGAGCTCCTCGCCAATCGGAATCGTCAGCGCGACGGCGCGCGCGCCGAGCACCTTCTCCAGATCCTTCATCGCGGCGTCGAAGCTGGTGCGCTCGCGATCGAGCCGCGACACGAAAGCGATTCGCGGCAGTTTGAGGTCCTCGGTCGCGGCCCAGATTTTTTCGGATTCAACCTTGGTGTCGGCGCCGGGGCTTATCAGCATCACGACGCCGTCCACCGCGCGCAGAGTCGTGAGAGTTTCCGGCAGAAAGGCGGCGTAGCCGGGCGTGTCGGCGAAAATTACTTCGGTCTTTTTCCAGTTGAGATGATTGAACGCCGAACTGATGGAGATGTGATGCTTGGTTTCCTCGGGCTCGAAGTCCATCGCCGCCGAGCCGTCGTCAGGCCGCCCCAATCTCGGCGCCGCGCCCGCCGTAAAGAGCATCGCGTCGGCGGCCTGGGTCTTGCCGGTCCCGCCCTGGCCCACGATTGCGATGGTTCTAAGCCGTCCGATTTCCTCCACAGCCATGGAGATCACCTCTCAGCTTGCCCGTCGGGACCGGCGCCGATTTCAGAGCGCCGCGCCCCGATCGATGCAGTTATTTCGCGTTCATCACATATGGCCTACTCGTACGCCCCCTCCACGCTCACCTCACCCGCGACGATTCGCTCGACACGGTCTCCGATGTCTAGCAGCAGTGCACCCGTCGCGTCGATTCCTTTCACGACTCCCGATTGGCGCCGTCCGCCGTCCACAATCGCGATGCGCCTGCCGGTCAGCGCCGAGAAGCGCTCCCACGCGGGGCGGACCGCATCGAAGCCGCGCGTCAGGGTTTCCATATAGCGGGAGTCGAGCAGATTAAAAAGCGAATCGGCGATGGCAATCCGGTCGCATGCGTGGCCGGTAGCGATACGCATCGAGGTCGCCTTGTCGCGCAGCTCGGGTGGGATGTCGTCGGCGGCGAGATTGATATTGAGGCCGATGCCGAGCAGCACGCAGTCGAGATTCTCTCGCGCGTCGGTGACAGCCTCGGCAATTATGCCGCCGGCCTTGCGGCCGCGCAGCCACACGTCGTTGGGCCATTTGAGCGCGACGATTCCCGGCGCCTCGCGCTCGAGCGCTTCGGCCGCGGCGACGCCGGCGACCAGGCTCATGCGCGGTACGTCGGCGAGCGGAATCGGCGGGCGAAGGATTATCGTCGTGTAGAGATTGACGCCGGACGGCGAATGCCACGTTCGGCCCATCCTGCCGCGCCCCGCGGTCTGCCGCTCGGCGATTACGAGCGTGCCCTGGTCGGCGCCGCTCGCGGCCAGCTCGCGCGCGGCTTCCTGGGTGGAGTTGATCTCGTCGAAATAATGGATTCGCCAGCCGATCCGGCCCGGCGCGCCTCGTTCGATTGCAAGATAAGGATTCTGAGGCATTTTTTTCAGTGAATCCTGCCCTTCTGTATGCGTCGGGCGCGCACGGCGCCCGCCAATCAGACCGCGTCAATTCTCATGCTGATATCCAGAAATCGCGCCGAATGCGTCAGCGCACCAACTGAGATTAAATCTGCGCCCGCTTCGGCAATCGCGCGAACGGTGTCGAGCGTCACGCCGCCGGAAACTTCAAGCTGAACTTTAGATCCCGCGAGCGCGCGCGCCTTGCGGATATTGTCGAGCGTCATATTGTCGAGCAGGATCGCGTCCGCGCCGGCTTTGAGCGCTTCTTCAACTTGGGCGAGCGTCTCGCATTCGATCTCGATTTTGAGCGTGTGCGGCGCGACTCGGCGGGCTCCTTCGATCGCTTTCGTCACTGTGCCTGCCGCCGCGATATGGTTCTCTTTGATCAGCACGCCGCTGTCGAGGCCAAGGCGATGGTTATGCCCGCCGCCGACGCGGACCGCGTACTTCTCGACGACGCGCAGGCCGGGATGAGTCTTGCGCGTGTCGATAATTTTCGCGCGCGTGCCGGCGACCGCATCGACGAACGCGCGCGTCGTCGTCGCGATTCCCGAGAGGAGTTGCACGAAGTTCAGTGCGGTGCGCTCGCCGATCAGCAGTCCCGCGAGCTTGCCTTCGATTTGCGCGAGCGAGGCGCCGGATTTCAGTTCGGCGCCTTCGGGCGCGAGCGCGGTGATGCGCGGCTCGGCGCCCGCCTGCCGCATCACCGGCTCGATCAGGATTCCGCCGGCGAGAATCATCCGCGGTTCCTTGACGGTGATTCGTGCGCGGCCCATCGCGCCTGGCGCAACGGTGGCAGCGGTGGTGATATCGCCCTGCCCCACGTCCTCGTCGAGCGCGCGCTTGATGAGTTCGGTGGGATCGAATTGCTTGAACAGCTCCATCATGATCCACTCGCTGCGTCCGAATTGCTGGATCTGATTTCGCAAGTCGCTGGCTTTGATCTTTCAAGTTCCTGAGAGCGCGCTCTGACATTCTCAACAGTTTCGGCGTCGGCTTTCTGCATAAAATTTGAATCGTTAGCCGCGCTTCATGTTGGTCGCGTGTTTCAGAACTTCTTCTAGATCCTTCTTAAGCTTCTCCCGCGTCCGTCGGTAGTCGAATTCAGCGAGGTACTCTAATTCCTATGTCCGCCCAAGGCAGAGAGATGAGAACGATGCCCTCTCCCGAATTTTGCGAACCTCATCAACCTTCCCTAGTTTCCCAGGACCTTCGCGTACTTGATCCACCAATGAGTCTCGTCAAGACGACCACGTTGTATGATTACCCCGTCCACGAGCTGGCCTGGATGCCATCCGAGGAGAGAGCGCAATGAGTTGATCGCTTCGGTTGCCTCGATGCAGTGATTCATCGCGGTTTCTTCTGCGGCTGACAGCGGATTGGTCGCTGACGGTTCCGGGAACTTTGCGATCGGTAGATGCGCCGCTAGATTTGGCTCGTCGAGGTACGGGCGAATCACCTGCCAGATTTCTTCTGACACGAACGGCATGAACGGATGCAGCAGACGCAGCATCTCGTCGAAGACGTTAATGAGCACCCAGCGCGCGCCAGCTTGACGTTCGCCGCCGGCCTTTAACGGCTCCTTGGACAGCTCGATGTACCAATCACAGAACTCGTGCCAGATGAACTGGTACAGCTTCATCGCGGCAACATTGAATTCGTAAGCGTCGATCGACCGCGTGACTTCGCGAATCGTGTCGTCGAGGCGCGACAGGATCCATCGCTCGGCCAATCCCAGCTTCGCGATTTCGACTTTCGCGCAGGGGCGTCGGCGCGCCGTCGAGATTCATCATCACGAAGCGCGCGGCGTTCCAGATTTTGTTCGCGAATGCGCGCGACGCCGCGAACCTGTCGTGCGACAGGATTACGTCGCGGCCCTGCGCGGCCAACTGCGCCAGCGTGAAGCGGACCGCGTCGGCGCCGTACTGATTCATCAAATCGAGCGGGTCAACGACGTTGCCCTTCGACTTGGTCATCTTCTTGCCGAGCTCGTCGCGCACCAGCGGCGTGATGTACACGTCCTTGAACGGCACCTTGTCGGTGAACTCGAGCCCGAACATCATCATGCGCGCGACCCAGAAAAAAATTATGTCGAACCCGGTCAGCAGCAGGCTGGTCGGGTAGTAGCGCGCGAAGTCCGGAGTGTCGTCCGGCCAGCCGAGCGTCGACATCGGCCAGAGGCCGGAGCTGAACCAGGTGTCGAGTACGTCGTCGTCCTGGACGATGTCGGAGCCGTCGCACTCGGGGCATCGCGACGGGCGCTCGGCCGCGACGATCAGATGATCGCATCTGATGCATCGGTAGGCCGGAATCCGATGACCCCACCACAATTGCCGCGAGATACACCAGTCGTGGATGTTTTCGAGCCAGTTGAAAAAAGTGTTCTCCCAGAACTTCGGATGAAAGGTCGTGTCGCCTTTGCGTACTGCCGCGATCGCGCGATCGGCCATCGCCCGCATGCTCAGGAACCATTGCTCGGAGAGCATCGGCTCGACGACGGTGTCGCATCGCGAGCACACGCCAACCGCGTGCTTATGCGGCTCGATCTTTTCGAGCAGACCGGCGAGCTCGAGGTCCTTGACGATTTGCTTGCGCGCGGCCTCGCGCGACATCCCGCGATATGGGCCGGCGTTCTCGTTCATGTGCGCAGTGCCGTCGAGGATCGAGATCTGCTCGAGGCCGTGACGCTTGCCCAGTTCGAAGTCCACCGGGTCGTGCGCGGGCGTGACTTTCAATGCGCCGGTGCCGAATTCGCGATCGATCGCGGCGTCGGCAATGATCTTTATCTCACGCCCGACCAACGGCAGACGAAGCGTCTTGCCGACGTACGACTTGTAGCGCTCGTCCTCGGGATTCACGGCGACGGCGGTGTCGCCGAGCATCGTCTCGGGCCGGGTCGTCGCGATCGTGATGGCGCCGGAGCCGTCGGCGAGCGGGTAGCGGATGTACCAGAGGCTGCCCTGCACGTCCTTGTGATCGACTTCGAGGTCGGACAGCGCCGTTTCGCATCGCGGACACCAGTTGATGAGCCGCTTGGCGCGGTATATCAGTTTCTTGTTGTAGAGATCGACGAAGACTTTGGTGACCGCGTTGGACAGGCCCGCGTCGAGCGTGAAGCGTTCGCGGCTCCAGTCGCATGACGCGCCGAGCCGGCGCAACTGGTTCAGGATTCGATCGCCGTAAGTCTCGCGCCACTCCCAGACGCGATCGACGAACGCGTCGCGGCCAAGCATGTGACGGTCCTTGCCCTCTTTCGCGAGATCCTTCTCGACGGCGTTCTGCGTCGCGATTCCGGCGTGGTCGGTGCCCGGGCAGCCACAGCGTGTTGTAACCCTGCATCCGGCGCGTGCGAACGATGATGTCCTGCAGCGAGACGTTGAGCGCGTGGCCGAGATGGAGTTGGCCGGTGACGTTAGGCGGCGGAATGACGATCGAGAAGACTTTGCCCTCGCGCGCAGGATCGGCCTTGAAGTAGCCGAGGTCGATCCACTTCTGGAACCATCTCTCTTCAGCGGACTTGGAATCGAATGTCTTGGGCAGATCCACCGATATCGCTCTCCGTCGAAAAAGGGCGCCGTGCTCCGTCGAAAAGAGGGCGCCGCGCGGTGTCGAAAAAAGGGCGCGGCGCGCCCTGGGCTCAAATCATATTGACCGCGCTGCCGCCTCTCAAGCAGGAGTTGAGGCGCGGCGACGGCGATCTACAGCTTGTAAAATCGAGCCGGTTAATAATATCGTGCGCATGCTCGGTCTATGGGGGATGGCTGAATTCGATTCGCGAGGGAAATCTCTATGGCTGACGCGGTTCGCAAACTGGGTGTAGTTGCGGCGCTTGGGACGTTGCTGCTGGCGGCCGGGATTTCGGGTTGCAGCTCGATATCCACCGACCACGTCGATTGCAATGTCGTGAAGTTACAGCAGGAATCGGGTCGTTCCGATGCCGAGATCGCATCGGCCATCGGTGGCAGTGAAGCGGACGTCGCAAAGTGCCACGGCGCGGAACATACGAGCAACAAGGATTCGACTGACGCGATCCCGTCACCCAATTGAGCCGCCGCGGCATGGCGTCCGGGAACAACTGAATTGGTGCGAGAGAGGGGACTTGAACCCCTACGAGCTTGCGCTCACAAGGTCCTGAGCCTTGCGCGTCTGCCATTCCGCCACTCTCGCGAGCGAGGGCAAGAGTATAGGGTTTAACCGGCTGATGATTCCAATACAAGACGGGACTCCGAAATTCGCGCGGACATCTTGAGCGCGCGGCCTCAGTGCAACAGAATTCGCGGTTACGATGAGTGAGCGGGTTCGCGGCGCGATCGCGCTTGCGCCGGCGCCGACGGCGTCATCGCTCGCGCTGGACTTGAGTGCGGGCGACGGCCTTTCGAGCCGACTCCTGGCGGAGCGCGGATGGCGCGTCGTATCGACCGAGTATCGAACGCGCAAGCCCGGCTGGGTGGCGGTCAACCTCAACAACGATCTCCCGTTTCAGTCGGCGCGCTTCGAACTGGTGTTGATGCTCGAAGTGATCGAGCATCTCGCGGACATTCCACACATGCTCGGTGAGATCGCGCGCGTGATGCGCCCCGGCGGCGTCGCGATCGTCACTACGCCGAATCGCCTGAACGTCAGTTCGCGAATACATTACCTGTTGAGCGGGTACTACAAGGGGCGGCGCGCGCCGTTGGCTTATCACTATCGCGTCGCGGACGGGCGCAACTGGCACGTGATGGGCCTCAACGACCTGCATTGGATCGCGTGGGGGGCGGGACTGCGGATGGAAGCGATCGGGCGGAGCCGGCGCAAGCTGCGATCGCGAATCCTCGCGCCGATTCTGTGGCCGTTCATCGCGGGGTTCTCGTGGATGCTCTACGGGCGCGGCGTGAAAGATCCGGAACAGCGCAGAATCAATCGCGAGCTGCTTGGTTTCATGACCAGCGCCAGCCTGCTGATGGATGAAAACATCATCATGCGATTTCGCAAAGTCGAATCTTGAAGACCTCCGTCATCATTGCGACACACGACCGGCCCGAGTCGATTCGGCGGCTGATTGCGAGCCTCGCGCCGGAACTCGCAACCGGATCGCGCGAGATAATCGTTGCCGAAAATGGCACGCCGGCGCCGATGCAGCTTGCGGTCGAGGGCGCGCCGCTCAAGCATCTGCACGAACCTCGCGCCGGAAAATGCCGCATTCAGAATCGCGCAATCGCGGATGCGACGGGCGAAATCCTGGTTTTTCTCGACGACGACCTGGTCGTCGCGCCGGGCTATCTCGCGGCGGTCGAGGATTTCTTCGACACGCATCGCGAGTTCGCCGCGATGAAGGGACGAATTCTGCCGGCCGAAGACCCGGAAAAAAAAGTAGGAGCGATGGCGGTGTATCTCGACCTGCCGATCGCCGACCACGGCGACGAAGTAGTCGAAGTGCGGGGAGTGCTCGGCGCGAACATGGCTTTTCGCGCGGACGCGATCGACGCAAGTCGGGCCATTCGACGAGCGCCTCGGTCCGGGCGCGGGCGGGCATGAGGAAGAAACCGAGATGTCGCAGCGAATCCGGCGCGCGGGTTTTCGAATCGGATACGCGCCGAAAGCGCTCGTCTATCATGAAGTGGACCCGTCACGGGCGAATCGCGATCGATTCATCCGAATTGCGCGCGAGCGCGGGCGATGCCGGATGCTGCACGAGAAGCACTCCACGCTCGACGTGATTACGAAAAACGCGATCGCGACGACGCGGCTGCGAATTGCGCAGGTGACCGGCGCCGGCATTGCGCGAATCGCGCGCGAGGAACGGAGGCTTGCGATCGCGCGCGGAATGTTCGACGGTCTCGGCGGGTAAGAGATCACGTTATCTAATGTGAAACCCACCGTGGGTTTCACACTTCCTTGGGCAGGGGTGACCCCTGCACCCAGTACTAAGAAAGATGCGGAACGGAGTTTACCCTGAGTACTCGTAGGGTCCTGTTAGAACTTTTTTTCTCTAAGCGCGGCGAAGATTCAGCCTATCGAATTGATCAGCGCGTTGAGTTCATTTGCGTAGCGCGTCCAGGTGAATTTTTCGGCAGTCGCGCGAGCTTCGCGCCGAGACTTGCGGGCGCGTCGAACAGGGCGCCGAGACGGAGCGCGACCTCGCCGACGTCGTCGGGATGCTCGACTCGAAACCCGCGCATCGAGGGCGGCATCAACTCCGCTACGCCCGAGTACGCGCTGGTCATCGCGGGCAATCCGCTGGCCATCGCTTCCATCACGACGTTGCCGAACGGCTCGAACAGCGACGGCATCGCGAATGCGTCCACGGCGTGGAAGATCGCCTCGACGTTGGGTTGCGGGCCGATGAAGACAATCCGCCCGCCAACGTTCAGGGCATGAGCGCGGCGCGCAAATTTATCGCACTGTCGATCCGCGCCGACCACCAGCAGAAACGCGCCGCCTGCGACCAGCGGCCATGCTTCGATAAGGAATCCGAGGCCCTTGCGCGCGAAGCCGTTGCCGACAAAAGCGACCACGCGGGCGCTGGCCGGCATGACAAATTTCTGGCGGATGGCCGCGCGCTCGGAGGGATCGGCGGCGGGACGGAAGCGTTCGAGATCGACGCCGTTGTAAATCGTCAAAGTTTTTTCGGGCGCGAGGCCGAACTCGCGAATGAGATCGTCGCGAACGAAATTCGACACCGCGATCACGCGCTTCAGGCTGCCTCTTCGGAAAGCCTGGCGCTCGACCAGCGTCTGCACTCGATGATACGGGCTGACACGCATCGCCGTCGCGCCGAGCGCGCCGCGCCACTTTCGCGCCGCGCGGAGGTAACTGGCATGCGCGCCGCCGCCCGAGCGGATCACGTCAGGACCGACGCATCGCGCGAAGCTGAGCACCAGGTCGGCGCCTGCGCGTCGCGCCGCCGGCGCTGCGGTCCACGCGAATCGCAGCAGAGACAGCGCACGCCCCAGCCGTGGGCCGGCGCCGACGCGATGCACATTCCAGTCGCCGGTCGCGCCGCGAATCTCGTCGGCAAAAATCGTAATTTGATGTCCCGCCGCGCGCAGGCAATCCGCCGTAACGACCAAATCGCGTTCGGTCCCGCCGCCGGCGTTATCGAAACGGCGCGTCAGCAGCGCTATCCGCATCGCACGACGCTCGCGGCAAAAAGATGCACGGCCCTTTGCCGTATGATAATTTTCAGCGCGGGATGTGAGGTGGGGGAATGATTGAAATTCAATGTACCAGCTGCCACACCCGCTATCGGATCGATGAGCGGGTCCTGCCCGACGATACACCGACGTTCAAGTGCTCGCGATGCGGCCACGTGTTCAACGCGGACCCGGCGCCCGCCAAAGTGCGCAAACCGGCTCCAGTAGCTGTAGACCGTGAAACTGAATCGCAGCCGGCGCGCACGATTCGCGCAGCCCGCCCGCGGCCGGGCGCGTTCAAGTCCCAAGTCGAAAGTGACGTTGTCAAACGCGAGCCCGCCGCGCCGCCGCGGCCAGTGAGTCCGCCCCGGTCGGAGGTTCGCACCGAGCAATCGGAGGCGGAGCAGCGGCCGACAGTCGAGCATCGGATGGCCAACGCGCCGGCAGAAGATCCGGCGGACCCGCCGGAAGATCGACAGGCAGAAGAAGACCAGCACGAAGAAAATGTCGACAACCCGCTCAATCGTCTTTTCGGTGAACGCGATCAGAAAGGCGACACCGGCGAAAATCTTAGATTCGATTTCAGCGACGAGCGCGATCAAATCGGCGACGCGCCGCCGGAGCAGGAGCTCGAGCGCCCCGAGCCCCGCGACGGCGGATGGCAGGTGGGCGACGTGCCGGATGAGTTCGAATCCGCACCGAGGCGACAGGCGCCGACCATGATGGCGGAGCCGGAGACCGCGCCGCGGCCCACTCCAACCACGGTGCGTCGGATGGCTTCCCCGCTGCTCGCGGAGGCGCCGCGATTCGCACCGCCGCCGGAGAGACCGGCGAAAGACCCGGGGTTCCAACTCGGCCAGGTCGCCGACGACAGCGCGGACGCGGCGCCGGCGGGAGCGACTCATGCGTCGGGATTTTTCCTCGCGATGTTTTTCTTCGTGGCGATCGTTTTTTTCGGCGCCAGTGCGCTCATCTGCGGCGAGCCTGCCGCCAGCGCACGGCTTCTCAGCCAGGCGCCGCAAATCGGCGGTTATTTCGCGCGACCGATTGTACCCGCGATGCTGGTCACGCTGCAGGATGTCCGCTCGGAGTATTACACGCTGAAAGGCGGGCATGTCGCGTTGGTAATTACCGGCAATGCGCAGAACGTCGGAGCGCGCCCCCTGCACCTCGTCGAGATCGACGCCGCCCTGCTCGGCGAAGGAGCGCGTCCGATCGCCAGCCAGAGGGTCTATTGCGGCAACGAGCTCTCGGCCCAGATGCTGGGTGAGATGACGCCGCGCGAAATCGAGTTCTCTCAGGGCTTGAGTCCGCAGAAGGCGTTCGCGATGGAGCCTTGGGCGTCGGCTCCGTTCCTGATGGTGTTCATCGATCCTCCCGCGGGCGCCGGCAAAATCAGGATCGCCGTGACGAAGGCGACGGCAGCAGCCCCCGATTCCAGCGCGACGGCCGCGCCGCCGGCCTAGCTTCGATCATTCCTTCTCGCGCGCCAGCAGTTCGGTGTATTCGTCGGCGTCCATCAGGTCTTCGAGGTCGCTCATGTCGGTGATTTTCACCTTGATCAGCCATCCGTCGCCGTACGGATCTTCGTTGACGGTTTCGGGACTCTCGGGCAGGTCCTCGTTGATCTCGATTACGGTGCCGGTGACGGGCGCGTAAATGTCCGACACGGCTTTGACCGACTCGACGACGCCGAACGGATCGTCCTTGCTGACCTTGTCGCCGACGGCGGGCAATTCGATATACACGATCTCGCCCAACTGGTCTTGCGCGTGATCGGTGATTCCAACGGTCGCGACGCTGTCTTCAGTCGCGACCCATTCATGCTCTTTCGAATATTTGAGCCCCTGCGGGATCTCCATGACTCCTCCGGAAATCGCAAGCGGTGCGCATCTGGCGCCAAGCCGATCGCGATCACATCAATGCTCATGAAGCGCAGTGGCGTCAGTTTTGTCAAGTTCCGATTTCCATGGTGACGGGCATCGGTCGTGCGCGCGACTCTTGACTGTTGCGCGTCGATGGCGTTAGCCGCTTGTCCATTCGGATTGCGAGCTGCGCGGCATGCACCGTATCGTCAGAACCGAACGACCGATCGGGCGCAGGCGGAGGAGCTATCTGCATGAATGTCGGAATTCCGACCGAAATCAAATCCGACGAACAGCGCGTGTCACTGACTCCGGCGGGAGTAGCCGCGTTGCGCACGCACGGTCATCGCGTGATGGTGCAGGCGGGCGCAGGTGTCGGCAGCGGCTTTGCCGACAGCGACTATCGCAAGGCGGGCGCGTCGATCGTGGCGGGTGCATCAGGCGTGTGGCTGCGCGCCGACATGATTCTCAAAGTCAAGGAACCGCAGCCGCCGGAATATCCGCTGATGCATCCGGGGCAGATTCTCTTCACCTATCTACATCTCGCCGCGGACCAGCGTTTGTCGCGCGAGTTGATTAGCCGCCGCGTGACGGCGGTCGGCTACGAAACGATCCAGCTCGAAGATGCGAGCCTTCCGCTGCTCGCACCGATGAGCGAAGTCGCGGGCCGGCTCGCAATCCAGGCCGGCTCCTGGTGCCTGCAGGCGCGCACCGGCGGCCGCGGCGTGCTGCTCAGCGGCGCGTCTGGCGTTCGGCCCGGCAAGGTCGTCGTTCTCGGCGGAGGAATCGCCGGGCTGAATGCGTGCCGGGTCGCGGCAGGAGTCGGCGCTGAAGTGACAATCATGGATATCAACCCGACGCGGCTGCGCTACTTGAGCGATATGCTTGGCGGTCGCGTGACGACCGTGATGTCGAATCGCGCGACGCTGGACGAGGAAGTCACCAACTGCGATCTCGTGATTGGCGCGGTGCTGGTCCCCGGCGCGCGCGCGCCACGCCTGCTGAGCGCCAAGATGGTCGCTAGGATGCGGCGCGGTGCAGCGCTCGTGGATTTATCGATCGATCAAGGCGGCATCGCGGAGACCTCCGCGCCGACGACGCATGCGCGGCCGACGTTCATTCGCAACGGCGTCGTGCACTACTGCGTCACGAACATGCCCGCGATGGTGCCGCACACCTCAACCTACGCGCTCACCAACGCGACGCTGACCTACGCGCTGGAAATCGCGGACCACGGGATTCTCGACGCCGGAATGCACAACCCAGCCGTCCGCCACGGACTCAACATCTTCGATGGCCGCGTCGTGCATCCCGCGGTCGCACATGCGCTCAAGATGAAGCCGCACTCGCCGTGGGATTAGCGCGGCAGTCGCGCGTGCGAGCGTCGCGACCTTTGCCGGCAAACCTAACCCCTAATCCCTTCCCATAGTGGGAAGGGGAACCGGTAGCGGGGAAGTCTGTTCTCCTCAACCCGTTCTAACAGGGACGAAGTCCCGCATCTTCTCTTAGTACTGGGTGCAGGGGTCACCCATGCCCAAGGAAGCGTGAAACCCACGGTGGGTTTCACATTTAATAAAAATGATCTGCCCTTCAATTCTCCCTAGTACATTCCATTCGGGCCGGTGTTGTAGCGCTGTTGTCCGGACTTGAGCTGTCCATAAGTTCCGGTTTCGAAGCGCTTGACGTTCTGCTGCAGATTGAGATCGCCGTGAAGATCGGCGACCGCTTCCTTCACGCCCTCTTGCGCGATCTCGTGGGCACGCACCCAACGCCCGGAACGCTGCACGAAATTCGCGAGATCGAAAAGATTCTGGCTCAATGCCGCTTGCGACTTGGCAAACTTCGCAGTCCACACGACTTGGCCGGTCCTCAAGTCGGCGAACTTCAGCGAGAACGCAACTGACGCCGGACTTGCCGCCGAGTAGTCCATCCCGACGCGCTCCTGGTAGCGCTCGACAGTGCCGTAGATTACGCCGTCGGCCGATACATCGTGGCACAGCTTGAGCGCGTTCGCATCGAGGTTGCCGATCGTGGTCGGCGGCATCTTCTGCATCGCATCGTCGACGTCCTGCTCCGGGATCGGCTCCCATCCACCTGCCAATGCGACCTGGCCGTATAGCTCGGCAGAAATCGCTTCTGTGGCTCCTGGAGCCAACGGCTCGCCGCCGCCCGGAGGGTTCTCTATCAGCGGCATCACAGCGACACGATTGATGCTCAACGTTTTGATCGATCGCACCGCATGCGCCTGCACGTCGCGCCGGTTGATCGCGTCGCTCACAGCGCCGGTGGTGGAGTTGACCGCGTCTGCCGCGATCGTGGTGCATCCCGCGGCCAGCCACAGCGCGGCCGCCACCAGCGCCAACCGCGAAGCCGTCGATGCGCACCCGAGTTTCAAGAGGTCACCTTGATCGACAATTCCTTGAGCTGGCGCGGATCGACTTCCGACGGCGCACCGCTCATCGGGTCAACCGCCTTCTGCGTCTTCGGGAACGCAATCACGTCGCGCAGCGAATCCGTGCCGCAAAGCATCATGCAAATCCGATCGACTCCAAATGCGATTCCACCGTGGGGCGGCGCTCCGTATTTTAGCGCGTCGAGCAAAAAACCGAAGCGGTCGATCGCCTCCTCGCGCGTAAAGCCCAATAACTCAAATACCTTCAATTGCAGCTCGCGGCTATGGATACGAATCGAGCCGCCGCCGAGCTCCTGGCCGTTGAGCACCATGTCGTAGTGAAGTGCGCGAGCCTTGAGCGGCGCGGACTCGAGCATCGCGAGATCGTCGGGATTCGGTGCGCTGAAAGGATGGTTCACTGCCACCATGCGCTTCTCGTCGGGGCTGTAATCGAACAGTGGAAAATCGACGACCCACAAAAATTTGAGCTCGTCGGATTTGTCGAGGCCGAATTTCGCGGCGAGCTGCAAACGGATGTCGCCGAGAACCGGGCGCACCTTGTCGGGCGGTCCTGCGACCATCAGCAGCGTATCGCCGGTCTTCAATCCGGCGGCTGTCGTCGCGGCGGCTCTCTCGGCGTCGCTCAAATACTTTGCGATCGGTCCCTGCCATCCGCCCTCGCCCACTTTTATCCACGCCAGGCCCATCGCGTGGCGCGATTTCACCGATTCGATAAGCTCGTCGAGCTCGCGACGGGTGAGCGTATTGTTGTGATCGCCGGTGACGTTGATTCCATATACGGACTCGCCGCGCGCGAGAATTTCCGCGAACACTTTGAACGACGTGCCCGCGAATGCGGCCGTGAGATTCTTCAGCTCCATCGCGAAGCGCATGTCAGGCTTGTCGATGCCGAAACGCTCCATCGCGTCGGCATACTGCATCCGCGGAAACGGCGGCTTGACGTCAACGTCGAGCACGCTCCGATAAACCGACGCGATCATCCCCTCGGCGATCGACTGGATATCCTCAGGCCGCGGGCAGGTCATCTCGATATCGATCTGGCTGAACTCGGGCTGGCGATTGGCGCGCAAATCCTCGTCGCGGAAGCACCTGGCGATTTGATAGTAGCGATCGAATCCGCCGATCATCAGGATCTGTTTCAGCAACTGCGGCGATTGCGGCAGCGCGTAGAATTTTCCCGGATTCACCCGGCTCGGCACCAGGTAGTCGCGCGCGCCCTCGGGCGTCGATTTGAAAAGTATAGGCGTCTCGACCTCAATGAACCCGTTCTGGTCGAGATGGCTGCGCACGGCCTGCAACGCCAGATGGCGTCGGCGCAGATTGCGCTGCATTTCGGGCCGTCGCAGATCGAGATAGCGGTACTTGAGGCGGATTTCCTCGGCGGTAGCCTCGCCGTCGGCAATCTGGAACGGCACGGGCGCCGACGCGCTCAACGTCTCGAACGCACTAACCGCCACCTCGATTTCGCCGGTCGGAAGCTCGGCGTTGACCGTGCCTTCGGCGCGGCGCACGACCCTGCCCTTGACCGCGACGTAAAATTCGGCGCGAGTGTCGCCGGCAGCCTCGTGCGCGGCGGCGTTATGCGCGGGATTCAGCACCAGCTGTACGATTCCGTCGCGGTCGCGAAGATCAATGAAGATAAGGCCGCCGTGATCGCGGCGGGTCTGCACCCATCCCCACAGCGCCACCTCGCGGCCAACGTCGGTGGCGCGAATCGCGCCGCAGTAGTCGCTTCGAGGCCACGGCGGCAGCGGAGAATATTGCTCAGTTTTCGGCATTACCCATCACAGTTACAAATCAGTTGTTGCGTCCGCAATCGCGCGGGCGGCGTCTGCGACCGTTACTTCGCGCTGCGTGCTCTGTTTCAAGTCGCGCAACTGCACGACGCCGCGCCCGAGCTCGTCATCGCCGATTATCAACGCGAAGCGGGCGCCAATCTTCGATGCGCGCGCGAGCAGCGTCTTCATCTTGCGCTCGGGCGAGAGCATCTCGACGTTCAGATTCGCAGCGCGCAAATCGCGCGCCACGATGATCGCATGACGCGTCGCGGCCGCGCCCATCGCAATTATTGCAGCGTCGGGCACAGCACCATGAACGCCTCCACCGGCTTCCAGAGCCAGGGCTATCCGATCGACGCCGATCGCGAAACCGATTCCCGCAACCGGCGCACCGCCCATTGTTTCGACCAGCCCATCGTACCGCCCTCCCGCGACCACGGTGCTCTGCGCGCCGAGACCGCCCGCCATCACTTCGAACGCGGTGCGCGAGTAGTAGTCCAGCCCTCGGACCATGCGCGGGTTGACAACGAACTCAACGTGCGCGGCGGAGAGCAGTTCCTTGACGGTATCGAAGTGCGTCCGGCATTCGTCGCAAAGATAATCGAGGCTGTTGGGCGCGGACTCCGCGAGCTTCGCGTCGATCTTGCAGTCGAGCAGACGCAACGGATTGCGGTCGATGCGACTGTGGCAATCGTCGCATAGTTGATCCCAGTGCGCACGACCCCATTGCACGAGCGCTTCGCGAAAGGCGGGCCGGCACTTCTGGTCGCCTATCGAATTGATTTCCATGGTGAACGGAATTTTGAGATCGCGGCAAAGCTCATCGATCATGATGAGAAGCTCGGCATCGCAAGCCGCGTCGGGCCGGGCGAAGACCTCGACGCCGAACTGGAAGAACTGACGATAGCGGCCTTTCTGCGGGCGCTCGCGACGAAACATCGGACCCGAATAGAAGAGGCGCTGCTCGGGGTCGGTGCGGTCGAAGCCGGCCTCGACGTATGCACGCACCACACCGGGCGTGCCCTCCGGACGCAGCGCGACGACAGTTTCGCCTTCGTCGCGATCCGTAAACGTGTACATCTGCTTTTCGACAATGTCCGAGGTTTCGCCGGTCGAGCGCAGGTAGAGCTGCGTGCGCTCGAGCACGGGAATCCGGATCTCTTTGATCGAGTAGCGCTCGAAAATCGCGCGAGCGCGCTCCTCGACAAGGCTCATCGCACGCGCGTCGGCGCCGATTAGATCGCGAAATCCTCTGAGTCGAGTCAGTTCCATCAGTTGCCGCGCATCAGGTCGCGCAGCTTGCGGAAGCCGACCATCTCGACGCCTTCGTTCGCAATCAGTTTGCGCGTCTCGTCCGAAGTGAAATAGCGAAAATCGGCCTCGCGCTGGAAAGCGTCGCGCGCGCAGCTCTTGAGTTCGTCGCGCGCGATCGCGGGATGACACAAAATTTCGGTGACGCCCGGCTTCAGCGTGCGAATGAGATTGGTCCAGTACGACTCGGTCTCAGGCACCGACGGCGGGCCGTTGAATACGAGATGATCGGGCGTGACGACGCCGAACGCCTCGAGTTGGTCGAGAATCGCGCCCATCCCTTCGGTGCCCATCCGGCGACGCGACGCGAGCCTGATCGGCACGCGATACTCGTTGGCCAGCCGCGCATATATCTCGTGGTAATCGGCGCGCAGTTGCAGCGTGCCCATGTGCGAATCGAGATGCGTCACGTCGACGCCGGCTGCGATCGCCTTTTCGATTTGCGCGCGCAGCTCCGTTTCGGCCTCGCCGAGGCGGGCGTGCTCGTAAACCTGCGCGACGGTCTGCCACAGGTACCCGCGCTCATCGACGAGCGACGGCACTGAATGCCGGGCAGACACGGGTCCCCACTTGTAGCTGTCCCATTCGGCGGTGAGCGTGAGATGCACCCCCAGGTCGGCAGCCGGATTGTTGCGCGCGAACTCCGCTGCCTCCTCAAACCACGGGCAGGTCACAAGGATTGTCGACGACGTGAAGACGCCGTGCTTCAATCCCGTCATGACGCCTTCGTTCTGATCGTGGCACATCCCGAAGTCGTCGGCATTGACGATGAGCACGCGCGCGTCCGCCGCATAGCCGAGTAGTTCAGCCGTCGATTTTCTATCGTTCGCCATTTTAATAGCCCGGTCGTCAAATTTATCGGCCTGATCGGGAAAGAAAAAGGGCCGCCTGTTTGGGCGGCCCTCTCTCGAAGTGCCGATTAGGCGTTTTTCTCGTCCTTCCCGAATTATACCGTCAGGATATGAATTGTGCAGGCGGAACCCAGCCCGATTACGTGGGCCTGGCCCGCCTTGGCGTTAGGCACCAGGCGATCTTTTGCGCGATCGTCCTGCGTCAGGTGCCATACCACTTCGCAGATATTCGCGACGCCGGTCGCGCCGAGAGGATGCCCCTTCGAGAGCAAGCCGCCCGAAACGTTGACCGGATCGTGGCCGCCGAGGCTCGGATGCACGCCGCCACCCGAGTCGATGAACTTGCCGGCTTCGCCGTCGCCGCACAGTCCGAGGTTTTCGTAGTGCACGAGCTCCGCGGTCGCGAAGCAGTCATGCAATTCGGTAAGCGCGATGTCCTTGGGCCCGATGCCGGCCTTCTCGTAGGCCTGCTTCGACGCGCGCCGCGTCAGAGTGCTGACGTCCGGCAGCGTGAGGTCGCGATCGGTCCACGGATCCGAAGTGAGCACCGAAGCTGCGACCTTCGCGCGCTTGCGTCCGCCGGCGAGCTGCTTCAGCTTGTCCTCGCTGACGAGAATCGCGGCCGCCGCGCCGTCGCCCGTGGGGCAGCACATATAAAGAGTGTTGGGATACGCGACCATGCGTGCATTCATCACGTCTTCGAGCGAGACTTCGTTGCGATACTGCGAGAACGGATTCTTGGTCGCATGCTTGTGCGACTTCACCGAGATTTTCGCGAAGTGCTCCATCTTTGTGCCGTACTTGCGCATGTGCTCGATGCCCGCCTGGCCGAACACCGCGGGCATCGTGCCGGACCCCACCTTGCCCTCGGTCGAGTACGCGGGATCGCCGCGGCCGGCGCCGCCGAGCAGGCCCTGCTTGCCCATCTGCTCGACGCCAACCGCCATCGAGATGTCATACATCCCCGCCGCGACCGACATGTACGCCTCGCGAAACGCCGTCGAGCCGGTGGCGCATGCGTTCGCGACGTTGATTACCGGGATTCCGGTCTGGCCGACCTGTTGCAGGATTCTCTGTCCGACCATCGCGTTGGACTCGTAGAGATTTCCGCAGGCGAACATCTCGACGTCCTTGATTCCGACTCCGGCGTCCTTGAGCGCGAGGATCACCGCCTGGCCGCCGAGTTCCGGAACAGTCTTGTCGGGATAGCGTCCGAATTTGATCATCCCGGTTCCGAGAACATAAACATTACGCATCTTGATTCCTCCTGGCGGCCCGGCCCGAAGCTCAGGTCCGTCGCATAAGTTGTTCGCTGCGCTGGCGCTTGCCGGAGCGCCCTAATTTTTACTCGGCCGGTACGAGAAAGCCACTACGTCGTGCCCTTCGCGATCCTTGGCCGCAACGCCGGTGACCAACTCAACCGGCAGGTTGAAAATCTTGTTGGGCTCTTTCTGCGCCTGCTCGGGATCGACATCCGTCAGGTTGGCGCGAACGCTGATGCCCTCGGGCAGATCGACAATCGCCGTCACATACGGCGTCTTGATTCCCGGATACGATTGATGCACGACCGAAAACACGTACACCTTGCCCTTGTCGGACAGGGTCAGCGGCTTGAACTTGTCAGTCTCGCCGCACTTCGAGCATGCGACGCGCTTTGGATCGAGATAGATTGCGCCGCACGCGCACTTGATGCCTTCGAGATGCGGCTTGGGCGCCAATTTGAGCCATGGAACGATTGGGCGCGGTCCCGTGTCAGTAGCTTGAGCCTGCTCAGCCATGAAGATCCTCCGAACTATTCAATTCGATGATGATGCTATCAGAATGACCAACGCCGCCTCGTGCGGCGGCGCCGTCGTCTTCTATGGCCGGAGTTTCCCACAGGGGCCGAAGGTCGTCAACCCTCGCGCCGGGGAAGGGTAAATCACCTTTTTAAATGTGAAACCCACCGTGGGTTTCACGCTTCCTTGGGCAGGGGTGACCCCTGCACCCAGTACTTAAGAGCTACTTGTGCTGCCACTTGGGTGGGCGCTTCTCGACGAAGGCGCTCGTTCCCTCGACGCGATCTGCGCTGCCGAAGGTCACGCCGAACGTCTCCTGCTCGAAGCGCAGACCGGCGTCTTGTTCCATCGTGAACGCGGCCCTCAGGGCGGCCTTTGCCTGGCGTAGCGCGACGGCAGATTTGCCGGCGAGTTTCTCGGCCAGCTTGCGCGCGGTCTCGATCAGTTCGCCGGGCGCCACGACCTGGTTGACGAGGCCCAGGTCGAGCGCCGTCTTCGCATCGAACATCTCGCCCGTCATGATCAGCTCGCGCGCCTTGTTATGCCCGATTCGATGCGGCAGGCGCTGCGTGCCGCCGAAGCCGGGGATGAGTCCGAGATTTATTTCGGGCTGCCCGAACCGTGCCTTGTCACTGGCGACGATCAGGTCGCACGCGAGCGCCAGCTCCAGGCCGCCGCCAAGCGCGAAGCCGTTGACCGCCGCGATGACCGGAACTGGCAGGTCCTCGAAACTTTCCATCACGCGATGACCGAGGCGCGAGAAATCGAGGCCGTCGACCGCCGACATTTTTGCCATCGCCGCGATATCGGCGCCCGCGACGAACGCGCGGTCGCCGGCGCCCGTGACGATCAGCACGCGTACCGACGCGTCGTGGCGCACCTCGCGCATCACACGCGCCATTTCCTCGAGCACCTCGCGATTCAACGCGTTGAGCGCCGCGGGCCGGTTCACGGTGAGCGTCGCGATCGCGGCTTTTTCGAAAACGATATTTTTGAGATCCACGCTTCTAATTCCGCCCTGCGCGCTTGGACTGTCAACCCCCGCGTCTCGAGGGCGCTTGCGTGAGACTCACCGCGCGCGGAACAATGCGCACGTGCGAACAGAGTCCAGAGCAGGTGCCGCCGCGCGCATTTGCGCTGTGCTGGGATTTTTCGCGCTCGCGATCACGCTCGTCGCGGCTTCCGGATGCACTGAGCCAGCGACTGAATTTGTCGACAAGATTCGCGCTGACTCAACCGAAAAATGCAATCAAGGCAACCAGGTCGCCTGTCATACGATCGTGCAGCAGGTGAGCGATACCAAGGTCTTGATCGAATCCACTTTTCCGATCGATGCGGAAACGCCCGAGTGCAACGCCGGCAAACAGGACGCATGCCAGAAGCTCGCCGTGTTGCATGGTGAGTTGAGCGCATGGTGCTCAATGGGCAACAACAAGGCCTGCGGCGCCATCAACACCGGTAAATGGCCGACGAAATGGGACGAGCCTGCGTTGGTGGACGCGGCCAAACTCTCTTGCCTGAGTGGTCACTTCAAGCCGGAGTCTCACACCTGCCAGGCCTTGGATATGATGTAGCTGCTATGTGCGCTCTTCGAAGCCGAGCGAAATCATCATCTCGTGCAGCGACTGATCGACTTCAATGTAGTCGGTGAGTGAGACATACAGGTGGCATCCGCGATGGTCTTTCGCGCCGCCAGGAATCTCCGTGATTTTCAGCACCCGATCGCCGTTAATCATCATCGGCCTGTCCTTCATCGTCACGCGCAGCCACATATCTTGCCACCTTCCTGCAAACCGGTTTAGTACTCGGGCTTGAAATCGAAATGATGAATGGCTTCGATGAAGCGAATGGTTTGCGTCTTCGAGCGCATCACGACGCTGTTGGTCATCGCGCCGCCGGAGAAAAATCGCACGCCGCGCAGATAATCGCCGGTGGTCACCCCCGTTGCCGCGAACATCACGTTCTCGCCCGCCAATTCCTCCAGCGTGTAGCGATGCTTGAGGTCCATGATTCCCATCGCCAGGCACGCTTCCGCTTCCTCGGCGTTGCGCGGGACGAACCGGCATTGCATCTCGCCGCCGGCGGAACGAATCGCCGCGCCGGCCAGCACGCCCTGATGGGCTCCGCCGATTCCAATCAGCATGTCGATTTCGCTCTCCGGCCGCGTCGTCGCGATCGCGGCGGACAGGTCACCGGCGGAGATCATCTTGATGCCGGCGCCGGCGCGGCGCACTTCGCTGATCAGTTTTTCATGGCGCGGGCGATCGAGAATCGCGACGCGCAAATCCTCGACGTAAACTTTCTTCGCTTCGGCCAGCGCTTTCAGATTGTCAGTCGGCGACCGGTCGATATCGATCACGCCGCGCCCTGCCGGGCCGCACGCGACCTTGTCCATGTAGGTGTCGGGGCAGCGCAGGATTCGCCCGCGCTCCGCCAGCGCCACGCACGACAGCGCGTTGGGCCCGCCGGTCGCGCAGATGATCGGACCTTCGATCGCGTCCAGCGCGACGTCGATTTCGGTGCCCGCGCCGGTGCCGACGATTTCACCCTCGTACAGAAATTCGGCGTCGCCCTCTTTGCCCTCGCCGATCACTATCTTGCCGTCCATCGCGACCGAGTTCAGCGTCTTGCGCATCGCGTCGCACGCCGCTCGATCCGCCATCCGCTCGTCGCCCTTGCCGATGAAGCGCGCAGCCGCCAGCGCCGCGGCTTCAGTCGCGCGTACCACTTCGAGGGCAAGATTCCGCTCCATCCACGGCCTCCGGTTCAGTTCGACGCAGTCTTCAAGGGACTTCCGAACAACGATTCTATCAGGTGGTAGCCGTCCCCGACGAGAACGCCGGTCGCGGTGCCGTCGTCTTCGGTGTAGCGATGCGGGACGCCGCCGCCCGACTTGAACTGCGCCGACGTCATCAGCGCAAACGGCACGGGTTCCGGCGAATGAGTCTTGAGCTGACTCGGCGTCGCGTGATCGGGCATCAGCAGGATCGCGAAATCACCCAGCGCGCCAAGCCCCGCGAGCATCGGGCCGATAATCAACTCGTCGATACGCTCGATCGCTTCCTTTTTCAGATCGGCGCGGCCCATGTGACCTGCCTCGTCGGGCGCCTCGATATGCAGCAGCAGGAAGTCGCGCGACTTGAGCGATTCGAGTCCGTAACGCGCCTTGGCGGCGTAGTCGGTATCGAGAAATCCGGTGGCGCCGGGAACCTTGATCAAGTTCAGGCCGGCAAGCCGGCCCAGCCCGTTGACCAGATCGACAGCGGATATCACCGAACCGTCGACGCCGAAGCGCTCCTTCAATGTCGGCACCGACGGTCGCGTCCCCTGCCCCCAGAACCAGACCGACGACGCCTCGGCCTTGCCCGCGGCACGTCGCGCTTTGTTCACCGGATGCTCGCGCAAAATCGCCGCCGAGCGCCGCGTGAGGTCGCGCAGCAAGTCCGCGCCGGCGCCCTTGGGCAGATGCTCCTCGACCGGCTTGCCGGTGATGTCGTGCGGGGGCGTGAGATGCGTCGTCGCGATTCCGCCGCGCCACATCATCAGATGCCGGTAGCTGACGCCGTTGAAAAACTCGATTCCGCCGCCGGCCAATTCCTTGCGCAGGTCGGCTACGATCTGCGCCGCTTCCTCGCTTGTGATATGCCCCGACGTGAAGTCGTTCATGATCATCGTGCCGCCCTCGCCCGGCTTCAGCGACACGAGGTTCATGCGAAACACGACGTCGCGCGGTCCCATCTCGATTTCCTGGCTCGCCGCCTCGATCGGCGCGCGCCCGGTGTGATAGCGAGCCGGGTCGTAGCCGAGCATCGTCATCGTGCCGACGTCGCTGCCCGATGGCATGCCCTTGGGAATCGTCGCGACCATCCCGAGCGTCCCGCGCGCCGCCATCAGATCCATGTTGGGCTTGTTCGCGGCGGCGAGCGGCGTCTTGCCGCCGAGTTCGTCGCACGCCCAATCGGCCATCCCGTCGCCGTGTATGATGACGTACTTCATCGACGTTTTCGTTTTCGTTTTTTCGTTGCTTACTCGCGCTCGAGGATTTTCAGCACTTTGGCGATGTCCGGTTCGACCACGATTGTGTTACTCAAGTTTTTCAGCGCCGTGTCCGGATCCTTCAGGCCGTGACCCGTGAGCGTGCATACAACCACCGAGCCCGGCTTGAGCAGACCCGCGCCCGCGTACTTCAGCAACCCAGCGACGGAAGCAGCAGAGGCAGGCTCCGCGAAAACTCCGCCGCTGGCGATCAGCCGATACGCCGCGAGGATTTCCGAATCGGTGACGATGTCGATAATCCCGCCCGACTCGTCGCGCGCGCTGGTCGCGCCCTTCCAGCTCGCGGGATTGCCGATTTTGATTGCGGTCGCGACCGTATGCGGATCGTCAATCGGATGGCCGACCACGATTGGCGCCGACTCCGCTGCCTGGTAGCCCATCATCTTCGGAACGCGCTCGCTCAATCCCACCGACTTGTATTCCTGGTAGCCTGCCCAGTACGCCGTGATATTCCCGGCGTTGCCGACCGGCAGAAAATGATGCGTCGGCGCGTCGCCCAGTTGATCGCAAATCTCGAACGCCGCCGTCTTCTGTCCGGCAATTCGATCGGGATTGACGCTGTTCACGAGCCGAATCTTGACCGGGTCGCGCTCCGCGACATCGCGGACCACCTTCAGGCAGATGTCGAAATTGCCGATAACTTCGAGCACGCGTGCGCCGTGCATCACGCTCTGCGAGAGCTTGCCGAGCGCGACCGCGCCCTTGGGAATCAGCACGAACGCCTTCAGCCCCGCGCGGCCTGCGTAGGCCGCCGCGGACGCCGCGGTGTTGCCGGTCGAAGCGCAGATTACGGCGCGAGCGCCCTCGCCCAGCGCCTTCGAAATCGCCAGCGTCATGCCGCGATCCTTGAATGAGCCGGTCGGATTGGCGCCTTCGAACTTAAAGTAAACCTTGATGTTCAGGCCGAGCCGCTCCGCAATTGCGGGCGCCTCGATTAGCGGCGTGTTGCCCTCGTTGAGCGTGACCACCGGCATCGAATCCGTCACCGGCAGGAAGCGCCGGTAGTGCTGGATGAGGCCGGGCCAGTGAAACAGGCGCCGATTTTTCGATCCGCTCTTCGAGTCCGACGCCATCGCTAAAGCTTCTCCTCGATTCGGATAAACGCGGGGGCCGAATTCACGATCTTCTTCCTGCGAATCTCCGCCAGCGCGCGTTTCAAGCTGCGCTCGGGCGCGTCATGCGTCCGCATGATAACCGGCACCGTCCGCGCCGTCCCGCGATCTTTCTGGATCACCGACGCGATCGACAGCCCATGCTTGCCAAGCACCGACGCGATTGCGCCGAGCACCCCGGGCTGATCGCGCGCCGCGAATCGCAGGTAATACTCGCATACCACGTCGTCCATCGGCTTGACACTGGCGCCCTTCATCAGCCGGATCGGAAATCCGAACGCATGCGTGCGCGCCGATCCTTCGGCCATTCGATGCCGCGCGATTTCCAGTATATCCGCCATCACAGCCGTCGCCGAAGGCATCTCGCCCGCGCCAAGCCCGGAATACATTGTGGGTCCCAGCGCGTCGCCGTGGATATAGATCGCGTTGAACGCACCGCCGACGCCCGACAGCATGTGGCGGTCCGGAATCATCGTCGGATGCACTCGCGCCTCGATTTTGCCGTCGTCGTCCTTGCCAATCGCGAGCAGTTTGATCGCGTAGCCCAGCTCGCGCGCGTACGTGATATCCGCCTGCGTGATACGCGTGATTCCTTCGGTATAAATCTGCGCCGGTTTCACCAGCACGCCAAACGCCAGCGTCACCAGCAAGCAAAGTTTATGCGCAGAGTCATGACCCTCGACATCGGTCGCAGGATTCGCCTCGGCCAGGCCCTTGGCCTGCGCGTCGGCCAGCGCGGCGCTGAACTCGACGCCGTTCTCCGTCATCGTAGTGAGGATCGAGTTGCAGGTGCCGTTGACGATTCCGTAAACGGCGCGCTGGCGATCGCCGGCGAGCGCCTCGCGCAGCGTGCGGATGATCGGCACTCCGCCGCCGACGCTCGCCTCGAAGCCCACGGCGAGGCCATGCTTGCCGGCCTCGCGAAAAATCTGGCCACCGTGCTCCGCGAGCAAAGCCTTGTTGCCGGTCACGACGTCCTTGCCCGCCGCCAGAGCCTTCATGATCAGTGCGCGAGCCGGCTCGTGACCGCCGAACAGCTCGACCACGATATCGATGTCTGGACGCGTGACCAGTGCGGCGGCGTCGCGCGTGATCAGTTTCGCGGGCAGTCCGGGCACCTCGCTGGGCTTGAGACTTCGATCCGCGACGCCTGCCAACTCGAGAGGCGCGCCGAGGATGCGTTCGTATTTGTCGGGATTGCGCAGCAGCAGTTTCACCACGCCGCCGCCCACCGTTCCGCATCCGAGCAGGGCAATCCGTACCGGTTTCAATTGATCCCCGATGCTTTCGCGATCGCGCTCAGGAGCCGCTGGCGGCGCTTGCCGGGATTTCGGCGTGGCCGGCGCGCAGCGCGTGACGAATTCCGCGAAGCGCCTGGCGCGTGCGATGCTCGTTCTCGATCAATGCGAAGCGCACGAAGCCGTCGCCGTCCTGCCCGAAGCCGACTCCCGGTGAAACCGCGACCTTGGCCTCGGCCAGCAGGAACTTCGCGAACTCGAGCGAGCCCATCGCGCGGAACGGCTCCGGGATCGGCGCCCAAACGAACATCGTCGCCTTGGGCTTCTCGACCGGCCATCCTGCCCGGTTGAGTCCGTCGACCAGCACGTCGCGCCGCCGTTTGTAGGTCGCGTTGATCTGGGCGACGCACTCCTGCGGTCCGTTGAGCGCCGCGATTGCCGCCACCTGCACGGGCGCGAACATCCCGTAGTCAAAATACGATTTCAGCCGCGCCAGCGCCGCGATCATCTCGCGATTGCCGACCGCGAAACCAACGCGCCATCCCGGCATGTTGTAGCTCTTCGACAGCGTGAAGAACTCGACGCCGATATCTTTTGCGCCGGGAACCTGCATCATCGACGGCGCCTTGTACCCGTCGAAGCACAGGTCCGCGTACGCGAAATCCTGCGCGACCATAATGTCGTTTTCGCGCGCGAACTCGACCACCCGATTCATAAAGTGCAAATCGACAGTCGCGGTGGTCGGATTATGCGGGAAGTTCATGATGAGGAACTTCGGCCGCGGCCAGCATCGATTCACCGTCGCCATCAACTCGTCGAAAAATTCCTCGCCGCGGCGAATCGGCACGCCCTGCACCTGCGCGCCCGCAATGATGCATCCGTACTGATGAATCGGATAGGTCGGCGTCGGCGCGAGCACCACGTCGCCCTGGTCGAGAATCGCCAGCGCCAGGTGCGCGATGCCCTCCTTCGATCCGATCGTGACGATCGCTTCCGAATCGGGATCCAGCTCGACGCCGTAGCGCCGCTTGTACCAATCGCAGATCGCGAGCCGCAGCTTGTAAACGCCGCGCGAGACCGAGTAGCGATGGTTGGCGTTCTTCGACGCCGCCTCGATCAGCTTCGCCACGATGTGCGGCGGAGTCGCTTCGTCGGGATTTCCCATCCCGAAATCGATTATGTCCTCACCGGCCCGCCGCGCCTGCAGGCACAATTCTCCGATAGCGTTGAAGACATAGGGCGGCAGCCGCTTGATTCGTGGGAAATCCATTTTGCCTTGCGGTTGGCGACAATAAGCGTCCGCCAAATCGCGAGCTATAAGTTTTAACGGACCCCCGCACACGCCGCTAGTGGGGATGGTGCATGAGGAACGAATCTAACGTGAAACCCGCGGTGGGTTTCACACTTCCTTCGGCAGGGGTGACCCCTGCACCCGATGGAAGAGGGTTCTTCGGCTCAACCAGGGACCATGCAACGCGAGTCGCCCCTCCGTCATCCTGACGACCCGAGCAACGCGAGGGGAGGAAGGACCTCGGACAGCTTCGCGCCACGCGAAGCCGGTTCCGGTTTCGAGTCCCCGCAGCCACCTCACTTGGCCGCGCCCGCCAGCGCGACCTGCGCGCTCTCGCGCCGGCGCGTCGCCCAATACACCGGTGCCGCGCACACCGAGATCAAGCCCGCGATCTGCCATTCGAACGGAATCCCCGCCGTGTCCGCGATTCGGCCGGCAAACAGCAAGCCGATCGAGCCGCCCATCGTCTCGAACGTGCTGCGGAATGACAGCAGCGTCGCGCGATTGCCCGATTCGAGCTGCTCGTTGAACCAGCTCTGCACCAGCGGCATCATCGCGCCCGTGAACAGGTTCATCACGAACAGCATCGCGAGCGAGACCGCTGGCCGCCCGCCGAACAGTCCTCCCAGGAACAGCATCGCGCTCGCCGCGATCACCAGCATGCTCACGCGCGCCGCGCGCTGCGATTCGTCAACAGCGAACCGAGCGCTTACCTCTGCGCCAACCAGGCGCGCGGCAGACAGCGCGCAATAGATCCAACCGATGATCCACACGCCGACCCCGAGGCTCTGGTTGAACATGATCGGCCACGAGACCCAGTACGGCGCCCACGCCGCGACTGTGATCGCACCGGCCGCACTCAGCATCAGCACCGTCGGCGTGCTCAAACCCCAGCGGACGCTATCAGTGATGCGCGACCGCAACCTGCACGCGGAATCGCTGCGATCCTCACGGTCGTCGCGCGCGGGCGCTCGTCGTGCATCAGGACTGCGCCGACGATGCCGGCGACGACGTAGCCGCCTGCACCGAGGAGCCACGGCCATCCGATGTTCATGTCGGCGACGTACGCGCCGATCATCGCCGACCCCATGAAACCAATCGTCGTCAGTTGCGAGATTCGCGAGAACAGCCGGTCCTTGAGGCCGTCGTAGCCGGCGTCATCGAGCGCGTCGACACCCCACGCGTCAATCGCGCCGTTGCCGAAGGTCGTGCCGATACCGTCGATACTCTCGGCGATCAGGAACACATAGAAATGATGCGCCACGAAATACAGCAGGAACGCGCAGACCCGCAGCGACGCGCCGAGCACGTAACGAGCGGCGCCTGCCGAGCAGGTCGGCGAACGCGCCAGTTGGCACGTCGGTCAGAAACAGCACGACGAAGTACGTCGCCAGTACGCTGTTTATCTGGAACTGGTCGAGCCCGCGCGAGCGCAGGAAAATCGGATAGACGCCGAACAGAAATCCGCCGGCGAACGAATACAGGCCCCATACCGTGTAGTAGCGGCGCGTAATATCGCGAATTGTCGGAGCATGCGGTCGAACGACGTCCACGGAAATTTCCCCACCCAGTCTCCCGCGCCAAAAACAAAAGCCCCGGGGCTCGCTAGCACCCGGGGCTTTCTTGAGCCAAGTATTGGTGTCCGTCTCAATTCAGGAGGACTCTTGAATTGGGGACTTGACGTACATCATTACTCGGCTTCATGGTCGCTAGATTATTCGAGTGGCTGATGTTCAGTCAAGCGGCCGATTGCGAGGGGAAATGACCCAGCGGGTTCTCTAAATCGCCTGTATGAAGTAGCATCTGGTGGTCAGTAATTTTCGCATGGCCAACCTGAGTATCGACAACAGTTTCGATTTTCCCGCCGACGTGCCGGAACCTGAGATCGCTACGCGCGCATGGCGTTTTTCAAACGTGGTTTGGCTCGCGGCCTACGTGTACGCGGGCTACAAAGGCACGCAACTCTGGACGCGCTTCATCGACGATCGCAACAAGGCGGAGCTCTATCGCCGCCAGGATCTCCGCGCCGCGCAAGCGCTGAATCGCACAGCGCTCCGCCTCGAAGGTCTGCTGATCAAGGCATGCCAGTTTATCGCGACTCGCGCCGACGTGCTCCCCGACGAATGGGTATCCACGCTGTCCGGCCTGCACGATCGCGTCCCGCCGCGGCCGTTCGCGATGATCCGCGAGCAGATCGAGCGCGAACTCCGCCGGCCGCTCGAGGCCGTTTACGCCGAGTTCGATCCCGCGCCGCTGGCGTCGGCTTCCCTCGCGCAGGTGCATCAGGCGCGCCTTCACGACGGCCGTCGATGCGCGGTCAAGGTGCAGTATCCGGGAATCGACGGCATCGTGCGCGCCGATCTCCGTAACATGACGACGGTGCTCTACTGGCTCGCGATGCTCGAGCGCGACTTCGACTACCGGGTGCTGATGCGCGAGGCGCTCAAGTACATCCCGATGGAGTTGGATTTCATTCACGAGGCCGAGAACTCCGCGACGATGCGCCGCAACTTCGCGACGGATACCGACGTGCTCGTCCCCGAGGTCTATCGCGAGTTCACCACGCGGCGCGTGCTCACGATGGAACTATGCGAGGGTATCAAGGTCACCGACGTTGACGCGCTCGAGCGCGCTGGGATCGACAAGCACCTCGTCGCGCAGAAGCTGGTCGAAATATTCTGCGACCAGGTGCTGCGCGACGGCTTCTTCCACGCCGATCCGCATCCCGGCAACATCCTCGTTCAGCCCGGCCCGAAAATCGTGCTGCTCGACTTCGGCCTGGCCAAGGATTTCCCGCCCGCGTTTCGCGACGGTATCGTGCGGCTGACGTTTTCGATCCTCAGTGCGAATCGCGACGGGATAATCAAGGCGTTCCATGAGCTGGGTTTCCGCACGCGCAACGGCAATCCGGACACGCTGCTGGCGTTCGCCGATTTGTTTCTCGGCAGCACCATCAAGCAGAAGAAGGCGTACGCGGACAAGGACCTGATCGAGCAGTTCAACGAAGAACTTCCGCGCGCGATACGCGCCAATCCCGTCGTCGAAGTTCCCGCCGACGTGCTGCTGGTCGGCCGCATGATGGGTCTGCTGAGCGGACTCGGCAAATCGCTCGACTCGCAAGTCGATCTGTTCACGACGATCATGCCGTACGCGCAGCGCCTCATGATGGCGCAGCCCGCCCCCGCGCCGTCGCCCCTTCCGACGCTACTCCCGCCGGCAAGTAGGCTCTCGCAGTTTCTTCGCGCGTCCGTTTCATGGCACTGTTTGCCGTCGAGATTTTCGATGCGGGGTTCAACTGATGTCTGATCGACGCGACAAACTTGTGAAGCTTGCGGCGGAGCTCGCGGCCGACTTTGCCACTCGCGCTGGAGAACACGATCGCGACAATTCATTTCCGGTCGAAAACGTCGACAAGATGAAGGCGTCCGGATACACCGCGCTCGTCATCCCCGAAAAACACGGCGGGCTCGGCGCCGACCTCGAGGATTTTGCGCTCTGCCAGGAACAGCTCGCGCAAGGCTGCGCCGCGACCACCATCGCCATCAACATGCATCTGTTCGGCATCGGCAGCATGGTCGAGCGCGCCACCGGCCGCCCGCAGGAGGAATTGTTCTTCGACGCTATCGCGCGCGGCCGCCAAATCCTCGGCGGCGGCATCAGCGAGCCCGAGACCGGCGGCGATTGGGGTTACTTCGCGACTCGCGCGCGCCGCGACGGCGAGACTTACGTTCTCAACGGCCGCAAAACCTTCACCAGCCTCTCGCCCGTAATCGATCTGTTCATGGTGATGGCCACGATGGAGGACTCGAGTCCGCCCGCCGCCGCGACCTTCGTCGTGCCATGCGGCACTCCCGGCTTCGAGCTGATCGAGACCTGGGACGCGATGGGAATGCGCGCGACGGCCAGCCACGATCTGGTGATCAAGGATGTCCGCGTGCCGGCGATCGCGATGGCGGAGTCGCGGCCCGTCGGGCCTGTCAACGACCAGGCGATTTCGCTATTCGCATGGTTCGGCATTTCAGTCGCCGCGACTTACACCGGAGTGGCGATCGCCGCGCTGAAATTCGCAAAGGAATTTGCCGGCCGCCTCAAACCGCTCACGCAACCGCGCACGATCAAATATCTGCCCGGCATTCAGTTCGCCATCGCCGAGGCCGAGGCGCTGATCGCGCAATCGCGCGCGCTCTATCTCGGCGTCGCCAACGATTACATTCGCGATCGCGCATCATTCAAGGGCGAAGCCGGCCTGGCGCGAGTCGTGATGCCGAAGTATGTCGCGACCAACAACGCGATCCGCGCGGTTGACTACTGCATGGAGGTGGTCGGCGCGCACGGGATGCTGAAAAAGTTCCCGATGGAGCGCTATTACCGCGACGTTCGCGCCGGCCCCAATCATCCCCTGTCCAACGCCCGCGCGCGCGAGCTGCTCGGCAAGGTCGCGCTCGGCATCGGCCTGGCCGAAACGCCCCGCTGGTAAATCCTGCATTTTGTCGGATGCTGTCGATTGATCTGCGCGTTGCGCTGGACGGTTCACGCCGCGAGTAATACTTTCCATTAACGTGATCAACGAAATTGAACAGGTGGCGCTCCGCGCCGCGCGTGCCGCCGGCCGAATTCATCTCAAACGGCTCAGCAGGATAACCATCAATCGCAAGTCGAACTCGATCGATCTTGTGACCGAGGCCGACCGCGAGTCCGAAGCGGCGATCATCGAGGTCATCCATCGCGCGTTTCCCACCCATGCGATCCTCGCCGAGGAAAGCGGCGCCAGCGCGCATCAGAGCGACCATCGATGGATTATCGACCCGCTCGACGGCACCACCAACTTCGCGCACGGCTATCCGCAATTTTGCGTGTCGATCGCATACGAGAGGCGCGGCCGCGTGCAGTTCGGCGTGGTCTTCGACGCGCTGAAGAAGGAATGCTTCATCGCTCATCGCGGACAGGGCGCGCGCCTCAACGGCAAGCCGATTCGCGTCAGCTCGACGCCAAACCTCTGCGCCGCCCTGCTCTGCACGGGATTCGCGTACGACCGGCGCGAACGCCGGCGCTTCTACCTGTGCTTCTGGGAAGAACTGATGATGCGGTCGCAGGGCGTGCGCCGCACCGGTTCTGCCGCGCTCGATCTGGCGTACGTCGCGGCGGGCCGCACCGACGGTTTCTGGGAGTTCGGGCTGCGCGCCTGGGACGTGGCCGCCGGTGCATTGATTGTTGAAGAAGCTCGCGGACGCGCGACCAACATGGACGGCTCCGAGCTTGACCTCGGCGGCGCGAATATAGTCGCGACCAACGGCCGCCTCCACGACGAGCTCGTCGAAACGATCGCGCAGACGCGGCCCGAGGCGGACAGGCGCCACGCCGAGATGCTTCGCGAAACCAAGGCCTCGGCGTAAACGTGGCTTCTGTGAAAATACAGATTCGACGTGCGACCCGTGAGGACGTCGAGGTATGCGGGGAAATTTGTTACCGCGCGTTCTGTGTCCTCGCCGATCAGCATAATTTTCCGCACGAGTTTCCGGCGCCCGAGGCAGCCGACGCGGTCGTCCGCAACATGGTCTCCACTACCGGCTTTTACGGAATCGTCGCCGACGTGAACGGTCGCGTCGCCGGCAGCAACTTCATGGATGAGCGCTCGACGATCGCGGGAATCGGTCCGATCAGCGTCGATCCCGAGCTGCAGAACAGCGGCGCAGGCCGCGCGATGATGCAACACATGCTCGAGCGCGTCGCGGTCAATCGGCTGCCGGGAGTCAGGCTGGTGCAGACCGCGTATCACAATCGCTCGCTCAGCCTGTACGCGAAGCTCGGCTTCGAAATCCGCGAGCCGCTGTCCGTGATGATCGGGCCGCCAATCAAGGATTCGCTCTTCGGCTACAAGGTTCGCTCCGCCACCGACGCCGACCTCGGCGCATGCAACCGGCTGTGCGTCCTCGTCCACGGACACGATCGTGGCGGTGAACTGCGCGACGCGATGAAGAGTGGCACGGCGAACGTCGTCGAACATCTCGGTCGCATCACCGGCTACGCGACCGCAATCGGCTACGCCGGTCACGCGGTCGGCGAATCGAACGAGGAGCTCAAAGCGCTGATTTCAGCGGCGCCGGAATTTCTCGGCTGCGGTCCTCTCATACCGTCGCGCAATGGCGAACTGCTCCGATGGTGCTTCAGCAAGGGCCTGCGCCTGATGCAGCAGATGACGCTGATGAGCGTCGGCCTCTACAACGAACCAAAGTTCCCGTTCATCCCGTCGATTCTGTATTGACTAGCGACGCGCGATGAACAGGCCACTGTCCTTGGTGATTCGAATTGCGCCGCGCGCCGCGATTTCGGCTTCGAGATGCTGTCGCAGCGCCGCAATTTGTTCGTCGCTGACTCGGCTCCGCACGCGCATCGAGCAGATGTAGTCCATCAACGGCGCGGCTTCGGTCACCGAGAGCGAGTCCGGGTAGCGCTCGAGCGTAACGTCGCTGAAGGCGCTGCGCATGTAGGCCTCGCCGCTCTCGAGGCCGAAGCGCGAAGCCGAATCCGTCGTTCGCGGAATCGAGAAAAAGCGCGCCGAAAGCTCGTCCAGCTCTCGCATGTGGGCCAGACCCATCGTGGCCGCATAGCAGAAGCCCGACGGTTTGAGCACGCGGCGAACCTCGTCGAGCGCACGCGGAATGTCGGGCACATGATAGAGCATGTGGTTTGCGATCACTGCGTCGAACGATTCGTCGCGAAACGGGATCGCCTGCGCGTCGGCCTGCGCGTAGTTGAACGAATGCCCCAGTTGCGCGAGGCTGGCGCGCGTCTCGCGGATCATCCCGTCCGACATATCGGTCAGAATCACGCACCATCCGCGCGGAACTTGCGCCGAGCCGCGCCACAAGATGCCGGTGCCGCAGCCCAGCTCGAGTACGCGCGCATTCTCAGGAATGCGAATCCGATCGAGGATCCATCGCATCTGTCCGTAACGATTGGTGCTGAAGCGCTGATGCAGCCGGATTCGCGCCGAGAGGTTCGAGCCGTCCTTGTACTGCTCGCGCAGGATTCGCCGCGAATCGAGGCCTGTGTCGGTCGCCATCGCGACCATGTTGCCGCGCGCTCGGGGCGTGGATCAACGATCGCGTGCCTTGTCCGCGGCGCGATGCTGCGATAGTTCTGTCTTTTGTCGAACCTTTCGCCCCGGTAGTGAAAAGGACATCACGGAGGTCTCCGGAACCTCAGGTCCGGGTTCGATTCCCGGCCGGGGCATTCTTCAGCGCTTTTCAGGCGCGCCTTGGGCTGTTTTCGACCGCCGCCTCGACTGACACCAAACGTATAGATTCACTACATGTTTTCTTTTTATAACATACAGTAGGGAACTAAAGCCTACAATTTGTTTCTCTATAAGACCGTTTGACGTCTCTTATGGATGTTAAAATCATCTATGCGTCTCACGATTCGTTTAGTATTGCTTTGTCTCTCGACCTGCGCCACAATCAACGCTCATGAAAAGCGAAATGCAGGATCGCGTCAAGGCTGCCCCCAAGGAAGAGCTCGCCATCCTCAACGAGATTCGCAACGACCGCGATCTTATCGCCCGCCTCAAGATAACTCCCCAGGAACTCGAGGCGCTGTCGAAATGTGCGCTTTTGGGGACGCTGACCTGCAAGCAGGATATGCTTTTCATTCTGCGCCAGATTCGCGAGGCGACCAGCCCTGCGCACGATCAGACCGCACTTTTCCCTCAACCCCCGCAGGTTGAAGCTGAAGACGAAGTCGAGGACTCCCTCCCGGATTTCCGTCATATCCCGATTCGTGAGACTCCCGGGATCGTTACGGAACCGGGCTCGCTCGAAGGTATCGTTCGCCGTCGTCTGCCCGAGCAGTTCGGCGTCCTCTTTTGGGTCGGGGTGCTGGTCATTGGCCTGCTCTGGAACGGTGCCATCATTATATCGCGCTGGCGCGACAACTTCATGACCGCCATCGGAAACGCTCCCATGAGCCAGGCTCCTGCTTCTACCGCCTGGTACGACAGACTCGACCACTTCAACTTTCTGCTGACCTTCGAAATCCTGTTTGTGGGATGCGTAGCCGCCGTAATGTACATCAGATCCCGCAGAAATTCCCGCCGCTTCAAGATCAGACCGGGAACTCGCTTCAACTGAGCCTGCCGCTCTGGTCGCGCGCGACTCGAAAACTCCCGCCGAACTCCCGCGATGCCGCGCCAGAACTCCTGCAGCATCACGCCCACGCCGGCGATAAGCCCGCCGCCCGTGCGAGGCCGGCGCGAACATTGCGCAACTGCTCTTCGGCCTTCGCATAAACAATCGAAAAGGCTAGTCATAAGACTGCACGAAGGCTCCAAGCGGGAGATCGCAACGCAAATGGAATATCGAATCACACCGGGCAGACTGGATATCGGCAAGTTCTCGCTCTACTACGAGCGCGTCGGCGCAGGCGCGCCGATTCTCTTCCTGCACGGCCTCGGCGGCAATCACTTGTCATGGTGGCAGCAGGTTCCCTACTTCATGCGATCGTTCGAGTGCGTCACGATTGACCAGCGCGGCTTCGGCCTCTCACCCGATCCCGACGGTCTGTTCAATCGCGCGCATTCGAGCGACCTCGGCGCCCTGCTCGACCATCTGAAGATCGACAAAGCCGTGCTCGTAGGGCAATCGATGGGCGGATGGACGATCGTCGGCTATGCGCTCGAGCATCCAGAGCGCGTCGCCGCGATGGTGATGTGCGATACGCCGGGCGGAATCTTTGCGCCCGAAATGAAGTTCGCGCCACCGCGAACGCCGCTGCCCGTCGATGCGACGCCGCCGATCGGTTCGTTGCCGACCTATGCCGCCGATTATTTCGCGCGGCAGCCCGACATGGCGTTTCTGTACGACGAAATCCGGATTCATGGCGCCCGGCCTCCGGCAGACGCGGGCGCGCGGATAATTGGTCTGCGCTACGATCTCGACACGGTGAAGCGACGCCTGGCGATGCCTGTACTGTGCATGGTGGGCGAGGAGGACACGCTGATCACGCCCGACATCGTCAAGGCGCTGGCGTCGGCGCTGCCCAATTCGCGACTGCGCACGGTCCCCGGCAGCGGGCATTCGATCTATTTCGAGAATGCTGCTGCATTCAACCAGCTGCTGCGCGATTTTCTTCTCGAGATCGGCTACGCGAAGTAGAGACCGCGATCGTCAAGCGCTTGCGGGACCGCTGGATTCCTCGAACAGGCTTCGCTGAATCATCGGGAACAAGTCGCGCTCTTCACCGTCGATGAGATCATCCAGACATACCGCGAACGCGGTCAACGCGGTTCCCGCTTTTGTGACTTCCGCGTCGGATCCCGTGATGAACGATGCCGTATCGACTGCCCGGGCCAGGTCGCGCAGCCGCAGATGTTGTTCGCAGGTGCGCAAGATCAGATCGGGCGGGAAATTTTCGCGCGACTTCATCCACGGCAGTACGATGTCCTCTTCGCTGCTCAGGTGATGCGCGATCACTGTCTTAATCGAGTTCCATGCTTCGGCCGCTTCCGCCCGCAATATCTTGTCCGCCGGCTGACGCGCGACCACCGCGCCGGCGACGGCCGCGTTGATCAGGCGTTCGCCGAGCTTTGAATCTTCATTGCTCAATCGCGCGAGCGCGGCCTCGACCTGCGGCGCCGCGAGTTTGTGTTCGAGTCTATCCTGATTTGGCTTATTCATTGGCATCGCCATCAATACTGCAATATTGCATCGAATGTGCCAGCGAAAAGCGTAGATTCGACGCAAGTCTTTCTCGCACAATGCTTAACGCATTCTCGCAACGCGAAGCGCTTCTCGCGAAATGAAACGAAAAAGCACAGAATTCGTCGAATTGTTAGGTGAGCGAGGCAGGACTATACTCAAAGCATATGTGGCGCATCGCAAATGCCCTGGCGGTTTTCGGCCTGACCGCGGCTCTAGCAGGATTGCCCGGGTGCACGCCCGTGCAGAATCCTTATGGGACCGCCGCGGGCAAAGGCGCGTCGCTGGGAACGTCGAGCGGTTTCGATTCCAGCTCGAATATGCCGCCGCCATCTGCCGCCGGCACTGTTTCCGGCGGAACGATCGATTCGCCGCAGAGCCAGGGTCTCTCGGATTACCTGAAGCATCACTCGCTGCCGCTGGTCGGCGCGAAAGTCGTCACCAGTCCCAGCGGCGGTAAGCAGGCTATCCTGTTCGGTTTCGTCGCGAGCGATTTCGGCAAAGCCGACGCCGAGCAGAAGGCGCGTCACTATCTGAAGGATCCGACGCTGGTCGTCGACAACCGGATCAAGATCAGCCCCGAACTGGCCGGCGGCAAAGGTAGTTCAGGATCGACGGTCAACGGAGTTCCGTCCGCCAATGCGATGCCCTCCGACGGCTCCGATCCGTATGCCGCCTCCGGTTCGATTCAGGACTATCAGAACAATCAACCGCCGGACGCATACGCGTACCAGGCCCAGGGACAGCAGCAATTTCAGCAATACAACAGCGCGCCACCGAGCATGCTGACTACTCTGCTCCCGCTGCTGCTTGGCGGCGGCATGACGCTCGGTAGCGGCGGTTACGGCGGATTCGGTTCCGGCTACGCGCCTGGCTATCGGACCTTCAGCTATCCGAGCTACGGCTATCCGTCCTATCCTTCTTATCCGTCGCCAAATTCCGGATTCAGCGCGTCCGGCGTCCCTTACTAGGTCGACGCGCGCGTCTTCGGTCTATTCTTTATCTCGCCAGCTTGAACCGCTCGCCAAGAAAAACCTGGCGCACTGCGTCGCTGGCGACTATTTCGCGCGGCTTGCCCTCGAACAAAATCTTTCCCGAGTGAATGATATAAGCGCGATCGATGATCGACAGCGTCGCGTGCACGTTGTGATCCGACATCAGCACCCCGATACCGCGGTCCTTGAGATACGACACGACGCGCTGAATCTCGACGACTGTTATCGGATCGATTCCGGCGAACGGCTCGTCGAGGCACAGGTACGCCGGATCGAGCACCAGCGCCCGCGTGATTTCCACGCGGCGCCGTTCGCCACCGGACAGCACGCCCGCCTTGGACTTCGCCAGCTTCGCGATTCCCAGCTCGTCGAGCAGCGTTTGCAGGCGCGCATAGCGCTCTTCTTCGTTCAGCGGCAACGTTTCCAGCACGGCCAGCAGATTTTGCTCGACGGTCAGCTTGCGGAAGACGCTCGGCTCCTGCGGCAGGTAGGATATTCCGCGCCGCGCGCGCTGATACAGCGGCAAAGTCGTGATGTCGTCGGCGCCGAACATGATTCGCCCCTTGTCCGGCTTGAGCAGTCCCACCAGCATGTAGAAGGTGGTCGTCTTGCCCGCGCCGTTGGGCCCCAGGAATCCGACCACTTCGCCCGGCTTGACGACGACGTTGACGTTGTCGACCACCGCGCGCCCGCCGTAAACCTTGACCAGATCTTCGCCGCGCAGCGCGCGCGTTTCGGCCTTGTCAGCCGCGTCGCTGGTCTCGCCCGGCTTTATAGGTTCAGCTCCCGCCATTCTCCAATGCCTTCCGCGCCCTTCCAGACTAGCGGCTATCCACTCAACTCATCGAGCAGGGACTTCGCGCCTTTCAAGTCGGCGGTGTCGAAGCCCTCGGTGAACCAGCCGTAGACCTCCGCAAGCATCGCGCGAGACTGATCGCGCTTGCCCTGCTTGGCGAGCAATCGCGCAAGACTCGTCGTCGCGCGCAGTTCCCACGACTTGGCGCCCTGCTTCTTAGCGACATCGATCGCGCGGCGGAAGCAATCTTCAGCGACACCTTGCTCCGTATTCCCGCGCTTCAGGAGCAATTCCCCGCGCAGGCGATTCAGCTCGGCTTCGTAGTAGCGCTCCTCGGTCCGCGTGACAGGAAGTATCTCGTCGACTTCGCTCAGAGCCTCGTCGAATTGTCCGAGCGAGACGCACGCGTCCGCCAGCATCGATCCGAACATCGACCGGGCCAGGGCGAAGCGAGTCGAAGCGATTTTTGCCATCGCCTCGCGCATCACCGCGATTCCGTCCGGCTGCCCATCCTTCGCGAGCAACCAGCCGCGAGCAAGGTCCCCTCGAGCCGGGAACGTTGAGCCTACTTCCGCTACCCAAGGTGCTTCCAGCAGGATCTGCGCGTTTTCCCGAACTGACTTAAGGTCGCCGCACCAGACGTGGACCTCGTGCGGCTGAAACGCGAACCCCTTCGCCAGCGGATTGATGCAGCGATGCCCAATGATCTCAACTTCACGCATTAGCTTAAGCGCCTGGTCCGGGAAGCCCAGCAGCCAAAGCGTGCGTGCCATGAATCCGGGTAGCGATACCCTCCAGGCTTGCAAGTTCGGAACATCCGGCAGAGATCGGAACAGCTCGATCGACTCCGCAATCATCTCGCGCGCATGCGCCAGTTCGGCCAGCACAACCAGGTTGCCGGCCAACGCGGCGTGCGCCATCGCAAGATGAGTTGGATCGTTGATTCTACGGGCTATAGCCAGTGCCTCGCGAGCCACTTCAGAAGATTTGCGCACCTCGCCGCGCGTATTGTGCACGAGTCTGATACCGGACAGTGCTCGCAACAGCTCGATACTCTCACCCTCGCGATCGCAAAGCTCATAGGCTCGCGAAAAGGCGGCTTCGGTTTGATCGGAGGACGGACCGATTGTAACGGCAGAGGCGGTGCCGAACGACAGCTGCATCCGCAATTCTTGCGCGTCGCGCGCGGGACTCTCGGGCAAAGTCCTGAGCAGTTCAAGTCCCGCACCCAGATGCGAAAGCGTTTCGGAGAATGCCGCGCGCGTCAGCGCCTGTTCTCCCGCAAGTTCCATGTATTGCAGCGCCTTGGCGGCGTCGCCTGCACGGCCATAGTGATGGGCCAGCTCCGTGTAGCGATCTTCCAGCCGCTCGGCGTAGAGAGATTCGATCGCCGCCGCAGTGCGTCGGTGCAGCTCCTTGCGCCGCTCGTTCAGCACCGAGCCGAACGCAACCTCCTGCGTCAGCGCGTGTTTGAAGGTGTACTCGACATCGCCCACCGCCGGCTGCTCATAGATGAACTCGCCCAACTGCAAGTCATTGAGCAGGCGGTTGAGTTCGTCATCGGATTTCGGGACGACCGCTCGAATCAGCGACAGCGGAAACTCCCGCCCGATGACGGCCAGCGCTTGCAGCAGGTCCTTGGACTCCGCGGACAGCCGGTCGATGCGCGCGGCGAGGATGCCCTGCACGGTCGGGGGAATTTTGAGATCGCCGAGCGGCCGCGTGAGTCTCGTCGCGCTGCCGTCGCGGACCAGCGAGCCCTCGTCGAGCAGGACCTGCACCGTCTCTTCCATGAAGAACGGATTGCCTTCGGTCCTCTCGATGATCACGCGCTTGAGCTGCTCCAGCTCCGCACCATCGCCGAGCAGCGCGGAGAGCATCTCGTCGGCCGACTCCTTGCCGAGCGGGTCGAGCCGCAACTGCGTGTAGTAGGTCTTGCTGTTCCACTGATGCGAATACTCGGGCCGATAGTTCACCAGCAGCAGGATCTTCGCGTTGGCGATCGAGTCGGCCAGCAGATTCAAGAGCGCCTGCGTCTCGTCGTCGATCCAGTGCAAGTCCTCGAAGATCACCATCAGCGGCTGGTTCAGCGATTCGCGCAGCAATATCCGCTTGATCGCGTCGAGCGTGCGCCGCTTCTTCACCTGCCGCGTCCATCTGCGCCAGCGGATCGTCGCCTTCGACGATTCCCAGCAAGCCGAACAAATACGGCAGCGCGTCCTCCAGCGATCGATCGAGCATCGCGAACTTGCCGCCATCTTCTCGCGCCGCGCGCGCGCATCGTCGTCCGCGGTGATTCGGAAATAGTCGTGCAGCAGGTCGATTACCGGGAAATACGCCGACGCCTTGCCGTGCGAGACCGAGAACGTCTCCAGCACCATCCAGCCCGACTGGTTCTTGGCCTTGAACTCGAAGAACAGCCGCGACTTGCCGGTGCCCGCTTCGGCCATCGCCGCGACGATCTGTCCGCGGCCCGCCCGCGCCTGCTCCGACGACGCGCTTGAGCGCTTCCATCTCGCGCTCGCGGCCCACGAACTTCGACAGCCCGCGCCCCGCCGACCGCTGCAAGCGCGTGCGCAGCGGACCGAGGCCGGTCACTTCGTACACGTCGACCGCCTCGCTTACTCCCTTGACCTTGGTCGGACCCAGCGGCTTGAGCGCAAAATAGCCTTCGCACAGTTTGCGGGTAGGCTCCGCGACCGCGATCGAACCTACCGGCGCCACTGCCTGCATTCGAGAGGCAAGGTTCGTGGTGTGCCCGATTGGGGTGTACTCGACATGCCCGCCGCCGGTTGAGATTGTTCGCACGACAACTTCGCCGGTGTTGACGCCGACTCGGCATTGCAGCGGATTGCCGCCGTCAGCGACCAGGCGAGCCGAATAGCGCCGCAGTTCTTCCTGCATGCGGATCGCCGCATAGAGCGCGCGCTGCGGATGGTCCTCATGCGCGACCGGCGCCCCGAAGATCGCGAAAATACCGTCGCCGGTCGATTGCACGACGTAGCCGTCGTAGCGACGCACCGCGTCGATCATCAGCTTCAGTGCAGGGTCAACAATCGCGCGCGCTTCCTCGGGGTCGAGATCCTGCTCCAACTCGGTCGAGCCCTTGATGTCCGCGAACAGCGCCGTGACAATCTTGCGCTCGCCTTCGGCGACGGTCGCCGCCGTTTCGTCGAGCAAAACGCGAACCGACGGAGTCGATTCGGACTGAGCAATTGATTTCGCGCCGGCGACCGCAAGCTGCCCTGCGCATTCGTTGCAAAACTTCGCTCCCGGTCGGTTGCTGGCGCCGCACCGCGGACACTTTGCCCCCATCGGCGAAGCGCACTCGCTGCAGAACTTCGCACCCTCGGGATTTTCGGCTGAACATTCAGTACAGTGCATTCGGCCTAATATTTATCGGCTTTGACCGGGTTATGGAACGCTGGCCCGATTATTCTCGATGCGCTCCGACAGCCGCTTGTGGTAGATTGCGGCGCAATTGAAAAATTCATTTCGTCCGAAAGGAGCATTTTGGTGGTAAGAGGATTGTGCTTTGCGAGCGGTGTCATCTTCGGAGTCCTATTGGCCTGTGCTGCGTGCTCGCAGGGTCCGGCCTACGGCGGCGGCCCCTACCCTCCGCCCCCGACTGGCTACTACGGTTCGCCGGGACCTGGGCCTGGCAGCCATCCTGAAATCTCAAAAGCAATGAGCGAGCTACAGCATGCGCGCTATGTACTACAGGTCCAGGCCTCGAGTGACTATCGCGGGCATAAGGCCAACGCGATCGGATTACATCGACAATGCCATCGGCGAATTGCAAACCTGCATGTCGATTCCGTAGTGCAATGACTATTCGGAGGACAGCGATCCAATCAGCAGCGTAACGACAGGATCCGAGCTGCCAGGTCGCGAGAGACTCCAGAGGATTCCGCAGGCGGGAAGCATCACGCCCTCGCCGGGCTCGAGGATCACGCGAATGCGCGCGGACTCCGCGCCGAGAACAATCGAAACGTTCTCGTCGCCAAGGTTGATACACGCGAGCAGCGTCCCGACTCCGCCGCTGAAGCGCGTTGCCCGACTCGGTTGCGGCGCGACATCGTGCTCGCCGTCGGAGGCGACCACCTCCATCACGGCATCGGGCGGCAGAGCCCAATCCTTATAGGCGAAGTATTCGGCAACTTCGCGCGCGTAGCCCTTAAACCCCGCGGCGATCCTGGCCGGGTCGCCGTCGCCCGATCTCAGCCAGCTTCCACCATCGCTTCAACAAATGCTGGGGTATCGCCATCACCGACGCATCGTCGGCCGAGGTCCCTCGATGGTCGGTGCTGGTCGCCGCGGAATCATTCGCATCCAGTGGCCGCCATCGGCCGCGGTCGAACACCTGCACTCGATCGGCGATCGTCAGCCGGCTCTGGTATCGCTCCGCGTTGCAAATCCGAAGACCCGGCGCCTGCTTCATTGAATCGGCTTAGGAATTCGAAACGTCAGGCGACCTCGATCGCGGCGCGATCAGGATGTTGCAGCTTCGCGACCAGCACGTCGACCATTGCCTTGCGATTCAAGCGACAGAACATTGTCTCGGTAGAATCGAACGATCCATTCTCGAAATACTTGTTCACCGGCGCGCCGCCGCCGCACAAACCATAATACTCACATGTCGCGCGGCACTTACTCAGTCCGTGCGCGATATCACTACTCATATGCAAAAACTTCTCGCTGTTAATCGCGGACGCTAACGTGTCCTTCCTCACATTGCCTATTGCGAAATCGCCATAGTGACTACTCTTGAGGCTAAGGAGTTCGGGCGAGTATGTAGTAAAGTTGCCTTCGCAGTCGATACTAAGTATCGCGCACGGCGCATTTTCCTGGGTCAGCGGAACCTCGCTTTCGTTGCCGCCGCCGCCCAGAATCATCGGCACCATCGAGTCGAACTCGCGCACGCTGGTGGCCGATTCGTCGCGCGCGACCAGGTCGAAAAATCTGCCGACGAAACGACGGAATCGATCTTCGACGCCCGCCACGCCGAGCGTGGACACCGCGTGCGGTCCCTCGACCTCCTCGATATTGAACGCGACCTCGCGGATCTCGTTCTCGACGTAGAAATCGTACAGCTCGTCGGCGTAGCCGAGCTGACTCGCCGGTGAGCACCGAGATGACGTGGAACGGCACCTCGTGCCTTTGCAGTTTTCGGATACCTTCCATCACGCGATGATGAGTCGCGGCGCCTTTGCGCGTTTTTCGATGTCGATCGTGAAGAAACGCCGGACCGTCCACGCTGACGCCGACGTTGACCTGATGTCGCTTGAAAAAATCGCACCACGCGTCGTCGATCAATACGCCGTTGGTCTGGAACGAATGCCCAACCCGCAAGCCGCCGGGATTGTGCGCGCCGATAATTTCAATCGCGCGTTCATAGTAGGCCGGCGGAAGGACCATCGGCTCGCCCGCGTGCCACACCACGGTGAAGCCATCCTCGACGATTCCGCTTGAGAAGACGAATTCAGAAACGCGATTGAGCGTTGCGTCGGACATCCGGCGCTTCGAGTCGCGATCGGGAAGATAGCAGTACGCGCAGTCGAGATTGCAGAACGGAGTCGGCTGCAGGACTAGAAGCTCGAGCGGCCCGGCGATTCGCCATCTATTGCCCGCAGCCATCTTGAATACCGCTCGGCGCCGCGCGACGTTCGCCGGATTGCGAACCCCGGCCGGGTCCTGCGGACTCTACCAGTTGCGCCAGTTATGCCAGTTGTGCCAGTTCGGCCAGCCCCATCCGCGCCATCCGCCGTTGCGCCAATTGCGCCACCACGCCAGCTGGATTTTCGAATCGCCATCCTGCTGCATATTGGCGTTCGCGTCTTGCGCCTGGGGCCGCACTTTCTCGACGCGCTGCTGGAGAGTTCCCGTTGGATTGGCGTCCGCGACATTGGCGTCGGCGGGGATCGCACTCAGTATCGTGGTCGCGAGCACGATCGTGCTGGCGCTCGTGCCGACGATTGCGCGAAGCCGTTCTCTAAGCTTGCTCCGGATGGCGGGCTTGTCGGATTGCACCGGTTCCTCCTGCGGGAAAACTATCGGGTACTTATCCAGCTCCTTGTCAGTATTCCGATCTACAGATTCCCATACACCAATGTCAAACGAATGAGGCGCCCAAGTATGCTACGCGCGCGGCCGCCGGGGTTACGGTTGACATCGACATTTTTCTTTCAGTAGGATTCATGCGCAGCCTGACTGCCAGTTTCTCTTCGCGACTGCCAAGTCGCTCAGGAGGTCTCATCATGAGGTTCCGGCCGACACTTTCCGCGGCAATCCTGGGCTCCACTCTTCTGGGCGCAAGTCTCTTACTCATGGCCGCTGACGATTCGCATCCTCCGCCGCCGGCCAATCCGGAGTACGCGCAATGGGCTCGCTTCAAGCCGGGCACTTACGTCACTCTCGAGCGAAAGGTACTCGAACATCGCGATGCCAACGTGGGCGTCGTCGAAGCGATGGCTCATCCACCGGGCGCCGCGGTGATGCGCATCAACACCAAGCTGATCGATCTCAACAAGGACAAAGCCGTCCTCGAGGAAACCAGGACCGACCTCGGCGAAGGCAGCGAAACCGAGATGCCCGCGGACAAGGTGACACTCTTCGCCAACGGTGAAATCAGCAACGCGAAGGAATCGCTGTGGGAAAAGCCGCCGAACCAGGAACCCGCAAAAGAGACCGAAGGCGATGAGGACCTGACTGTGATGGGCAACAAGATCAAAGCTCATTGGGTCGAGACCTCGGTCAAAACCGGCAATGAACTGTCCACCTCGAAAGAATGGCTGTCGGATGACGTTCCCGGCGGCTTGCTCAAGGAAGAAGTGAAGAAGACCGTCGGCGGAAAAATCCTGGTCGAATCGGAAACCAAGGTGATCGATTACAAACTGGGTTCCTGATCCTTCGATCGCCGGGAATCCGCGCTTGCCGCTTCTCCGCGGCCGGCTGGGATGCTACTCCCTAAGATGGTGGCGGACGAATACGACGGCGAGCGCTTTCCCGGGAATTTCTATCAAGGCATGATTCTCAAGCTCGACCGCGCCCGCGGCCGTGGCGTCGTGCGTTCGCATAGCGGCAAGGAAATCCCTTTTCAGTTTCCGTTCGTGGCGGTGACGGGCGCGCCGATCGGCGGCACGATGCCCGGAATCGATCTCATTCGCGAAGGCGACATCGTCGGCTTCGACGTCGGCTGGACGTCCAAAGGCCTGCGCATCACCACAATCCACCCGCGCACCGCCGCTTCGTGAAGAACCTAACCCCTAACCCCTCCCATTGTACGGACTGGGGAGATGGCTAACGGATCGTGCGGGGACATAGGTACACATTTTGAGTGGAGATCATTGGCGGAGGCCAAGCTGGTTGATATCGATAAGGGCGATCGGTTGATGACAGAAGAGGACCTCGCGCAGCGAGTCGCCAAGCTGACACGGACGCAGGGCAACCGGGCAGCCGCGCAGCGCCTTGGAGACGCGGAACAGATGGCCGCGATAGCTGAACCAGCCCTCGGCCTGCACCTTACGCACCTCGAGGTCGGGCGGGATAGTCGATGGGTGGCAACGACTCAGGAAAGGGAATCGGACTGGGGCGATAACGGGACGCGGGAGTGGCAAGGTCGAGCGCGTCGTGCGGGCGCACGCAGATTGTAGCGGTCGCGAAAGGAATCGAACTCGCGCTGGCAGTGCTCGAGGCTGATGAAATTGAAATGGCGCAAGACCTCGAACTTGAGCGTGCGATGGAACCGCTCGTCCTTGCCCTGGGTCTGCGGATGATAGGGCCGGCCATGGGCGACGCGGATGCCGAGCCGAATCAGCCACAGGCTAAAGGCGGTGAAGGGCTGAGCTCCGGCCGAGCCCCACGGCGAGCCGTTGTCCATCAGCATCGCGGCCGGCAAGCCATAGCGGCGAAAAGCCTCGGTCAGCACCGCGCGCACGGTCTGCTCGCGCTGGTCGGCGCAGGCCTCGAGCACCAGCGCGAAACGCGAATGATCGTCGAGCACGGTCAGCGGATGGCAGCGGGCGCCGCTCGAGCAAGGCGAAGTAGCCCTTGAAGTCCATCTGCCACAGGTCGTTGGGCGCCGCGTGCTCGAAGCGCTGCCAAGGGCCGCGGCTGCGGCAGCGGCCTGCGTCCAGCAGGCCGTGCGCGGCGCAGGATGCCGGTGATCGTGCTCGGCGCCGAGCTCGTGGGCCGCCCGCAGCCACCAGCCGCCGCGCCAGCTTGCGCCCGCCCCACGAGCTGCGCAACTCGCGGCGCAGCTCGATGACGCGCTCGCTCGATCACTGCAGCGGTGCGCAAGGGCGAACGCTGCGGCTGTCGCGAGCGGTCCTCAAGACCGCTGCCTCCCTCGGCAGCATGGCGCTCAAGCCACTTGTAGCCGGTCTTCGCTGAGATCCCGAAACGCCGGCAGAGCTCGCGCCGATTAACCCGGCTTGCATTGCCAACTGCACAAACTCCTCGCGCGACGACATCCGGGTAACCTCCGGCCACGGCATCCTGCGCACCTCCTGTCGGAGGTGCAGTATGCCGCTTAGGTGTTACCCATGTCCTCGCACACCTGTTACCTATGTCTCCAGCACAAACACCCATTGTGGGAAGGGGAACCCGTCGCGGAGAAATCCTTCCCCCAACCAACTTCCTAACAGGGACGCAGTCCCGCATCTTCTCTTGTCACTGGGTGCAGGGGTCACCCCTGCCGAAGGAAGTGTGAAACCCACCGCGGGTTTCACATTCAATTCGTTCCTCTCTCCTTAGTGTTTGCGCTGGTACATTCGCCACGTCTTGACGCCCAGCGGGTAGAGCACGCCGAGGATTTCGTAGCCCCGGGAGCTGTAGAACGCGACGTTGGCTTCGGTCATCGTCTCCAGGTACACGCCTGCTATTTCGGGCCGCGCCTTTGCTTCGAGTGCAATCCTGTCGATCAACGCTTTGCCGTAGCCTTTGCCCTGGAACGGCGGATCGCAGCCGAGCACCTGCAGATACAGATGCGGCTCCTTGGGATGATTGTCTGCCAGCACGCTGACCAGATTCAGCCCGCGCCACATCCCGCCCAATCCGATCGCCCGGATCATCCGCGGCATCTGTCCGAGTCCGGTGGCGACCAGGCCGAGCGCGCCTGGATGCCCGATGCCTTCGGTCATCGCGGCCGCAACGACGCGCCCGTTGTCGTCGACCACGCCAAAGACCGGCTGTCCGTTGCGGCGCTCAATCGCCAGCATCGCGCGGAACAAGTCCGCCAGATGCGTGGCACGCTCGACCGGGTCGGTCAGATCCGGGACTATCGCCTTGAAGGTCGGATCGTCGATAAACGCGCGGCCGAGCGAATCCGCGGCCTGGTCGTGCTGCTCGGGATACAGGGCAGTGACGTAGGGTTTTCCATTCTCAGGCATTTTCTCTCAGTACCTCAATTCAATTCGATGGCTTCGTCAGCGTGCGCGAGACTGCGTCATGCCATCCGGCGAGCAATCGTTCACGCTCGGCTGCTTGCATCTTCGGTTTGAACACGTCCGCTCCTTTGACGATCGCGCGCAACTCGTCCTGAGATTTCCATACTCCGGCGGCCAGCCCCGCGAGCATCGCCGCGCCCATCGCGGTGGTCTCCGCGATCTTCGCGCGCCGGACCGGCTTGCCAAGAAGATCGGCCTGGAACTGCATCAGGTAGGGATTCGCCATGGCGCCGCCATCGGCGCGCAACTCGCTGATGCGCTGGCCGGTGTCGGACTCCATCGCAACGATCACGTCGCGCACCTGGTATGCGATACTGTCGAGCGCCGCGCGCACGATGTCGGCGCGGGTCGTGCCGCGAGTGATTCCGATGATCGCGCCCGTGGCTTCGGCATCCCAATACGGCGCGCCCAGCCCGACAAATGCCGGCACCACATATGGCTGGGTGCGAGTCTTTGTTCTTGCGCGCGCGCGCCGAGGCTGTACGGTCCGCGGCGGTGCTGATGAGGCCCAGGCCGTCGCGCAGCCATTGAATCGCCGCGCCGGCGATAAACACCGAGCCCTCGAGCGCATACGCGGACTCGCCGGCGGGGCCGAGCGCCGCGGTCGTCAGCAGCCGATTGTGCGACGGCACCATCTGATTGCCGGTATTCATCAGCAGAAACGCGCCGGTGCCGTAGGTCGACTTCGAGTCGCCGGCTGCGACCGCGCGCTGCCCGAACAGCGCCGATTGCTGATCGCCGATCGCGGCGCCGATCGGAACCGCGTGCGATCCCGATCGTTCCCGGCGCGGCCTCTGCGATCGGCCCGCGCGAGCTGATCGCGCCGCGGCAGCATCTCGCGCGGAACGTCGAGCATCGCAGCATCTCCTCGTCCCAGGTGTGATGCTCGAGGTTGAACAGCATCGTGCGCGAGGCGTTGGTGTAGTCGGTGACGAATGCGGCGCCGCGCGAAAGTTTAAAAATCAGCCAGGTGTCGATCGTGCCGAAGCATAGCTCGCCGCGCGCGCCGCGCTCGCGCAGTTCGGGCTTCTCGTCGAGCAGCCATTTGAGCTTGGTGCCGGAAAAATACGGATCGAGCAGCAGGCCGGTGCGCGCCGCGACTTCGGCTTCGTGCTCGCGCGAGGCGGCGCAGATGTCGGCGCTGCGGCGGCATTGCCACACGATCGCGCGATGGACCGGGCGCCCGACTCTGCGCTCCCACACCACGAAAGTCTCGCGCTGATTGGTGATGCCGATTCCCGCAACGCGGCGGCCGATGCGCGCGCGCCGCCTGCGAGCGCCTTCTTCGAGAGCGCGACGACCGACCGATAGATCTCCTCAGGGTCATGCTCGACCCATCCCGGCTTCGGATAGAACTGGTGGATCTCGCCATAAGCGCGGCCGCGAATTTTCCCGCGCGCATCGATGACGAAAACCGTCGTGCCGGTAGTGCCCTGATCGATTGCAAGTATCACCTGAGGCATCGCCAAATTTCTCCCGCCGCCGATATTTGCACGTTTTTGTGCGAAGTCGAGGGAGCCCGGACCTTGAATTCACTGGATTGAATGTGAAACCCGCGATGGGTTTCACACTTCCTTCGGCAGGGGTAACCCCTGCACCCAGTGAGGAAGAACAGGATGCGGGACTTCGTCCCTGGTAGAAGTTTTCAGGGCGGAGAGGGATTGGGTTTCTCATCCCCTCTCCCTGTTAGGGAGAAATAAAGGTGAGGGTCCTTTTGCAGCGCGCTTTTCCGCGCGCGATTCAAGTTTCTGCGTCTGCTCTGAACGCTTCCGTCGATCGGTGCGTGTGATTTAGAGCGTGTCTGAATAGACTCCACTTCCTCCAGCCGAAGCCCTGAGCGAAGCCGAAGGGGAAGAATCCCGATGCCTCGCTCGCTGCCGCACGATATTTCTAGCAATTACAGCACCGAGTGGCGTCACGGTTTCGCCTATTTTGGAGAAAACACCGCTTATCTATTCTGGTTTAAAGCGAAAGCGTTTCACGTGAAACGTTTTTAGTTGGAGATTATCCTAAAGTTGACTCCAACTCCCGAAAAGGCGAATACTTGTGGGGGGAATCGGTATCTAGGGATTCTGACGGGTGTTTGGGGGTCGATGGTTGTGCAAATCGTTTTTTCTGACGAATCGGGAGTTGGTAACAGAAAGAAAGAACCGATCACGGTAGTAACTGCCATCGTATTCAATATGGATCGCGAGTGGGGGCCAGTATCGACGGGTCTTCAGAACATCTTGTTTGAAGCGATTGGGAGTCACAAGTCTTTGCTTGAAAAAGGCCGCGCACTGAAAGGAAAGCTCCTTTACAGTGCCGTTCGTAAGGGGATTCCAGGTGCCGACGGAATCTTGCGCTCAATACTACAGGTCGTCACAAATCATCGAATTACTGTGTTTTATGGAGCGGTTGATCGTGATGAGTTCGAGAAGTATCGGGGATCAGCGAAAGCAACGCAGCCCGAAAAGAGGATGACTCCGTTCGACAAAGCCTTTGAACAGTGCTTTCAGATGGTTGATAGAGTTGCCCGCTCGTTCACCAACGAACAGGTACTTTGGATCGCAGATCGTAGTGACCGGGAGAGGGAATCGGCGACGAAAACCGCTCTCTTTTACCATCGACTCCGAGAAATGGCACTGCCAAGAGGCTTCATTGCTGGACAGTTTCCCGCCCCACTAGTTGCGGCGCTAGTCGAATTGCCGATACAGTTTATTTCGGTAGTTCGTACGAATCACTGGCCTTGCAGTTAGCGGATGTGTGCTGTTCAACGATAACACTGAAACTTCTTGAACAGACCTATGGTTGGACTCCGGTAGTCGAGCCGTGACTACGAGAATCATTCGCGCAGCAGTGGTGAACCACGGAACACCCGTGCTGTTTCCCGATCAAATCCACCAATGAAACTGACGGAGCACCGACTCGGCAAATAGCGCCGCTAGAATGAGTACGATCAAACCCAACCGGTACTCGATTATTTCCAGTGTTTGATTGAGTTTCTCGATGTTGTCTGCATTGGCGCTACGTCTCCATGTTTCGGTAAAATCTAAGGATGGAAAAGGGTAACTTTGTGGCAAAATTTGAGAACTCAAAACTGACTACCGAGAAGGCGATCCGAGAGTCCTTTGCGGTGATTGAAACTGAACTCAAGCAATCAGTCGCAACGCTTAGAATGGCAGGTCAAAAAAATACCGTTGACGCCAGACACGATCATCGAAGCGTTGAATCGCGAAAGGGACGATTGGCTGCGAGATCAAAAGTCCGTGTTTGACAGCGCGATCCGTGAACTGAAACAAAAGCTGTATGAACTCAACGCGCAGGACTAGTGCTTGCGCGCGGCCTTCGCGCTCGGCTCTTTGACGAGTATCTTGATCACTTTTTTCAGCTTTGCGGGATCGACGTGCTTCAATTGCTCGCGCAATTTGTCGTCTTCTTGCCGAGTTTTTTCGGTAATAGGCACGCCGCAATTTTAGCGCGCCGATGTCGATACGGCTAGCGCTCGACAGTTTGAAGCATTTTCTCGAACATCGCGGGGTCTTTCCGGTTGTTGAAACGAAAAGCAAATTCATTCAGGTACAGCGGCAGATAGGCATCGGAGACGTGATGATAGCTACCGATGATTCCGCGCTTGAGCAGCGACCAGAACGATTCAATCGTCTGCGTGTGAACGCTGCCGACGACGTAAACGTGATTGGTATGCTGCACGGTATCGTGAGCGAATCCGAATTTGCTGAGATGGCGATAGCCTGCATGCTCGTCGGTCGCGACCAGCGATGCCTTGGTCGAGACGGCGCGCTTAACGAAGTCGGCCTGAGTGTTGTAACCAATGCCGTCCAACGCCTGACAGACCACGTTGCCTTTGCGCGCGATAGCGCCGATGACTGGCACCTTCTTGCGTGCGGCCCCGTGCTTGCCGAGCCGCTTGTTCCAGTGCTTGTTGATCTCTTTGCCGCCGATAAAAGTCTCGTCCACTTCGACTATTCCGCCGTCGCTGCCGAGTGGCGGGATCACGTCGCCGCGCATCGCGGCGCGCAACCGCATCGCGACATACCATGTAGTGCGATAGGCGTGAGTAGAATCTTCGCCGAAGATGATTCGGTGAAGCTGCAACGCGCTGATTCCTTTCTTCGCGGTCAGGATCAGATAGCCGATCTTGAACCAGAGCTTGAGCGGGATTTTGGTGTTCTGAAGATCGTGTGTGTGATGACGGAGAACCGATAGCCGCCGTTCTTGGCGCACGTCAGGACTTCGCCGGTCTGTTTGTTCACGGATTCTTTGCCGCTCTTGCAAACCCAATGATAGGGACGCGCGGGCATCGCCCACACTTTCGCGTTGCCGCAACGTGGGCATCGCACGCCATCGGGCCACCGCGTTGCGACCAGCGCTTTCTTGCAGGCTTCTTCGTCGGGGAGCAGGGCATCAAATTCAGCGATGTTTTCATGGTTTATAAAAATCTATCGGGGCGAAAGCATCCATTTCTGATTGAGCTAGCTCGTTCGTTTGCGGTCGTGGCCAAGGCGGACGAGGAAGTTAATCGTGTTCGCAAGCGCATCATGGATAACAGGATCGGCGGTTTGAGAAAGCGTACGGCGGAGTCGAGACAGATACCGTCTCTTAAACGCCGGATCGTTATTGAAGAGTTCGACGAGGATAGTTGACGTGAGTATCCAGTTGAGATGCGGGCGACGGGACGGATCATCAACGGCCTTTGGAGATTTGATCGATTTCGGCATACGCAGAAATTATAGGAGGGTTGGCTCGTGGAGTCAACACTAGCATAATCCCCTTTTAGTTCAGGAGAACAAAACACGAATATCAGAAGCTTGCGGAGCGACCCCGTCGATAACCATCTTCGAAAGCGCCGCGAGTTCTTGCCCAGACGCTGAAATTTTTTCTGCTGGTAAGCTACAAGCCGACGAAAGCTCGCTCAGCGGGCTGTATGCGCTCCACTCGCTGTCTTGCGCTAGCGCGCGTCGACTAGTAGTTTCGCCTGAAACAAAGTCGCCCAAATCCAGGCGCGCGGGGGGATAAGTGAAACGAACAGGTGTTCGATTTGCAGCGGTGGCGGCGCTGGCGCTGGCGGGTTTCTTCAACAAGGATGCGCGACAATTTTTCATGGTAAATCTCAGACTATAAACGTCACTTCAAACCCTCCGGGAGGGTTGGTCGCTGTCGGTGGCAATACGTTTGTAACTCCTGCACAGGTCACGCTGCGAAGAGACTCCGACTATACTGTCGTTGCTACGAAGCCGGGTTATGAAGGAACGGGTACGATTGAGCACTCCGTGGATTGGTATACGTTTCTCGGCAACATTATTTTCGGGGGTCTGATCGGCTGGGCCATCGATTTTTCCAGCGGCTCAGCTTACCGAGCTGTCTCCAGAGACTGTCACCATTCAAATGGCGATGGTCCAGAACCCTTACGGCGCGAACTACGGTGATACGAGTCGGCAAGTCGCTCCGCCGCCTCGCACAGCCGCAGCTCTCGCGGATCCACCTAAGGTTTCGCAACCACCGCCAGTCGTGAATCCGAACGTCCCGACCAACCAACCTCCATCGTTCGAGTAATGGTGAGTCGAGCGCCCCGAAAGGGACGCGCGCGCCGTCTCCCCGCAATTGCGACGCTCGCCGCCACGCAGAGGATTACAAATCCTCTGCGGTGCCGAAGGCGCTGAAATTATGGCCTGGTCTCTATGTCCGCGCCCGCCGTATGCCCGAGGGATCGGGGGCCGCACTGCGCCTCCACATCAAGAATGTGCGGCGCGTCAGACAATCGCGCTGCACAGTTGTCCCCCACCCTCACCCTCCCCCGACGAACGTGGGAGGGAATAGGAAGGACCCTTCTTTACCGCGCTCAATCGCGGCTTGCCTCGTGTGATTGCCGAGTTCATTATAGGCGCGCTTGGCCGCACCTTCTTTTCTGGGAGTCGCGATTTGGTTTGATTCATGATCGAGTTGGTTGAAAAGAAGGACGACCTGATCCGGTACTTCCAGGAAGGCGGGAAGCCTCGCGCGCAGTGGCGGATCGGCACCGAGTACGAGAAAGTCGTCGTCCGCACCGCCGACGCTACCGCAATCCCCTACTCCGGCGCCGGCGGCGTCGAAGATTTGCTGCGCCGGATGGCGGCTGACTACGGCTTCGAGCCCGAAGACGAGCACGGGCATATCCTCGCGCTCAAGGGTGAGCGCTCCGCAATCACGCTCGAGCCGGGCGGGCAGATCGAGCTGTCGGGCGAGCAGTGCGAGACTATCCACTGCGCGTACGCCGAGTTTGCGACCCACGTGCAACAACTGATCGACGTCACCGGCCAAATCGGCGCGACGGTGCTCGGCCTGGGGATGCAACCCGTCAGCCGTATCGACCAGATCGAGCTGCTGCCGAAGGCCCGCTACCACATCATGTACCCGTACATGGCGCGGATGGGGAAGCTGGGCCAGCGCATGATGAAGCAGACCGCGGGCGTGCAGGCCAACCTGGACTACAGCGACGAGGCCGACGCGATGCGCAAGCTGCGCGTCAGCATGGGGATCGTGCCGCTGCTGTACGCGATTTTCGCCAACTCACCGCTGAGCGACGGCGGCCTCAACGGCTACCACAGCTTCCGCGGGCATATCTGGACCGACACCGACAACCAGCGCAGCGGCGTTCCCGAGTTCGTGTTTCGCGACGATTGCTCGTTCGAGGATTACGCCGAGTTCGCGCTCGACGTGCCGATGTACTTCCTGATTCGCAACCATGAGTACGTCGATCTCACGCAGCCGCCGGGCCTCACCTTCCGCCAGTATCTTGAGCGCGGTCACGGCCGCGAGCGCGCCACCGTTGACGACTGGACCAATCACCTGACCACGATTTTTACCGAGGTCCGCCTCAAGCGATACGTCGAGATACGCACCGCCGACAGCCAGCCGCCGCAGTTCATGCTCGCGCTGCCCGCGCTGCTCAAGGGCATGCTGTACGACGACGATTGCATCGCGGCGGCGTGGGACCTGGTCAAGGGATGGAGCTATCGCGAGCGGCTGGAATTCGCCGACGCCGCGCACAAGAATGGCCTCGACGCGCGCGCCGGAAGGATCAAGCTGCAGGCGCTCGCGCTACGAATTGATGCGGATTGCGGCCAAGGGGCTCGAGCGCCAGCGGGCGTTGAACAATCTCGGCCAGGATGAGAGCATCTACCTGTTGCGCCTGATGGACCTGGTCCGCAGCGGCCATAGCCAGGCCAGCATCGTCATCAGCCGCTGGAAGGGTGAATGGAACTACGACGTCGGCCGTCTAGTCAAAGGATGCGCGTACGAGTCTGAATCGGTCCTGTAAATGCAGCTGAGATTTTCACAAATACACGTCACGATCCTGAATTTCGTGCTGGTCGCCGCGCTGGCGATCGTCTCGGCGATGTGCGTGCGGGACATTATCGCGCGCAGCGTTTCGAACGACGAGGACGCCCGTGCCTCTGCCGGCCTTGCGCCGAAAGCCGCGAGCGGACCGCGGACGCGCGCGTACTACGACGCGATCGTCAAGCGCGACATCTTCAACGAGACGCCGCAGGAGAGCGGGCCGGCGCCGGTGGTCGAGGCGGACCTGAATCTGAAGCTTATCGGCACGTCGCTGGCGAGCAAGTCGAAGCCGTACGCGATAATCGAGGATCCGGCCGGCAATGAGTCGCTCTACCAGCTCGGGGAAGATATCCCCGATGCGGGCAAGCTGGTAAGCGTCGAGGTCAACCGCGCGATCATCGATCGCAACGGTCATCGCGTCGCGCTTGAGATTCCGACTTCGGACATGCCCGCGGCGCCGCCTTCCATGTTGGGTACAGCCGCGCTGAGGCGGCTGCCAGGGTTCGGAGGTTTTCAAGGCGCTATCCGGCGCCGACTGCGCGGCGGCGGCGCGCCGGTCAGAGTCGAGAAAGGCGGCGACGACAACGACAACAGCGACGACAACGGCAATAGCGCCGACGACAACAGCAGCGCCAAAGTCCAGGTCAAGAAGCTGGGACCCGGACAATACGAAGTCAGCCGCGCCGAAGTTCAGCAGTCGATCGAAAATCCCGCCGAGTTCTTCACCCAGATGCGTGCGATGCCTCATTTCGTCGACGGTAAGACCGACGGCTTCGCGATCTCCCAGGTCGCGCCCGGCTCGGTCTTCGATCAACTCGGCCTGCAGAACGGCGACTTGCTGACTTCGATCAACGGGCAGCCGGTCACCAATCCGATGCAGGCGCTCGGCCTGATGCAAGCGATGAAGACCGCGCCCGCGGTCGACCTGGTTGTAAATCGCGGCGGCACGCCCACCTCGGTTCATCTCACGCTGCGCTAGCAACATGGAAGTTCGGGCTGCGCACAGCAGCGAGCGGGACGAAGTGCTCGAGCTGCTCGGGCGATGGTACAACGATCGCGGCGAGTTTTTCGCCCGCTACAATCAAAATGATCCCGGATTTCGAGACGCGTTATGCCTGGTCGCGCGCGACGGCGACCAGCTTGTTTCGACCGTCCAGATTTTCGATCGCACCGTCAACCTCGACGGGCAATCGGTGCCGATGGGTGGTATCGGATCGGTCTTCACGCTCAAGGATTACCGGCACAAGGGCGTCGCCTCGGCGCTGATGCGGCTCGCCGTCGACACTATGGCGCGCGAGGGCTTCGAGGTATCGCTGCTGTTCGCGGAACGGCTCACCTTTTACAACCAGTTCGGGTGGCGCGAGATCGAGCGCAAGTTCAGCATCCTGGCGGCCGCCGCTTCAATCAACGCGCCCGATCGTTTCGTCATCGATTCATTCGAGGCTGAGCGCGACCTTGCCGAGATCGCCGCGATTCATCGCGGCTACAGTGGCCGGTTCAATGTCACCGCGGTCCGCGACGACGCCACATGGCGCGCGAATCTCAAATTCGCGGGCAATCAACCGCTCCATCCCGGCGAAGGGTCGGAGGAATATTTCGTCGTGTGTCGCGACGGCGCACGAATCGCGGCCTATGCGCGCGTGACGCGCTTCCACGGCGTCTCGATGGTGATGGAATACGGCTACATTCCTGGCGCGGTTGGAATTGACGCGATGCTCGCGACGTTCAAGTACCTCGGCCAGTCGGCGGGCGGGGTGCCTGTGACGGTCCGGCATATCGGCGATCATCGGCGCGCCTCCCTGCTCCACAGCGCATCGAAGCCCGCCGAGCCGTCGGTGCTCGTCACGCATACCGCGCACGATCCCGCGCTCGAAAAAGCGCTGGGCGATGCGGGATGCCCCGTCGTGCATCACATCGACAACAACTACATGTGGCGAGTGCTCGCGCCGGACAAGCTGGCGCGCCGGTTCGCGATGGCTCCGGAAGCGGCATCCGCGCACGCGTTCGAACTATTCGCCGATACGCGATCGGTGTTCTGGACCGCCGACCGTTTTTAGTTTCCGAGTCCAGGAACCTAACCCCTAACCCCTTCCCGCGCGGGAAGGGGAACCAGAAAGGAGAGCTTTGCCGCATCGGCGCTCGCCGCGATGCGCGTCGTTGGTTAGTATTCATGCAGCGGATTCAGGATTTTGCCTCAGCAGAGACGAAAGGAGTGACCACAACGACGTGGCAAACGCGATAGAAATCTGGCACGTCGCGATTCCCGTCACCGATCTAGAGCGATCGCTGTCGTTCTACTGCGGAAATCTTGGCTTCGAGCTTGTCGGACGAGACCAGTACCCCACGATGAAGCAAGCTTTTGTTTCACTCGGAAAAAGCGGATTCACTCTGGAACTCTTTGTACCGCTCGGGGAAGAAGCAGATAAACCCCGACGCCTTCCGGACCATCTCGCTTTCGAATGTCAGAACATCGAGGACTATCGGGCGAGAGTCATCGGGTCCGGTTGCAGTGTTCCTGAGACCGAGACCTTTCCGGGGGGCATGAAGCATTTCGAGCTCCACGATCCTGATGGTGTGAAGCTCGACTTCTTTCAAGGACGACTCGGATACGACACCTTCATCTCGAACAACAAGTAGCTGCGCGAGACCCAGCAGAAAATTCGAATAATTCTCGGCAGCCTGCTAAAGTGCATCCGACGTGCGGTGGAGGTGGTGCTTGATGCAGTCTCTTTCAGTTTTGTTGTCCAGCGAGTCCGTCGGCAGAGTTCCCGCCGGTCGAAAATCTGGATTTATCGCACTGACAGTCGCGCTCGTCGCGTTGATGGCGACGCAGACGGCGTTTGCCGCGCGGCGTCATCGCGTCGCCGCCAAAGCTGAGGCGCCCGCCGAAGAGGAAGGCGCTGCCAGCGCGTCGAACTCAACGTTAGGTCCTTACGCCGAGGCCTGCGTGCTCGAACCCACAACCGGCACCGTCATCTTCGAGGCCAACGACCATGCGCCGTGGCCGACTGCTTCGCTGGCCAAGATGATGTTGATGTTGATCGTCGCGGAAAAAATCCACGACGGCTCGCTCAAACTCACCGATCCGATCACGACCTCGCGCAAAGCGGCCGAGATGGGCGGTTCGCAAGTCTATCTAAAGGAAGGCGAGACGTTCTCGCTCGACGACATGATGAAAGCCGTCGTCGTGCACTCGGCCAACGACGCGTCGGTCGCGGTCGCGGAGTATCTTGCGGGCTCGACTGACGCCTTTGTCGTGATGATGAATCAACAGGCCGCCGCGCTTGGGATGAAGGACTCGCACTACTACTCGGTGCACGGCCTGCCGCCCGCAAAGGGCGAGTCGCCCGACGTCGCCAGCGCCTACGACCAGGCAATTCTCGCGCGCGAGTTGCTGAAATATCCCGACGTGATCCGATGGTCGTCGATCGACACGGCGCCGTTTCGAGCGGGAACGTTCACGCTGCGCAATACCAATCACCTGGTGCGGACGTACCCCGGATGCGACGGGCTCAAGACCGGCTTTTACGACAAGGCGGGATTCAACGTGGTCGCCACCGCGAAACGCAAGGACCTGCGGCTGATCGCGGTGGTGCTTGGCAGTCAGCACAAGCTGACGAATTTCAAGGAAGCGTCCGAGATGCTCTCGCAGGGATTTCTCAACTATGAAATGCATTCGGTCGCAAAGAAGGGCGCGCCGATCGCGCAATCCGTTGCTGTCAGCGACGCGGACATTGCCAGCCTCAAGCCGGCTTGGGGCGGAGACGCAGGCGTCTTCGTCAAGCACGGCGACGCGAGCAGCGCGATCAAGGTCGATTACAACTTGCCATCGTCGATCGCGGCGCCCATCAAGGCCGGCCAGCAGATTGGCACTGCGAACGTCACGGAAGGCGGCAAGCCGGTCGCCACGATCGCGCTGCTGGCGCCTTCCGATATCGCGAGGAAAGCGTCGTTAACTAAACGTTTATTTAGCATTTTCTGAAGCCTTGATTTTCGCGACTTGTTCCGCAAAGAACAGATCGGATTAGGGTTTAGTAGTCGAACCTGCTACGCTTCGGTTCCGTAGTACCCGCCTGATGACTGCAAAAGACAAATTCTATCGCACCTATATGGACTTTTTCGAAACTGCCGAGCGTAAGCGCCGGTGGAACCTCTTCGAAGATGTGCCTTGGGACAAACTTTCGCGCGCCGCCAACACCGAGGAACGAGCAATTCGCATCGAGACGTATTGCGCGGAAGAGATGTACCTGCCTGACTACACCGTCGCCGGCGTTGAGCTGCTGCGCGGAGTGTTTGGGCTCGCATGGTTTCAGGCCGCGTGGAGCTACGAGGAGTCGCGCCACGGACTGGTGTTCCGCGAGTATCTGATCCGCTCCGGGCTGCGCACGCAGGTGCAATTTGACAAGTTCGAGACCGACGTGTTCTCGCGCTCGTGGAAACTTCCGTTCACGACGCGCCGCCAGATGAGTTGTTACGGAGCGCTGCAGGAATCTGCGACCTATATCGCCTATCGCGCGCAAAAGGATCGCGCCGAAGTCGAGAAAGATCCGACGCTCGAATCTATTTTCTTCCTCGTCAGCCGCGACGAGGCCGCCCACGCCGGCTTTTACCGCGCGATGATCGAGATCGAGATGGCCGAGGACCGCGTCGGCACGCTGGCGGATCTCGCGCACGTGCTCGCGAACTTCAAGATGCCGGGCGACGGCCTGATTCCTCATTATCACGAGAACCTACGAATCGGCGGCGGCGGGATCAGTCCGCGCCAATTCCTGACGCGCGCGGTATTTCCGCTGCTTAAGCAGTTGGGCACCAGCCGCGACGAACTCAAGAGCGCCGCCGCCGCAGCAGTTCCACTGCGCGCGGCAAGCTAGCCTTCGTGATATAGTTCGCTCCGGCAAAGTCGCCGCTTGATGCCGACTTCCTCGCGATGAACCGGAACCGACTTCTGTATGGGGCCGCGGCCCTCGTTCTGATCTGGATTGGCGGCAACCTCGCGCTTCATTTCGGCCAGAAGCGTCACGATGACCTCGGCTACGATATCGCCGAGCATTTTCCGCAAGATAAACCATTTCCACCCGGCGAGATCTACGCTTCGACGCTGGCTGCGATCATGGACCATGAGCTGCACACGGGGTTCGGATGGCGTCCCAACGACCTGTTCATCTGGGGACCGAAAGTCGGACCGGACAACAACTCCGATCGTCAGCTCGGGATCATCCAGGCCGTGCGCGAGACCACGCGCGTGTTCAAGGATCACCTGACCAAGGTGTCCTCGAATCAGTACGATCCGAATCTGGTGATCGCCGATACCGATTTCCGCAACGACGCCGAGAAATGGATACTGCCGTCGCCCGAAAGCAAGTATGACGACGGCGTCAAACATCTGCAGGCATACGTAGCCGGGCTGCACACCACGCCGCCGTCGTCACGCGAGCTCAACACCCGCGCCGTCGAGCTGGTCCGCCTGATCCAGACGTGGACCGACCTGCTGGGCGACGCGCATGCGAACCTGTACCGCAGCACCAAGGACGACGGCAGCCCGGTGCATAGCTGGGACTGCGACCACTACTTCTATCACTCGCAGGGTTACGCGCACGTGATGTATCACATGATGCAGGCGCTCGAGCGCGAATACGCCGGCCAGCTCAAGGACGACCCCGTGCTGAAGACAATGTTCGACGAGTCGATCGACGCGCTCGGCAAGGCCGCCGTCCTGAAACCGTTGATCGTGATGGACGGATCGCCCGGCGGGCTATTCGCGAACCATCGCCGCAACCTGGACGCCTACATCACCGAGGCGCGCCAGAAGATGTACTCGATACGCGAGGAGCTGGAACGCTCCCCGCTCTAGCGCCGCGGCTACAGCTCGATGAACGGACAGAGCAGCATCACGCCGCCGCGCACGAGCAACTCGATCATCGCGGGCGCCCAGCGACTTGGAATTCCCAGCGCGCCGGCGGCTGCGCGAATCGCCCACGGCGTCGAGGTCTCGGCGCTGCTGCCGCGAAAATCCAGCCATCGGCGCTCGGCGCGATACGTCACCAGCTGATGGCGCTTGTCTGAAGCGATGTGCGCCCGCTCCCGCGCGATCGCCACCGCGGTTGACAGCCCGCCGACCTCGTCGATCAGTCCACGCTCCTTCGCCGCGAGACCGCTCCAGACTCGCCCCTTGGCAACAGCTTCGGCCTGCTCGGGACTGAGCCGCCGGCCTTGCGCAACTTTCGCGGTAAACGCCGAGTACAGGTACCCGACGGTTTCATTGAGCTGCGCGAGCTCGTCGTCGGTCATCGCGCGCGCCATCGACATCGCATCGCTGATGGGCGCGCTCTTCACGAAATCGAGATGCACGCCGAGTTCGCTGAGCAGATTGCCGAGGTTGAACTTGGCGTACACGACCCCGATTGAACCGGTGATGGTGGCCGGTTCCGCCACGATAGCGTCGGCGCCCGCCGCGACGTAGTAGCCGCCCGAGCCCGCCACATCGCCCATCGAGACCACGACCGGCTTGCCGCGCCCCTGCGCCTCGCGCACCGCCCGCCACACCAAGTCGGAGCCAACCGCGGAGCCGCCGGGTGAATTTACGCGAAACACGATTGCGCTGATCCGTTCGTCGCGCGACGCGCGATCGATTTGTGCGGCGGTCGCGACGCCGCTGACATATTCGCCGGTCGCGGGCGCCTCGCCCGCAATCACGGGTCCGCTCGCGTGCACGAGTGCGATACGCGCGCGGCGCCCACGCTCACGCGTGAAGATTGCGTGGCGGCGGTATCGCGCGAGACTGACGAACACTTTGTTCTTCGCGTCGGGGTCGAACTCGGCGCGGATGTCTTCAATGTAACCCTCGCGATCGATCAGATGATTCTCGACGGCGAACTTCGCGCTGACGAAGCCGGCGGCGATCAGGTCGCGCGCGCGCTCCGGGGTGAGTTTCCTGGCGGATGCGATCGCCTCGATCAGGATTTTCTCCCAGTCCGCCACGATCGCTTCCATGCTCTCGCGCACCGCCGGCGACATCGTGGCGCGCCCGAAAGTCTCGGCCGCACCCTTGTACTCTTTCCATTGCAGGGTCTGCGCCTGGATCTTCAGCTTGTCGAGCGCGCTCTTCAGAAAGACGCCGCCGGTCGCGACTCCGAGCATCGTCAGCATCGTGTCGGGATTCGCGACGATCTCTCCCGCGCCCGCGGCGACCAGGTATTCGCGCAAACCCGCGGCATCGCCGCGCAGCAGCGCGATCACCCGCTTGCCGCCGGCCTGCGCCGCGCGCATCAGGCGATGGATTTCATGCGCAGTGGCCAGACCCGCGCCGAAGCCGGCAATCTCGACGACGATCGCGCGCACATCGTCGTCCTGCGCCGCCGACTCGAACGCATATCGCAGATGGTCGAGGCTCTGCGCGCCGCGGCGCATCAACTGATCGAGCGGCGACCGGGTCACGTCCTCCTCGATCGGACCGGCCAGGCGAATGACCACGACCGCGTCGCGCGGCATTCGCGCCGGCCTGACGACGGCAAACCAGAACGCCGCCACCATCGCCGCCGCGACTCCAAGAACGGCGATTCCCGTCTTCCAGTCGCCCGCGGCGCACGCCACCGCGCCGACTGCGCTCAAAATCGCGACGACAATTGCGAGTCGAGCCTCGCGGCTTATCCACAACCGGTCTTTAATCGAGTTGTTCATTCTTTGAATCGGTCGCCTTTTTTGATCGGTCCAAATACACTACTCGAAATACACTACCGATTTTCGATGCCCAGGTCTGTCCTCATCCCGATTCTTGCGTTGATTGCCGTGAGCCTTGCGTCGTGCGCAACGACGGCGGCGCCGCCCAAGCCGGCGCCCCCGCCATTTGTCGCCCGCTCGACAACCCTTGCGGTCACCAACGGCATCAAGGTGCTGACCAACGTCGCGATGCCGCAAGGGTTCGCGCCGATTGCGACGCGTCCACCCATCTGGCTGCAAAACGGCGAGGAGATTGGCGTTGTCGGGACGCAGGATGGACACACAATTATGTATGGCCTCGGCGGCGCCCAGTGGCGGACCGGCCGCATCCTCGCAGCGGAGACGGGGCCGGCGGCCGCCGAGGAGGGAACTATCGCGGACCTCGCCGCCAGCCCCAACGGGCTCACGCTCGCGACGGCGATGGTCGCGCCGGGCGGCAATCGAGTCGATCTGATCATTCGCGACCTGATAGCCAGCGGCGCCGGTAACGTGATCGCGAGCTTCAGCGGCCCGTACGATTCCATCTCGATGAACTGGCTGAACAACGCCACGATCGCGCTGGCGCTACGACGGCATCCTGAGGAGCCTGGGGAAGCCGGCGCCAAGGAGGACACGCCGCCGCCAAATCCGGATGAACCCGAAGCCGAGCCGCCGCCAAATCGTGCCGACGGATTACAGTTAATCGTGATCACCGGCGCAAGCTCGGTCGCGCCGCTGAAGTTGTCATGCGCGATGTCGGCGCTGAGTTGGAGCGCGCATGGCGTCTATGCGGTCGGCCAGGGTGACGCGGGCGCCTGGCCGGTCATCATCGATCGGCGCAAATCAACGTGCACCAGGTTTCACTCGCCAGGGTCTATCCACGTGCTCGATTGGGACAAGGACGACGAGGGGAGCTTCCTGTATGTCGGGGCCGACCCCTCGCACCACACGATTGGCGTATACAAGTACAATATCGTGACGGGCGACGAACATTTGATGGGCGTATCGACGGGCGCGGCGTCGTTCGCGGCCGGCAGCGACACGGTCACGCTGGGCAATCAGGGGCTCACCTTCAAGCGGGCGATCGAGCGTCCGGGAACTCCGGTGCTGGCGCAAATGGCGATCGCGCATTCCGATCAAGGGCAGCTTGATATTAAATCGCTGGGCTTCAAGACTCCGCCGGAGATGCTCGCGCAGAGCACGATGGCATATTCGAAGGGCGCGGATGAAGCCGCGATGCAAATCTACGCTCCGAGTCTGCCCGTGCCCTGGCGAAAAATCGTCACCTACTCGATGCACTACGACAGCGCGTTCCTGTTGGCTGAAGGTCCGGCCCGCGGCACCGTCACGATGAGCTGGTCGCTGCGGGGGAGATGGCTGGCGTTTCTGGACGGCGACGCAACGGCAGGCACGGTGATGACGGTGCTCGCCCCGGCGCGTTAGGATTATCTATAGACCTCGCGACGGTGAGCGACGCGTACCACTAAAACTATTAGGGTCCGGTCCCGGATCTCGTAAACGATTCGATAGGCGCCGGCGCGAATGCGCCACAGGTCTTCGCTCCCCTTCAGCTTCTTTGCACCCTCCGGACGCGGGTCGCTCGCGAGCGCGTCGATGCGCGGACGCAACCTTAGCTGAAGTTCGCGCGCAAGTCGGCGAAATTCGCGCGCGGCGCTGGGGGCGAACTCGACAGTGTAGGCCATCGCGTCGTCAGACGAGGCCCAGCTCCTTCTTCATCCGGGTCCACGGAATGGTTCCCTTGCGTCTGACCTCGCGGATCGCAGCGCGAGCGGCTTTCAGGTCGTCGCGATCCTCCATCTGTTCAAGCAGCGCCATATCCTCGATCGGCACGACCGCCACCAGCGGGCGGTTGCGGCGGGTTAGCAGAACTCGATCCTTGGCGTAGGCCACGCGATTGATCAGCTCAGAAAAGTTCTGGCGAGCCGCTACCGTGGTGATCGCTTCGCGGGTGGATTTCCTCCTGGCAGCCATTCGGTGATTATGCTCCTGTTGTCGGGACCGGCTCAATTGTACATCTTGGCTGTTATGTACACCAGTGTCCTGAGCGCCTCGACGCGTATCCGGCGAGCGCCACGGAATTAGTCTGGTTCAGATTACCGGCGAGCCTGGATCCAGGCCGAACAACACGCGCCCCACCACCTCGAAACGGGCCGTGTTCATCAGCACGTGCTGCGTGGCAGTATGCACGTCACGCCAGCATCGCTCGATTGGACACGAAGTCTGTGCGGAGTTCATCCCGGCCGCGTCTGCGACCAGATCGACCGCCTGCACCGCCAGCTTCGCGGCGGTAACTACCGCGAGCCGCGCATGCGCGCGGTCCTGGATGCTGAAACTCTCACTCGCCTCGCCCTTGCGCCAGATCTCGTCGTTGCAATTGTAGAAGTAGGCGCGTGCCGCACGCAGCAGGCCTTCCGCTTGCGCGAACTGAGTCTGCGCGATCGGACGCTCGCGCAGAGTAGCCCGAGTGGCCGCCGGAACTTTGGCTTGCGCGATTTCGTTCAGCGTATCGAGCGCGTGGCGCGCGGTGCCGAGAACCACAGATACGAGACCGCCGACAAATTGCAGCTGCAACGGGATGTTGGCGAGCGGACCGCGCTGCCACGACGATTTCGCGTTGAGCCAATCGAAGGTGAATTCATCCGGCACGAAAACGTTTTCGAACACGCAATCGTTGCTGCCGGTGCCGCGCATCCCGGCGGTCGACCAGGTGTTGAGAATTTTCGCGTGCTTGATCGGAAAGAGACCCGCGCGCAGCACCGGAGCCCCATCGACGATTTGCGGCGCACCGTCGCGCATGACGATCCCTGCTGCCATCAACCAGGTCGCGTGAGCGGAGGCGCTGGCGTAGGTCGCTTTCCCGCTGAGACGCCATCCACCCTCGGCCGCAACCACCTGGGTGGTCGCGGGATTCAGCGAACCGGCACTGACGCCGCGTGGATCGCCGTAAATTGTTTCGAATGCCGCGCGCGAGAGGTTATAGCCAAACAGCGGACCACCGGCGCAAATGGCGAGGTTCCATCCGGCCGACGCGTCGATGCGCGCGACTTCTTCGGTAATCCGCAGCGAATCGGGAATCGTCAGTTCGCCTCCGCCCATCTGGCGCGGGACGAGAATCCGAAGAAGCCCGGCTTCGTGGAAAGCGTCGGCTACCTCGCGGGGCATTTGGGCTTCGCGCTCGGCGCGATCGGCATGCTCGCGAATTATCGGCGCGAGCTTTTGCACCTTCTCGAAATAAGATCGGGCGTGTTCGGACAAGAGTTGATCCATCTTCGGTACCTCGGCGCGCGTTTAGCTGCCAAGCCGTGCGCGATTCGTCCAATAGTCGGACGCGGCGCGAAATGCCGCCGCGGCGCGCTCGAAACTGTCGAACACGACCAGCCCGCGCGCGCGCGCAAGCTCCTTGCCCCGCGCCACGATCGCCTCGACGTGCGCAGGATGCATCACGACGGCGAACGGCTTCGTCGAGCGCGCGGCGAACTCCGCCAGCTTGTCGAGCAGGCCCGTTATTTCATCCTCGTGCTTCGCCCAGCGCGCTGCGCGCAGGCCCGTGCCGACCTCGAGCACGATCGCGTCGATGACGCTGTCGCGCTCGAGAATCTCGAGGATGCGATCGAGGTTGCCCTGGTGATGCCCCGCGCCGATCGTGCCGCCCGCGTCGAGCGGATTGCGGTAACTGCCGCCGACTATGTTGAAGAACGTCTTAAGCTCGTCGTACGACGACTCCGACAGCGCGGGAATCTCGAGCCCCGCCGCCGCGAACGTGTCGGTAATCACCACCGACTGGCCGCCAGTCATCGCGACCAGGCCCATCCTCGTGCCCCCGATGCGCTTGGCGCGCGCGAACAGCGCGACCGCGTCCAGCATAGCGTCGAGGCTCGCCACTTCGACCGCGCCGCTTTGCCGCACGACGGCGTGCCAGGTCGCCGCCGGTGTCGCGAGCGAACCGGTGTGCGAAAATGTCGCACGCGCGCCGGCCTCGGTCGCGCCGCCCTTCCAGATGACCACCGGAACGCGCTCGCTCGCGTGCCGGACGCTGTCGAAGAAGCGACGGCCGTCGCGCACGCCTTCGATGTACATGCCGATCACGCGAGTCGCCGGGTCGGCCGCCATAAGGTCGATGTAGTCCGCGGCTTCGAGCACGAGCACATTGCCGATCGACGCCGCCTTGTTGACGTTGATCCCGTGAACCGGCGCCTGCAGGCAAAAGTTGATCGTGTGCGTGCCGCTTTGCGAGATGAAACAGACGTCGCCCGCGTCGCCCACTTTTTCTTCGGGAAAATTGCACAGCCCGGCGCCAGGGCTGTATAGCCCCATGCAGTTGGGCCCGACCAGCGCAATTTCGGAGTTGATTGCGAGGTCGCGCAGCTCGGCTTCCAGCCGGATTCCCAGCTCCTCCGACGTCTCCGAAAATCCCGAGGTGAAAAATCCAATCGAACCGACGTGGTTGGCGACGCAATCCTTCAAAATTCGCGGCGCGATCTGCCGCGGCACGGCGCTGACGGCGTAATCGATCGGCTCCGTGATTTCGCCCAGGCTTTTGCGATTCTCCACGCCCATCGCTTCAATCCCGGGTATCTCGTTGGGATCGATTTGCACCGAGTAGAGCTTGCCCTTGAGATGCGCCATCGCGCGGAGCCACATGTACCCGCCCATCCGCTTGTCGCCGATGACCGCGACGGTGCGCGGGTTGAACGCGCGCTCGAGATTCTTGAGCCGGGCTGCACGATTCGGATCCGGCTGCGGCGCCATCGTCGTGGCGTCGGCGAGCACGATCCGCGCGTCCAGGATTTCAAGACCGTCCTCGCGCGCGACGATCGGATTGAGATCCATCTCGGCGATCTGGAAATGCGTGACGGCGATCCCCGAAACGGTCTCGAGCAGCGAGACAATCGCGTCGATGTCGACGCCGGACTGACCCCGAACGCCGCGCAGAATATGCGCGCCGCGAAGACGCGTCAGCATCGCCAACGCCTCGCGACCGCCAATCGGCGCTAGCGCAAGCGACGTGTCCTTCATCACTTCTACGAACACGCCGCCGAGCCCGACCATCACCATCGCGCCGAACCGCTCGTCGCGGTAGGTCCCCGCTATCAGCTCGACGCCGCCCTGCTTCGCCATCGGCTGCACGGCGACGCCATCGAAGCGCGCCTCGCGGGCGCGCGTGGTGAGATTCCCGCGAATTCGCGCGAACGCATCGCGCACCGCGGCCTCGCTCTCGAGATTCAGCTCGACGCCGCCGACGTCGCTCTTGTGACTGACATCCGCCGACAGCACTTTCAGGACCACAGGAAATCCGATCCGCGCGGCCGCCCGCACCGCGTCCTCAGCCGTCGCAGCGGCCTCTGGCACAGACACCGGCATGCCGAGCGAATGCAGGATTCGCTTGCTTTCGATTTCGGTCAGAACCGACCGCCCGCTCGCACGAGCCGACGAGATTACAGATGAAACGATGGAGTCAGTCACGCTTGTCGCGTATAGCAGAGCCAAAGAACTATTTGAACCATCGGGGAGTTTCGCCGCATGCCGCGCCCGCGCCGTTCACGCAGAAAAGTATTCGTCACCCGAATGATCGATCGCGCCGCGCTCGAGCGCCTGCGCGCCGCAGCCGCAGTTACGGTGTGGCGGGGCGCGATGCCGCCGACGCCGCGTGCGATCCGGTCCGAGCTGGCGGACGCCGACGCAGTACTCTCGATGCTGACCGACAAGATCGATGCGCGCACGATTGCCGGCGCGCCGCGGCTTCGCGTCATCAGCAACCTCGCTGTCGGCGTCGACAACATTGATCTCGATGCGGCCACCCGCGCGGGCATCGCCGTAGGCCATACGCCCGAAGTCCTGACTGACGCCACCGCGGACCTTGCCTTCGCTCTGTTGATGGCCACGGCGCGTCGCGTCGCTGAAGCCGACCGTTACGTGCGCGCGGGCAAATGGCGCACGTGGGGACCGATGACGATGCTCGGCCGTGACGTGCACTCGAGCACGCTCGGGCTAATCGGCTTCGGCGCGATTGGCAATGCGATGGCGCGGCGCGCGACAGGCTTCGGCATGCGCGTGCTCCATCTCAAGCATCGGTCGAGCAAGGAGACGGCGGGCGCTGTCGGCGTCAGCTTGCCGCGCCTGCTGGCTGAATCGGACTACGTTTCGATACACGTGCCGTTGACGCCGAAGACGCATCGCATGATTGGGGCGCGCGAATTCGCCCGGATGAAACCCGGCGCGATTCTCATAAACACGGCGCGCGGTGCGGTGGTCGATCAAGCTGCGATGGTTGCGGCGCTGAGATCGGGCCATCTGGCGGGCGCTGGACTCGACGTGACCGATCCCGAGCCGATCGCCTCGCGCGATCCCCTGCTTCGACTCGACAATGTCGTCATCACGCCGCACATCGGCAGCGCCAGCATCACGGCGCGCGCACGCATGTCTGCGATCGCGGTCGACAATATCCTGAACGTATTTGCCGGACGCGCACCCCGATACTGCGCGAACGCCCTTGTTTCGCGGGCCTCCATCGCTCGTATATCCTGAGCATCCGGTGAGGTGGAGCGGCGTTGGCGATATCTGCGTATTCCGCGCGATCGGGGCTGGGAGTGCTGCTGTGGGCGTGAGCATGCGTGACGTCCGCGAGGTCGCGGTCGATGCGCCGGTGATGCCTGCCCCGTGCGTCTCTCTGCTGCGCTATTCTCCGGCGCTGGTTTTCCTCGCGATCGTAGTAGTGGACCTTACGCGATCGGCGGATCCCGACCTGTGGGGCCATCTGCGTTTCGGCCAGGCGGTGATCGCTCAGCGTCATCTCACCTGGTTCGACCCGTATTCCTATTCCGCACCCGGACACCTCTGGCGTAACTACGAGTGGCTGGGGGAAGTCCTGATGGCGGCGATTTACAACGCGTTCGGGGTCGTTGGACTCAAGCTGTTGAAGTTCGCTTGCAGCGCGACGTTCGTCGTCTTGTTCGTAACTGCAATGCAAGAGACGGCGGCGCCGCCGCTGATGCAGGCCGCAATCCTTCTCGTATGCGCACTTCCGATCGCCCCGCACGTTCAACTCCGGCCCCTATTGATAACGTTCGTGATGGTGAGCGGCTTGCTCGCGATCCTTGCACGTTACAACTATCGAGGCCGCGCTCCCTTATGGCTTGCGCTCCCGATGTTTGTGTTGTGGTCAAATTTGCACGGCGGCTGGATCATCGGACTTGGGATCCTCGGCGTGTTCAGTGCTGCCGTCCTGGCGGAGGACGTCGCCCATGGGCGCGGGATGTCACGCGGGGCGTCGCTCCTTGGCCTCACAGCCGCCGCGGCCGTGGCGACGCTCGCAAATCCTTACGGCATCGGCGCGTGGCAAGCTGTCCTCCATACACTTGAAAATCCCCGCACACACACGGCGATCGTGGAGTGGCTCCCATTTCCGGATTCGATTGCCTATCACTACCGCGCCCATCATTACGGATCGATCATCTTGAAATTCCTGGCGCTCGCGATCTTCGCGGCGTTCGCGCTGGCCGTCTGGCGGGCGCCGCGGGGACGTGATTTCCCGCTGGTGTGCGTGGCTGTGATGACGATCGCAGCGGCCTTCGTTGCGGTGAGAAATCTGCCGATCGCACTGGTCGCGACGGCGATCCCGCTAGCTCGTCACGGCGCTATCGCGCTCAACTCAGACCTCAAGCCGCAGCGGGAACGCTCGGCGACGATCTATCAGCTGATGATCGCGGTCACCGCTTGCGAACTACTGTTTCTCAGCGGACTTTTTTCGCCGAAGCTCAACGCCGCCGATCCTTACCCCGTTGGCGCCGTCGCGTTCATGAAGCAACACGGCCTCACCGGCAACATCCTAGCGGAGTGGCCATTTGGCGCGTACGTAATCTGGCACATGGCGCCCACTAGCCGCGTGTTCATCGACGGCCGCTATGACACGGTTTACCCGATGCGAGTCATCGATGATTATCTGGCATTCGATCGCGGTGAGCCGGCCGGCGCGGCGACCCTGAGCAGGTACCCGCACGACTTTGTGCTTATGCAGCCTGAGAAGGTGGGCGCGTTCGAGCTGCTGTCTTTACAAGGTGGCTGGAAGGAGGTTTATCGCGACGCGTCGTGCGTACTGTTCGTGCATGGCGGTCGCGCCGCGGCCGGCCTCACGCCCATAACTGTCTCGCCGCACGATACCCCGAAGAATACTTTCCCGTAATTGGGCAGTGTGCCCCTGAAACGTTGGCGGGGGCATAACGCCCCCGCCTCTCTGAAGATGCTCAGCTGTTTGCCGAAAGTCGGCTCGAGACTAGAGCTGAGTGTCCACGTTGGACAGCAGCGTGGTGATGGTCGTGCCCATCGTCTGGTAGCCGACGAAGACTACAACCGCGACCGCGGCGAGAATCAACGCGTACTCAGCCATCGTCTGGCCGCGCGCGAACTCGTCTGCCTTCACATACAGTTTCTTGATCAGGTCCATTTTCGTGTCCCTCCGTCCGTTGGTTGTTTCGATCAAACAGCGCGGGAATTGGTGGACCGCGCTCTGTGATCGCTACTGGAGGATGGACGAGCTAATGAACCTTCATACCTTATCGCTATTTGCTCTTGACCGGTTACGCTTGGTTGAGACTGTGAATTCATCTCTATATCCAGCTTCAGCATTCTCTGCGTGCGTCACGCCTATGTCAAGTGCGATTGAGTGCTTACGCTAGCGAGTGTGTGGAGTAAAACCGTGATAAACTATATCAGAACAATCCTTTGCACTGAGATACTGATTATTTCATAAAAAACTAGTCAAACAGACTATTAGTAATCTATTAGAGAGTATAAAGAAGCTATAGAGATATATGGTAAAGCTGTCCGCCTCGGAGCACACTAGCTTTCAGCGGCGGCGATAGCGTTTGTCAGGCTGAAATTCCCCTCGTACAGCGCCCGTCCGACGACCACACCCGCCACGCCGACATCGAATCCAGCGCGCAGAGCCCGAATGTCGTCGAGACTCGCTACGCCCCCCGACGCAATCACCGGGATCGCAATCGCCTTGGCGATTGCGGTCATCCGCACCGCATCGACGCCCACCTGCGCGCCGTCGCGTGAGATGTCCGTCACGATTGCGGCGCACACGCCCGCCGAGCGAAAGCGATCTCCTGCCTCGGTTACGGTGAGTTGGCTGGTCTCGACCCAGCCCTTGAGCGCAAGCCGGCCGTCGCGAATGTCGATCGACCCGAACACCCGGCCCGGAAACTCGTCACAAGCGCACCGAAGCAGGTCGGGATTGAGCAATGCCGCAGACCCGATCGAGATGCGATCTGCGCCGCGCGCGAACGTCGCGCGAACCGCCTCAATCGTGCGCAGTCCGCCGCTCACGTCGATAGCGCAATTTACCGACGCGCGAATCTGCGCAATCGCCTCGACGTTTTGCGGCGCGCCGGCAATCGCGCCGTCGAGATCGACGATATGGATAAGCTGCGCGCCCTCCTCCTCGAAGCGACGCGCCGTTGCGCCGGCATCGCCGCCGTAGACTGTGGCGCGGTTCATGTCGCCGCGGAGCAGGCGCACGACTTTGCCGCCCTTGAGGTCAATCGCGGGAATAACGGTGAACTTCTCGAACAAGCGAACTATTCTGACCCGCGCGCTAGCTCAGCGTGCCCTTGGTCGAAAGCACGCCCGAAAGCCGCGGCTCCCGCGCTGTCGCATGATCCATCGCGCGCGCCAACGCCTTGAACGTTGCCTCGATGATGTGATGCGGGTTGCGTCCGCTTACCAGGTTTAAATGCAGGTTCATCCCGACTTCGTCGGTCAGCGCCTTCATAAAATCGTGCACCAGCTCGGTCTGGAAGCTGCCGACGCGCTCCTGGCTGATCGGAACGTTGTAGCCCAGGTACGCGCGCCCGCTGATATCGACTATCGCCGTGCAGACGGCCTCGTCGAGCGGCACCGTGGCCTCGCCGAAGCGCTTGATTCCCGCGCGATCGCCCAGCGCATTGCGGAACGCCCTGCCCACGACCATTCCGACGTCTTCGACGGTGTGATGGTCATCTATATGCAGATCGCCGCTGGCTGCGACCTTCAAGTCGAAAAATCCGTGGCGCGCAAAGGTCTCGAGCATGTGATCGAGGAACGGCACTCCCGTCTTCGCATCGCCGCGCCCTGCACCGTCGAGCTTGAGTGCGACCGTGACCGAAGTCTCGCAGGTCTTGCGCTCGACTTCCGCACTGCGTTTGGCCTTGGCCGGCGCCAGCCGCGCCACCAGTCGCGCATTCTTACCTTGATTTTGCAGGCTGACTTTTCGTTTCTGCATTTCGATTCCCGCTTGCCCGCTTCGCCTTTCCATCCGCCGCGCCATTGCGCAGTTCCATCGCGCGTGCGTGACCCTCGAACCCTTCCATCCGCGCCAGATGCGCGACCGATGGTCCGAGCGCCGCAATCGCGCTCATCGACGCCTCGATTATACTTGTTCGTTTCAGGAAATCGTATGCACCCAGCGGCGACGCAAAACGAGCCGCTCCCCCCGTTGGCAGGACGTGGTTGGGGCCCGCAAGATAGTCGCCCAGCGGCGCGGGAGTAAGCGGCCCCAGGAAAACTGCGCCCGCCGCCTGGACCTTCGGCAGCCATCGCGACGGATTGCGCACGTCGAGCTCGAGATGCTCGGGTGCAATCTCGTTGGCCAGGTCGAAGGCTTCGCTGAGATCGCCAACGACCACCATCGCGCCGCGCTTGACCAGTGCAGCCTCGACCTGCTTGGCGCGCGGCAGACTCTTCAGCGCAACTTCCACTGCCTCCGCGACGCGATTTGCGATGCTCGCCGAGGTCGTCAGCAGCACCGCGGCCTCGTCGCCCGAGCCGTGCTCCGCCTGCGCAATCAGATCGGCTGCAATCCATTCGGGATGCGCGCGGTCGTCCGCGATCACCAGCACCTCGCTCGGCCCCGCCATCTTGTCGATATCCGTGAGGCCGTAGACCATCCGCTTGGCGGCCTGCACGAACGCGTTGCCGGGCCCGACAATTTTGTCCACCGGCTTGATCGTTGCAGTGCCGTACGCGAGCGCCGCGACCGCCTGCGCTCCGCCGACGCGGTAGAACTCGTCGACGCCCGCAATTTCCGCGGCCGCAAGCACCGCGAGCCGCTCGCCATCCGGCGACGGCGGCGACACCATCACGATTTCGGCGACGCCCGCCACCTTCGCCGGTATCGCATTCATCAGCACCGACGACGGATACGCACCGAGCCCGCCCGGCACGTAGATTCCAACGCGCCGCATCGGCTGCACCATCTGACCGAGCCGCATCCCGGACTTGTCGCGATAGATGAACGACTGCTCCATCGTTCGGCGATGAAAGTCCGCGATTCGCTTGGCGGCCAGCTGCAGCGCACGTCGATCTTCAGTCGCGATACGATTGATGGCCGAATGCATTTCCGCCGGCGTCACGCGGATCGTAGCCGCGGTAAGTTTCACGCGATCGAATTTGGCGGTCAGATCGATCAGCGCGCGATCGCCGCGCTTTCGCACGTCGGCGATTATCTTCGACACCGCTCGATCGACGCCGGCGCTGTCGGCGCCCCTGCGCGCGAGTATCGCGGCGAGGAATTTTCTGAACTCCGGCGCCTGCGACTTAAGAACTCGCGGCCGCATTATTCTTGCGCGCGCTCGATTCGCGCGCCGAGTTGCGAAAGCTTCGCGTCGAGCGCCTCGTAACCGCGGTCCAGATGGTAGATGCGGCTCAGCTCGGTGGTGCGGTCCGCGGCGAGCCCCGCGATTATCAAACCCATGCTGGCGCGCAGGTCGGTCGCCATCACCGGCGCACCGCTCAGCTTCGACGGCCCGCGGACAACTGCGGTGGGTCCCTTCATCACGATGTCGGCGCCCATCCGCGCCAGTTCCTGCGCATGCATGAACCGGTTTTCGAAAATCGTCTCCGTGATGACCGAAGTGCCGTCAGCCTGCGTGAGCATCGCCATCATCTGCGCCTGCAGATCGGTCGGGAACCCCGGATACGGCAGCGTGCGCAACTCGACCGACTTGAGTTTGTCGCCGCGCGCGACGTGGATGCCCTTGCCGTTGGCCTCGACCACGACTCCCGCCTCGCGCAGCTTGGTCGCGACCGCGTCGAGATGCTCGACCGGCGCATTCGTAATCGTAACGTCGCCGCCGGTGATCGCCGCCGCCGCCATCATCGACCCGGCCTCGATTCTGTCTGGTATTACTTCGTGCTCCGCACCATGCAGCCGCTCGACGCCCTCGATTTCGATCACGTGAGTGCCCGCGCCGCTGATTTTCGCGCCCATCTTGACCAGCACTCGCGCCAGATCTTGGACCTCGGGCTCGCGCGCCGCGTTCTCGATTAAGGTGCGGCCGCGAGCAGTGACCGCCGCCATTAAAATGTTCTCGGTCGCGCCGACCGATGGCGAATCGAGCCATATTCGGCCGCCGGCGAGTTTCTCCGCGTGCGCTTCGACATAGCCGTGACGAAACTGGATCTTGCTGCCGAGCGCGCGAATCCCAGCGATGTGCAGGTTCACCGGGCGCGCGCCGATCGCGCATCCGCCCGGCGTCGAGACCCGCGCGCGGCCCGTGCGCGCCAGCAGCGGCCCGAGCACGACAAACGACGCGCGCATCGTCTTGACCAGCTCGTACGACGCCTCGTGCGAGGTGACCTTCGCCGCGTGAAGCTCGACGCGATGCTCGCCAATCCAGCGTGCCGTGACGCCGAGCTGGATTAGCAGGTCCATCGCGGTCTTCACGTCGCGCAGCCGCGGGATGTTGCTGAGCACCAGCGGCTCGGCCGTCAGAATCGACGCCATCATGATCGGCAGCGCTGCGTTCTTGCTGCCGCTGAGCGTGACGGTGCCGCGCAACGGAGCACCGCCGTGAATTATCATTTTCTCCATTGTTTCGCTTTTTTGTTGCCGGCTACGCCCCGCCTCTTCGCGCCCGCACGACACGCGGATGCCCAGCGAAATCGTTTATCACACCGACAACGCGCAAGCTCGCTTCCTCGACAAGTTTCGCGACCGCCGCGGCCTGGCCGGCCGCCACTTCCACGATTAGCTCGCCATCGCCGGCAAGATGCGCCGGCGCGTCAGCCGCGACCCTGCGCAGGATTTGCAGCCCGCCGGCTCCTGCACTCATCGCGACCCGCGGCTCGTAGCCGCGCACGTCCGGTTCCAGCGCCGCGATCTCCGCATCATCCAGGTACGGAGGATTGGAGACTATCACGTCGAAAGTCCTAAGCGGCGCTGCTCCGTCGAGCATTTCAAAGCAGTCACCGCGCCGGATCGTCACTCGATTCTCGACGCGATGACGCCGGGCGTTGCGCGAGGCCACCGCAATTGCGTCCGCGGAAATGTCGATTGCCGTGACGGTCGTGCCGGGCGCGCTGACCGCAATCGCGATCGCGATCGCACCTGACCCGGTGCCGATATCGATTACGCGCGCATTCGCTTTTCGTGCAACACACTCCAGCGCCGCGCCGACTACGAACTCGGTCTCCGGACGGGGGATCAGTACCGCGGGCGTAACTTCGAAATCGAGCGAATAGAATTCCTTGTGCCCCAGGATGTACGCAATCGGCTCGCGGCGTTCGCGCCGCGCGATCAGTGCCTCGAACTTTTCGAGCGTCGCAGGTGAAAGATCGATCGAGCCGGTGGCAGCCGCCTCGCGCGCGACTCCCGCCGCTCCCGCCATCAGGAGTTCCGCGTCGAGCCGCGACGACTCGATGCCGGCGTCCGCGAGCCGCCGCGACGCCTCGTCGATCGCCTCCGCCGCGCGCCGCGCAAGCATCTTGTCCACGACGAATTACGCGCTGAGCGCCTGCTCGCGATCGTACGCCGCGAGCGCGTCGATAATCGGATCGATGGCGCCGTCGAGGAAATTGTCGAGCTGATGAATCGTCACGTTAACGCGATGGTCAGTCACGCGCGATTGCGGAAAATTGTAGGTGCGGATTCGCTCGGAGCGGTCGCCCGTCCCGACCATCGATTTGCGCGTCTGCGCGATTTTAGCCTGCTGCTCCGATTGCGCCTGCTCGAGCAACCGGGCCCGCAGGATCTTCAACGCCTTCGCCTTGTTCTTGTGCTGCGATTTTTCGTCGCGCTGAATTATCACCATGCCGCTCGGGATGTGCGTGATTCGCACCGCCGAGTCCGTGGTGTTGACGCTCTGCCCGCCCGGCCCCGACGCGCGCATCACGTCGATCCGCAGGTCCTTCGCTTCGTTGATGTTGACTTCGACCTCGTCCGCTTCCGGCATCACCGCCACCGTGACCGCCGACGTGTGGATGCGCCCCGATCCTTCCGTCTCGGGCACGCGCTGCACGCGATGCACCCCGCCTTCGTACTTGAGCCGCGAGTACGCGCCGCGCCCGCTCACCAGCGCGATCACTTCCTTGATTCCGCCAAGCCCGGTGTCGCTCAGGCTGAGCGCTTCGATCTTGAATCCGTGGCGCTCGGCGTAGCGCGTGTACATCCGGTACAGATCGCCCGCAAACAGCGACGCTTCTTCGCCGCCGGTGCCCGCGCGGATTTCGAGGATGACGTTCTTCTCGTCGTTGGGATCGCGCGGCGTCAGCAGTTCCTTGAGCTTCTCTTCGACTGCGCCGAGATTTTTCTGCAGGGTCGGCAGCTCCGCCTTGGCCAGCTCGCGCAAGTCGGCGTCGTCGCCGTCGAGGATCGATTTGTGCCCCGCGATTTCATCCGCGATGCGGATATATTCGCGCGCGCACTGCGCCGCCTCGGAAAGCTGCGAGCGCTCCTTGGCGAGCCTGGCGTATTCGCGCTGATTGCCGAGCGTGGCCGGATCGCTGAGCTTGCGCTCGAGTTCCGCGACCCGCTCTTCTATTGCGCTTGCCTTATCGAGCATCGCCGACCTTCACGCTCGCCGCCGAAAAAACTCTGAAACCGCCCCTGAAAAAAAACGGCGCGGTCATGATGGCCGTGCCGATGGATTCTCCCCCGCGCACCCGGGTGCGTCGAGCACCGCAGGCGGCGGGAGTTGCTATGCTACTTCTCAGCGGCGGTTTCCGCCGTCTTTTCGGCCGGCTTCTTGATGCCGTACTTGCGATTGAACCGCTCGACGCGCCCCGCGGTATCGACCAGGCGCTGCGTGCCAGTGTAAAAAGGATGGCACTTCGAGCAGACCTCGACGTGAAGCTCTTTGAGCGTCGATCGCGTTTCGAAGGTGTTGCCGCATGCACAAACAACCATGCAGCGGCGGTATTCAGGATGGATTCCAGCTTTCATTTTTGCTTCTCGAACTCTTCTGCCTCTTGTGTTGCAGGATACCATCGCAAGGTTTCGCACACAATTCGCCCATTGCGCCTGCCGTTTCGGCTTTTTCGTATCGCTATCGCCGCCTCGTTCGCATCAATAGTAATCACGATCTGCGCGAGCGCCACCTACGCCGCATCTTCGCCAACTGCTACGCAGCCGCGCACTTCTGAGGCCTCGAAGCCGCCGGCTTCAGCGCAGCCGCCTGCCAATGCCGGCTTCGCGCCCGACAGCCGGACCCTCTTCGCGCCAATCGTCCAACTCGCACCGCCCGGCCCCGCGCGCGCGTCGCGTGCGGTCGCCATCTTCGACCGCCAACTCGATTTCCAGCGCAAGATCTCGTTCCATCCCAAGCTCGCCCCTGCCCTTCAGGACGTCCTCAACTATCTTCCGCCACGCCAGTCGACGATGATCCGCGCCGCCGCACTCTACTCGAAGACTGAAATCCCATGGCGCGACGGGCCCGACGGCACGCATCAGATTTGCGTCGCGGGACGGCCCGACGACGCCGATTATTTGTACACGCTGGCCCAGGCGTGGCGCAGTCCGGAGGAGCCCGCGCGCTTCTCGGGCGTGTTCAGTCTCAAGCCTTCGGCCGACTCGACTCCCGACAACGTTTCCAGCGTCACCGGCACGCTCGCGGGCGAGTTGATGATCGACACCTACGGCATCGGCGCGCTGGTCGACGCGTTCGCTGACGTACTTCGCGAGGTTCATGGCGACCTGAAACCGCCGTGGGACTCCGCACCCGGCGCCTTCAATCATCATGATCGCGCCGCACTCGACCGGTTCCACCGCCAGATGCCGCATCTCGCGGCGAAGTTCGATCACTATTTCAAATTCAACAACCTGCTCGACGAGTTCAACTCGCCCGCGGGTCCGATCGTGCTCTTCAACGTCGATACCGAGGTTCGCCTCGACGCTCTCAAGAAATATCCGCTGCTCTACGATTTCTATCGCAAGGTCGTGCCCGCGGTGACCGCGAAATCCGAGATTGTCGACGCGCACGGCAACTACTGGATGCGCGAGGCCTTCGACCACGGTCACATCCACTTCACGATCATGCTTCGCAACGGCCTGCTCACGCCCTTCAACGCCGCGATGCAGCCGGCGGGCGACAGCGTCGCGCTCGATGAAATCACGCGCGGCAGTTACCGCACTCTCGCCTCGGGACAAATCACGAGTCTCGCGATGAATTTCGGCCTCGCGAACATCGGGTTCACCACCGATTATCGCCGCGACTCCGGCGGCGTGACGTTCGACAATCGCATGAACGCGGTTCCGCAATTGATCGCGCCGCCCGGGGTGCATCAGGTGATGGATTTGGTCGCGGGTGATTTTCTGCGCGTGCTGGCAACTGGAAACGGCGGCTTGAATTCAAAACTTGCGTCGCGCCCTTTGCCCAACGGCGCTTACGATTTCTCGGGCGGGTTCACGGCCGAGTTGAATTACTCGCCGACGCTCGAGTTGCTCGCGAGAATCGGCGACGCCATCGCGCAGGAGCACAACGACCAGGTTCGCGCCGAGGAGCGCGCATTCGGCGAAGAACTTTTCGACGCATTCGTCGCCGACTACAATGATGCGCGTCCGGCAATCATCGCGCTGGACAAGGATACCCATCCGGAAAAACCAAAATGAGCGGCGTGCACCCGAAACGATTTTTCGCAGCGATGCTCGTCGCGGCCGCAATCCTCGCCGCCGGATGCGCCGCGCAGGACAAGCCTCCTCCTCCCGCACCCGACGCCGGTCCGCAGCCAAAGTTGTTGACCAGTTTGTCCGCCGTTTCCGACGCCCCTATCGATCCGCTTCACGTCACTGTTCCCGCACGCGGCGAAGGACTGCTGCATGATCAAGCTCAAGTCACTCCGGGGCCGCGCACATTCGAGACCGAGCCCGGCCTGTCGCGCACCGTCGGCAACGACGCGAATCCCGGCACCGTGCGGCTGCTCAACGACAAGGCCGCCAAGTTCGGCAATTTTTCCGCGTTGATTCTCGATCGCATCTACGCGCGGCTCATCGTCGCCGAGCGCAGCGAGGAAATTTCGCGGAGCAAGCTGCCCACCGAACTCAAGGCCGTCGTCATTACCGCCATCATGGACAAAAGCGGCAAGCTCACCGAACTCGTCCTCGAGCAGCATTCCGGCAAGGCGCGAATCGATCAGATGATGATCGACGTCTGCAAGAAAAGTATCTGGTTCGAAAATCCTCCCGCCGGCGCGCTGTCCGGCGACGGCACCTACAAGCTGACTATCAAGTTGAAGCTCGAAAACTACGCCTCCAGCGACGAGAGCCACTGGAGCTTCATCACCGATCTCGGCCTCGGCCTCGGCTAACCGCGCCTGAGTCCATGCGGCAGCAGCCGTCCGCCGCTTCTGCTAGAATCGCCGCCGTGCAATCGCTCGACGAATACATTCCGCGGCCGGGCCTTTCCGTCCCCATCGTCACGATTCTCGACGCTCGGGGCCGCATCCTTGAAGACCAGCAGCGCGCCGTCGTTCGCTTCGCGCTACAGGACGGCGCCGGCGCCGACATCATCTTCGCCGCGGGCACCACCGGCGAATGGGATCGCATCGACAATCCGCGCCGCCAGGCTGTCGCACGAATCGCGATCGAGGAATGCCGTCGCGCGCGCGCTGCCGCCGCCAAGAAGATCGAGGCATGGGCGGGCATCACCGCTCACACGCGGATCGACACGCTCGACAATCTTACCCACGCACTTCACGCCGGCGCCGACGCGGTCGTGCTCGCGCCGCTCTCGATCAAGGACGTCGAGCATCCCGCCGATTTCGTCGAGCGCGACATCGGCGCCGTCTTCAGCCGCGCGGGCCGTATGCTTCCGCTGTTCCTCTACGACAACGCAGACATCGCCGCGCCCGGCAAGTCGCAACATCTCCACACGCGCGACGTGAAGGCGATGGCGAGGCTGCCATACGTGCGCGGAATAAAAGTCACCGCCAGCAAAACCGTCATCGGCAACTACACGCGCGCCGCATCGCACTTCAAGGCGAGTCACGAATTCGCCATCTACGCCGGCAACGCGTATCTGATCTTCGATTTGTTCGCCCCGCCCGAAGGCGTCGGCGATCGCATGCGCCACTACTGGAACCGCTACCTGACACAGCGCACTCGCCCATACGGCGTCGTCGCGGGACCCGCGAACGCGATGCCGCGCGAATGGCAGCGCGCCTGGCAGGTCTGCCGCTCCGGCGACGTCGAGCTGATGCGATTGTATGCCGACGCGATCGAGGAATTTCGCATCGCATGCACTTTCAAGCGCGGCGCCAAGGCGTATCGCCCGACGATCGCGACGCTGAAGGCGTCGCTCAAGGAACTCGGCGTCATCGACAGCGACATAGTCGGCGCTGGTACGCCGCCGCTGAGCGATACCGAGCGCCGCGAATTCTCCGTCGCGATTCGCCGCGCTTCGCGAACGCAACGCCGAGACGCTTGAGCGCGGATGGGTCAGCGAATACGATTCGCCCGCCGGCCATGCGCCGGTATCGGAACGAAAATCGGCGGGACGCAATGGCTGAAGAGAAACTCGACGTCGTCGGATGCGGCAGCATGGTCGTCGACCTGTTCTACCGCACGCCGCGAATAATCCGCGCCGACGAAAAAATCCTGCTGCGCGCGCACACCGCCAGCGCCGCCATCGAACGCACGCAGGTCGGCGGCCTCGTCCTGAACCATCTCGGATGGGGCCGAATCCTCGGGCTCAAAACCGGCATCTTCGGCAAGATGGGCGACGACCGCAACGGCGAATTTCTCCGCGACGGCATGGATCGCCTCGGCATTCGCCATCACCTGACGTTCGACGGCACCGCCAGTGCGTTCGCGACGATCTTCGTCGACGCCGCCGGCGACCGCGCGATCTACATGGCGCGCGGCGCGACCGGCGAGCTCACTCCCGCCGAGGTCCGCAACCGCCACGGCGCGTTCATCCGCCGCGCCAATCTGGTTTCGACCGAGATTTCGCAGCTCCCGCTCCGCACCGTGCTCGCGATTCTGCTCTTCGCGCGCACCCATTCCATTCCCACGATTCTCGACGTCGACGTGCCGCCCTCCGACGCGATCGGATCGCTCGGCACGCGCGCCGAACTCGAGCGCGCGCTGAAACTCGCGACCTGGCTCAAGCCCTCGAAGGCGGCCGCGCGCGAAATCGCCAACGGCAACGGCCGCGACACGCTGAAGATGGCCGAAGCGATTCGCACCCGCTACGGAAATCGCGCTGTCATCATCACCGAAGGCGACAAAGGATGCTCGATTGCGGCTCGCGACACTTCGGTTCGCGTGCCCGCCTTCAAGGTCAAGCAGATAGACTCGACCGGCGCCGGCGACGCCTTCCTGGCCGGCGTCTTCGCGGGCCTTCGCCTCGGCCTGCCGTGGGACAAGATAGGCCGGCTCGCCAATGCCGCCGGCGCGGTCGCAGTCACGCGCCTGGGCGCGTTTCCGTCGGGATTCGAAGTGCGCGAGGAAATTCTCGACCTGTATGCCGAAGCGATCGCGCTGCCGACGCCGCGTCTCGACGCCGAGCCGCGCGAGGCCGCGATCGGCGACTCGACTGGCGAAGTCGAAAAATTCTTCGACCTCGCCCTCACCGAGCTCGCCGCGCTGCGCGGCGGGCTGAACATCGCCGCCATCTCGCGCACCGTCGAGATAATCCGCACCGCGCTCGGCCGCGGCGGCCGCGTCCACGTCACGGGAGTCGGCAAGCCCGAGCACGTCGCGCGCTATGCCGCCAGCGTGTTCTGCTCGGTCGGCACGCCCGCGACTTTCCTGCACGCGACTGAAACCCTGCACGGCAGTCTCGGCCAGGTGCATCCGCGCGACGTCGTCATCGCGATTTCCAACAGCGGCAGCACCGACGAATTGCTTTCCACCGCGACCGCCATCCGCGAGCAGGGCGCGCAACTGATCGCGATCACCGGTAACAAGGATTCCAGCCTCGCGCCAACTCGCCGACCTCGTCATCCACGTCCCCGTCCCGAACGAGGGCGGCGGCCTCGGCCTCGCCCCGCGCATCAGCGTGCTCGGCGAAGTCTTCGTGCTGGCGGGATTGTCGGTCGCTCTGGAACTGGCGCACGGCCTGACGGTCGAAGAATACTCGCGATGGCATCGCGCGGGCGCAATCGGCGAAGCCGCCCGCCGCCTCGCCGAAACGCGCGCTACCGGCCGCCGCGCCTAATCGTCTCGGATACGTACTTCAGGCGCCGGGCTTTTCGCTGTCGTGCGCATGCCCGATCGCATGGCGAAGCTTGCGATCGAGCTTGGCGCAGTTCAGGACTACCTTCTCGGAATGCACCGCTTCGACGGCGCTGAGCGGCACCGTGAAGTCGCCGGCATTCTCGACGTAGATCACCAGTTCGGGCCGGCCGCCCGGCGCGACCTGCCGAACGGCGCCGAACTCCTCGCCCCCGTCGGAAACAAAAGCCTGGAACCCAACTTTAATTTTCTCTTGCACGACGTATTTCTCCTCCTACTATTTTCCCACGAACTTCGGCGCGCGCTTTTGCTGGAAAGCCGTGATGCCTTCCTTGTAGTCCGCCGTGCGTCCCGCCGCGCCTTGCGCTTGCGCCTCGCATTTCAGAACCGCGAACAGTCCCATCGCCTCTTCGTCGATCCTCCGCGCGAGCCGCTTCGATTGCATGAACGCCGCGGTCGGACCTTGCGCGACCTGTGCCGCGACTTTGCGCGTTTCGGCAACGAGAGTGTCTTTCGGCATGCTGCGATTTACGAGTCCCAGCTGAGCCGCTTCCGTGCCTGAAATTAATCGACCCGTGTAGATCAGTTCGAGCGCGCGATGTGCCCCGAGGCGCGAGACGAAAAACGAATGGCCGCCCGAGTCCAGCACCGCGCCGATTCGTGCGAAGGGCGAGCCGATCTTCGCATCGTCGGCGACGTAGACCACGTCGCATCCAAGCGCCAGCCCCAGTCCTACTCCAAGGCACGCACCGTGAACGGCGGCAAAGGTGGGCGCCGGGAACGCGACGATTCGCTTGATCAGCGGATTGAACGTGCTCTCGATTATCGCTTCGGCGTCTTCATCGCCCGGATGCGCGTCCGCGAGATCCCGGCCCGCCGAGAACGCCGGCCCTTCGCCGCGAATCATCATCGCGCGCACGCCATCCGACGCCGCCCGCTCGAGCGCGTTGTTCAGCTCGGCCACCATCGCGTCGTTCAACGCGTTCATCTTGTCAGGCCGGTTGAGAACAATTTCCGCAAGACCGCCTTCGACCGACAAATCGACGCTCATATTCGTGGCCTCTGAGTTTGTCTAGAACACCGGGATAATGTCCTCGGCGGTGATATCGCCGACGTCAACGCCCTCAATATCAAGTTCGGGAATCGCGGGGAACTGGATGTCCCATCGCTCGACCAGCTTGCGCACGCGCGCGATCGCGAGGCGCCAGTTGTCGGCCTGTTGCTCGTAGGTGAGGATGCCGAGGCCGGCCTCGCGCGCCTTGCCCAACAGGACGCGCTGGTTGTGCAGAAAGTAGCTCGGGCAAATCCCAGAACTGCGCCGGTGGCTCCCAGAGCACCATCGAGAGAAACACGAAGCCCGCGCGAAGCTGCTTGGTGATGAAAGTCTTGTGCTCGTCGGTCAGTCCGGGCCACTCCTTCTCGAGCAGGTTGATACAAATCTGCAGGTGGCGCGCTTCGTCGCGGCCAATCTTGGTGAAGATATCGCGGAACACCGGATGCGTCGTGGCGTGCGCCATGCCGTGGAACAGCGTCGATGACGCGACCTCGCCCATCATGAACGAGGTGAAGATTACGGCCAGCGGATAGCGATCGATCGCGCGATTGTAACCGGTCCAGTAACGGCCGCCGTTATGGTAGAGCCAGCCGATATTGTTCAGCGCGACGCGCTGCAGCTCGCTCTTCGGCGTAAAGCCCTGCGGCCCGTTCGGCACCAGGCGCTGGATAACGCGCTGGCAGGTTTCCTCGTGATTGGTCTCGTCGCGGGTTATCGAAAAAAAACATTTGCGGACGGGATCCTCTTCGTGCATCTCCCACGCATGAATCGTCGCGCGCGCAAACACTGCCGGCCCCGACGAATCGAAGTTGGACAGGAGCGCCCACCAGTACATGATCGCGACCTTCTCGTCGTCGCTCCACGCCTCGGGCAAAAGCTCGCTCCAGTTGATGTCGGCGGGATTGAAGCCCTCACGCTTGGCGCGCTCGTAAATTTCCGCGAGCTTCGGCGTCTCGCATCGCCATTCGATCGGGAAGATGTTCGGCCGCGCGACCGCGGGCGCCTCGACCAGGCCACCCTCCGGAATTTCAAATTCGCTCATCGAGGTTCGTCTCCTGATCCATCTTGAGATCGCGCCGACTAGTTTGACTAGATGCGCGCGCCCTTGCCAGTCTCCCTTTAGTGTCAGTGACGTCGCCGGAGGAATCGCGATGAAGTTTGGAGTCGCAATCCGCAACATGGGTCCACAATCCAATCGCACGACGATTCGCGCCTGCGCACGGATCGCCGAGCAGGCCGGCTTCGACGCGCTCTTCGTTTCCGATCATTTATGCATCCCGCCCGACCAGACCGAAGGTTCCGGCGGACGCTATCTCGACGTGCTCGCCACGCTGGCGTTCATCGCCGGCGCGACAGAGAAAATCCGGCTCGGCGTCTCGGTGCTGGTCGTTCCCTATCGACCCGCCGTGTTGACGGCGAAGCAGGTCGCGACGATCCAGGAACTATCGGGCGAGCGAATGATTTTGGGCGTTGGCGTCGGATGGATGAAGCCGGAGTTCGCCGCTCTTGGCGCCGACATTCGCCGACGCGGCGCGATCACCGATGAAACCCTGAGCGTCATTCATCATCTGTTCAGTGCCGACGTGCCCGGCGCCTACGACGGTCCGCTGGTGAAGTTCCCGTCGTTCGTATTCCTACCGAGACCCAGGCGCCCGCCCATCTGGATCGGCGGCAACGGGCCGGCTGCGATGAATCGAGCGCTGAAATTCGGTGACGGCTGGCATCCGATGCTGCCCGCGCCGGAACTTAAAGTAAAAGTTGAAGAATTGCGCACGCGGGCTCGTGCCGCTGGACGCGAGGCTCCCGAAATAATCGTGCGGCGAGGACTACGGCTCGACGATACCGCCGCGGCGCGCGCGAAAGTCGAGGCGGAGCGCGAAGCCGGCGCGACGTACTTCATCCTGGATTTGGGACGCTACCCGGACGAGCACGCATTCAGCAAATCGATCGAGACCTTCATGACGAAAGTCGCGAGCTAGATCACTTTCTCGCGGCGCATCGATTCGAGATCGCTCGCGCTGACGCCGAGCAGCTCGCGATAGACGCGATCGTTGTCGTGCCCGAGCGGCACGGAGCCGCGCACGATTTTTCCCGGCGTCAGCGAAAACCTTGGCGCGACGCCGATGCCCTTCACCCTGCCCACCTGCTCGTCTTCCCACTCGACGTGCACACCGCGCGCGCGATATTGCGAGTCTTCGGCGATGTCCTTGCTCGTCATGATCGGCGAGCACGGCACGTTGGCGTTCGCCATCGCCGCGACGACCTCCTTCACAGTGCGCTCGGCAATCCATCCGCGCAGGATCGCGTCAAACTCGATCCCTTCGATCGACTCGAGTTGCGTGCGCGCCGTTTCCCATTTCGGGTCGGCGGGGTCCAGCCCGATCGCGTGCAGCAACCGCCCGTACACGTCGCCGAGCGCGCCCATCACGACCCATCCGTCGCTTGCCTGGAACGAGTCGAGCGGCTGGAACCCCTGCGCGCGATTTCCCGAGCGCTCGCGAACGATGCCGTTCTGGAAGTACTCGAGCATCGTGCCGCCCATCGTCTTGTGAATCGCTTCGTACTGCGCGACGTCGATCGACTGCCCCGCGCCGGTTGCGCGCGCGTAGGTCAGGCCGGCGAGCGACGACCACATCGCGAACAACGCGGTCAGGTAATCACCTGTCCACGGCGCGGCGCGCGTCGGCGGAGTCGGGTCGGGAAACCCGGTCTGGTACATCATGCCGCCGGCCGCCTGCCCAACCACGTCGTACGACGCGCGATGGACGTAGTCGGGGTCGCCGCTTTGCCCGAATCCCGAGACGTGAGTGATCACGAGCTTCGGATTGATCTTCCAAACCGCGGCGTCGTCGAGGTTCCATTTTGGATAAGTGCCCGGCCGCGAGCTTTCCATCCAGATGTCGGCGCGCGCGACGAGCTTCAGAAAGATTTCGCGGCCGCGCGGCTTCGACAGATCGAGCGATACGCAGAAGACGTTGCGCCGTTCCTGGATCCAGCTGGTCGCCACTGCGGCTTTGCCGTCTTTGGTCTTTAGCCGGACGCCGATATTGCGCCATCCGACGTCGCCGAGTCCCGGCCGCTCGATTTGGATCACTTCCGCGCCCATCTCGGCCGCCAGCTCGGCGGCGAATGGCTGCGCTATCAAAGTCCCGGTCGAGACAATCTTCACGCCCTGCAACGGACCGAATTTTTCCGTAACCAGATTTTCAATGCTCATGAATTTCCGATCCGACGGTTCAAAAACTTCGCCGATGATGCCTGTTTTTGCCGGATGTGGGCAATACGGACGCCGCAGCGGATCAATTGCACGCCGTTTGCGGACGGCGTTTTCCAGCGAGCGGCTGCGGGCTATTATATTTCTATACTGGATAGCTATGCCGAGGATGGCGTGAATTCACCCCTGGCTCTTCTCAAAAGCGATTCGTTGAACCGGCGCGAACTGACGTTCAAGGCGCTTGCGGGCCTGGTAGGCGGCGCGATCGGATGGCTGCCGGTCGAGCTCGCCTCGCATAACTCTCATCTCGGGCAGGCGCAAACCACGGGCGACCTGATCGCTTATTACATATCCGCCGCGATTGCCGCCGGCGCGATCGGCGCGTTTATCACCGCTGTCGACACCTCGGAGATGCGCGTGACGCCGGAGGTCCAGCGCCGGTTCATCCGCGGCTTCGCGATTTGCGCGCTGCTCTCGCTGCTGTCCACGTACTTCGGAAACTATGTGTTCAACGCGGTCCTCGAGGCCGGTGGCGTCGGCTTCAGTCCAAATGGCGAGCTGGTTACCGGCTCGATCGCAACGCTGGTCATCGCGCGACTGCTGGGATGGGCAATCGACGGAGCGCTGGTGGGAGCCGGCGTTGGACTGGCGACGCTCACGATGGAAAACGTTCCCAAGGGAGCGGTGGGCGGACTGGTGGGCGGTGCGGTCGGCGGAGTCTTCTTCGATTTGATCGGCGCGGTCGTGGGCGGCGGCCTGGCTTCGCGGTTCTTCGGCGAAGCTGCCACCGGCCTTGCGATCGGATTGTTCATCGGGCTGGTGCAGGAGTTGACCAAGGCCGCGTGGGTCACGGTCGAGCAGGGACGCTTGCGCGGGCGCCAGTACCGAATCGAGGGCGCGCGCGCGTCGATCGGCCGTGCCGAGGAAAATCCGGTCGGCCTGTTCGGCGATCCCACGGTACAACCGCGGCACGCCGTGATCGAACGGCGCGGCGCCAACTACGCGATCAAGAACCTGGCGGTGCAGGACGGCACCTTCGTCAACGGCAATCGAATCGAGAGCGTTGACCTGCACGACGGCGACCGAATCAAAATTGGCGGCTACGAGATGATGTTCCATCTGCGCGGCTCGTCGGCGCCGGCGCGTCAGCAGGCGTCGTTGACGTCAGATCCCGCACACGTCGCCACGCGGCTGAAGGTCGAGGGCCCGAGCTTGATCGACGCGTCGGGGCAGCCCTACCCGGTCCGCGCCGGCGCGGTGACACGTATCGGGCGCGCGCTCGACAACGAAATCGTGGTCACTCATTCATCGGTGTCGCGACATCACGCGAGCATCGAAAATTCCAACGGCGCCTTCGTGGTGAAAGACCTCAACAGCCAGAACGGTACGTTCGTCGGCAATCGGCGCGTGACCGAGCCGACGCGCGTCAACGACGGCGACACCGTAAGAGTCGGCGACGCGCAGTTTGTCTTCCGTGGCTGACGCGGATTTCGAAAAGCCGAGGTTCTGCTCGCGATGCGGTCAGCCGATCGTCGTGGCGGAGGCGAGCTTTTGCAAATCGTGCGGCGCGCCGGTGACGCGTTTCCCGCTGATGCGCAGAGACCCGGGATTCAACCCGATACTGGCGCTCGTGCTAAGCATCGTACCCGGCGTCGGCCATATTTATCGGGGCAAGCCGTTCAGAGGGATCTTATGGTTTTTCGGCGTATCGATTGCGTACACAATGGGGCCGCCGCTTGGCATCCTGATTCACCTCGTCTGCGCCGCCAACGCGGCCTTCTCCGGCGCGCTTCGCGAAGACATGATGGCGCAATGAACGTCGACTCTGTCGGCTCCCACAAAATTGAAGTAGTGGTTAGATTCTGACCGTAGGCATGATTGCGCCCAACACCATTGTCGGCGGCCGCTACCGCGTGACCAAGCCTCTCGGCGGCGGCGGGATGAAGCTCGTCTATCTCGCCGAGGACTTGCGCCTGGCCGCGCGGCCGTGTGCGCTGGCCGAGATGGTCGACAGCTTCACCAGCCCGGACACGCAGAAGCAGGCGGTCGCGGCGTTTCAGCGCGAGGCCGACATGCTCGCGCAACTCAGCAACGAGCATATTCCGCGCGTGTTCGATCGCTTCAGCGACCAGAACCATCACTATCTCGTCATGGAGTTTATCGACGGCATCACGCTCGAGCAGAAACTCAAAGACGCCGGCGGCAAGCTGCCCGAGAGCGATGTGATCGACGTGGCGCTGCAGGTGCTCGACACGCTCGAATACCTGCACAACCTTGAACCGCCGGTGATCTACCGCGACCTGAAGCCGTCGAACGTGATGATGACGCCGTCGGGACAGGTCAAGCTGATCGATTTCGGAATCGCCCGCCTGTTCCAGCCGCTGAGCAACGCGACGATGATCGGCACGCAAGGCTACGCGCCACCCGAGCAATATCGCGGCAAGGTCGAGTTCCGCTCTGACCTCTACGCGCTGGGCGCGACGATGCATCATGCGCTGTCGGGCCGCGACCCCGCGCTCGAGCCGCCGTTCAGCTTTCCGGCATTGCACACGCTGTGCCCCGACGTGACTCCCGCCCTTTGCGAGCTGGTCGATCAGGCGCTCAAGTACGACGTGGTTTTGCGCGTGGCCGACGCCGCGGAATTCAGGAATCGTCTGATGGCGATCAAGTCGGGCGTCGCGCCTGCAACGGCACCGAGTTCGCAGCGCGGTTCGTCAACCGGACCAGCGAAAGCCAATCGGCCGCAACTCAAGCTGCCGCTCAGTGGCGTCAAGGCAAGAGAGCAGGCGTCCGCGCCGACCATGCTGAGCAATCAGATCGACGCCGAATGTCCGCGATGCGGCCGCAACATACCCGTCGATTCTAATTACTGCTCGTTCTGCGCCGCCGACGTAACCGGGCGATTGCCTGGACTCGATCGCGGCGCGCAGCACGAGGCGCAGACCATCGTGCTCGACGACGTTGCCGCGCCGCGCGACTATGAGTCTCCGATTTTTCATCGCAGCCATCGCCGGCGGTATCGCGCGCGAAGTCTGGCGCTGGTGATCGCCGGATTTTTTCTGCTCGGCTACATTATGTTCCATTCGTCGCAGCCGAATCCTTCCGATGGCGACACGGGCCCCGACTACGGCGGCGTTGCTCCAGCGCCGTACGGTGGAGCGCCCGTACCCGCCGAGCCGGCCGAGCCTGTCCACACTGCCCCGCGCGAGATAGCGCTGCGCCGCGCGCTCGACGCCCAGGGATACAACACGGTGCATTTCAGGATGGAAGGCGACACGATCGATTTGTGGGGCACGGTGCCGACCGAAGCCGATCGCCTGATGGTCCAGACGCAGATATTCATGTTCGCGCGAATTTTCTCGATCAACGACCATATCCAGGTGCGTGACAGATTTTTCGCCGAGCCCTAGCTGCCCCTTCATGATCGCCGACCTGCACGTTCACACCCGACTTTCGTCCGACTCCAACGTCGCGCCGGAGCAGTATCTCGAATTTGCGAAAAGCGCAGGCCGCGGACTCGGCGCGATTTGTTTCACCGAGCATCGCCTGTTCCCGAGCAACGCCGAACTTGGTGGGCTATACGGGAAACTTGCCGAGCGATTTCAAATTGCGATCTTCAAGGGAATCGAAGCCGACACTGACCTTGGTCATCTGCTGCTGTTCGGTGTGACCGACGAAGTGACGCGCCGATTCGATCTGACGGCGCGGATGCTCAAGAGCGACGGCCTGATCGAAGTGATTCATCATGAGGGCGGCGTCGCAATTCCGGCGCATCCCTTTCGCGACTCCGGCTACGGCGCGCGGCTGGACGCGCTGTTGAGCCGCCATGGCGCCGCGATTGGCGCGGTCGAAGTGCTGAACGGCCAGAACTCACCCGTGGAGAATCAGCGCGCGGAGGACGCGGCTCTGAAACTTGGCCTCACCGCAGTCGGTGGCAGCGACGCTCATTTCGCGACTGAAAAATGGTTCATGACAGTCGCTACGGAGTTCGAGCGCGATGTCAAAACAGTCGAGCAGATGTGCACGGAAATCCGCGCCGGACGCGTCCGTCCTTATCGCTTTCCTGGTCCCGACTGAACCGCCTCTCGCGCTGCTGTGGCCGGTTCGACTCGCTCCAACTCCTCCGTGAATCGCCGGATGTCTTGCGGACGTCCCGCGGCGATCAGCTCGTCACCTTGTTTGAGCGCTCGATCGGGCGTGAGCGGCGCGAACCCTCCATCGGGATTGCTCGCATCCTGAACGGCCAGCACGGTGACGCTGAAGCGCGCGCGGGCGTCGAGTTGACGCACCGTTTTTCCCGCCGCGTTGGCGGGGACACTGACGCGCGTCACCCGGTAGCCGGTCGCCCAATAGACGTTCGGGTCGCGCGTGGCCAGCGTCGAGAGCGAAACCGAGACGCGGTTGAGGGCTTGCGCGATCTGCCGGCTGGTGACCAGCCCGAGGAAGCGCCGCGTGTTGCGCTCGACAACTGGAATCTCGTCGATGCCGTCGTGCTCCATCAGCTGGTTCGCCTCATCGAGATTGGCTTCGAGTGATACGGTGGGACAATGCGGATTGCATAGGTCGAAGGCGTTGACGAGCGGCGAGAGCTCCTGCCCCCCGCTGAGCACGGTCAACAAATCGCGGACCACGATTGTCCCAGCCAGTTCGCCGTCGCTGTTGACCACCGGTAGCGTGGATTGCGCGGTCTCGCCCGCGGTGCGCAGCACCTCCGACAGCGACGTATTCTCACTCACAATCGTGACGTTTCTGGTGACGACCGCGCTGACTGGTATTAGCGTGAGCGCCAGCCGCTCACTGCCGATTTGCAGCGTCTTGCCTTGGCGCGCCAGGCGGAACTCGTCGATCGATTCGGTCTCGATCGCGCGCGCGACGACCAGCGCCGTGATCGTCGCGATCATCGAAGGCAGCGCGATCGCGTCGCTGTGCGTCATCTCCCAGAGCAGGAACAGCGCCGTCAGCGGCGCGTGTGTGGTACCGGCCAGAAACGCGCCGAGCCCAACGAGCGCGTACGATCCGCGCGGCCCCGTCAGGTGCGGCATCAGCATCGCCGACACCCGCTGGAACATGCCGCCCGCCATCGTGCCGATAAAAAAAGTCGGACCGAAGGAGCCGCCCGGCGCCCCACAGCCGAGCGAGACGCTGCTGGCGAACAGCTTCGCGCAAGTCATGGCAGCCAGCATCCCGATGCCGAACTCGCCGGCCATCGCGGCGTTGATCACCGGATAGCCGTCGGACAGGTTTTGCGGCAGCCAGATCGCAATGAGTCCCACCACGGCGAGTCCCGCTTCGAGCTTGACCCAAACCGGAAGTTCGAGGCGCCGAAACCATGCCTCGGTCGCGTTGAAGAACCGGATGTAACCCGCGGCGAGCGCGCCGAGCGCCGCGCCCATTAGCGCATACGTCGCCATCTCCCAGTAGCTGCGCAGCACGAAATCCGGCACGATGAACACGACCGCATTGCCCAGGATCGCGCGCGAAGTGATCACCGCGGTGAAGGTCGCGATGATCAGTAGTGTCAGGTTGGCGATTTCGGTGTGGCCGAGGAGGACGATTTCCTGCGCGAACATCAGGCCGCCAATCGGCGCGTTGAAGGTCGTCGCGATGCCCGCGCCGGCGCCCGCGGCGATGAGCACCTTCGCGCGATCCGGCGACAACTTTCTGAGCTGCCCGATAGTCGATCCGATCGCGCCGCCGATTTGCGCGATCGGACCTTCGCGTCCGACCGATGCTCCCGCTCCCAATGAAAGCGCGGCGCCTGCGGCCTTGACGAAGATCCAGCGCCGCTTGAGCCTCGCGGTGCCGAGATTGACCATCTCCAGGAAATTGGGAAAGCCGTAACCGAGGACGTCGCCGGGAAAAAATCGGTCAAGCAGCAGAATCGCGGCGCCGCCGCTGAGCAGGATCACTGGAATCAGCGCGCGATGCAGTCCGCCGAGTCCGATGCCGAGCGCGTTCCACTCGACTACGCGGAACAGCCACGAGAACAGCTCGATCAGTTCGCGAAACCCGAGATTACCGAGCGCCGCGAGCACGCCCACGGTCACCGCCAGCAAAATCAGCTGGACGTATTCGAACTGATCGGCGCGCAGCGCAAATGAGAGTCGTCGCATGAGGGCGCTATCCGCCGGAGACCGCTACACACCAAGGAAGCGATGCGTGACTGCCAGGAACTCGTCGAGGCGATCGTGATGCACCCAGTGGCCGGCCTTGTCGACCGTCACCGATTCCGCGTGCTTGAACGCCTGGATGCGCCCGTCCTTGACCCAATCGCCGGCCCACGACTCCGTGCCGCGAATCAGCAGGGTAGGGCAAGTGATGCGCCCCCAGATTTCGCGCGCGTCGCGGTTGTTGAACATGTATGGCGAAGTTGCGTGAACATAGTTGTCGAATTTCCACGAGTAAGTTCCGTTTTCGTTGCGCCGAATTCCCCAAATCGTGAGATGGAGCGCCTGCTCGCGGCTCAGATGCGGATTGGCCTCGCGCATGCGGGCCAGCGCTTCCTCGATCGACCGATACTCGCGCACCTTGCGCCGCGCCAGCGTTCGCATCTGCTCGATCCAGTTGTTCATGCGCTCGTACGCCGGCGTCTCTTTGATCATTCCCGGCGGCGGACCCATCCCCTCGATCGATACCACGCGCTTGACGGCCTCGGGATGCGTGCCGGTGTATTGCAAAACGATTCCGCCGCCGAGCGAGTGACCGATGAGCGTCGCTGGCTCGTTCGACACCGCGCTCATGAGCTGCGACAAGTCGAGCACGTAGTCGATCATCGAGTAGCCGCTGCCCACGGCCCAGTCGGAGTCGCCGTGGCCGCGAAGGTCGGGCGCGATGATGTGATAGTGCCGGCGCAGATCGAGCGCGACCCAATCCCAATTGCGGCAATGGTCGCGGCCGCCATGCACCAGCACCAGCAGCGGCTTTTCGGGATTCCCCCAATCGACGTAGTGCAGTTTCAGGCGCTGCGAATAAAAGTAATGCGAAGTCGGCCCGATGATGCTATCGGCCATGTGCCGCTCTCTCCTCGAAGTTAAGACGTGAACACAGAAGCTACAGGCTCGGCCGGATCTCGTCGAGTGCCGCCCGCGCCGTGCGAATGATGAATTCGATTTCGGCGTCACCGATGACGAACGGCGGCGTGATCATCATCGCGTCGCCGCCCGCCTTGCCCGCCATCCCGGTCGCCGGATAAAAGAACAGCCCCTTGCGAACCGACGCGCCGAGCACGCGATTGGTCACTTTTTTTTCAGGCGGGTACGGCGCGCGAGTCGCCTTGTCCTGGACCAGCTCGATCCCCCAGAACATCCCGGTGCCGCGGATGTCGCCGACCATCGGATGCCCCGACAATTCTTCCTTCAAGCTCGCGCCGAGCCGCGCGCCGACTTCCGCCGAGCGCTCCACCAGCCGCTCGCGCTCCATGATTGCCAGCACCTCGTCGGCCACCGCGCACGCCACCGGATGCGAGCTGTAAGTGTAAAACATGAACTCGGCCTTGGCGCGCTCGACTTCCTCGACCAACGATTCCTTGACCGCGATCATTCCCATCGGCATGTAACCGCCGGTGAGTCCTTTGCCACCGACCAGGATGTCCGGCACCACGTCCCAATGATCGACGCCGAAGCGCCGTCCGGTGCGGCCGAAGCCGGTCATCACTTCGTCGGCTATCAGCAGCACGTCGTGGCGCGTGCAGATCTCGCGAATCTTCGGCCAGTACTCCTTGACGGGAGGGACCACGCCGCCGCTCGATCCCATCATCGGCTCTGCGATAAACGCGGCGATCGAGTCGGCGCCGTTCTTGAGGATCTCTTTCTCGAGCGCCGTCGCGCAGTCGATCTCACATGACGGGTAGGTCTTGCCCCACGGGCATCGGTAGCAGTAGGTCGGATCGATCTTCGGCCAGTCCAGCAGAATATGTTCGTAGTCGGCGCGCCGCCCGCTCCCGCCCGCCGACAACGCCGCGATAGTGTTGCCGTGATACGAGAAGCGACGTCCGATGATCTTGCTCTTCGATTTTTTGCCGCGAGCCTTGTGGTAGAGAATCGCGAACTTGAGCGCCGCTTCGACCGCCTCCGATCCGCCGCTCGTGAAAAAGAACCGCGTAAGACCCGCCGGAGTCCATCGCGTCAGACGCTCGACCAGCCGCTCGCGCTCGGGCGAGCTCCAGACCGGCACGATGTAATCGAGCTTGGCGATCGTGCGCGCAGCGACCTCGGCGATTTCGCGGCGTCCCTGCCCGATGTTTACGACCACGGCGCCGCCGCCCGCGTCGAGGATCTTGTGGCCGTCAGTGGTGTAGAGCCACGGACCTTGGGCCCGCTCGATTCGAATCGGATCGTGCGGACCGCGCATGAACATCGGGGGCATCTCGGGCATACGGAATCTTAACCGTGATTCGATGCGCCGGGCAACGCAACGATCTCGCGCGGCCGCTGGGTCGCGCGCTACTTGATTGCGCCCGCCTCGCGCCAGCGGTCGAGCTCGCTCTTGCTGTAGCCAAGCTCCCCAAGGATTTCGTCGGTATGCTGCCCAAGTTGCGGCGCGAGCGATCTGATCGATCCCGGCGTGTCCGAAAACTTCGCCGAGATGCCGACCTGCTTGAACTTGCGGCCGCCGTTGCCTTCGACCTCGACGATCATGTTGCGCGCCAGCACCTGCGGATCGTTCGGCACCTCGTCCAGCGTGAGCATCCGGCCGGCGCAGATATCGCTCTTGCTGAGAATCTCGAACCACTCGTCGCGCGTCTTGGTTTTGAACGTTTCGGTGAACACGCGCGCTATTTCCGCGCGTTTGGCTGAATCATATTCGTGCGGAATGAAATCTTCGCGGCCGAGCGCACGGCACAGGTTCGCAAAAAACCACGGCTCGATCGCCGCGATCGTAATATATTTGTCGTCCTTGGTCAGGTAGACGTTGTAGTTTGGAATTCCGCCGTCAAATATCGTCTCGCCGCGCCGCGGCACTTTACCGTTGGCGAAAAATGTCGAGAACGACTGCGCCAGCAGCGCCAGGCTGCCGTCCATCATCGAGATATCGACATACTGCCCGCCTCCCGTCTGGTTCCGCGCGACCAGCGCCGCGAGCACCCCGATCGCGCCATGCATCCCGCCACCGGCGTAGTCCGCGACCACGTTGTGCGGAATCGTGGGCGGCTGCCCCGGGCGCCCGAACAGCGACAGCACCCCGGCGGTCGCGATGTAGTTGATGTCGTGGCCGACCTGGTCGCGATACGGTCCGGTCTGTCCGAAGCCGGTGATAGCGCAATAGATCAGCCGCGGGTTGCGCGACGAGAGTTGCTCGTAGTCGATCCCGAGTCGCTTGGCGACACCCGGACGATACTCCTCGACGATGACGTCTGCGCGCTCGGCGAGGCGAAGGTAGATTTCTTTGCCCGCTTCGCTCTTGAGATTGATGCCTATGGATTTCTTGTTGCGAGCGAGTGCGTTGTAAGGCGAGCTGTTGAAGCTGTTGCCCGCCCCGCGCATGCCGGCCGCGCCCGCTTGCTCGCGCGTCTTCCGGTGGGAGGGCCCGGCTCCTCGATCCTGATCACTTCCGCGCCAAGGTCCGCCAGGATCATCGTGCAAAACGGACCCGGTGCGAGCTTCGTCAGGTCGAGTACTTTGATTCCGTCCAGCGCCGCAGGCATCGTGGCGTTACCCTTACTGGTAAGGGTTCATCGGCTGCGGCTGGGGGGCCTGATCAACCTGCGGAGCGTTGTCAGGATCGCCTTCATTGCCGTTGAGGACCTGTGGTGGAACCGGCTGATCGTTGCCTGCGGCATTGTCGTCGTCGTTCTGATTGTCGTCGGCGTTATCCTTTGAATTGCTGTCGCTGTCGCTGTCATTGCCATTTTCGGGCGCGGCTTCGTTCGATTGGTTCCGCTCGTAAATTCCCGCAGCATCCTGGGCCACGACCATACCCAGCGGCAATTCATGCGACTGGCGGGCGATAGGTGCGGGATTCATGGCGGCGCTGTTAGAAGCGCACGCCATCGGTGGCGCCATCATCAGAAGGAACGCGGCAGTCAGGCTGATTTTCGGGATCATGCCAATCTCCCATTCACTTTTCACTTTCTCACTTTTTCACTTTTCACGGCGATCAACCACAGGCGCCGTCGTACACAGTTGGATTATAGAACTGCGGCGCGTACGCGCGCCATTCTCTCGGCGAGCGACTTGAGCCCCAGCACCATGTGAACGCCATACCAGTGCAGGTCGCGGCCGCTGACTATAAGCAGGCGGCGGCTGAGCGGGGGCGGCAGCAGCGCCTTCAACTCGGCGACGTCGGATTCGTCGAATTCATAGGGCTCGTCTGGAAGAATCACGATATCGGGGCGACGATCGACCGCCTCGGCGAGCGTGGTCACGGGATACCGCTCGCCGGCCGACGCAAAGATATTGTTGTAACCGAGCATCCGCAGCACGTCATGCGCATAAGTGTCGGCGTTGAACGACATCCAGGGATTCTTCCATATCGGGCAGAAAACACGGAGCCGCAGTTTGCTCCACACTCCCAGCGCTGCCTCGATCCCGCTCACGCTCAGCGTTATCTCCTTGGCCAGCGCCGCTGCGGCCGCCTCGCGGCCGAGCGCCCGGCCGATCCGCAGGATCGACTCGACCGCGCCCGGCACCGTGCGTGGATAGGTCGTGAACACGGGGATTCCCGCCGCGCGAATCCGCTCGACGTCCTCGCGCCGGTTTTCCTCGGCGTTGGCTATGACCAGCTCGGGCTCGAGCTTCACGATCTCGCCGATGTCGGGGTTCTTGGTCCCGCCGACTTTCGGAATCGACGCGACTGTCGCGACCGGCTCGACGCAAAATTTCGTGACGCCGACGACTTCGGAACTGAGCCCCAGCGCGAACAAGGTCTCCGTCCAGCTCGGCACCAACGACACGACTCGCGTCGGCGGGCGCTCGAGCTCGACGCGAAAGCCCATGTCGTCCGCTATCTGCATCGTGGCCGTCATCCGCTGTCCGTTACTTGGCCTTGCGCTTGAGAATTGCGTCCAGCTCGCTCCGATCGCCGGGCGTCAGTTGCTCCGAGCCGCCGTGCGCAGCCGAATTTGATTTTACGCTTCCCGCCGAACTATCGCCGTCGCCATCATGCTGCGAAGCGGCCGGCTGATTTACTTCTCTCATAGGTTGCGCTTGATCGGGTGGCCGATACGCAATGTAGTGGACGGCTGACGGAATCATCACTCGTCTCGCCAGAAAACCCAGAATCAGCGCCGCCAGCAGGGCCAGGACGATGAATCCAGGCCGCCTCCTGTTTCTTGTAGGACGTCGCGCACCTGTGCGCTTTCGCGCAGGCGCCGCTCGTACTCGATCCGCCACCTGATTCCCCTCCGCTGCGAGCGACACAGGAGATGCTAGCGCACAGTCTCACCAAACAGAACCGCACGCGCCCATCGAGCGATCAGTCGTCGAGTAGGTACCTCGTCGAGATGCCTCGCGCCGTTGTACCAATCCACGCCAATCTCCTGTGCGCGACGGCTGATCCGCGCGATGCGGAAAAAGAGTCGATGATGCGGGCCATAGAAACTGCGCGCCGCAAACGCGAGCATGCCAAGCTTCTTCCCCATCGCGCCTTCATGCAGCGCACGATCGTACGTCTGCAACGCGCCGCTGTCGCCGTCGAGAAATCTGCCGATAGCACTTGCCGCCAGCTTGCCGTGCTCAAACGCGCACGAGATGCCTTCGCCCATCAGCGGATCGACGCCGGCCGCATCGCCGGCCAGGATAACGCGACCTGATGCGTAGCTGTCGCCCGCGTCGAACCATCGAATCGGAAACGAATGCCATCGTGTCGCGTGACGCTTCAGCCCGTCGAGCGGAAGTTCGGGAAACGCCGCGACGAGTTCCGCAATCATCCGCGACTGCTCCCCGCTTTTTTCAGTGAAAGGACGCGGACGTTGATCGTAAATGCCTACGTTGAGATGCGGTACGCCGCCGACAAGGCATGGAAACGACCAGCTGTAGCCGTTGATTCCGCCGCTCACGCATCGGAAGTCGAACCGGTAACGCTTGCCGGCAAATTCCGGCGCGCGCTCGGGATCGACTGCGATGTCAGTCATCAATGCCCGCCCGATCGTTTCCTTGCGCGCGCCGAATACGGCACGACGGACCCTGCTGCCCGATCCGTCCGCCCCTACCAGCACTTGCGCCTGGTAGATGCCGCCCTCGGTGCCGACGCGCACGCCGGTCGCATCCTGGGCCACGTCGAGCACGCGATCGCGTTCGACGATTACGACTCCTGCCGCAGAGGCCGCTCGCGCCAGAGTCGCGTCGAATCGGTCGCGGCGAATAACAGTGCACAGCACCTCGCCGCCGCGCGACAAATCGACGCCGCCGACCGGAGTCGCCGCTTCGCCGCGAATCACCTCGACCGCGGGAACGTCGAGCGGGATTCCAAGCTCGTCGAGCGCGAGCATCGTTTTGGGAATCAGGCCGCCGGCGCAGACCTTGAACCGCGGATGCGCCGATTTCTCGATTACGACGATTCGACCCGCGAGCCCAGGCCGACGCTTCACTAAAAAAAGCGCGGCCGCCAGTCCCGCGGGACCGGCGCCGACGATCACCACGTCAAATTTCCGCGAAGATTCCATCAACAACTTCGACGTGTAGCATCAAAACAAACGCGGCGCATCGAGCATCTCGATGCGCCGCGCATTGAAATTGAGAGTTTGTAACCTGCCTGCTACTCGGTTAGCCCTGCGCCTCGCCGGCCGGCTTGATCACCGTGTACAGCGTCGCGCCGCCGCGCTGCACCAGCAGCAGCGCCGGCTTCTTGTCGGTCTGCGCCTGCTTTGCCTTGGCGACGAAATCCGAAACCGCCGCGACCTTGTCGTGATTGATTTCCAGCACGACGTCGCCCGGCTGCAGACCCGCCTCCGCCGACGGGCTGTCCGGCGCCACCTTCTGAACCACCACGCCCTTGGTCCCCTCGAGATGGAACCGCTGCGCGATTTCGGGCGTGATGTCCCCGACCTGCATCCCCCAGTTACCACCCGGGGTTTCGGCCTTGGCCGACGCCACCTGCGGTTCCTTGCGCTCGCCGATCGTAACTTCCAGCGTCATGTGCTTGCCGTTGCGCACCACTTCGACCGGCACTTTCTGATTGATTGGCGTCTGCGCGACCAGCGCGGGCAATTCATGCTCGTCATCGACCGGATGGCCGTTGAAGCTGAGCACGATATCGCCGCGTTCGATTCCGCCTTTGCCTGCAGGACCGTCCTTGTCCGCGCTCGCGACCAGCGCGCCCTCGGGCTTGGGCAATCCGAACGACTGTGCGAGGTCCGGTGTGACCTCCTGAATCTCGACGCCCAGCCATCCGCGGATCACCCGCCCATGCGCCTTCAACTGATCCATCACGTTGCGCGCCATGTCGATCGGGAATAGCGAAGCCGATGCCGTTGTTGGCGCCGGTGCGGCTGTAGATCGCGGTGTTGATCCCGATAACCTCGCCGCGCGTGTTGATCAGCGGTCCGCCGGAGTTGCCGGGATTAATCGACGCATCGGTCTGGATGAAATCGTCGTAGTCGCCGCCGAGGATTCGTCCCTTGGCGCTGACGATTCCCGCCGTCACCGTCATGCCGACGTTGAACGGGTTGCCGATTGCGATTACCCAGTCGCCGACGTCGGCAGTGTTCGAGTCGCCCAGCGGCGCGACCGGCAACGGATCCTTCGCCTCGATCTTGATTAGCCCGAGATCGGTCTTCGCGTCCTTGCCGATAACCTTCGCGGTGAACTCGCGCTTGTCCTGCAGCGTGACGTGGATTTCGTCCGCGTTACCGACCACGTGATTGTTGGTCAGGATGTAACCGTCGGCCGACACGATCACGCCCGAGCCGAGCCCGTGCTGTTTGTATTCGCGCGGAACGCCCTGGCCGAAGTAGCGCCGCAACTGGTCGAACGGATCTCCGCCGCCGGGCGGCAAGCCTCCGCCGCCTCCGCCTTCTTGATCGCCGCCCCCGTTGTCGCCGTTGTCGTCCCCGCCATTGTCGTCGCCGGGGCCGGCCTGCGGACCGAACGGCGTCCCCGAAACTTTCACATCCTGCACGACGTTGACGCTCACCACCGCCGGGATCATCTTCCTGACCAGCGGTGCGAACGAGGTAATTACGCCGACCTTTTCGTTCGGCTCAGGCGTATTAGGCTCCGCTGGAGGAGCCGCCGGCGCGACATGCACCCCGGGCACCGGAGGCGCAGGCAACGGTTCCGCCTGTGCTTGCTGCGCGGACGGCGACTTGGAGGCGTCGGAGTCGGAACCCCAGAAAGGGAACGCGCCGACGCGTGCAAATGCTATTACCAGGCCGATAAAAACGCCGCCGGCTATGGCGGCGATCTTCTTAACCATGCATTCCTCCTGGAATGTAGCGTAACTCTTGCGTCATGAGGCAGGACAGGTACCGGACCATCTAATAATCGGACGATAAATTCCGGCCGAAATTCAGGTTCCCGGCTGACCGCTGACCACCCCGATCCCTGGTCCGGGACCTGCGCCAACCGATCCATCAAATCAAATTCAGGGCCAAAATAAAACGTTCCCCGATTGTCAGATAGTCAGGGCCGTCCCGCCCTTTGACGCTCAACCTTTCTGCATCGCCTTGATGTCGTCGAGCAGCACCTTCTCATGCCCCTGCGGATTAACTTTTTCGTACACCTTGCGCAGGTTGCCCTTGGGATCGATCACGAAGCTGGTCCGGTTCCAGTACTTGGTCCCGTTGTAGTCCGTCTGCCCGACGCCGGCCGCCTTCAACAAATCCGTTTTAGGATCCGCGAGCAGATCGATCGTGAACGCAAACTTGTTGCAGAAGTTCTTGTGCGACGCGACGTCGTCCGCGCTGACCCCCACCACCTTGATTCCCGCCGCGTCGAAGTCGGCCTTGCTCGCCGTGAACGACTTGCCCTGGATGGTGCAGCCGGGAGTGTCGTCCTTGGGATAGACGTACACCACCAGCCATTTGCCGGCAAAATCGCCAAGCTTCATCTGCTTGCCGTCCTGGTTCTGCAAATTGAAATTCACAAACGGTTTTCCTGTTTCGAGCATGATTGTTTTCCTTTCGTCGCGCACGACGGGTTTGAATATTTGACGAATGCAGGGGAAGTCCCTGCTCGAACAAGCCTATCACGCATGCGCGTTGTTCGCCCGCATCGCGAATGCGCCCGTCCGCTATGGAATTCCCGGGAAAATTAGAACATGAAAGTGATCGGGCTGGCTGCCGCGAGCATCCACGCGAACCACAGCGTCTCGGCAAACGCTATCAGCGTCAGGTTGCGCGACACGCTGTAGGCCGACGCCGCGAATATTTCCATCATCACGAAGCCGATGCCGATGATCGGCAGGATCAGCATCAGCACGAACGGCAGGACGTTCACGCTCACGCCCACCACCATCATCACCAGGATCACGATGCGCCCGAGCGACGCCCACACCGTCGAAATTGCCGGCCCTCCGCGCCGCACCAGCAATTCGAAGCTCATCCAGAACGGAAACATCAGCACCGTCGCCATCGCCATCACCATCACCCGCTCGGGCGACAGCGACAGACGATGCAACATCACCGACATCGCGACCTGGCACACGTACACCACCGCGAATCCCGCCGCCCCGGCCACTAGCGCGCCGCCGACGCCTTCGCGAACGCGGTACCATTCGAGCGGCTGCCACAGCACGAGCACGCCCACCATGATCAGCCCCGCGATCGCCAGCCATGAGATCTGGATACTGCCGATCAGGATCGGCACGAACGACGCCGGGTCCGTTGCCGCCAGTGGCATGGCCGCGAGCAGCGCGCCGGCGAATATCAGCAGCCCGATCCATCCACTCGGCCCCGGCCGTTCTTCCGCCCAGCTCGCCGCCATCGAGCCGCAGACTCGGCCGATTGGCACCAGCAGTAACACAAATACCAGCAGCGCGAATCTCGCCGTTCCCCGTCGCGGGTCTTTGGTCTCGATCGCTCCAGTCCTTGCCAGGCCAATCGAGCTGTCGAGCCACTTTACGATCACCGTCGCGGTCGCCGGCGAATTGACGATCGTCACATGATTGAGGCCCGGCATCCGAATCGCTTCGACCGCGCTGCCTTGCCCGAAGTCGCCGTAGGTCTTGGCGAGATCAATCTGCGGCACGCCCGCCAGATGCGACGCCAGCGCGATCGACGGGTCCTGGATCGGCTCGACCGGATCGTTCTGCGCGAAAATGAACAGTGCGTTCTTCGGCCGTTGCGGGCCCAGCGTCCAGCCACCCGAAATCATCACCGCGGCTTTGAGGTTTGGATCGTTGGTCGCATAGTCGAGCGCCGCGCCCGCGCCCATCGAATGCCCCATCACTACGATTCGCGATCCATCGACCAGGTTGCTGCGCCGAAGCAAATCCACCGCCTCCTTCACGTCCTGGCGCAGATTGCTGCTGTCGAATTCGTCGCCGTTGAACGGATTGCGATTCTCGCCGTGTCCGTTGACGTCGATCGCAATCACCGCGTAGCCGTTCTCCGCCAGCCGCCGCGCCAGCCCGCTCATCAGCACCCGATCGCCGCTGAAGCCGTGGATCAGCACGACCGCCGCCGGCCTCTCCGCCACCGGTTTGGGAAATTGCGTGTAGAATGGATCCCCGGGGCCCGGCATATACATCGTCGCCGGCTCCTGCCCCGGGAGCATCACGAAAGCGTGCGCCGGACCGCCATTCTCAAGCCGCGTCAGGCGTGCGATCGCGCCGACAAATGCCAGCGCAAGGACGATTGCGATGATTCGGGAAATTTTCATCTTCAGTTTGCCGCGCGACTGGCGAGCTTCTTCTTCGCTACTTCCTCGATAGGCACGTCTCTCTTGTGAGTCGCGATCATCCAGATATGTCCAAAGGGATCTGTCAGCGAGCCCAGCCTGTCACCCCAGTCTTTGTCCGCCACGGGCTCCATAGCTTTCGCGCCCGCCGCGATTGCGCGTTTGAACACCGCGTCCGAGTCCTCGACGTAGACGTAAAAGTGCACCGGCGTGCCGCCCAGCGATTGCGGACTTCGCGACCAACCTTTCGCCACCCACTCCGCGACATGCTTCGAGCTGTCGTCGGAGAGCCTCACTAGCGAATCGCCGATCTTCAGCAACGCGTGAATAACCTTGCCGTCAGGCTCCGCCATGCGCTCCAACTCCATCGCGCCGAACGCCTTGCGATAGAACTCGACCGCCCGCGCCGCGTCCTTGACGGATAGGAACGGGGTCACACTATGCCAACCGTTGGGAATCGTTTTCACCTTGCTCGCCATAGTTGTTCTCCCTGTGTGCTAATTCGAATCTTTCCGCTGCAGATCCTTAAGCGGCGTTCCAACCCACCACACGTGCCCGTACGGGTCCTCGATTCCGCCGCACCGGTCGCCCCACTCCCTGTCTTCCGGGACGTCGATAGTTTTCGCGCCCGCTTCAATCGCGCGCTTGAAGACCTCGTCCACATCGGCAACATAGATATACAAATGCACCGGCGATCCGCCGTACGAGCGCGGCGAGCGCGACAGTCCATGCGTGTCATTCTGCTTCACGTCCGCCGAGGTGGGATCCGAAAGCATGACCGTCGTATCGCCCATCTTGAGCATCGCATGGCTCACGATTCCACTCGGCTCCTCGTCGCGCATCAACACGGTAGCGCCGAATACGCGTCTTGTAAAATTCCACCGCGCTCGCCGCGCCCTCGATATTCAGGAACGGCATGATACTGCGTGAAATTTTCGCGCGGGTCGCCGTGGCTTCTTCAGCTTTCGCGACAACGACCCGAGGATCGTCCGCCATCGAAATCTCGGACGTCTCGATCGGCGTCCCGTACAGCATCGACACCGATTTCGCCGCGTTCTGCCGATGCCAGAGTCCCTGCGGACACACGAACGCCTCGCCCGCGCGCAGCTTGCGCGTCACCGGCCCCTCGTCGGTCAGCACCGTCACGTCGAGCTCGCCGTCAAGCGCCAGCAGCAGCTCGTCACCGTCAGGATGCCGCTCCCAGGGCGTCAGGCCCGAATAGCTCATCACGCCCAGCGTCAGATTGCCGATCTTCGCGACTTGGCACACCGCAGCGTTCGCTTCGTCTTCGGTCGTGTCAGTGGTGATCGTCAGATGCGGCACCTCGCTGAGCGCGGCGCGCAGGTCGTGCTCCTCGAGCATCGCGTCGCTTCGCGCGCGCGACGCTTTCTTCCTGGTCGGTTCCTTCTTCGACCGCGGATCCTTGGCCGCCGAGCCTTCGGTGCGACTCGGCGTCAGGTAAAACGCCGACACCGACGGACGCGGCGTCAGGCGATGCCACAGTCCCTCGGGACATACAAACAACGACCCCGCATGAACCACGGACTTCACCGGCCCGTCATCGGTCAACGTGACGACCTCGGTCTCCCCGTCCGTCACGTAGATCATTTCGTCGGAGCCAAGGTGCCGCTCCCAATGACTCCGCTGCCGCCCGCGTGACACCACGAGCACATGATCGTTCATCGAGTCGAGGAACCGCATCGACGCGTCGGGTAAGTCACTGAGCGCCGCGCGCACGTTATGCACGATAAAGTTTGGCTGCTGCTCCAATTCCTTGAGCCGTTCTTCTATATCCTCATGCGTAATCAACGGCTTGCTCGCAGCGGGCGACTTCGGCGCGGCCGCCCGCGGCGGTGCCGATTCAAGTTCCTTCGCAAGTTCCTTCGATTGCGCGGCCAGCTCCGCCTTCAGACGATCCCTGAAGTCGGCGCGCGGCAAATCGCGCAGCTCGCCCGCGATTCGCAGAATCGCCGCCAGCCGCGGATCGGACGCGGGCATCGGCGCATCTGGCTTGGCCACGAGAGCCTCCACCGCATCGTCCAGTTGTTCGATTAATTTCCCCTTAGCCATTCGAATCACCCAACCGCACCCGCAGATTCTGCAGGCCGCGGAATTGAAGCTGCTTGATACTGCCTTCGCTGCGTCCGAGCGCGGCGGCGATTTCGCGAATCGATTTATCCTCCGCAAACCGCATCGCGATCACCCGCGACTGATCCCGCGGCAGCCGCTCGACGAGTTTGAACAACCGCGCCCGCCGCTCGGCGTCATCGATACTTGCGGCAACCTCAACGCCGGCATCGCTTTCCCGAAAAACGCGCTCGTGGGTGCGCCGCTTGGCGACGCTCCTCGCTCGATCGGCGATTTCATTGGACGCGATCCTGAAAAGCCACGCCGCGAACGGCACCCCGCGCCATTCAAACCGCGCGAGACTTTTGAGCGCGAGATGAAAAACGTCGGCGGTAAGGTCCTGCGCCTCATCGCGATCGCGCACCCGCCGCGCAATATACGCGTACACCCGCTCGAAGTTAGCCTGGTACAAATCCGCGAACCGACCCGGATCCCGCTGCGCAGCCTCGATAAGCGCCCGCTCCGCAGCATCACCGCCACCACCGGCACCGCCGCCGACGGCGACCTTCGATTCCGTCCGCGCCTTCAATCCGCCTTCCCGAGCAACCCGATCAAGGTTTTCTCCCACCAAAGCGCGTGAGGATAAGAAAGCGGATCTCGCAGACACATGAGCCTCTATCTACATAAACCCCATCCCCCCGAAAAGGTTACGGCCGTCTTACACCCCGTCGCCCGCTTTTTGTGTCATTCTAGAGCGAAGCGAAGAATCCCGAATCTTTCTTTGTCTCGCCCGGTGTGAGTAGAGATAGTGAGTGGATTGATGAGAAAAAAGTGACAGATCTCAAGTTTCTGAAACAGTACTCAGGACAGACGGTCGACCAACTGCTGTCATTGGAAGGCGAGTACCGGATCGACTCGCTGGTCCTCGCCTTCGAGGATGCTCTACAGAAAAAGGCCACTCGCGACGGAGAGCGCGCCGTCAATGCGGAAGAACGCATTATCCTCGCGGTTGAAGCCTTGGAACGCGAGGTCAACAACGGCGGCTATAGTCAGTTTTTCGAAAACTCTACGCGGCAATTCGCCCCCATCGTCGTGGAAGCGCTCATTCGTATCGGATGTCCGAAAACGGCGGCGATAACTCAAAAGGCCATCGACGCCCTTCACCTCCCGAGTCTCACCGTCGAGGCGATCGAGGCCGCGATTGAGGACGCCGACGAAATCGAAGAAGCCCTGAACGAATGTGACAACTCCTACTACAATGCAGACGAGGATATCGCCGCCCAGCTGTTCGCCTTCATCAAAACAAACAAAAACACCATTAAGTTCTGAGCTCCGTCTCCGGTCTCCTAAGCTCTCGTCCGTCATCCTCGGCACCTGAGGGTTCTGCGGCTCAAGCGAAGTTATGGACGCAGCAATTCTTTGCCTCGCCCTATCAGCTGATAGATAGAGAGAGGCTAAGAAGGATCGGGATTCTTCGCTTCGCTCTAGAATGACACGAGGAAGTTCTAACAGGGACGAAGTCCCGCATCTTTCTTATTACTAAGGTGCAGGGGTTACCCCTGCCCAAGGAAGCGTGAAACCCACCGCGGGTTTCACATTTGATCAAGTGGATTGTTTGTTCGACAGCATAGCTGCTCGTTCTTTCTCGCGCGCTTTTCTTCGATTGTATTTCCTCATCCCCGCGACCCGCTCCTCATGCGCCATCTGTCCGTGCCGGATCGGATCGAATGGAATCAGCGGCTTCATCTGCGTCCGCATATTCTCGGCCGGGAACAGCGCGCGATTTCGCTCGATCTCGCCCATCGCCCAGTCGCACCAGCGGATATTCTCTTCCATCCAGTCGATTCCGCGCTTAAGCGTGAACATCGAGAACATCGCATTCACGTCGCGATAACTCTTCCCATCGGCGAAGTAGGTCTTCTCGAGTTCGCGGTAGCGCTTCAGATGAATCGCCCACGACCTTTGTTCTTCTTTCAGAACAGCGATCGCACCGTCGCTGCCGAGATGTCCCAGGAACCGGCATCGCAGCAGCGGCGGATGCTTCAAATTGATTCCCTCGAACGGACTCTCGAGCCATTCGATCAGCAGCCGCTCTCCCGCCGGCGTGATCGTGTACAGCCGCTTGTTCGGAAACTTGCGCTGCACCACGTTGCGCCGTTTGATCAGTCCGAAGTCCTCCATCCGCTCCAGCGTCGGATAAATCTGCGTCGGATGCGCATGCCAGTAGTGCGTCATCGACAGATCGAAGATCTTCATGATGTCGTAGCCCGACACTCCCGGCACTTCCGCGATCAATCCGAGCAGCGCGAGGTCCAGCGACGCCTTCCTGGTGGGGAAACGCAGGTAGCCGAGCCCGTCGTTGGGACCCTCGCGCGCGCGCTCGAGAAGAGGCGCCCTCGCCGGACGCGTCGCCTTCTTCATTGCGCGGGCACCCAGTTGCCGTGAAAGCCCCACGGCACGCGATGCTGCAGCTTGACCCTCGCAACAGGCTTGCCCGCGAAATTTTGCGCGTCGAGCACGACCATCTCGCTGCGATCGCGCGCCTCGTCATACCAGACCGCGAGCACCCATCCGTCGTCTTCCGACGACTTCGCGTTGCGCGGCACGAACACCGGCTCGCCCGGAGCGAAATTCTTCCCCAAGTCCTGAACTTCGAGCTTGTCGGTCTGATAGTCGCGCTTGAGCAGCGCGTTCCAGGTCTTGCTCTCGGGCGATCCCGGATTACCGCCCGCGAAGTAGCCATACCGATGCTTGCGGCCGGCAATACGCTCGTCGAAGCGCGGAAATTCGTTGGAGACGTCGTCGATCTGACGCTGCCGCATCGAGCCGTCCTTCAAATTCAGAGTCCATCGCCACGTCATCGGCGGCTTGCCGCCAAACGAAGTCCCGGTCATGTCGAGCGCTTCCATCCTGCATCCGTCAACGATCAACGATCCGTTCTCCTCGTAAGCGTTGAGGAAGTGAAAGACGAAAAACGCCTCGTCCTGGAACCATTTCACCTCGCCGGTCTTGCGGTTCATCACGCCGATTCGAGTGCCGTGATCCGGCTCCCACATGAACAGCGGTTTCCCCGCCGCCGCATTCTCGATGTGCAACACGGACGGGCACACGAAAAAGATCGCGTAGTCATCGGTCGCGATAAAATCGTGCATCATCGCCGGCAGCCCGGTGTCTATCGGCCGCGACTCGATGAGCTTGCCGTCGCGACCCGCGCGATACCACGTCACGTAAGGCGGGAACGGCTGGTAGCCGAAGAACAGCAGGTCGCCGTTGATTGGATCGAACTTCGGATGCGCCGTTACGGGACCGGTGAGCTTGCCACCGAAATCGAACAGCCCGACCGTTTCGAGCGTCACCGGCTTGAGCTCGTGCGGCGACGCCGCTTCGAACAGTGCGAGCAGGCGATCGGCGTATCCAATGATGTTGGTGTTGGCGGCGTTCTTGAACGGCGGCAGATCCGGCGACAGTTCGCGCGCCTGATCGATCAAGCCGCCGAACAGCGCGCGCCCCTGCTTCATCTCGGCCTTGAGGCCGTCGGTGCGGACGTAGCGATTGCGATAGGCGGCGCGGCCGTCGCGCAGGATGAACGCATGGACCATCCCGTCGCCGTCAAACCAGTGGTAACGCCCGAGCGGCTTGAAGTGCGGGTTGGGCCCGATTCGGTACAGCGCGCCGTTGAGCTCGCGCGGCAGCTCGCCTTCGATCTCGAGATCGAACGCATCGCCCTCTTCGCGCCACGGTGCGTAGTTGCCGTTAAGAAATGGATTGTCTGAATCGTACATACGGGCGGCGACCTCCAATTGTTTAGAGGATCGGACTATTCCATTCCTTTAATAGGGGTGTCAAGGTCGAAACCGCTGCAAGACGGTCGCTGCGTTGCCAACGCGCACTTCCCGACCTACGATCTGAGTCGATGCTTTTCGATGCGCTCCTGTTCGCGGCCGGCTTGTTTGCGTGGACGATTGTCGAGTACGTCATTCATGGCGTGCTCGGGCATGCGCATCGCACGTTCGTGACGGCGCTCCACGACGTGCATCATCGCGATCCGCGCGCGGTGTTCGCGATTGGCGCGTGGGTTCCCACCGCGGTCGTGCTGATTGGCGCGTGGGCGATGTTTGGTTGGGCGCCCGGCGTGATCTTTTACGGCGGAATTGTGTGCGGATTCGCCGTGTACGAATTCGTCCACTACCGGATTCATTTCGCCACGGCCGTCGTGCGCGCTTGAAGCGCGGCTTCGGGCGCGCCATCTGGCGCATCATATGAGCGAGCCGGACGCGATTTTCGGTGTGACTTCGCGAATCTGGGACGTGGTGTTCGGCACGGAGCCCGAACCGGAGCGGATGCGCGAGACTGGCGGCCGCTGGCGCGCGAGTCGCGCCGATTGCGGGTTCGAGCAATCTTGGCCGGATCGTCCGCAGTCGTATCGCTGCACCTTGATTCGCAGCACACTTCTTGACTCATCCCTCAAGTCGAGCTATTGGCTCGATAGGTATGCACGAGGTGTCGCTTACGTCCGGGCTGAATGGAACACGAGGCTATCGCTCCGGTGCGATGCTGTTTCCGGCCAAGTCGGCGCTCGAATTCGAAAAAACGCCGCCGCGGATGGACGTGAAGTTTCCCATCCTGGGGTTTCTGATGGAGGCGGAGGCGACCGGCTACGACCTGAAGCAGCGCTTCCAGGATCCGGTCGGATTCTTTTATAGAGTAAGCGATGGATCGATATACCCTGCACTGAAAAAACTCGCGCGCGACGGGCTGGTCAAGCTGCGGACGGAGCGGCGCGGGCGGCGCGCGCGGAAAATCTATGCAATCACGCCGCGCGGGCGCGCGCATTTTATGCGGATGCTGCGCGAGCCGGCGCAGCCGGTGTTCGTATTCGACGAGTCGCAGGTGAAGATGTATTTCGCGGACCGGCAGCCGGAAATCGCGCTCGAGCACATGGAGCGATCGCGCCGCGACGATCAAGCGCGCACCGCGATTCTCGCTCGGATGGTGGCCGAGATGCGGCGGGCTGGTGCGAGCCCGGTGCGCAGAATGGTGGTGGAACTCGGCGGCGAGTTAGTGGGCGCCAAGGCGCGGGTGCTGGCGAGGCTTTGCGCGCAGTTGAAGCGTCAAATACACACAAGGGTGGAGAGGAAGGCCGAGAAAATCACTTAATTGAATGTGAAACCCGCGGTGGGTTTCCCGCTTCCTTCGGCAGGGGTGACCCCTGCACCCGGTGTCAGGAAGTAGTTAAAAGGAAGGACGTCATGGACGACAAGTTTGCAATCGATCTCGAACACGTGACCCGGATTTACAAGCGCGACGAGTTCGAGGTGCGCGCGCTCGACGACGTGACCGTGCAGATACCGGCCGGTCGCTTCGTCGCTATAATGGGGCCGTCGGGGTCGGGCAAGACCACGATGCTCAACCTGATTGCGGGAATCGATCACGCCAGCACCGGGCGGGTCGCGGTCGGCGGCGAGGAAATCACCGGCATGAAGGAGCGCGACCTGGCGGGCTGGCGGGCGCGGCATATCGGCCTGGTGTTCCAGTTCTACAACCTCATCCCGGTGCTTACCGCGTTCGAGAATGTCGAGTTGCCGCTGTTGCTGACGAGTCTCAACAAGGCCGAGCGGCGCGAGCATGTCGAGACGGCGCTCAAGGTCGTGGGCCTGGCGGACCGGATGGACCATTATCCGCGGCAGTTGTCGGGCGGCCAGGAGCAACGCGTCGCGATTGCACGCGCAATCGTGGCCGATCCGACGATTATCGTCGCCGACGAGCCGACCGGAGATCTCGATGCGAAGTCGGCCGAGGAAATTCTCGGTTTGCTGGTCGATATGAACCGGCAGTTCCACAAAACGATCGTGATGGTCACGCACGATCCGCGGGCGGAGCGGTATGTCGATACGGTTTATCGGCTGGACAAGGGCGTGCTGGCCGGCGTTGAGCCCGGCAAGCGAGGCGCGCCGGCGGACGCGGCGGCGCATGCGTGAAGGAGAGCGAAAAAATCACTCAATTTAATGTGGAACCCACCGTGGGTTCCACACCTCCTTGGGCAGGGGTGACCCCTGCACACAGTACTAGGAGAAGATGCGGGACTTCGTCCCTGTTAGAACTTAAGGAGGGATGCAGGAGAGGAAATAGGAGTCGTCGATGAAGTATGCGGCGCTGGTTTTTAAGAATCTACTGCGCAGCAAGCGGCGGACTTTTCTGACCGTGCTCTCGATTGCCGTTTCGCTGTTTATTTTTTCTGCGCTGGTCAGCCTTCCGACCGTGGCCAACCAGATTCTCGGGAATTCGGCCTCGTCCACGCGAGTTGCCACGCATAACAAGGCCGGACTCGCCTACTCGATTCCGATCGCATACAAGCAGCGGATCCTTGCGATTCCGCATGTCGAAGTGACCGTGCCGGAGAGCTGGTTCGGCGGCGTGTACCACGAGGTTTACGATCAGTTTCCAAACCTGGCCGCCGATCCCGAGAATGTCGACCAGATGTGGCCCGACTGGGGAATCAGTCCCGAGCAATTCGCCCAGTTCAAGAAAATCCGCACCGCGGCGCTGGTCGGCGCCGGGACGATGAAGCGCTTCAATCTGCATGTCGGGCAGCAGATCCAGTTGCGCGGGACACTGTACCCGTTCAACGTCACGCTGCAAATCGTGGGAACGATCGGCGGCAAGGCGCCGCCGGACTTCCTGCTGTTTCGACGCGACTACCTGGAAGAGGCGGCCGGGCGGCCCGGAATCGTCGATAATATCTGGGTCAAGGTCGACAAGCCGGAGAACGTGCCGCAGGTGATCGCGGCGATCGATGAGGGGTTCGCCAACTCGTCGGCCGAGACGATTTCGGAAAAGGAGTCGGCGTTTATCGGCGGCTTCCTCGATCAGTACCGCACGTTTTTCAGGATGGCGGAGCTGTTGGGGTTTATCGTGGTGCTGACGATTGGGTTGGTGGCGGCCAACACGGCGGCGATGTCGATCCGCGAGCGGCGCAGCGAGATTGCGGTGATGCGCTCGATGGGATTTCCGTCGCGCACGATTTTGTCATTGCTGCTCGCCGAGTCGCTGCTGATAGGGCTTATCGGCGGAGTCATCGGATGCGGCTCGGCCTATGTCGTGCTGAAGGTTTTCTCGGTCGGCAATGTGGGCGGGCCGCTCGGCACGATCCGGATGCCGCCGGTGATCCTGGGCGAGACGCTGGTAATCGCCGCGTTGATTGGAGTGCTGAGCGCGATGGTGCCGGCGAGTTCGGCGGCGCGGCGCAATATTGTTGACGCGCTAAGGATGGTTGCGTGAGGAATAGGAACCTAACCGCTGACCCCTTCCCGCGCAGGAAGGGAAACCGGATAAGAAAAGAGATTCAGAATCTTGAATCGCGCGCGAAACGCGCGCTGTATATGGACCCTCACCTTCATCCTCTCCCTTGCAGGGAGAGGGGAAGAATCGGAGGGAGAGGAGACATCTGCGGAGCGATCTGACTATGGCGATTCCGCTGAAGTACAACGTGCGCTCGCTGCTGGTGCGGCGGGTTTCTACCGCGATGACCGGCGGCGGAATCGCGCTGGTGGTGTGCGTGTTCGTGATCGTCATGGCGCTGGTGGCGGGACTCAACTCGGCGATTTCCGACACCGGCGATCCCGACAACGTAATCGTGCTGCGCAAGGGCGCGACCACCGAGACCTACTCCGCAATTCAGCTCGACCAGTTCGACGCGCTGAAATTCCTGCCTCAGATTCGGCGCGAGCCCGACGGCGAAGTGGACGCGTCGCCGGAACTGCCGGTGCAGGCCTTGATGGAACGCACGGGCGGAGGGCGCGACAATATAGTTGTCCGCGGAGTTCTGCCGATCGCGCTCAAGGTGCATCCGAAGGTGAAAATTATCGAAGGCCGGATGTTCAACCCTTCGGTCAACGAGGTGATCGTCGGCAAGGGCCTGCAGGGGCATTACGCCAATATGCAGCTCGGCTCGACGCTGCGCTTCGGGCGGGGCAACTGGAAGGTGGTCGGAATAATGGCGGCCGACGGCGGCTCGTTCGAGTCCGAAGTCTGGGGCGATCTTCATAACGTGCAGGACGACGCGCAGCGCGGTGCGTACTACGCAGACGTGCGGCTCAAGCTGGCGCCCGGGGCCGACACCGACGCGCTGATTCGGCGGCTGGCCGACGATCCGCGGATCAATCTGCAGGCCGAGACCGAGACCGACTACTACAAGGACCAGGCCGTGGTCGCCAACCAGATGCGGGTGCTGGGGATGATCGTCGCGGTGATCATGGCGGTGGGCGCAATCTTCGGCGCGATGAATACGATGTACGCGGCGGTCTCGTCGCGCACCACAGAAATAGGCACGCTGCGCGCGCTCGGCTTCGCGCCAATCGCCGTGATGACGTCGTTCCTGCTCGAGTCGCTGGTGCTGGCGACCGCGGCGGGCGTGCTGGGAATCATTCTGGCTTTGCCGATCAACGGGCTGTCCACGACCTTTGGAAATTTCGTTACGTTCTCGACGCTGGCGTTCAGCTTCCGCGTCACTTTTGCAATCGTCGTCGAGGCGATGATCTTCGCCGCCGTGATGGGTATGGTTGGGGGCTGGCTGCCGGCGAGGCAGGCGATGAAAATGCCGGTGGTCGATGCGCTCAGGAGCGTATGACAGTGTCCACCGAAGCGCCAAGAGGGCCGAATATCCGCGAGCTCGAGTCGCTCAGGATTGCGCGTTCCGCTGAGCCGAAGAAGCCGAGCCGTCTTGTCCCGGCTGCGATCGTGCTCGCAATTCTCGCCGTGATCGGCGTGGCGGGATTCGTCGTCTATCAGCGGACGCTTGGCCGTCCGCCCGAAGTGCAGACCGCGATCGTCGCGGTCAAACAGGCGGGACAGGCCGGCACCGTGCTTACGGGCAGCGGTTATATCGTCACGCAGCACAAGTACATCGTGATCGGCACCAAGATTCTCGGGCAGATAGTCGCGGAGCCGATCGAGGAAGGGCAGCGGGTCAAGGTCGGCGATCTGCTGGCGCGGATCGACGATCGCGACTACCAGGCGCAACTGAAGCAGGCCTACGCGGATCGCGACCTGGCGGCGGCCAACGTCGTGCTGAAGCGGGCGCGAGCGAATCGACTGCGCGAGCTCTACAAGCAGAACGTGGAATCGAAAGACTCCCTCGAAGACGCGGAGAACCAGCTCTCGGTGGCGGAAGCGGAGCTTAAAAAGGCGGACGGCGCGATTGACTTCGCAAAGTTCAACGTCAGCCAGACCGTCATCACCTCGCCAATCAACGGGGTCGTGCTGCAGAAGTATCGCGAACTCGGCGACACGATCAATTTCGGCGGCGAAATCCAGGCCGGCGGCGGCGCCACCGATATCGCGCAGCTGGCGGACCTGAGCGATCTGCGCTGCGAAGTGGATATCAACGAAAGCGATATCGCGAAGGTCAAGATGGGCACGCCGGCTACAGTGATCCCGGACGCGTATCCCGACAATCCATTCCCCGCGCAGGTGGTGAAAATTTATCCCGAGGCCGACCGCCAGAAGGGCACGGTCAAAGTCGAGGTCAAAATCCTGCAGCCCGATCTCAAAATTATCAAGCCCGAAATGAGCGCGAAGGTCACCTTCCAATCGATCGTCACGCAGACCGCGGCGGCGCCCATGGTGCTGGTCCCGAAGAAGGCGATCGTCACGGACGGCAGCGCCAGTTCGGTGTGGGTCGTGCGCGGCGACACGGCGCATCAGGTGCCGATCGTGGTCGGGCGCGAGTTCCAGGACGGCATCGAGGTCAGGCAGGGACTCAGCGGCGGCGAGATGGTGATCGTAGTGCCGGCACCGACGACCAAGGAAGGACAGGCGGTCACGCCGGTCGCGTCGTAGGGGAAGGGTAAATCACTTAATTTAATATGAAACCCCTCCTGGGTTTCACGCTTCCCTGGGCAGGGGTGACCCCTGCCCCCAGTATTAAGAAAGATGCGGGACTTCGTCCCTGTTAGAAGGGGTTGAGAGGACGACTATGGCGGAGACTTTTGTTTTGGTGCATGGCGCGTGGCACGGCGGATGGTGCTGGGCTGCGGTTATCAACCAGCTTGAGAAATTGGGAGACCGGGCGTACGCGGTTGATTTGCCGGGGCATGGGATGAACCGTGCGGATCGCTCGAAGGTTACGCTCGACAGTTACGTCGACAGCGTCGCGGAGTTTATCGAGCGGCACGATCTGAGAAACGTCGTGCTCGCAGGGCACAGTCTTGGCGGGCTGACGATTCCCGGGGTCGCGGCGAAAATTCCGTCGCGAATAAAACGCGTGGTGTGGGTTACAGCGCTGGTGGCGCTTGACGGGCAGCCGATCGCGGATCCGGCGACGTCGCCGCTCGCGGCGGCGGCGGATACTTTGCCGGAGCGCTCGATCCCGATCGAGATGATGGGCAAGGACTTTCTTGACGGGCTGACCAACGACATGGCGCCCGTCGTGAAGGAATACGTGCTGTCCGCGCTGGGACCTCAGCCGCTCGGACCGATGCTCGCGCCGGTACCGATGGCGCCCTACTTCGCCACCGGAATTCCGAGCAGCTATATCGTTTGCGAGGACGACAAGACGCCGGTCGCCGGCGCTCCGAATTGGCATCCGCACTTTTCGAGCCGGCTCAGGAATCCGACGCTCAAGTTCATCAAGAGCGGGCATGAGGTCATGTTCACGCATCCGCTGGAATGCGCGCGGGCGCTGCACGAGTTGGCGGCAGGAACTTAATCGTATGTGAAACCCATCCTTGGGTTTCACGCTTCCTTGGGCAGGGGTGACCCCTGCACCCAGTGAAAACGCGAAGACGCGGGACTTCGTCCCTGTTAGAAGGTTTTTGGTCATCCGCTCCATTCGCTGTGCGGATAAACGGCTTGCATCGGCAGGCTGCGTGGAGTAAGTGTCAGATTGACGCAAAGTAGTGAACGAAGAGGAATGACGGTGAACGAATATCCTCAGGAAGCGATTGGCGCGACTGCGCTGCACGACAAGCTGGCGGTGCTTGGCAACCAGAGCTACACGGCCGAGACCTGCGAGCGCTACGCCGACATGATCGCGGAAATCAAGGTGCTCAAGCTGGCGCGGCGCGCCGTGATCCTTGCGCATAACTATCAGCGGCCGGAGATCTTCGAGGTCGCGGACTTCGTCGGCGACTCGCTGGAGCTGGCGCGCAACGCTCGCGACGTGCGCGACGCCGATGTGATCGTATTCTGCGGCGTGCATTTCATGGCGGAGACCGCGAAGGTCTTCAACCCGGAGCGCAAGGTGCTGCTGCCGGACCTGAAGGCGGGATGCTCGCTGGCGGACAGCGTCACGGCCGAGGCGCTGGCCGATCGCAAGGAAGAGCTGCTCAGGATTTATCCCGACCTGAAGGTGGTGTCGTACGTCAATTGCACGGCCGACGTAAAGGCGCTGTCGGACACGTGCTGCACGTCGGCGAACGCGGCGAAGATCGTCGAGCGGATCGACTCGAACAACGTCCTGTTCGTGCCGGATCAGAATCTCGCGAACTATGTGCAGGGGCAGACGCGCAAGCGCGTGATTTCGTGGGACGGCAACTGCTACGTGCACCATCAGATAACTCCGGACGAGGTGAACAAGGTCAAGCGCGCGATTCCCGGGATCAAGGTGATTGCGCATCCGGAGTGCCGGCGCGACGTGCTCGCGATTGCCGACGCGGTACTGTCAACCAGCGCGATGGTCGCCTATGCGCGCAGCAGCGACGCCGATAAATTCCTGGTGGTGACGGAATGCGGGCTGTCGGACCGCCTGCTGATGGAGATTCCCGACAAGCACTTTTACAAGGCGTGCAAGCTATGCCGGTTCATGAAGATGATCACGCTGGAAGGGACGCTCGATTCGCTCCGCCACCTGCGTTACGAAATCGAACTGCCCGAGGACGTGCGCGTGGGCGCCAAGCGGGCGCTGGAGCGCATGCTCGAGCTGAGCGTCTGAGCGCGAATGCACAGGGGGTCGAGGCCGGCGCCGTCGTTCGCGGCGAGCGGCCGGCGCGGCCGATGGTCGCGGTCGACACGGTGTTGTTTGCGATCCGCGACGGGCGGCTGCAGACCTACCTGGTCGAGCTGCGGAGGGGCCCAAGTCGTGGCAAGTGGGCGTTTGCGGGCGGGCTGGTGCGCGTGGGCGAGCTGCTCGACGACGCGGCGCGTCGCGAGCTGTACGATTCGACGGGGCTGCGCGGCGCTTACCTCGAGCAGTTGTTCACGTTTGGAGATCCGTCGCGCGACCCGCGCGCGCACGTGGTGTCGGTCGCGTACATGGCGCTGATTCCCACCGCGCAGGCGGTGCGCGCGCCGTGCGACAAATATGCGACCGGCAAGTGGTACGAAGTTACGCGCCTGCCGCAGCTTGCATACGATCATTCGCAGATGGCGGCTTACGCGGTGAAGCGGCTGAAGTCGAAACTCGAGTACACGAATATCGCGTATGCGCTGCTGCCGCGGGAATTCACGTTTGCCGAGTTCGAGGAGCTATACTCGTTAATCCTGGGGCGTCCGCTCGATCGTCGGAACTTCCGGCGCAGGATTCTCGCGATGGAAATGCTGAAACGGCTGCCGCACACGCGCCGCGGACCGCATCGGCCGGCAGCGCTATACAGTTTCGCGAATCAAAGCCTACGGTTCATCGAGATGCTATAATTTCCGGCCGCAAGGGAGACCTATGTTCAAAGGCATCAAAGGAATTGTCGCGCTAACAGCCGCCGCGGTATTGGTAGTGGCAATCGCTTACGCCGGCTACATGTCGAGCCAGTCGCGGCCGTCGGACGGGCAGTTGGCCGCGTCCGGCGATCCGGCGGCGCGAATCCGAATTACGCTCGACCCACAGAATTTCCAGGGCAACGTGCGCGAGGCCTATGAAGTCGCCGAGCGCGATCCCGCGCTGCTGGCGCAATTGCACTGCTACTGCGGATGCGACAAGTCGGACGGGCACAAAAATCTGCTCGATTGCTTCCGCGATACGCACGGCAGCCATTGCGCAATCTGCACCGGCGAGGCGATCGATGCGGAGTCGATGGCAAGCCGGGGCATGGCGGTCGAACAAATCCGCGACGCACTGCGCGTGCGCTACGCCCACGGGAGCTAAGCTTGGTCGGGCTGATCTCCGCGTACATCGAACACTTCACCTATCTCGGATTGTTCGTGGTGCTGATGCTGTGCGGGCTTGGGCTGCCGATTCCGGAGGACGTGGCGCTGCTGGCGGGCGGCTATCTGGTGCATCGCGGAGTCACGCGCTACCCGATCACGCTGGCGGTGTCGCTGTTGGGCGTGGTCGCGGGCGACAACTCGCTGTTTTTCCTTGGACGTCATTTCGGCTCGGGCTTGGTGCGCTACTTCTCGCTGGGGCGGCCGGGCCGCAAGCATCAGATCGAGCGCATCGAGGGTTTCATGCAGCGTCATGGACATCGCGCGATCTTTTACGCGCGATTCCTGGCTGGACTGCGCGCCCTGATATATTTGTCGGCGGGATCTTTTGGCGTGCGCCCGGCGGTGTTTCTGCTCTATGATCTGCTGGGCGCGCTGATATCGGTGCCGATCGTCGTAACGCTCGGCTACATATTCGGCAAGCAACTCGAGATGATGGTCAGATACATCGGCGGCTTCGAGCGGCTGATCGTAGTCGTGGCGATCCTCAGCGTTGCGGTGTACGGGACCCGGATGTTCGTGCTGCGCAAGACCGTCGAGCCGGAGAGCAAAATCGGATAGCCGAATTGTCGCGCGGCCGCGCGCCGGCATCACGATGTCGAAAATGGAATCATACTTTCCCGCGCTGAACCTCAAGGCGAAGCTGATCGTGCTGATGGTCGGCCTGCTGACGCTTACGCTGGGCACCGAGGTCTGGGTGAGCCTGGGTACGCAAGCGGCGATCGTCGCGAACACGCAGGAGAAGGTGAAAGACCTGGCGCGGGTGATTCAGATCGGCGTGCAGGAATTGACCGCGGTGGGCGACATCGATCGCGATCAATTGCACAGCTACGTCGGCGGTCTGCACACCAAGGGACTCGAAGTATCGATCGCTTCGAGCGAAAATCTGATCCTCAACAGCTCGAACCCTCAACTAATCGGTGCGGCGCTCAGGCCCAAGCAGGCCGAGTGGCTGACGCCCGAGCAACTCAAGCATCCCAATGACCTGGTTACCGTCCCGGCCGGCCGGCTCGGTCTGGCGCCCGAGACGACGGTCTACCTGATTCCTGTCCAGGTCGAGGATCATTTGCTGGGCTACGTGCAGGTGGTCGCCAACTTCGGCGACTTCGCTCAGCCGGTGCAGGAGAGCCGGACCCGCGAGCTGCTGATCGCGTTTGCGATTTTCGCGATCGGGCTGGTGTTCGCCTACATCCTGGCTGATCGATACGTGAAGCCGATCCATGCGGTCGCCAATGCGGCGCAGAACATCGCCGCGCGCGGACTGGAACCGGTTCCGGAGGCGCATCGGCGCGACGAAATCGGCCTGCTGACGCGCAGCTTCAACGACATGGTCGGACAACTGCGCCATGCGCGCGAGCGCGAGCAGGAGCTGAACCGGCTCGAACGGTTCACGGCGCTGGGGCAGCTGGCCGGCGGCCTGGCGCATGAAATCAAGAACCCGCTGAATTTCATCAGCCTTGCGCTCGATCAGCTGCGCGCCCGCTACGCGCCCCAGCAGCTCAACGATCGCGAAGCTTTCCTGCATCAGCTCGCCATCATGAAGGACGAGATGCGGCGGCTGTCGGAGCTGGTGCAAAGCTTCCTGCATTACGGCAAGCCGATCGAGATATTCCCGGCGCCGACGGACGTGCATCGACTGCTGGATGAAGTCGTGGCGCTGTCGGAATCCAAAATGAAGAGCCAGGGAATCGAACTGGTCGAGGAATGCGACGATGCCGTGCCGATTCTCAACGTGGACGCCGAGAAGCTGCGCACCTGCTTCATCAACGTGGTCGCCAACGCGATCCAGGCGATGCCCGAAGGCGGCACGATGCGGATCGCATTTCGACGCGTCGAGGGCGGCTTGGTGATTACGTTTTCAGATACGGGCGCCGGCATCGAGGCTGAGGTCGTGAGCCACGTTTTCGAGCCGTTCTTCACCACCAAGCGCGATGGAATCGGCCTCGGGCTGTTTCTGTCCAAGGCGATCGTCGAAACGCATGGCGGTACAATCGATATCGGACCGAACCCGGACGGACCCGGCACCACGGTGACTTTCACCTTCCCGCCCAGCGCGGTCATAGAAGAGCACAATCATGGCGCAAGCCTCAGTACTGGTCGTTGAAGATAACGACCTCGAACGACAAATAACCGCGGACACGTTGCGCGAAGAAGGCTTCGCAGTCGAAGAGGCTGCGGTCGGTAAGCGCGCGATCGAGTTGCTGGCGCTGTCGCGCTTCGACGTCGTGCTGACGGACCTGATGATGCCGGGGATGTCGGGCGAGGAGCTGCTCGCGAAAGTGCGCGCTGCGTATCCCGGCAGCCAGGTGGTGGTGCTGACGGCGCATGGCTCGACCGACAGTGTCGTGCAGGCGATGAAGGCGGGCGCGTTCGACTATCTCGAGAAGCCGACCGACCGCGAAAAGTTGGTGACGCGCGTGGCCAAGGCGGCGGAGTTCGCCAACCTGCAGCAGGAAAATCAACTGCTGAAGCGGCGGCTGGAAGGCACTTTCGAGATTGAGGGAATCATCGGACAGGATCCCGCAATCCAGGAGGTGATTCGGCTGGTGCGGCGGGTCGCGCCTTCGAACTCGACGGTGCTAATCCAGGGCGAGAGCGGGACCGGCAAGGAAATAGTGGCGAAGGCGATTCATCGGCTGTCGCCGCGCGCGGCGCGGCAGTTCGTCGCGATCAATTGCTCTGCGATTCCCGACAACCTGATCGAAAACGAACTCTTCGGGCACGAGCGCGGCGCGTTCACGGGCGCCAACGAGCGCAAGATCGGGCTGTTCGAGAGCGCAGACAAATCGACGCTGTTTCTCGACGAGATCGCCGACCTGCCGCAGGGGATGCAGGCGAAAATCCTGCGCGTGCTGCAGGAAAAGGAACTGCGCCGCGTCGGCGGCAACGACTCTTTTCGCATCGACGTGCGGCTGGTGGCTGCCAGCAATCGCAATATTGCCGAAGAAGTCGGCGAGGGGCGTTTTCGCGAGGACCTCTACTACCGAATCAACGTTGTGACCGTCACGCTGCCGCCGTTGCGCGATCGGCGCGGCGACCTTCCGCTGCTGGCGAATCATGCGCTCGCGAAATTCGGGCATCTTGCGGAAGGACGCGTGAAAGAGATCGGGCGCGAAGCGATGGAGGTGCTGCTCGACTACTCGTGGCCGGGCAACGTGCGCCAACTCGAGTCGGCGATCGAACGCGCGATTCTGCTCTGCGAAGGCGACACCGTGACGCCGCGCGATTTGCCGCAGGAAGTTCTGTCGCGCAAGACGCCGGGGCGCGCCGGCGACCGTCAGCGCGGCGAGAAATACGAGATCCCGAGCGAGGGCTTCAACTTCGAGACGTTCGAACGCGACGCAATTCTGCAGGCACTCGAGCGCAACGACTGGGTTATCGCGAAAGCGGCGAAGATGCTCGCGATGAGCTATCGGACTTTGCAGTACCGGATCGACAAGTTCGGGCTGAAGCGCGGCGAGCAGCCCAAGCCGCCGCCGGCGGACGTGAAGGGATAGAGAAAATACATTTGATTTAATGTGAAACCCGCGGTGGGTTTCACGCTTCCTTCGGCAGGGGTGACCCCTGCACCCAGTGATTAGTCGTTCGCCCAACCAGTTGGCAGGTAGATCCAGCATTCGATTTTGCTGTCGTCTGCGGCACGCACTCCGATTCGCTCGCGCGTGTAGAGCGTCGGCACTTCCTCGTAGGCGTCGAGTATCGCGAGGTCGCCGGCGCTCAGGCCTTCGAGTATTGCGCCATCGGTGACGGAGTCCGCTCTTTTGACGACGAAGTAATGGCGCTTGCGACCACGCGCGTAACCGACGAGGCGCGCGGGGCTGGCGTTGATCGGGCGGCCCAGCAGGCGCAGACGCTCCGCGGGATTCGTCAGGGAGCCGTACACGAAAAGTATTTCGTTGTCGTTGTCGTTATCCATTCCTTGTTGCCGCGTCCATTGGGTTCCCTTACGCTCGCATCTTCAGGCCTCGATGCTGGAAAGAATATACCTGTTCCTCGACGAACTTGGCGAAGTCGGAGTCCTGACCGGCGATTTTTTCCGCTACCTGGTGCGCCGCCCGTTCGAAGGGCGTCTGCTGCTCGACCAACTCGACGCGGTGGGCGTGAAATCGGTCAACGTCGTAAATCTGACCGCGATTTTTTCCGGAATGGTGCTGGCGCTGCAGATGGGCCAGTTCCTGGCGAAGTTCGGCGCCAAGATTTACGTCAGTCGGATCATGGGCCTCTCCCTGTTGCGCGAGATGGGGCCGGTCCTGAGCGCGCTGATGGTCGCAGCGCGCGTGGGCGCGGGGATCACGGCGGAGCTCGGCACCATGAAGGTGACGGAACAGATCGACGCGATGCGCTCGCTCGCCACAAGTCCGGTCAAGAAGCTGGTGGTGCCGCGCGTGCTCGCGACGGTGATCATGGTGCCGATACTGACGGTCCTGGCTGACGCGGTCGGCCTGTTCGGCGGGCTGGTTATTTCGGTCACGCAGCTCGGCGTGAGCGCGGACTACTTCTACAGTTCGTTGATTCAGAACGTGCAGCTCGGCGATTTGTTCAGCGGACTTGGAAAGTCGGTATTCTTCGGCTTCGAGATCGCGATAATCGCATGTGCGAAGGGTCTGTCCGCGACCGGAGGCGCCGACGGCGTCGGGCGCGCGACGACCTCGGCGGTGGTGGCGGCGTCGATTACGGTGCTAATTTCGGATTTCTTTCTGACCAAGTTTTTTTTATCGATCTGATGCAGGACTCGGAACGAAAACGATTTATCGAGGTGCGACAGCTCCGCAAGAGCTTCGTCAGCAAACCGGTTTTGCAAGGCGTCGACCTCGAGGTCTTAGACGGCGAGACCCTCGTCGTGCTCGGCGGCAGCGGCGAGGGCAAGAGCGTCCTACTGCGGCATCTGAATGGTCTCGAGCGGCCCGACAGCGGAGAAGTGATCGTCGACGGGCGGCGGCTCAACGATTTGAGCGAGGACGCGATGGCAGACGTTCGCAAAGAAGTCGCGATGGTCTTCCAGGGCGGCGCGCTGTTCGATTCGTTCACCGTGTTCGAGAACGTGAGCTACCCGCTGCGCGAGCATGGCGGGATGGACGAGCGGGCTGTCGAGCGGCGCGTGACCGAACTGCTCGACATGGTGGGAATGACGCGCGTCGAGCATCTATATCCAGCCGAGTTGTCCGGCGGTATGAAAAAGCGCGTGGCGCTGGCGCGATCGATCGCGCTGCAGCCCAAGGCGGTTCTCTACGACGAGCCGACCACGGGATTGGACCCGCTGGTGACGCACAAGATAAACTTGCTGATTCGTGATTTGCAGCGGCAGTTGGGCTTTACCTCGGTGGTGGTAACGCACGATCTCAAGAGCGCGTTCATGGTCGGCGACCGCTTCGCGCTGCTCGACCAGGGACGGATACGATTCAGCGGCACGGCGGACGAAGTGCGCGCGACCGGCGACGAGCTGATGCGCGAGTTCGTGGAGATCGCGCTATGACAATCGCGACGACGCGAGGCGAGCGTGGCTGATTCCGGCTATTCGCGCGTGCGGGTCGGTGCGTTGATCGCGGCCGGGCTGGCGATCCTGTGCTTTGCCATCCTGACGGTCGGCCACGGCGAGCAATTCTTCACCCGCACGGAAATCCTGCAGGCACATTTCGAGCGAATCAACGGCTTGCAGACCGGCGCGCCCGTGACGCTGTCGGGAGTCCGGGTCGGCGCGGTCGAGTCGATAAAATTTCCGCCCGAGCCCGAGAACAGCTACGTGGTCGTTCGAATTTGGGTTGAGCAGTCCGCGGCCGAGCGCGTGCGCACCGACTCGATCATGCAGATTCATTCGATGGGCCTGCTGGGCGACAAGTTCGTCGCGCTGACACCGGGCTCGCCGGCTGCTCCGCCCGCGACGGCTGATACGGTGCTGGCGTCGATCAATCCGATCGACTACGAGGCGATTCTACAGCGCGAAGGGACCGACGATTTAATCGCAAACATCATGGCGATCTCCGGTTCGCTGCGCACGATTCTCACGTCGATCGAAAAAGGCCACGGCCTGGTGAGCGAACTGGTGCGCGGCGAGGACGCCAACCAGCCCACCGATCGCCTTACGCTCGAATCGATCCAGCGCACGCTCGCCCACGTCGACCAGCTGTCGGTTGCGCTTGGCAAAGCGATGGATCGCGTCAACCAGGGCCAGGGGTTGATCGGCGCGATGCTCAGCAACGAGACCGACGGCAAGCAATTCCTGGACAACCTGTCCGAGACGGCGGCGAAGATTCGCCAGACCAGCGCGCGGCTGGACACGATCCTCGCGCGTTTCGACAAGGCCAACGGAATTATCCCGCAACTGATGGAGAACAGGGATTTCTCCGACGACGTGCTGCCCAACCTGCGCCAATCGTCGCGCGACCTGAAAGACATCCTGCAGAAGATCAACACGAGCCGCGGCACCGCCGGCCTGATGGTGAACGATCCAACCTTGTACAACCAGCTCACAGGCTTTATGGATAACGGCGGTGGATGGGGGATTCGGTTGGTCAGCGGCTTTTACAACCTGACACATCCGCTCGCGAGTCCCGCGCCTGGAACCGGTGCGCAGCCGGTGATGCTGACGGCGTCGCAAGCCGGCTCGTGCAGCGCGCAATCACCGCCGACCTCCGTGTCTGCAGCCATTCCTGCGATAGCTGAGCCGGCGCCGGGCGTCGCGAACTCATCTTCGACAAAGTGACAACGTCGATTTTGAAACAAGTCGATTTACGAAGACGTCTTGTGTATGGTAGCTCCACATGAAGGTTGAGGTATCGACAATGACGCTGCGGACTCTTGGCGCGCGCGCTGCTGTTGGGATGCTCGCGCTGTTCGTCGTTGCGTGCTCGGCAACGAAGAGTGCGACGCTGAGCACCGGGATGACGCCCGGCCAGGCAGTGCAGGCGATGGGCGAGCCCGACCTGAAGGACAACGTCGCCGATCCGAACCACAGCGGCGCCAGCGTGTTGCGGTACGTCTGGCTCGAGCCGGGCAAGGCGGCAATCTTCGGTTCGGACGAGCGCCTGGCGAGCATCCAGAACGTCGAGGTCACCACCAACACCAAACAGCAAGTCGAGCAGCAGGCTCATGCCGAGGCAGCGGCGTCCGGTCCGCCGCAGCGGTTCGATCCGATCGAGACTCCGCTCAACTACATTTTCTTTCCGGCCAAAGCCGCGACAATTTATTTCGGCGCCGGGCTGAGTTGCGCCACCGGCGCCGGATGCGAAAAGCCGCAGCTTCCTCCACCCTCGGCTGGCTAGCTCGAAAGATTCTGGAACTTGAAGCGAACGGCGGTCGCTATTTGGCAGAATTCGATGCCTAGTTAATTTAATGCATTCTTGTTCAACTCTTGCAATGCAATGAGCTGTCATGATAGATTAACTGCTCACAGTTGAGGTATAATTAGTCATAAAGTGAAACCTTGCGCGAGACCTGAGCGTAGATTGCAGGGGTCGTAAGGACTTTGATTTTGGCGGTTTAGCTAAATGGGCGGGCATAAATTCGACAATCTGACCGGATTGATCAGCTGCATAAGAAATTACAACTAAAACCACGGGGAAATACTAAACGATGAAAAAAGAGTCTCTTGGTAAGGTCCTCAAGGAGCGGCGGGCTGCATACGACTTCACCCAGCGCGAACTTGCCCGCAAACTCGGCGTAAAGGCCAGTCACATTGCATACCTCGAAAACGGACGGCGGCGCCCTTCCCTGTCACTGCTGTCCAGGATCGCGAGTACGCTCGATCTCGACCGGCAGCGGTTGTTCCTCCTGGCGCATCCCGAGGCCCGCTGGGTAGTCGGCGAACGACCCGCGTCGCCGCCCGTCAGACAGGGCGAAGACCCGTGGCGAAAGTTCGCGGGCGATCGGGCGACGCTGGCGCGTCACAAGGTGACGGATCGGGAACTCAAAGTACTGCACAAGGTGAGCCTGCTCGGCCGCGTCTCGGCACCGAATCAGTTCTTGTTCATCTTGAACGCCATTCGACAGGCAGTCGAACGGGAATAGCTCTCAAGTGACCTTTGCCGGCTGCACGCTTTTTCTTAGCAATGCGCTCAGTCACGCCGGCTCCTTCGCAATGTAAACCCGTTGAGGACGCGCGGGCGATGGTTTACGCTCAAGTGATGGAAGTGCGTTCTCCATGAAGATCGATATCGACCTCAAGTCCGGATTTCTGCAGAACCTCAAGCGCGAGGTGCTCGACTCGCTCAATACCGAAGAGCGCGCGATCATCGAGGTTTCGACCGGCGAGATGGGCAATAAGCCCGACGCAGTCAAGCTCGGCTGGCTCAAGATGCGGACCAAGGAAACCTGGACCAAGCAGCGCTACACCAAGGCGCTCGGCCGCACGATGGAAAAGCTGCGCGAGGCGGTCGCGCTCGCTGAGAAGAACAAGAGCGACTGAGCGCTCGCGCCCGTCAAGGCTCGATCCGCGCCACCCGGCGCTTGCCCACTTCGAGCACCTTGTGCTCCCCGGGCACAAAGCGAAAATTCACGTCGGTTACCGTGCGGCCGTCGACGCGCACCGCGCCCTGGCTCACCAGGCGGCGCGCCTCGCTGGTCGAGGGCGTGAACTGCAACTGCTTCATCAGCTCGCAAATCCACAAATCCTCGGCGATTCGATACACCTGGGCGCCGGCGGGAACTTCCTTGCGCTGGTGCTTGCTCTCGAAGTATTCCTCCGCGAGCTTGGCGGCGGGCTCGCCGTGGTATTCGCTGACGATCATGCGAGCGAGGCGTTTCTTCGCTTCCATCGGATGCGTGGCGCCCGACTTCACCGCCGCGATCTCTTTCGGCGTCGCCGTCGTCAGCAGTTGGTAGTATCGAACCATCAGTTTATCGGGCAGCGACATCAGCTTGCCGTACATGTCCTCGGGCTTGTCGGTCAGGCCGACGTAGTTACCGTATGACTTCGACATTTTGCGCTCGCCGTCGAGCCCTTCGAGCAGCGGCATCGTCATCACCGCTTGCGGCGGCTGTCCGAAATGTCGCTGCAACTCGCGGCCGACCAGCATGTTGAACTTCTGATCGGTGCCGCCAATCTCGAGGTCCGCCTGCAGCGCGACCGAATCGTAGCCCTGGATCACCGGATAAAGCAGCTCGTGCAGGAACAGTGGTTCCTCGGCGGCGAGACGCTTCTCGAAGTCGTCACGTTCGAGCAGTCGTGCGACGCTCACCTTGGCCGCAATCTCGATCAGGCGGCGAACGCCGAGTTCATTCATCCACTCGCTGTTGAAGCGGACCTCGGTGCACTCGCGATCGAGAATCTTGAACGCCTGCGCGCGATAGGTCTCGGCGTTGCGCTCGATCTGTTCGCGCGTCAGCGGCTTTCGCGTCTCGGACCGTCCGGTGGGGTCGCCAATCATCGCGGTGAAATCACCAACCAGGAAAATCACGGTATGTCCCGCATCCTGAAAGTCACGGAGCTTCTTCAACACCAGGCTGTGGCCGAGATGCAGATCGGGCGCGGTCGGATCCATCCCGAGCTTGATCCTGAGCGGCCGGCTCGAGCGCAAGCTTGGCCGCCAGCTCGGCTGGGGAAATCACTTCGGCGGTGCCGCGTGTGAGCGCCGCCGCCTGCCCGGTCGCCTGATTTTCGTTCACGTTCCGCTTCGTCAATTCCGTTCGCCGGAGTGCCCGTGGCTCTCAAGCGTACAGGATTTTTGACGGCGCGGAATAGCCCGCTCCCACGGTTGCCGGCTGACGGACTAGACGCTCGCGAGTCAACCGCGATGAGCCGCCCGGTTGGCCGGAAGCTGCGCCTGCCCCACGGTCCCGATGCGGCGCCGAAGCGCCCGCACCGAATCCGGTCGCGCGCCGGGAATCATTCCCAGCTCGCGCAGCCCTCGTTTCACCTCGCCGAGTGCGCGCTCGTGGATAATGCCGACCTCGCGCAGCCGGAACTTGTGCTCCGGAAACTCCAGCCTGCCGGTCTCGCAAGCGTGCGAGAACGTTCGCCGATGCGCGCCAAAGCAGGTCGGCCCGTAGATTTCGCTGAGCAGCCACAGCGCGATCTCGTCGAGGCCTCGCATGCACCATCCGATACATCGGTAGTCGTCGATTGCGTTGGTGGCCCCGGTGCACGCATCCGCAGGCAATTCGTCCGCCACCAAGCGTCGCGTTCGTCCGCTGTGAAGCAGCTCGCGCAACCGGAAATAAAAGCGCAGAGCTTCCTCCGCACTCCTGAAGCGGGTCTTGCGTTCGTCAAACATGCGCCTCCCCCAAATCCTGGATGTAAACTTATGAGGCCCCACAACGCGTGTGATCGCGCCCCCAACGCGCCGAAGGCTCATGTTGTGATGCTCTAGCGCGGTGCGCGCTGATATGTCAACAGAATGATTAGAAAACAAGACAATTTGTCAAACTATCATCAGAAGCTATCGCCCAATTGACTCTAACGGCGTTGATTATAGAGATTCATCGCCGCTTCGAGTCCCTGCTGCGCGATCGCCTCGACTGCGTTCGCTGCGCGTTCGAGGATAGGCGCAAGCGCCTGCCGTTCGGCGGCGGTCATAGGGCGGAGCAGGTAGTCTTTATTTTCTTCGGTCTTCGGCTGCTGCCCGGGTTCCATTTCGATTTCGTTGGTAAACCCCGGCGGCCTGCCGATTCCGATTCTGACCCGAATGAAATCCGTCGTTCCAAGCGACTCCGCGATCGAACGAACCCCGCGGTTGCCGGCATCGCCTCCGCCCTGCTTGATTCTGAGCCGCCCCGCTTCGAGGTCCAGCTCGTCGTGCACCACGATCAGGTGTTCGGGGGAAATTTTGAAATATCCGAGCAGGTCGGAAATACATTCACCGCTCAGATTGTAGAAAGTCTGCGGCTTGACAAGTAGCGTGGGCTTTTCTGCCAGCGTCGCTTCGGCGGTAACGCCTTTGAATCGGCGCCGGCCGAATTCGACGTCGTTCGCTTTTGCGATTCGATCAAGCGTCATGAATCCGGCGTTGTGACGCGAGCGCGAGTATTGCTCGCCGGGATTTCCCAGCCCGGCCACTACCCACTGAATCGACGGGCGCGATTCTGACGCGGATTTCTTCGCGCGTGACGAACGGAATCCCCCGAACAAACGCTTGATCGCCGCCATCAAGTTCAACCGGCGTGCGTGCGAATGCCACGCTTCGATTTCGACGAACTTGCGCGCACCAGCGGCTGGAGCGCCCTGAACAGCGCGTCCATCTCGGTCGGAGTTCCGATCGAGATTCGGATAGAGTCCTGGAGCAGCGGTGTCGCGAAATGCCGGACCAGGATTCCGGCCCGGCGCAGCCCCCGCGTGACCGGCGCCATGTCGCGCCCCGGCATTCGCGCCAACACGAAATTGGCCTGCGACGGCGGCACCACGAAGCCGAGCCTGCGCAGCCGCGCCTCGGTGCGAACGCGCGTCCGGATCACCTTCGCGACATTGCGGCGCATCCAATCAGCGTCGCGCAACGCTTCCGCCCCTGCGGCGAGCGCGACCCGGCTCAAATTGTACGAATCCTTGACCTTCATCAGCGCGTCGATCACCGGCGGATGCGCAAAACAAAGACCGAGCCGCATCCCGGCCAGCGAATATGACTTCGACAGCGTGCGCAGCACGACCACATTGCGATGCCGCCGCACGAGGCCGAGCGCATTCTCATCGGCGAAGTCCACGTACGCTTCGTCGATCACGAGCAGTCTACCGTCAAGGCGTTTCGCCAGCGCGCCCAGCTTGCGCGCGCGGAGTCAGGGTGCCCGACGGCGAGTTGGGACTGCACACGATCGTGAGATTTGCGCGCGCTTGCGCGAGCGCGTCGAGCGGAAGCGCGAAGTCGGGGCCAACCGGGCAATGAATGATTCGCGCCTCCTGCACGAGCGCCAACGTGTCGTAGAGCGAATAGGTCGGGACCGGATACGCGACGGTGTCGCCGCTACCGAGCGTCGCGCGAAACACCATCGCAAGCAGTTCGTCCGAGCCGTTGCCCGCGATGATCATGCGCTGCGGGATCGAATAAATTTTCGCCGCGCTCGCCACGAATTCATCGGCCCGCGGCGCCGGATACAGGCGCAGCGCCGACCCCGCCATCGCCTTCGCAATCGCACGGCGCACCCGCGGCGACGGTGGGTATGGATTTTCGTTGGTGTTGAGCTTGATCACGCGCTGGCCCGGACGCGGCTGCTCGCCGGGCCGATACGGCGCCATCTTTTTGATCGATTCGCGAAACATCTGTGAATTATGAATCGAGCGGCAGCTTGATTCGACTGCCTGTCCGCGACGAACGGTAGCAGGCCTCGACCGCCTCGACTGCCCGCAATCCGTCGTGGCCGTCCGGAGACGGTTTCACCCGGCCTTGAATCGCACCGACGAAGGTGGCCGCGAGTTCGCGAGATGGAGCCAGCAGATCGCGCGGATCGAAACGACTCATCACTTCGTCGCGCGAGAATCCCGGCGCAGGACTGCCGTCGGCTTTCAAAATCGAGATGTCCAGTCGCGGATAGCCCGCCATCACCCTGCCCTCGCTACCGTAAATCTCGATCGCCGACAGCGGCGGCTGGCTGCTCCAACTCGCCTCGATGACACCGATCGCTCCGGACTTGAAGTGGACGATCATCGCGCCCGTGTCATCCACCTCGATCTGTTTCGCGAGGGTGCCGACCTGCCCCGAAACCGAATCGATCTCGCCTATGAACCAGATTGCGAGATCGGCCACATGGACGCCCAGATCGAGCATCGCGCCGCCACCCGCTTCCGAAGCCGTCGTGAACCACTTTTGCCCCGGCGCCCACGACTGAGGTCCGCCGTGCGAAAGCCGCGCGCGAATGAAGAGTGGCTTGCCGATCGCCCCGCTCGCGACGGCGTCCTTGACGGCGCGCTCGATTCCGCCGAAGCGCCGCTGCATCGCGACCATCAGCACGCGCCGGGCGCTCGTCGCTGCATCGACCATCTTGCGCGCGACCGCGGCAGTTGGAGCCATCGGCTTTTCCACGAGCACGTGCGCGCCGGCGCCCAGCGCCTTCACCGCAAAATCGCAATGCAAATGGTTCGGCGTGAAGATTCCCACCGCGTCAGGACGCTCGCGCGCCAACATCTCATCGAAATCGGAATAGACCTTCGGGCGTTCCGCATCATCAGGCCAAATGGCACGTGCAACGCGCTCGGCCTTGTCGGAGGTGCGGCTCTGTATCGCAACGATTTGAACGTCGGCAACACTCCGAAGAGCAGGAATGTGCGCGCGTTCGGCAATCGCGCCGGCGCCGGCGATCGCAATCCTGATCATCGCGGGCGTCCGGGGCGATCTCTCGCGCGTTTCGTTGGACGCTGGTCCGCTTTTATGCGGAACGGTGTCGAATCAAGCAGCCACTGGATGTACGGGGGCGAGCCTCGATCCGCATTTATCGACAGAACTTCCGGTACCCCGTAGTTGTGCAGCTCGCGAACGCGCGTTTCGACTTTCATGTAGAGCGTCGCGCGAGTCTTGATGAGGAGCAGGTATTCGCGATCGTCTTCGACGCTGTCGCGCCATCGATAGATCGATCGCACCGGTCCAACGATGTTGACGCAGGCCGCCAGTCTCTCGCTCACGAGCGCGCGCGAGATCGACACGGCCTGCTCCTCGCTGCCCGTGGTCACGAGGATCAACCTTAGACGATGGGGCGTTCGCAGCGGCATCTCAGCCCCGCGCCTCGCGCGCCAGTCGGTTGCGCAACTCGCGGGGAGTGCATCGATACTTGAACGCCTTGCGGTCGTTCACAAACAGCACCGGCACTTCGACCCCGAAGCGAGCCTCAAGGCCGGGGTCGCCGTCGATCTCGATGCGCTGGATATGCGCGTCGAAGTTCGGAAGCTCGGCAGCGATTATCTCTTCCATCTCGCGGCACAACTCGCAGTCGTTTCGTGTGTATAGGGTCAGCTCAATCATGAATCCGGCACGTCCCGTCGCGCATCGGGGTACTTTAGCGATCGTGGCGCAGGACTCCAAGTCGCTCGAGGACAGACTCGGTCGCGGGGCATGGCGACAAGCCCCCACGACGCCGCGCTCGCGCCAGCAGTCGCAGATGCGCGGCTAACAGAATCACGTCGGCCCATCGATCGATGTCGTACCACGCCGGACCCAGCTTGTACGGAATGCCGGCGCGCGTGAGGCGCTTGACGGTTGAATCGAACACATTGCCGCTGCCCCATCGGATGCCGGTGAATATTGGAGGCATCGCGCCGCGCACACCCACCGCGTAGTAGCCGCCGTCGAGACTTGGCGCGATCACTACGCGACTGCGGCGAATCGCGTCGAGGCTGGCCGCGAGCAACGCCGTCGGGAGCGAAGGCGTGTCGGTACCGATCAGCAGCGCGCCGTGCGATGAAAACGGCTGAGCGCATGCGCCATTCGTTTACCCAGCGAGCCATTTCCTTGATCGATCAGTTCGGCGCCAAATCGCCGCGCCATCCGCCGGAAGTATTGGCTGCGCCCGGCGCCATCCGGTGCGCTGGCCGCGATAACGATCCGGGACGGACGGATCGCGACTGCCTTGGCAAGCGCGTCACGGATGAACGCGTCGGACAGAGCTGCTGCGGCGGCGGCCGTCATCGCGCCGATCAATCGGGTCTTGGCCTGATGTGCTACCGGTTCGCGGCAAAATACGATCAGCGCTGGCCGCGACGCGCTCACTTGATCGTGTTGGGACGAATGATGTTTATCGGCATTCCAAAAAACTTCTTGATGAACTCCGCCACCGACGTGATCGGCATCGGCGTGATCGAGGGATCGCTCACCGGGCCGCTGACATGGAAGTACGCCGCGACCAGTTTACCGGTGCCTTCACCGATGCGTTCGCCGATCAGCGGAATGTGGTTCAATACCCAGTCCACCGTGTCGAAGGGAAACATGCCGACCTGCATGTCGAGCGTGCCGGCGCCAAACTGAACGCTGCCGCTCGCGGTGATGTCCATCACGGGACCGCGCAGCGCGAAATTGTCCGTGTAGAAGAGCCCGCCGCTGCCTTTGAAATCGGTGAAGAGCGTTTTGAACGGCACGCCGCTGACGCGCGGATCCGGAATCTGAGCGCTCAGCCAGTTCTTGACGTCGATAAAGCTGAGCAGCCGTGAGAGCAGCGTAAACTTGTTGAGGGTACCGTCTCTGACCGTAATCGTCATGTCGCCGGCGAGCGTTTCGAAGAAGTTGGTGTCGGTGTTGGCCCACAAATCGCCCGCAAGAAAGAGATGGCCCAGCAACGGCGACTCCTTGTTCTTGCCGCCCAGCATGAACAGCGGCGCCGGGTCCATGTTGGTTGCGCTGCCCGTCATGTGGATCCAGTTGTCCGGGGCGCGGCCGACCAGCTCGAGCCTCATCTTGCCGCGATATGCCGTCGCACTCATGTTGTAAACCCGCCAATCGCCGATCGGGCTGCGTGTAAAATCGGTCTTGAGGTTGGTCATCTGAAAGGCGGCGAGATTTCCCGCCCGCGCTTCGATATGCCCGCTGCAAAGGACCGGAAAATGGATCGGCGGTGTGGCAGGCGACCACGGCATCCGCACAAAGTTCATCACTTCGAGATCGATTTTCTGCAAGCTGGCGTCGATGCGAATCGAGGGATGCGAGTAGTCAGGTACGGTAATGCGGAAATTGATCGCCTGGTCTTCGAGTTTCGAGCCCGGCATCGACAGAATGACCTGCCTGCGATGCATCGTGAGCGTCGCGCCTTGAACTATTATCGGTGAACGCAGGAAGTTGAACTTCACATCGCCCGAGTCGAGCGTCAGCTTACCCTCGGGCGTCAAGCCGCCTGGAGTCGAAGGATCACCGTTGACCACGACTTTGCCACCGATGGGGCCGTTCACCGCGAAGTCGGAGGGATCGACCAGCAGCGCGAGCCACAACTGCGACGGAAAATCGTGAAGTCCCAGCGTCAGATCGTGCACCGCGATGCGTTGCTTGTCGAAATTCACGGAGCCGTCCAGCGTCGCGTTGCCGCCCGTCGCCGCCAGCATCAGATGATCGAGCTTGATGGAATCCGGACTGATGACAACGGTGCCGCGCGAAACCCTCAGCGGTCCGGGAGAACCTTTGATAGTGAGAACGGTCCCGATCGCGTCCGCGCGAACCTGGTAACTTTTGGGCGCGGCCACTTCCTTCACGCTCAACTTTCCCGATGCGGTAACAGCGAGTTCGACGCGTCCACTGAGGTGCTCGAGACGATCGCGTTCCCGCAGCTGGAGCAGATCGAGCGCCCGCGAAATGGACGGATAGAGCTCGGCGAGGTCTGCCTCGATGCTCACGCTGGATTTATAGTCGGCGCCCTCAATTCCCCTGCCCAGGTCCGCGCTGGCGACGAGATCGTGCACAGTGGAGTTTCCGAACTTCGCCGTGCCCTGCGTCACCGTCAGCAGGCCTTTCGCGTAACTGAGCTGGGCGCTCAGATCTTCGACCGGCGGCAGTTTCGTTTCCGCTGGAATTGTAAACCCGACGTTCTGGATCGTGCCGCTCACCACCAGATTTTTGCGAATCGTGTCGAGCGGCGACGTCTCGATCTCGTCGAGTGCGGCGCTGAGCGTCGCGCCGCCGACAGTGACCTTGCCCGGTCCGAGCCGGTTGAGCATATCGACGAAGTCCGACGGCAGATGGCGAACCCCCTGAAGCCGCCGCTTGAGCGCAGCCGAGTCGAAGTGAAACCCCCCGAGATGGATTCCCAGCTCCGGCTTCTCGCTCTGCGGACCGACCAGCTCGGTCTCGCCGGAAAGCACTGCCGTGTTGACGCGGCGCAAAACGATCTGCGTGATGGCATACTTGCCGTCGGTAATGTCGAAGCCGGCGTGCAGCGAGTAGTCGCCCAAATTTTCCGGCGCGGCGAGTCGGGCGCTCTTGAGCAATAGCTTCTGCGCACCCGCGTCGGCGACGCCGGTCAACGAACCATCATCGTGAAGTGAAAACTTGAGGCCGCACTGGATCGCGCCCGCCAATGTGAAACCCTCCGCTTCGACTCCTTCCAGCGGAACGTCCCAACTCCAGAACTGCCCGCGCGCGAACTCGCCGGCCGCCAGGTTTTTTCCAGTACCGAGAGCGATTTTTCCGGCCACATGCGCGCCAGGAACGGGAGCGCCAAGCAGCGCGCCGCTGAATCCAAGGCGCCACAACAAGGGTTCGCGGCGGGTGCGGTATGCGACGATGCCGACATGGTCCGCAAGCGCGACGCCGTCGGCATATCTCACTTTGGCGTCGATCGTCTCAACCCGCCACGCGATTCGCCCAAGCGCCTTCAGCACGTCGTGCAAGGCAGCGATCGTTGGCGCCCCCGGACGCGGCAGCGGAAATGCTCCCCTGTCCGCCGAGTTCAGCGGCAGCGTGATTTCGGGATTGGTTGCGGTTAATCGATACAGCGGCAGTCCGGTACTGACGAAAATCGAATGGTACCCGATTATGGCGCGCAGCGACTTTAACTTGACGATTTCGCGTCCGTTGTCGATAACCTGCGGCTGGTCGAGGACGACGATCAGGTGCGTGCCGAGGTGAACCGAGCTGGCGCGCGGGATGATTTCGACGCCGGTGCGGTCGCGAACCGAGGCGAGCACGTATACGACAATGCGCGACTGGTTGACGGCGATCAGCACAGCCGAACCGCCGACTACGATCGCGAGGATCAGCGCGGAAAGCGCGGCGATTCGGACCAGTCTCATGATTGCGGTGACGCCATCGCCACGTCCGACGTTGCGCCGTCCGCCCGGCTCACGAAGCGATCAGCTTCCTTCGACCATCTCCGACGGCGGCGCGTCGATGTATCCCGCACGATGCTTGTTCCTGAGCGCGGTCTTGAGGACGCGGTTGCGCAGCCGCACCGACTTGGGCGTGACCTCGACCAGCTCTTCCTCGTCGATCCATTCCAGCGCCGCGTCCAGCGTCGGAACCCGCGCGGGCGACAGTCGAATCGCTTCATCGTGGCCTGACGCGCGCATGTTGCTGAGCTTTTTTTCACGGCACACGTTGACCGGCAAATTTATCTCACGCGCATACTCGCCGACGATCATCCCCTCGTAAACCGGCTCGCCGGGTCCGACGAAGAATATACCGCGCTCCTGTAAATGGAAGATCGCGTAAGCCGTAGTGACGCCCTCGCGATCGGAAATCATCGCGCCGTTGGCGCGCGAACGAATCGTTCCCGACCACGGCGCGTAGCCGTTGAACAATGTATTCATCAGGCCGTTGCCGCGCGTGTTCTCGAGAAAGCGGCCGCGAAACCCGATCAGGCCGCGCGCGGGAATGTCGTATTCTAGGCGCACCCGATTGCTCGCATGCGTGACCATCGTCCGCATTTTGCCCTTGCGCGTCGAAAGCATCTGCGTGACCACGCCGATACATTCCGACGGGATATCGATCACCAGCATTTCCATCGGCTCGAGGATCTGGCCGTCGGCCTGCTTGGTGATGACCGTGGGCTTCGAGACCTGCATCTCGTAGCCTTCGCGCCGCATCGTCTCGACGATCACCGCGAGCTGCAATTCGCCGCGGCCCATCACGCGCCACGCTTCCGGCGACAATTGCTCGACCCGAGTGCTTACGTTGCGCCGCGCTTCGAATTCGATTCGCTCGCCAAGCTTGCGCGAGGTCACAAAATCTCCCTCGCGGCCCGCCCACGGCGCGTTGTTCACCGAGAAAGTCATCGCCACGGTCGGCTCATCGATGCGAATCGGCGGCAGCGGGCGCGGATTCTCGAGGTCCGCGATCGTTTCGCCAATCGCGATGTCCTCGACGCCGGCGACGATCACGATCTCGCCCGCGCTTGCGGTATCGCGCTCGACGCGCGTGAGCCCCTGCCATCCATATATGTGCGCGACCTTGCAGACCGCGGTCTTGCCGTCGCGCCGGCACAGCGAATAATTCTGCGACGCCGTCATCGAGCCGGCGATGATCCTGCCGACCGCGAGGCGGCCGACGTAATCGTCGTAGTCGATGTTATTGACTTGGAATTGCAGCGTCGCGTCGGGATCGACTTCCGGACCGGGCAAGTGCGCAACGATCGCGTCGAACAGCGGCACCAGGTTTTCGCTCGGTGTGTCGAGCCTGAGCGCTGCAGTGCCGACGCGCGCCTGCGTGTACAGCACCGGGAAATCGAGCTGGCTTTCGTTCGCGCCAAGATCGATGAACAGATCGTAAACCTCGTCGAGGACCTCGGGCGCGCGCGCGTCGGCTCGATCGATCTTGTTGATGCAAAGTATCGCGGGCAGGTTCGACTCGAGCGCCTTCTTCAGCACGAATCGCGTCTGCGGCAGCGGACCCTCGCACGCATCGACCAGCAGCAAAATGCCGTCCACCATCGACAGCGTGCGCTCGACCTCGCCGCCGAAATCCGAATGGCCGGGGGTATCGACGATGTTGATGCGCGTCTCACCCCACAGGATCGAGGTGTTCTTGGCCATGATCGTGATGCCGCGTTCGCGCTCGAGCGCGTTGGAATCCATCACGCGATCGATCACCTGCTCGTTGGCGCGGAAAACGCCCGACTGTCGCAGCATCGCATCGACCAGGGTGGTTTTGCCGTGATCGACGTGCGCGACGATCGCTAAATTTCTAATATCTGGGCGTCTCATTTTATCGCGAATAACTAAAACGCGGCCGAGCCTCATAGGTTCGCCCGCGCGGAACTCTATTGTAGCCGTCACCGGAAGCAGAGTAAACGCGGCCGGTCAGGGAGAGGATGAAGGGGAGTTCAGACGTTTTTCTTCGTCGTGCTGGAGCTTCTGCAGCAGCTGCTCGACGTCTTCGATCTGAGTAACGCGCCAATAGCCGTCGTCACCGCGAGCCAGATGTATCCTCCAGCGCTGCCCCTTGTTGTCCGTGAAGTCGGTGGCGGCGGTGTCGCCGTTTCGATGCATGAGGACGACCGAGCCCGCCACCGCGACTCCCGGCATCTGCACCTCGCGCGCGCCGTCGTCGACTTTCTTGACCGCCCACGCCTGCGTGATCTGCGCCATCGGCTTGCTGAGAAGATCGATCGCCGCGTTGCCGAGCATCGCGCTCAACGGGTCGTTGCCGCCCTGCTTCTGCACCATCTCGCGGCCCGCATTCTTCACGACGCTTTCGAAATCGACGTATCTGGCCGCTTCGTCGCCGTTGCGCGCGTCGATCGCCTGCTTCAGCCGGAACACGGCAAAACTCGGAGTCTGCGGGAGGTAGAACAACGCCCAGCCTGCCAGCGCGGCAAGGATCAGGATCGCGGTGAAGTGGCGCAATACGAATCGCATCGCGACTATTGTGCCCGATCAGCGCGGCGAAAGCAGGCTCGCTGCCGCCTTGTCGAGAATCCAGATGACCTCGCCGCCGGCGGGCGCGATGATCTGCGCGGGGAACTTGTCCGGATCGCGCGGTCCTTCCAACACGTCTTTCACCGCCGCCGCCTTGCCCTGCCCCGCCACAACGAACATCACGCGCTGCGCATTATTGATCACCGGCGGCGTGATCGTCAGGCGGCGCCGCGGCTCAGCGTCGACCTCGACCGCAACCACCAGGCGCTGCGTCTCGTGAACGGCAGGATCCCCCGGAAACAGCGACGCAGTATGGCGATTGTCGCCGAGCCCGAGCATCACGAGATCGAACCGCGGAAAGTCCCCGTCGTCGAGGCCGAACCGTTTGCGCAAGAGATCTTCGTACGCGGCGGCCGCCGCGGCCGGCGGATCCTCGCCGCGCATCCGATGCACCTGGTCGGGCCTGAGCGCGAGCTTGCTCAGCATCGTGCGATTCGCCATCGCGTAATTACTCTCGGGGTGATCGGGCGGGACGCATCGTTCGTCGCCCCAGAAAAATTGCACTTCCTTCCAATCGACGCTCAGACGAAACCGCGTCGCGAGCAAGTCGTAGGTGGCGGCGGGCGTCGAACCGCCCGAGAGACAGAACGTGAACTCGCCGTGGGTGCAAATCGCCTCGCCGGTTATGTGCGCCACTTCTTCGGCAGCGCGGACGTAAAGTTCCTGCGCGTCGTTCAGAATGATCAGTTTCGGTTCAGCCATATCGTTAGTCGCCGATCGCAGCGACGATCTCCTGGCGGAGCGCTTCGATGGCCCCGATCGGATCGTGTCCCGCCAGATGCACGCGGATGACGCGCCGACCGTGCGCCTCGAGCGACTGGAAATCTCCGAGGTACTGCGCCTGGTTGAGTTGCGCAAAATCGTACGTCGCGCCGGGGATCGCAATCGAGTCGCGATAGTCTTGCGTGATTTGCAGGAACAGTCCGCTGTTCGGACCGTCCTTGTGCAACTGTCCCGTCGAATGCAGGCATCGCGGCCCGTAGCCGAACGTCGTCGCGACGCCGTAGCGCTCGGCCACCGCTTTGCGAATCGCCATAATCTCCTTGTCCACGGTAGGATTCGGCGAAACATACGCCATCGTGGCGAAGTAGTCGCCCGGCCGCGCGAGGTTCATGAACGCGGCGAGCATCGCGCGAAAATCCTTCCCGGTTTTTATCGCGCTGCTTGCCGCACCTCCCGAAAAGAGCGAGAGCTTGCCCTTCTCTGCGATCGGCGCCTGCGTCGGAAGCTCTTTGCTGCGCGCAAACTCCGCGAGGATGCGGTTGGTGTTGTCCTTGCTCTCCTGAACGCCCGGTTGCTTGAACGGATCGACCCCGATCATCGCGGCGGCGGTCGCCGATGCGATCTCCCAGCGCATGAATTCTTCGCCCAGATCAATCTTTTCAGGCAGCACGATCTGTACGGTGGGATTGCCACCTTTTTTGATTGTCTCAAACGCCGCATCTTGCGCGGCATTGGCGCCGTTGCTCAACCTGAGATAGACAAACACGCGATCCTTGCCGTAGTTCTTCGGCTCGACCGGCGGCTCGTCGCAAACAGGCACGATACCGTTGCCGCCTTTGCCCGTGCTTTCGGCGATCAACTGCTCAACCCAGAGGCCGAACGCGGAGATCGGCGGCGGAATTATGAACGTAAGCTTGTCGCGACCCGCTTTCTTCAACGCACCAAGCGTCCCTCCCAGGCTCACGCCCGGATTCTGATCGACGCGCACACATCCCGCGGAGCTGTGCGTCATTCGAATCGCGCGGTCCACGAGAGTCGCCACATCCATTCCGATCAGCGCGGCAGGCACCAGCCCGAAATACGACATCACCGCATAGCAGCCGATGATATCGGGAGGATTCAGGAACACGCGGCGGAATTTATTTTCCTTCGCAATCGCCGCGAGCTTCGTTCCCGGGTCGGTGATCGCAACGAAATGCGATCCGGCGGGACTCGAAGACTTCGCCTTCACGCGCTCGAAGAATGCGTTGAAGTGCGACAGAGTCTCGATGGTCTCGCCGGTTTTACTCCCGACGACGAACAGCGTCTTCGTAATGTCGATGTTGCGATCGAGCGCGTGGATGGTTTCGGGGACGGTTGAATCCAACACGTGAAGTTTCGGATAGCCCGGCGCGCTCGGAAATGTCGCCGCGAAGAGTTCGGCACTCTGCGACGAGCCGCCCATTCCGAGCAGAACGACATCGCGGAAGCCGGCCTTGCGCACTTCGTCGGCAAACGATTCCAGCTCCTTCACCCGCTCGGACATCACTTCGGAAACCGTCAGCCAGCCGAGCGCGTTCTTGATTGCCGCCTGCTCGTTGGAATCCTTCGACCACAGCGTGGCGTCCTTCTTCCACAGGCGCGCGGGAAAATCGTTCTTGTCGAGGTCTTTGAACGCAGCGCTGACCTGCGACTCGTAACCGGGAGTCGAGATGCTCTGCTTGTCGAGCGCTCCATCGACGATAGCCGCACGCCGGCCTTTGATGACCGCGCTCAAATCTTCGAACGATTGCGAAAACGATTCGACACCCTCTTTCTGCAGTTCCTCGCCGACCTCGATGAGATCGATCCCGGCTGCTGCGAGTCGCTTGACTATCTCGCGAGCCTCGGCGACGCCCTCCTCGAGCGACGCGCGCGGGTTGCCATGATCGCGAAACGCGTCCATCGTCGCCGGCGGCATCGTGTTAACGGTGTCAGGGCCGACCAGTTCCTCGACGTACTTGATGTCGCTGTATGCGTGATTCTTGGTGCCGGTGGACGCCCACAGCGGCCATTGCGGACGTCCGCCCTTCGCGAGCACCGCCTTGAATCTCTCGCCCGCGAAGATTTCCTTATAGCGCTGATAGATGAGTCGCGAGTTGGCGACCGCCGATTTGCCCATCAGGGCGGCGACCGCCTCGTTCGGCGAGCCTTTCAGTTTGTCCTCGAGCTTGCGGTCGACGAGAGTCTCGACGCGGCTGACGAACACGCTTGCCACCGACCAGACCTTGTCGATGGATTTTCCCGCCTTCAGCCGGCGTTCGAGGCCGCGGATAAACGCCTCGGCGACGTCGTCGTAATGCTTCATCGAGAACATCAGGGTGACGTTGACGTTGCGCCCTTCGGAAATGAGCTGCTCGATCGCCGGCAGACCCGCGGGCGTCGAAGGAACCTTGATCATCACGTTGGGCCGCGCGAGCGCGTCCCAGTAACGGCGCGCCGCCGCGATCGTTCCGTCGGTGTCGTTGGCGAGCGTCGGCGAAACTTCGTAGCTGATGTAGCCGTGGGTGCCGCCGGTCCTGTCGTAAAGCGGTCGAAACGCGTCCGCCGCCAGCCTGGATATCCTGCATCGAGAGCGCTTCGTAAATTTCGTCGACGGTCTTGGCCGCTCGGCGCGAGTTCCTTGAGTTGATCGTCGTAGTCGGTGGAACCGGCGATGGCTTTTTCGAAGATCGTCGGGTTGGACGTCATGCCTTTGAGGCCGTCCTCGTCGAGCATGCGGCGAAATTCGGCGGACGTGAGCAGATGACGGCGTATGTAATCGAGCCATACGGCCTGTCCAAAATGCTCCAACTGCTTCAGAGGATTTTCGGCGTTGGCCATTGTTCGCTCGCTCCCGGTTGAAAATTCGGTCGACGCGCGCTAACGCGCGAGCAACTTCAGAGCGCGCTCGACGACGTTGTCCACGGTGAAGCCGAAATGCTTCATCACCTCTTCGGACTTGCCCGACGCTCCGTAGGTCGTCATCCCGATAATGTCGCCGTCGAGTCCGACCCATCGGTACCATGACATCGGCGCTCCCGCCTCGACCGCGAGGCGACGGCGAATATTCGGCGGCAGCACGGAGTCGCGATAAGCCTGATCCTGCTTCTCGAAAATATTTTCGCTCGGCATGCTCACGACGCGAACCGACTTGCCCTTTTCTTCGAGCTTCGCTTTCGCATCGACGACCAGCGACAGCTCTGAGCCCGAGCCAATCAGAATAATTTCCGCAGGACGTCCCGCCGTCTCGGCAATCACGTATGCGCCGCGCCGGGCGCCGCTGGCGGGCGCCAGTTTGGTGCGATCGAGCGTCGGCACTTTCTGCCGCGAGAGCGCCAGCAGAACAGGGCCGTGCGTATGCGTCATGACGGTGCGCCATGCCTCGACCGCCTCGTTCGCGTCGCCGGGACGAATCACGGTGAGGTGCGGAATCGCGCGCAGCGACGACAGATGCTCGATTGGCTCGTGCGTCGGGCCGTCCTCGCCGACGCCGATCGAGTCGTGTGTGAAGACGAACACCACCTGCAGTTCCATCAGCGCCGCCAGCCGAATCGACGGCCGCGCGTAATCGGTAAAGCACAGGAAGCTCGAGCCGTACGGTATGAACCCGCCGTGCAGCGCGAGGCCGTTGAGAATCGAGCACATGCCGTGCTCGCGGATTCCGAAATGCGGATTGCGCCCCTCGAAGTGGCCGCGCTCGAAATCGCCGCCATCCTTGATGTCCGTGAAGGTGGACTCGTTCAGGTCGGCGGAGCCGCCGAACAGGTTCCAGACTTTTTTTGCGATCGCGGCCTCGGCCTGCGACGCTGACACCCGCGTCGCGAGGCTATCCTTGGGCGTGAAGACCGGCAGCTCGGCGTCCCATCCGGCGGGCAGTTCTTTCGCGAGCGCCGTCTGAAATTCGCCGGCCAGCGCGGAATTTTTTTTCGCGTAAGTCTCGAACTTCGCGCTCCAGGACCGCTCCTGCTCCTCGCCGCGCTCGACGCACTGGCGAAAATGCGCCAGCGCATCGTCGGGAACGAAGAACGGCGGCTCGGTCGGGTATCCGTAAAATTCCTTGGTCAGCTTCACCTCTTCGACGCCGAGCGGATTGCTGTGCGCGGCGGACGTGCCCTGCTTATGCGGGCTGCCGTAGCCGATGATCGAGCGCACACGAATGAGCGACGGCCGGCTCGTTTCCGCGATTCCATTTTCGATCGCCTTTGACAGCGCCACGAGATCGTTCGCGTCCTCGACCACCTGCGTATGCCATTTGTATGCGTCGAACCGCTTGACTACGTCCTCATCGAAGCTGAGCTCGGTGTGTCCGTCGATCGTCACGTGGTTGTCGTCGTAGATATAAACGATGTTGCCCAGGCCGGTGTGGCCGGCGATCGACGCCGCCTCGCTGGCGACGCCTTCCATCAGGTCGCCGTCGCTGCAGATGCCGAAGATGCGGTGATCGAACAGGCCGGATTTGTCGCGATCGAAGCGCGCCTCGAGATGCTTCGCCGCCATCGCCATGCCGACGCCGTTGCCGAAGCCCTGGCCGAGCGGGCCGGTCGTGGTCTCGACTCCCGGAGTCACGCCGTGCTCGGGATGCCCGGGCGTTCTGCTGCCGAGCTGGCGAAACTGCTTGATGTCGTCGAGCGACAGGTCGTAGCCGGTGAGATACAGCACGCTGTAAAGGAGCATCGAGCCGTGGCCGGCCGACAGCACGAAGCGATCGCGTCCGAACCAATTCGGATTTTTCGGGTTGTGGCGCATGAAGCGCGTGTAGAGCAGGTAGGCGGCCGGCGCCATGCCCATCGGCAAACCGCAATGGCCGGAGTTGGCCTTCTGAACCGCGTCGATGGTCAGGACGCGGATCGCGTTGATGCAGGTTTGGTCCAGGTCGGACCGGTTGACTTTGATTTGCGCTGCAGTCGCCAAGATTTCACCACGCGTGGTTTGGGGCGGTCATGAAATCCGCCGTTGTTGTTTGATGGATGTGTTAAATCTAGCGCGAGACGCGCGCGACTCGCCAACTTCCGAGTCGCGGTCACCAATCCTTCTTGTCGTCGTCCTTGGTGTCGCCGGCCTTGCGACGCATCACGTCGACGCTCGTTTTCGCATCGCCTTTGTGACCGGCGCCGAGCGCTTCGGTGAATCGTTCCGCGATCATCCGCATGACCGCGCCCTCTTCGGGATCGAGCGTGCTGCCGAGCGCCGCCAGTTGTTCCATCGCCAGACGAATGGCGGCAATCGACCCGGCCATATCGCCGCGCTCGCGGCATGCGAGCGCGGCGCGCATGCGCTCGCGCACGCCGGCAATCGCAGGCCGCGCGCGCTCGCCGATCACAATTTCGAGTTCGCCAAGATTTTGAGCGAGTTTTGTGAACGGATCGTCTGCGGGATTGCTGAGCGGCACCTATGAATTGTTCATCGGCACCAGTTTAGATGCAAGGCTGAAGGTTGCAGTTGGGGGGCGATCTTTTGAACCGGCTCTTAGGGACGACCAGGTTCAGGGATCGAAAGCCCGCGGCATATCCTGGCGGCGAGTCGGTTGGCGATCTCGCTGTGGCGCGGCACAGCCTCAACGGCACCGGTTACGGGATTACACCACAGTGAATGACCGCTGCCTTCGCGTTTCAGATAGCAACTATGGCGGCGAAGGTGACGAAGGAGGTCGCCTCGTTTCACTTCACCGTCACGGTTTCCCGTAACGCCTTCGACGGGACTCCGCGAAGAGCATCGGCGCGGCGATCCGCAAGGATCAGTTTGATCGCCTTGGCCAGACTCTCTTTAGCCTCTTGTTTCGTACGACCCTGGCCGTTAGCTCCAGGAATTTCCGCACAGTAGGAGATGTACCAATCGCCATCGCGTTCAACTATAGCTGTAAACTCGCCTGTCATTTGCAGAAAGCTTTCCAGTCCAGCGTATCGCGCTCATTGAATGGTGTCCAACCAGTGTTGCCGAATCAGATATCTTCTCGAGAAACTGTGTGCGCCCGTACGTTTGGGATGCTCGATCACTGCCCTCTTTTTGATAGAGTACAAAGTTGAACTCGATGGAGGATGAGGGGCCTGATGAGACGAATGCTTGAGCGCCGCGTGGTCGTTACCGGAGTGGGACTGGTGACGCCGCTCGGAGTTGGAGTGGAGAAGAACTGGGACGCCCTGATGGCGGGACGCTCCGGTATCGGGCTGATTACGCGCTTCGACGCCTCGGAATTCCCCGCCCGCATCGCAGGCGAGGTGAAGGATTTTAATCCCGAGGACTGGATCGAAAAGCGTGACGTCAAAAAAATGGACCCGTTCATCCAGTATGCGGTCGCGTCCGCCGAGCAGGCGATGCGCCAGTCGGGGTTGAAGATCACCGAAGACAATGCCGATAACGTCGGCGTGTTGGTAGGCGTCGGCATCGGCGGCCTGTGCACTATCGAGGAGTACCACAAGGTCTTCATGGACACCGGCCTGCGCCATATCACGCCGTTTTTCATCCCGAAGCTGATAAGCAACCTCGCGCCCGGCCAGATCTCGATTCGCTACGGAGCGCGAGGCGCCAACTTTGCCACCACCAGCGCATGCGCGTCCGGCAGCCATGCGATCGGCGAGGCGTATCGGATGATCAGGCTCGGCTACCTGGACGCCGCGATCACCGGCGGCGCAGAGGCGGCGATCACCTCGCTCGGCGTCGGCGGTTTCTGCGCGATGCGCGCGCTTTCGACCCGCAACGAAGCGCCGGAGAAAGCGAGCCGGCCGTTCGACAAGGAGCGCGACGGATTCGTGATGTCGGAGGGCTCGGCGGCGCTGATCCTCGAGGAGCGCGACGCGGCAATCAAGCGTGGCGCGAAGATCATCGCGGAGATTTGCGGTTACGCCGCCAACAGCGACGCCTACCACATCACCTCGCCCGCGCCCGAGGGACGCGGCGCCGCCAAGTGCATGCGGATGTGCCTTGAGGACAGCGACCTCGATCCCAACGCGGTCGACTACATCAACGCTCACGGCACTTCGACCGAGCAAGGCGATGTCGCCGAGACTCAAGCCGTGAAGAAAGTTTTTGGCGAACGCGCCGCGAAACTTGCGATCAGCTCGACCAAGTCGATGACCGGGCACACGCTCGGCGCGGCCGGCGCGATCGAATCGGTGTACACTGTGCTGGCGATCGATCGCGGGATGATGCCGCCGACCATCAACCAGGACGTTCCCGATCCCGCGTGCGATCTCGACTACGTACCCAACCAGGCGCGCGCCGCGAAGATTCGCATCGCGCTGAACAATTCTTTCGGGTTCGGTGGCACCAACACAACGCTGGCCTTCAGGCCCGCCTAACCAGAGCTGATTTTTCATTTTCATTTTTCACTGGTTCATCATGGGCTCAAGAATTGTCGCCACCGGACGGGCCGTCCCGCGCACCGCACTGACCAACAAGGATCTCGAGCGGTACATGGACACGTCCGACGAATGGATCCGCACGCGCACCGGAATCGGGCAGCGCTACGCGATGCGCCAGGGCGACTCGCTCGCGCAAATCGCGACTGACGCGAGCCGCACTGCGCTCGAGCGCGCCGGCGTCAAGCCCGCCGACCTTGACGCAATCATCGTCGGCACCGTGTCGTCCGAATACGCGTTCCCGTCCTTCGCGTGCCAGATTCAGCTCGGCCTCGGCATCTCGTCGATACCGGCCTTCGACGTCGCCGCCGCCTGCTCAGGTTTCGTGTATGCGGTTCAAGTCGCGGACGCACAGATGCGCGCGGGCGACTTCCAGCGCGTACTCGTGGTAGGAGCGGACGCGCTCTCCACGATGGTCGATTGGAACGATCGCCGCACCGCGGTGCTGTTCGGCGACGGCGCGGGCGCATGCGTCATGGTGACGGAGCCGGGAAATCGCGGAGTGCTGTCGAGCCTGCTGCGCTCCGCCGGCGAATATTGGAACATGCTCTCGGTCCGCTCCACCGGAACGCGCGGTACGATCGACTCCGAAGTGCGGCGAAGCCCCGATGACGCGATCCAGATGAAAGGTCCCGAGCTTTTCAAAATCGCGGTAAAAAGCATGGAAGAAGTGAGCAGGCTGGTGGCCGAGCGCGCCGGCGGTCAAGCTCGACGATATCGATCTGTTCGTGCCGCATCAGGCGAACATGCGAATTATCTCCGCCGTCGCCGAGCGCCTCGGGCTGCCACCGGAAAAAGTCTTCACCAATATAGAACGCTACGGCAACACCTCCGCCGCCTCAGTGCCAATCGCGCTCGACGAGGCGCTCGAGCAAGGCCGCATTCACGACGGCAGCATCGTGATGCTGAACGCATGTGGCGGCGGCCTCACCTGGGGAGCCAACCTGATCCGCTGGTAATTTCAGAACTGATCGGCTCTGCCGCACCGCGTAAATGTTAAACGAACTTCTCGCCCGACGCGTGCTGATCGTGCTCGGCAAAGGCGGAGTCGGCAAAAGCACGCTAAGCGCGGCGATCGCCAAGCTCGCGACCGGGTCGGGCGCGCGCGCATTAATCATGGAATGCGACGCGCGTGCGCCGCTGGCTGCAACGTTCGGCGTCGAGCCGTCGTTCGTGCCCACCCGCGTCGCGCCCAATCTCGCGCTGATGACGCTCGACGGACGCGCCGCGCTCGAGGAATATCTTCGACTCGTAGTGCCGGGCCGGATGCTGCTGAAAGCGGTGTTCGCCAGCCGTCTCTATCAATTTTTCGTCCAGGCGGCGCCGGGCCTGCGCGAACTGATGATGCTCGGCAAGATTTACTACGAAGCCGGGCGCGACGGCGCCAAGCCTCCCGCTCGCCACATCATAATCGTAGACGCGCCCGCAAGCGGACAGGCGATGAGCCTGCTCAAAATGCCGACGGCGGCCCGCTCGACGTTCGGCGACAGCATCGTCGGCAAAGAGGCGGGAAATATTTCGCGGATGATGCGTGATCGGCGCAATTGCGCAATCGTCCAGGTCACGACCGCCGACAGTCTTTCGGTCTCCGAAACCATCGAGACTCACGCGCAGTTGAGCAGCATCCATCTGGCGCCGGCCGCCGTGCTTTTCAATCGGATGCCACCGGCCGAGTTCGACGCCGACGACATCTTGGCGCTGACCAATCGCCGTGGCCCTCATCTGCGCAAGAAGGACCTCGAGCATCTGGCAGAGCTGGCAAAGTCGGAGCTGCGGCGCGCGGCGGAAGCGCGCAAGGCGATCGCGCGAATCCGCACGGAGACCGGCGGTCCAGTGCTCGAGATCGCTGAGTACAGCGGCCTGTCGGGAATCGAGCTGATCGATCGCATCGCTGGCGAGCTTGCCCGGGATCGTGAAACCGGAGCTGCGCCGCGCGCCGCGCATCACCACTGATCTTTCCACTCGCCAATGAGACGTATAGGAGCCAACTACGACCCCTCGTAGAGCAAAATGTTCCTGCGGCCAGCTTTCGGCCACCTGCTCTGGAGAACCCGGCCGCATTTCGGTGTGCCACTGCCTGGCCTGTAAGCAAAAAACCGGCAGCGCATTCGGCTTCGGCGCCTGGTTTCGCCAGGAAGACGTCGTGACTGAGGGGCACGCGACTGAATTCGTTCGCATCGGCGACGATGGAAGCCGTATCACAAATCGCTTTTGCCCGAATTGCAGCTCCACCATGACTTGGAGCATCGACATGATCCCCGGCACCGTCGCTGCTTCGGCAGGCTGCTTCGCGGACCTCTCTTTCCCGCCGCCGACCGTGTCCGTCTACCATCAGAGCCGGCGATTTCCCTGGGTTGAGATTCGAGCGGAACCGCTTGAGACACGCGGCTGAGATTGATCTTCTGAAAGCTCGCGCGAATGTTTTGAAAAGCTTCGCAAGCTAAACCTGTACCGTCATCGCGCACCCGCTGGAATCCCGATGCCTCGACAACTAACCTTGTGACGATGCCAGACGCCGAAAAGAAAGCGCGCGCACCCCGTGAACCCTGGATCATCCGCACGTATGCCGGCTTCGGCGACGCGCGCGAGGCCAACGAGCGGTTCCTCGCGAATCTGAAGCAAGGCCAGCGCGGGCTTTCGATCGCGTTCGACTTGCCCACGCAAAACGGCTACGACCCCGACGCCCCGGTCGCGCGCGGCGAAATCGGCGAGGCGGGCGTCTCGATTTGCCATTGGAACGACATGGAGCGGCTGTTCGAGGGAATCCCGCTTCAATCGATAAACACCTCGATGACGATTAACGCGACCGCGCCGTTTATCCTCGCGCTGTATCTGGTCGTCGCGGAAAAGCACGGCGTGCCATGGACCGAACTGCGCGGCACGACGCAGAACGACCTGCTCAAGGAATTCGTGGCGCGCGGCACCTCGATTTTTCACCCCGAGCTCTCGTTTCGACTCTCCACCGAACTGATTCGATTCGCGGTCGAGCGCGTGCCCAACTGGAACCCGATCAACTGTTGCGGCTACCACTATATGGAGAGCGGCGCCGGCCCGGCTGAGGAAATCGGCTACGCCTTCGGCAACGCGCTGCTGATTCTCGACGCGATCCGCCCCAAGCTCGACGCCGCGGCCTTCGAGCAGACCGTGCGCCGCATTTCATTTTTCATCAACAGCGGCATCGAGCTGGTCCCCGAGATTTGCAAGATTCGCGCGTACTTCAAACTCTGGCGCGAGCTCTGCGCTACCGAATACGGCGTCGCCGACGTCGCCTTCCGCGCCGGATGCCAGGTGCGATCGCTCACGCTCACCGAGCCGCAGCCCGAAGTGAATATCATCCGCATCGCGTACGAGGCGCTGCCGGTCGTCATCTCGGCCGACGCGCGCGTCAACGCATTGCAGTTGCCCGGCTTTCGCGAGGCGCTCGCGCTGCCCGACCAATCCGAGCAGACGCTCAGCTTGCGCACGCAGCAGGTGCTCATGCACGAGACCGGACTCGCGGGCTACGGAGATATTTTCGAGGGAAGCAAAGTTATCGAGAAGCTCACCAACGAAACCGCCGCGCGCGCCCGCGAAATCGCGATCCGGTTGCGCGAGGCCGGCTACTCGCGCGCCATATCAATCGTCGGCGGCGAACTGACGCGGCAGTTGGCCGAGCGTCATCGGAAAGTCGAGTCCGGCGAGATCGTGCAAATCGGGGTAAACGCGTTCACCGGCGAAGTCGGACTCGCGCCGCCGCCGAAGCAGAATGCGGATCACGCCGCGCAGGCGCACAAGGAAAAAGAACGCATCGAGTCGATTAAGAAATGGCGCGCGGCGCGCGACCAGGCCGCCGTGGCGAAAGCTCGCGAGGCGCTCGAACGAGCGGCCGCCAACGACGGTAGCAGCGGACTAATCGAAGCGACGATCGATCTCGCTCGCGCCGGCGGCACCGTTGGCGAATGGACCGATTCGCTGGTGCGCGTCGGCCGCGGCCGCTATACACCGCCGATTCTCGAGACCAGCGTCAGCGTCGGCGCGCTGAAGGTGCCGATGGCGTCTCGCAAAGTTCGCATCGCGCTCGGCAAGGCAGGCCTCGACGGACATATCAACGCGATCAAGCTGCTCGCGCACGCATGCATGCAGGCCGGGATGGAAGTAGTCCTTGCGGGATTCAAGCAGACGCCGGAGCAGATGGTCGCGACGGCGCTCGAGGAAGACGTCGACGTGCTCGCGATCTCGAGCCTCGCAGGCGCACACATGTCGATCGCGCGCGAGACGATCGATCTACTGAAACGTCGCGGCGCCGCTGACGTCGCGCTCGTGATGGGCGGAATAATCCCCGAGGCCGACCGCTCCGCGCTGCTCAAGCTCGGCGTCAAAGCGGTCTTCACGCCGAAGGACTCCAACCTCGGCCAGATCGTCGGCCGCATCATCGCAATCGCGGGGCGGGAGAAATCATGAAGAAACTGAAGTTGATGCGATTCCTTTTGACGGGCGCTACGATCGCGATGATTCTCGCAAGTCCGGTGCTGGCCGAAGAAGGGCGGCCCTGGCTATGCCGCGACAAGCCGGTGTTCTCGTACGATCGCTCGATGGAATACCAGGCGACTGCGCGGCCCGGCCGGCAATGGCGGATTTTCTTCATGCAGTATTCGCCCGACGCGGCGCACGACGGATTCGACATCGTCAACTCGCGCGAGATCAGCACGCGCGGCGATTCGGTGGCAGGGAACCTCGCTGCCGGCCAATACTACGCCGTCGCTCTCTACCGCGAGGGCGGTCATTGGATTTGTCCCGGTTATGCGCACGACGACCGCGACCCGAAACTCGGCGAAGTGAGCAACCTCTGCTACGGCGAAGACGGGCCGCCCTGCCTCGTCAAGCTACAGGTGAAGCCGGACCACAACCTGGCGTCGCCGCCCGCGCCCTGAGAAGCGGATGAAGTTTCACCCCGGCGAAATTGCCGTCCAGGAACGCGCCGGCGTCCGCGACATCGCCGAGGATGTTGGCGAAGGCATCGGTGATCATCTTCCTCCCGGCGCAGCGCAGTTTCTCGAACTCCGCCAGACGGCGGTTCTCGGCACCATCGATAAGCGGGGTCATGTGTGGGCCTCGGTAGTGACGGGAGAGCCCGGCTTCATCGAGATCGTCGATGATCGCACGTTGAAGATTGCGGCGCGCGCATCGTCCAGCGATCCGTTATTCCAGAATCTCGCGATCGAGGGTCACGCTGCCCTGTTCGCTCCGGACTTCGTCGCCACCCGTCGCGTCCGCGTCAACGGCCGGGGCGTCATCAAGGACAGCGCAATCTACATTCGAACCGAGGAAGTCTTCGCCAACTGCCGGCGCTATTTGCAGGAGCGAATGTTTGTCGGGATGCGGCTGGCGTCTGCGAACGATCGCGTGCTCGTCGCGCGAAGCACCGCGCTATCGGCTTCGCAGCAACAGCAGATTTCTCGCGCTGACACATTCTTCATTGCGACCGACAATCCGGATCGCGGCGCCGACGTTTCGCACAAGGGCGGCAATCCCGGCTTCGTGCGGATAGTTGACCCGCGGCGGATCGCGTTCCCCGACTACAACGGAAATAGCATGTTCAACACGCTGGGCAATCTAACGGTCAATCCGCAGGCGGGGCTCCTGTTCATCGATTTCGAAAACGGCAGTACGCTCCAGCTCAGCGGACGCGCATCAATCGACTGGGGTCCCGAACGCGCGCGCAATTTTGCCGGCGCGGAACGAGTGGTCGATTTCGAACTCGAGGAAATCATCGACACCCCCGCGGGCTTTCCGTTGAAGGCAAAATTCCGGCAATTTTCCCGCAACAATCCGAAGGCTTAAGCGGCTTCGCAGCGCAGGGAGTGTTGGAGGCGGCGATCGGATTCGAACCGATGCATGGAGGTTTTGCAGACCTCTCCCTTAACCACTTGGGTACGCCGCCCCCCGCTCTCTGTGATTAGCGACCGGACCCAATCAACTATCACGCGCGGAAAAGTGCATCAATTGAGCATCCGCTCGCGTGTGCCGCCGCATAGCCACTTCGCACTCCTGTACTGTATTCTTCAGTCCACGCGAAGGGAGGATTCCTGATGGGTTCGAGTGGCAACGAAAACGATAAACCGGTCATTGTTGTCGAAGAGCGAGTTGAAGTGATCGTTCAGGTGGAGACCGAACTGTCAGTATCATCGATGCCCGGCTCCGACGGGGAGCATCGGCTACAAGAGAAATACGGCAGGACGACTCACGCGCTGGCGTTTTATAAACATCAGGTGATCGATCATCTCAATCCCGCGATGCAGGCGTTTCTAGCCCGCCAGGAGATGATGTTCGTGGGCACGGCAGACGCCAAAGGACACGCCGACTCGGCCTTTCGATGCGGCCATGCGGGGTTTGTGAAGGTCCTCGATGAGCGCACCGTCGCCTATCCCGAGTACCGAGGCAACGGCGTAATGGCGAGTCTCGGAAATATTTCGGAGAATCCGCACGTAGGTCTGTTGTTCGTCGACTTCGGCGAGCAGATAGGTCTCCACATAAACGGCGGCGCACAAATTGTAGAGAACCAGGAGTTTCTGGAATTCCTGAAGGACCACCCAGCCGAACAAGCAATCCTGGGAGACGCAGTCCTAAAGGACATACTAGAAAGCGACGGCGGCCACCTTGAACGATGGGTAGTGGTGGAAGTGGCCGAAGCTTACGTCCAATGTTCCAAGCACATCCCACCGATGCAGCGACTGGATCACGACATCAAGTGGGGCGGCGAAGACCACCATCCAAAAGGCGGCGACTACTTCGGCACCGCGCACGGCCAGAAGTAGCCCCGCCCCCTCACCGACGCTCAGTTGCACCCGGACAGGACGACCGCGTTCGTGTCCATCGTGACGGCGCCGCTTGCGGTGATGGCACCCGCCAGTGCTCGTCCGTTCACGGTCGCGCTGGTATCCAGCGTGATCGAGGTGTTGGCCAGTACGCTTCCTTCGAGGCTGCAGCTGGCTCCGATAGTTGCTGAACTGCCAACCTGCCAGAAGACGTTGGACGCCTGTGCGCCGTTTTCCAGGATAACGTTGCAGGTCGGAGTCGTCAGAGTGAGTGTAGAGCCGGACATCTGGAAGACCCAGACCGCATTCGGGTCGCCATTGGCGTTGAGAGTGAGATTGCCTCCGGTGATCTCGAACGAATTCGGGCTCGACGCGTAGAGTCCGGGTAGAAGGACTTGCGTTGCCAGATTTTCGGGGATGATCGTCGACCCCGGCAAACCCTTTGCACCGTTGTATGCGGTCGACAAGTCGGTCAGCGCGGCAGCCGCGGGAGCATTGTTAATCTGTTGGGTCCCGTTCACGACTCCAGGCCCGAATCCGGTCACTGTACCCGCCGGGGTCACACCGAGATCGCCGTTGACTACGGTCGCGTTTGAATTGGTCACCGAGGTCTGGGCGAGGACCGCGAAATTGGCGGCCGCGCCCAAGTCTATCGGCGACAGTCCCGTAGTCGTTGAGCCGGTGGTGAAGGTCCACAGGAAGGCAGGAAGCGCGTTGCCTGAGAGGTCCAGGGCTCCATTCGTAATCGTTGCGGTGAAGGTTGTGCTGGCCGCCAGAGTGCTGGTCGGAGTGAACGTCACTATCTGGTCGGGAACATCATAGGAAACCTTGCCGACGACGACAGTTGCGCCAGGTCCCGTCACCGTGAAGGTTGCGGGGTTGAGAGTCGAAGAGTCCATCGCCTTGTCGAAGGTGGCGCTAACTGCGGCGTCGATACCCACGCCAGGGGCGCCGTTCGCCGGATTCGTGGAAGTAACTGCCGGAGCGGTGGTGTCGGTGGTGGGCCCGGTCATAAAGCTCCAAGTAAAGTCGCTCGCCAATGCGTTACCCGACAGGTCCGTGGCCCCGGTCGTGACGGTCGCGGTGTAGATGGTGTTGGCTGTGAGAACGCTGCTCGGCGTGAACGTCGCAGTGGTGCCAATCGTGGAATAGGTCACCGTACCTGAAACCGCCACTGGTCCGGGCGCCGTCAATGTGAAGGTGGCTGCGGTGAGGGTGGTGGAGTCCATCCCCTTGTCGAAGATAGCTACGATTTTCTGGTTGGTGGCAACGCCGACCGCCGCTTGGGCGGGATTGGTCGAGCTTACCAATGGCGCGGTCGTGTCTGTGCTGGCGCCGGTGGTGAAGGTCCATGTGAAGTTACTCGCCAGCGGCAAAAGGGCCGCGCTCTGCGCCGCAGTTGTGATACTGGCGGTAAATACGGTGCTGGTCGCGAAGGTTCCTCCGGTGGGCGCGAAGATCGCGGTGTTGTTGGTCGCATCGTAAGTGACGGTTCCCGCTACGACAGTCGCGCCAGGCCCCGTCACGGTGAAGGTTCCTGATGCAATGATCGATGCGGAGTTCATCGGCACGCTGAAGGTTGCCGTGATTGTCTGATTGGTCCCCATTCCTTGTCCGCCGCATCCGACGACCGCGGGAGCCGACGAAAACACCGTGGGGGCAACCGCAGTCGCCGTTGCGGTCGGAGTGGCAGTGGACGTGTCAGTGTGGAGTCGGGGTGTCGGTCGCGTTGCAGTCGGCGTGTCGGTCGGGTCGGTCGCCGTGTCGGTCGCGGTCGCGGTTGTGTCGGTCGCCGTTGAGGTTGCAGTCGCCGTGTCGGTTGCGGTCGCGGTGTGCTGTCGCAGTCGGAGTATCGGTTGCAGTGGCAGTAGCCGTGTCAGTTGCGGTTGCAGTCGCCGTGTCGGTTGCGGTCGCGGTTGCAGTGTCGGTCGCGTGTCTTGCGGTTGCAGTCGCGGTCGTGTCGCGGTTGCAGTGTCGGTCGCTGTTGCGGTTGCAGTCGGCGTGTCGGTCGCTGTTGCGGTTGCAGTCGCCGCGTCGGTCGCCGTTGCGGTTGCAGTCGCCGTGTCGGTCGCGGTCGCGGTGGCTGTCGCAGTCGGAGTATCGGTTGCAGTGGCAGTAGCCGTGTCAGTTGCGGTTGCGGTTGCAGTCGCCGTGTCGGTTGCGGTTGCGGTTGCAGTAGCTGTCGCCGTGGCGGTCGGAGTTGCCGTGTCTGTGGCAGTCGCAGTCGCCTGTCGGTTGCAGTCGCAGTCGCCGTGTCGGTTGCAGTCGCGGTAGCCGTATCAGTCGCGGTTGCGGTTGCAGTCGCCGTGTCGGTTGCGGTCGCGGTGGCTGTCGCAGTCGGAGTACCGGTTGCAGTGGCGGTAGCCGTATCAGTCGCAGTTGCGGTTGCAGTGGCGGTTGAAGTAGCAGTCGCCGTGGCGGTTGCAGTGGCGGTGGCGGTGCTCGTCGCGGTCGCGGTTGGCGTCGCGGTTGCCGGAGGTCTGATGCCAGGACCAGTCTTAAAGACCGAATCGAAGGCGCCTTTCATCGTTTTCCCGTTGAGGGCCTTGACCGATCCGCGAATCTTGACGTGGTATTCCGTGTTGATCGCCAAAGCGTTTTTAGGCGTGAGAGTCGCGCTGCTACCGCTGCAACTGACGCCTGCCGCCGGGACGAAAACCAGTCGTCCATTTCTCTTTTCAGTTTTGAGCCGGAACGAATTAGCGGTTATTGAGCTGCACTTCATCGCCACGCTGAAGACCACGGTGATGGTAGCGTCGATTGGCACGTTGAGGGCGCTGTTAGCTGGATCTATAGATACCACCGCGGGCCGAGGTTGATTCGACGCCGCAGCTGGCGATCCGGCTGCACATACGATTATCACTAACGCCGCGATTGAGATTCTTTTGATGATGCCGCTTACTCTCATGGTGCCCACTTGCTTGCCGACAGCGAATTCGCCGATCACTGCGACGCAAGGTCTGTGCCTCGTCAGTTCTTGCTGACTATCTGTGAGCGAGCAGTCGAAGTGAGTTGGAGTAGGCGGTCAGAAGACAGCGTCCGTTAACAAAGCAACCCGGCTACCGACACGCGAGGCGTAGCCAGGGCGGCGACGAGCGACATTGAATTGCCGCTCAAGGACCGCAACCGCGCAAAAAGTGGCACGGTCAGAGGCGACCGCCTCGGCCTAGACGCTTCGTAGCGAGAGACCCATCTGCCCGGCGGGCAGTAACAGATCAGGCGAATCGTTGTCTACGTTGTTTACTTCGGGCGAGACCGGTGTCGCGACCAGCAAGTCGTCGGGCGCGGGGACCAGCAGCCGCTTGAGCGCGCGCGGGTCCGGGGCGCGCGGGTCCATCCAGTCGTCGGCGTCGCGATCCGCCAGTATCACCGGCATTCGATCGTGATAAGACTCAAGCAGGGCGTTGGCCGCCGTCGTCAGAATCGTGAACGTCGTCTCCCAGACGCCGCGCTCTTTTTGCCATGCCTCGTAAAGTCCGGCGAACAGGATCAGCCGGCTGTCCTCGCGATGGAACCACGTCGGCTGCCGCGCGGTCTTCGGCCCGGTCCATTCGAAGAATCCGTCCGCCGGCACGACGCATCGCCGCTTGCGGAACGCGTCGCGAAATGCGCCCCGCGTGTCGACGGTCTCCGAGCGCGCGTTGATAGTCTTGCCCGCCATGCTCGAATCCTTCGAGCCGCTCTTGACGAGTCCCCAGGTGGCGGGAATCACTTCGCGATTTTCGTACTTTATCCTGACTATGAAGTGTTGCTGCGTCGGCGCGACGTTGTAGCGCGGCCGATAGTCGACGAACGAGTCCGCCGCGACGCCGAGTTCGGCCGCCAGCGAATTACCGTCGCGGCGCGTGATCGTGAATCGTCCGCACATTTTCGGAATTTACTGTTGCGGGGTTTCGTTCGGCGGAGCGAATGCGCGCTGGAATGACAGTCTCGCAATCATGCGCCTGGCGTAGGCGTCGAGCGACGGAAAGTCATCCAGCAGATGGTGCCGCGCGTCGATCCATATCACCCCGGAGCCGATCATCACGTCCGCCGCGGTGATCTTGTTGCTGACGATAAATTCCCGGCCCGTGAGCGCGCGATCGAGGACCAGGAAACATTCCTTCATCCGCTCGCGGTCGAGCGCGAACGCTTCGAGCGCGGCCATTGAATAGAACATCCACTGGTAGTACATCCCGCGCTCAACGGTGCCCAACGCCGGCGCCATCCGCTTGTCCGGGAACTTGTCGGCGAGGTAGGAGCAAATGGCGGCCGACTCGAACATCGTAAGCGTCCCGTCCTGTAGCGCGGGCAGTTGCCCGTGCGGATGAATTTTTCGATACTCGACGGTCTTGTGCTCGCCGCCTTTGAAATCGATCAGCACAATTTCGTAGGGCACCGCGAGTTCCTCGAGCATGATCAGCGGCCGGATTGCCCTGGTCTGCGGTGCGAAATAAAGCTTCATCGCCGTCTGCCCTCTTGAATCTCGTCGGCACGGTTGCGCGGCCGGAAAATTGCCAACTGATCTTATACCGCCGCGAGCAACCTTGCGGCCAGCAAATCGTCGAGTTCAGTCGCCCTGAAATACCAGGCGACTTGTATGGCGCGCGACCATCAAATTTTCATTGGTGGGGATGACCCGGACGCGACAGCGGCTGTCAGGCGCGCTGATCGTGCCCTGGTTGGAATCATTACGTCGCGGATCGATCGCGAGCCCGAGATGCGCCAGTCCATCGCAGACTTCCGCCCGTATCGCGCCGGCATGCTCGCCAATTCCGCCGGTGAAGACGAGCATATCCAATCCACCGAGCGCCGCGGCCAGAGCACCAATCGCTTTTCTGATCTGATAGCAGAACATTTCGATTGCCATCGCCGCATCGGCGTTCGTCGCGCGCAGGTCCAGCAGCGTCTTCACGTCGGAACTGACTCCTGACACTCCGAGCAAGCCGGATTTCAGATTCACGAGCTCACCGAGTCGCGCGGCCTCGTAACCCTTCTGTGCGAGAAGATAAAGGATGACGCCCGGATCGAGATCGCCGGGCCGCGTGCCCATCATGAAGCCGCCGGCCGGTGTGAATCCCATCGTGGTGTCGAGCGGGCGGCCGGCTGCCACCGCGGCCATGCTCGCGCCGTTGCCGAGGTGCGCGATTATCAGCCGCGGCGGCACGTCGGCTCCCAGAGCCTGCATGATATATTCGTAAGAGATCCCGTGGAAGCCGTAGCGCCGCACTCCGGCGTCCCATAGTTCGCGTGGCAACGGAAATCGCTCGGCTCGCTCCGGCATCCCGCGATGAAACGCGGTGTCGAAGCATGCGACCTGCGGAAGTTTCGGATGTCGCGCGGCTACCGCCTCGATACCTTCGATTCCACCCGGCATGTGCAGCGGCGCGAAAGGGATCAGCCGTTTCAAATCGGCGATCAGCGCGGGCGTGACGACCTCCGGAGCCACATGATGTGCGCCGCCATGGACGATTCGATGCCCAACAGCATCGAGGCGCGGCAGTTTCAGGCGCTCGAACTCGCCCAGCAGCGCATCGACGGCAATTTGCGGGCGCGCGAGCTCGCGATCCGATTCGGCGAGCGAGCGGCCGTTGGCGTCGCGGACTCGGATTTTTCCGCCGCTGGTGCCGACGCGTTCGGCCGCGCCGTCGGCCACGATCGATTCGACGCCGCCGGAGACCGAGTACATCGCGAACTTGCACGACGACGAGCCGACGTTTATGCAGAGTATGGTGTGGCGAGCCGGCAAGCCTGGTTCCTCAGTTGCCGCTCGTCGATTCGGCCTGCTTGAAGACTCGCGCGATCAGTTCCTGCGCCTCAGCCTGAATCCGATGGAGTTGATCGGCTCCGCGAAAGCTCTCCGCGTATATCTTGTAGACCTCTTCGGTGCCCGACGGACGCGCCGCGAACCATCCATTCTCTGCGATCACTTTGATTCCGCCGATTGCCGCATCGTTGCCGGGTGCGACTGTCAGTGTTTTGAGAATTTTCTCGCCCGCGAGTTCTCGCGCATTTAGCTTTTCCGGCGTCAGCTTCTTCAGAATTTCTTTTTGCGCAACCGTTGCCGGCGCGTCGATTCGCTCGTAGGCCGGCGCGCCGAACTTTTTCGTGAGGTCATTGTACAGCTCACCGGGGTCGCGTCCCGCGCGCGCGGTCATCTCGGCCGCCAGCAGGCCGAGAATCAGTCCATCCTTGTCTGTTGTCCACACGGTTCCGTCGGTGCGCAAGAATGACGCGCCCGCACTTTCCTCGCCAGAAAATCCTACCGAACCGTCGATCAGCCCGTCCACGAACCACTTGAAGCCTACCGGTGTCTCGATCAGTTTGCGTTGCAGACTCGCCGCGACGCGATCGATCATACTGCTGCTCACGACAGTCTTGCCGACGGCAGCGTCTTTGCGCCATCGCGCGCGATCGGGGAACAGGTACGAGATCGCAACGGCGAGATAGTGATTCGGATTCATCAGACCACTCGAGCGCGTGACTATTCCGTGCCGGTCGGCGTCGGTGTCGTTGGCGAACGCGACGTCGAAACGATCGCGCATCGCGAGCAAACGCACCATCGCGTACGGCGACGAGCAATCCATCCTGATCTTCCCGTCCCAGTCGGCGGTCATGAAGCGAAAGGTCGGATCGACCGCGTCGCTGACAACGGTCGCGTTGATTCCATACTTCGCGATCACCGCCGGCCAGTAGTGGACTGCCGCGCCGCCGAGCGGGTCGATTCCGACCCGCACGCCCGCGCTGCGAATTTTCTCCATGTCCACGACGTTGCCGAGGTCACCGACGTACGCGCCGATGTAATCGTGCTTGTGCAGCGTCGCAGCGGTCAGCGCCCGCTCGTACGGAACGCGCTGCACGCCAGCGAGTTTGTTCCTGAGAAAGTCGTTGGCCGTATTCTGAATCCAATCGGTAACGGCCGTATCGGCCGGGCCGCCGTTGGACGGATTGTACTTGAAGCCGCCGTCGGACGGCGGATTGTGCGACGGCGTGATCACGATTCCGTCGGCCAGCCCGCTCTTGCGCCCGCGATTGTAAGTCAGGATCGCATGCGAGATCGCCGGCGTGGGCGTGTAGCCGCCCTCGTTATCCACCATCGTCTCGACCCCGTTGGCGGCCAGCACTTCGAGCGCGCTCGCGAAGGCCGGGACGGAGAGCGCGTGCGTGTCCATCCCGAGGTAGAGCGGACCGTTGATATTTTGACTCTTGCGGTAGAGGCAAATCGCCTGGCTGATCGCGAGGATATGCGCCTCGTTGAACGCGGTGTCGAACGCGGAGCCGCGATGCCCCGACGTGCCGAATGCGACTCGTTGCGCGGGAATGCCGGGGTCGGGCGTGAGGCTGTAGTAAGCGGTGATCAAACGCGGCACATCGACGAGCTGCGACTGATCGACAGGTTTTCCGGCGAGCGGGCTTACTTTCATCGAGCTAGTCCGGGGTCCATTTCCAGTTGGTAATTGCGGGCATGTCTTCGAGATGCTTGACGACGTATTTGCGATGCGCGTCGAGCGCCTCTTCGGTCATCTTGATGAGCTCGCGGGCGCGCTCCTGGTAACGCGGCGCGCGTCGCAGCCCCTCTATACACAGGTGATAGCGGCTCGCCTGGTTCAGCACCAGCATATCAAAAGGCGTAGTCGTGGTGCCTTCCTCGACGTAGCCGCGGACATGGAAACGATCCGGATTGGGCCGTCCGTGCAGGAGCAAATGAACCTCGCCCGGGTAGCCGTGGAACGCGAAGATCACGTCCTTGTCGCGCGTGAACAACTCCTGAAAATAGTCCTCGCTCATGCCGTGCGGATGCCGGTCGGGTGGAAACAGCGTCATCAGATCGACGACGTTGACGACTCGGATCTTCATTTCAGGAAGATACTTGCGGAACAGCCACGCGGCCGCGATCGCCTCTTCGGTCATGACGTCGCCGGCGCAGGCGAGCACGAGATCCGGCTCCTTGCCGTTGTCGTTGCCGGCCCAATGCCAGACCGACGCGCCGCGCGAACAATGCTCGCGCGCCGCGTCGATGTCGAGCCACACCGGATGTTCTTGCTTGTCGATCACGATCAGATTGATGTAGTCGCGACTGCGCAGGCAGTGATCGGCGACCGACAGCAGGCAGTTGGCGTCGGGCGGCAGGTAGATTCGCGACACGATGCCCCGCTTGGTCAGCAGCGTGTCGATGAAGCCGGGGCCTTGATGGCTGAAGCCGTTGTGATCGTTGCGCCAGCAGGTCGAGGTAAGCAGGTAGTTCAGCGACGGCACCGGATGGCGCCACGGCAATTCGGTCTTGCAGGTCTGCAGCCACTTCGCGTGCTGCGTCGCCATCGAATCCACGATCATCGCGAACGCCTCGTACGACGCGAAAACGCCGTGGCGCCCCGTCAGCGTGTAGCCTTCGAGCCATCCCTGGTGGCAATGCTCGCTCAGCACTTCCATCACGCGGCCGTCGTGCGAAACGTGATCGTCGTAACTCTCGACGCGGCTCACCAGGCATCGGTTCTCGACCTCGAACACGTCGCCGAGGCGATTGGAGTTGGTCTCGTCGGGACAGAACAGGCGGAAGTTATGCTGCTTGGCATTGCGCGTGAAGATGTCGCGCATCATCTTGCCGAAGGGACGCGTCGATTCGACCTTGACGCTGCCGGGTTGTTCGGTCGCCACCGCGTAGTCGGTGAACGACGGGATGTCGAGCGCGATGGTCAGTTTTCCGCCGTTGGCGTGCGGGTTCCCGCCCATCCGGCGATTTCCTTTCGGCGCGATCGCCTTGATCTCAGGCTTCAGGCCTCCGCGCTCGTCGAACAACTCGTCAGGCCGGTAACTGCGCATCCACGCTTCGAGCAGTTTCAGATGATCGGGGTTTTCCTTGACGCCCGAAAGCGGCACCTGATGCGCGCGGAAGGTCCCCTCGATCTGCACGCCATCAACGATCTTCGGCCCCGTCCATCCTTTGGGCGTTCGCAACACGATCGCCGGCCACGTTGGCCGCTTCCGGATCCCATGAGCGCGCGCGTCGGTCTGGATCGCGCGAATCGTCGCATAGCATTGGTCGAGCGTCGCGGCGAACTCGCGATGCATCTTTGGCGGGTCGTCGCCCTCGACAAAGTGGACCTCGTAGCCGTGGCCTTCGAGGATGCGTCTGAGCTGCTCGTCGTCGTCGCGCCCGAAGACGGTGGGCCCCGATATTTTGTAACCGTTCAGATGGAGGATCGGCAGCACCGCGCCGTCGCGCGACGGGTTCAGGAACTGGACGCCCTTCCATCCGCCTTCCAGCGGCGCAGTCTCCGCCTCGCCGTCGCCAATCACGCACGCGACGATCAGATCGGGATTGTCGAACGCCGCACCGAACGCATGCACCAGTGAATAACCGAGCTCGCCACCTTCATTGATCGAGCCGGGGACGTGCGGGCCGGCATGACTGGGCACTCCGCCCGGCGTCGAGAACTGGCGAAACAGCAGGCGCATGCCCTCGGCGTCCTCGGAGATTCGCGGATAAATCTCAGAGTAGGTGCCCTCGAGATAAGTGTGCGACATGACCGACGGACCGCCGTGCCCAGGACCGGAAATATAGATGACGTTGGCGTCGCGCTCGCAAATCAGCCGGTTGAGATGCGCATAAATAAAATTTTGCCCCGGCGAAGTTCCCCAATGGCCGAGCAAGCGCGGCTTGATGTGCTCGGGCCGGAGCGGCTCGCGCAGCAGAGGATTCGCCATCAGGTAGATCTGTCCGACGGTCAGGTAGTTGGAGGCTCGCCAGTACGCGTCGATGAGAGATAGCTGCTGGTCTGAGAGTGGTTCCGACATGGAGAGAGGACCTCGCGTTGCCGTAGCTTCGCGAAAATTCTCGCACTGCCGGCGGTTTGTTGATAGACGCAGGAAGTGAAGATTCCGTCAAAGATGCTTTCACCGTTCCGAAGGAGACCGTCATCATGGACGACGCCAGGCTTCAATTGATTCTCGACCGCACCGAGATCAGCGACGTGCAATTGCGCTACGCGACCGGCTTGGATTCGCGCAACTGGCCGTTGTTCCGCTCATGCTTCACCGATGAAATCGAGACCGACTTCACGTCGGTGTTTGGCGGCGAGCCGCGCAAGGTCAGCGCCGACCGATGGACCGAAGCGGCGCGGCGCACGCTAAGCGGCCTTCAGGCGACTCAGCACACGATCACGAATCACGTGATCACGGTCGCTGGCGACAACGCGACCTGCATCGCATACGTGCAGGCGCGTCACTACCTGCCCAACGACACGGGCGATCACACGCAAAACATGTTCGGCTACTACACGAATCGATTCGTGCGCACGCCTGCCGGATGGAAAATTCGTGCGTGCAAGCTGACGCTTACCTGGCAGACCGGCAACTGGGGCATCTTCGCGCTCGCGATCGCGCGCTTCAAAGCAGCCGAAGCGTCCAAGAAAAGTTAGCAACTTTCCCGATGGAGGAGCCGATGACGCAACCTGAATCCAGTGATCGCCTCAGCGTGGATCACTGCGGATCAACGTCAGCGTACCTACGATTGGACCGCAGATATCCGCTCTCGAAGTTGTAGCTGATTTCAGGCTCGATGTAGGTCTGATTCACGCTTCCGCGCGAGCGATTTCCGGCAAACGACATCAGTTGCGGACTGTCCAGCTGCACCACGATGGCAACATTCTCAATGGCTGAAATAGTCTCTAATCTGCGGGAACGCGACCGTCAGACCGAAATTGATCGTCGTCTGCGGCGCAATAGGAGCGTATTGCCGATACGCCATCCACTGTCCAGTGACAAAGACACTCATAGGCGGCAGCCCCGGACGCACAATCGTTCGTCCGAGGCCGATGCTCAGCGGCAACATCGTCGGCGAATGACGATGCCAACCCATCGTCCAGTTAGCCTCGGCGGATCGCAGGTACCATTTGTCCCACAGATGAAGCGCCAAAACGGGTTGGAACTGAAAGGTGTTTAGAGGCGGGCGGTGAGGATTCGTGTAAGCGAAGCTAACTGGATTCTGGGCAACGAACCCTATCAGCAACCCGGGAATGCCCGTGTAAATCGCGCCGAGTGCCGGACCTGCCTGCCAAGCACCCTGACCGGCGCTTTTGGAGGTTGCCGTTGGGAATACAAAAGTTGGCCCGACGCCCATCAAGAGGCCGGTTTTCTGCCTCTCGGGCCAAGGCAGTACCGCAATATCGAAGACCGGCAGGTCGCCGAACTCAGTCCGCGTTCCACCTCGGGCGCTTTGTACTGTTACCAATGCAAAGGTCGGCCGAACCAACTGTGCAAACGGCAACAAGGACTCAGGTGGTATGCGCGGGATCAATGGCCGAACGAGGAGTTGGTTGGTCTCATAGCTTCTGAAGCACACTTGGGACGTACAAGGTCCGGGTCCATAGTTGGCCGGCGTGTAGCTGTCCCGGACGAGCAACTGTGGCAGCGTCGAAAGCGGGTCTGTGAAGTCCCGCTCTAGCTTCTCCTCCTCAGCTTCAGCAGATGTCGCAGGCTGAGTTTGGGCGTACGCCAAAGCCGGCACCGTCACCATCCACAGGGCTACGAGCAGAATCGAGCACGCCGCGGCAATTGGAAGTGTCGACCTGGGATTCAACAATCGCCTTAACCCGTTCCTCTCAGACCGCTCGGACAAACCTGTAATCGCGCCGATTCTGGTCGGCACCAGCTCGCAATGCTTTCCGATATGGAGGAGCGATGGAGCGGGTGATCGGTTTCGAACCGACGACCTCGTGCTTGGCAAGCACGCGCTCTACCAACTGAGCTACACCCGCTCTCCAATCCGGTAGATCGAATCCACTTGATTATCCGGCGCGAGCGCGCCTGTCAAATCACCGCGCGCTTGCCCGCCGCCGTAACCGGTTTCGGCCTCAGCGCTTTCACCACGCGCACGTAGTAGTCGACGCCCGACCACACGCTCACCGCCATCGCGAGCCACAGGATAAACATCCCGGCTGCGAAAAAATCGACGTGCAAATACGTGTAGTGAATCAGCAGGCCGTGAATCGCGATCGCCTGCAGCGACATCTTGTACTTGCCGAGCTCCTCGGCGCCGACGATCAGCCCCTCCGCCGCCGCGACCGCACGCAGCCCCGTCACCATTATTTCGCGCGACACGAGCACGACCACCATCCACGCCGGCACGTGCGGCGTGCGCGCCATCCCGGCCAGCATGATGAGCGCCGTGGTCACGACCAGCTTGTCGGCCATCGGATCGAGAAATTTGCCGAGCGTCGTGACCGAGTCGTAGCTCCGCGCGAGGTAGCCGTCGAAATAATCGCTGACCGTCGCGACGAAGAAGACTCCCGCCGCCAGCCACGACGCACTCGGTCCGGTATGCATCAGGATCCAGATGAGGAACGGCGCGGTCGCGATCCGGAACAGCGTGACAATATTTGGCGGCGTCATCGGCACGGGCTTGGCCTTCAGACTCTAGACGAAACTTTCGCAGTTTCGTTTCGCTCTGCGCCTTCAAGAATATTGGAATCGACCGGAAGGGGCAAATCGCAGCTCGCTCGATCGCCTTGACTGGCCGAGCGCAGACCGAGTAGCGTCAAATTGACACAACGAACGCGCAGCGATTCTTCCGCGGGCGTTCCCGAGGCCACCTGATGAGGCATAACGCGCAACTGTTCAGCGACTTCCTGGTAATCGGCGGCGGCATCGCGGGCCTGACCTTCGCCATCAAGGCGTCCGAGGTCGGCAGCGTCACGGTGCTCACCAAGGCCGGCAGCTCCGAGGCCAACACCGCGTACGCGCAGGGCGGCATCGCGAGCGTGTGGAGCGTCGACGACTCGTTCGAATCGCATATCGACGACACCATCCGCGCGGGCGCCGGACTGTGCGATCGCGCCGCGGTCGAGACCATCATTCGCGAAGGTCCCGAGGCGGTGCGCGAATTGATCCGGCTCGGCACCCGCTTCACGCGGGTCGAGGCCGGCGATCCCGACGACAACGAACTCGAATACGACCTCGGCCAGGAAGGCGGGCATAGCCATCGCCGCGTGCTGCACGCGCAGGACCTGACCGGCCGCGAAATAATGCGCGCGCTGACCGAGGCCGCGGCGGCGCGTCCCAACATCCGCACGCTGGAGAATCACGTCGCGATCAACCTGCTGGTCGAGACTCCCGCCGCGGGCAAGCCGGGCGCGTGCTGGGGCGTGTATGCGCTCGATCGCGGCACTCACGAAATCCGCAAAGTGATTTCGCGCGCCACGATGCTCGCGACGGGCGGCGCCGGCAAGGTCTATCTCTACACGACCAATCCCGATATCGCATCGGGCGACGGCGTCGCGATGGCGTATCGCGCGGGCGCGGCGGTCGCCAACCTCGAGTTTTACCAGTTCCATCCGACCTGCCTGTATCATCCCGCCGCCAAGTCGTTTCTCATTTCCGAGGCGCTGCGCGGCGAGGGCGCGATTCTGAAATTGCCCGACGGCACCGCGTTCATGAAGCGCTACCATCCCGACGCCGAGCTGGCGCCGCGCGACGTGGTTGCGCGCGCGATCGACTCGGAGATGAAACGCCACGGGCTGGATTTCGTGTACCTCGATTTGAGCCATCGCGAGGCCGATTTCATCAAAAAGCGGTTCCCGAATATCTTCAAGCGATGCTTGAGCTTTGGCTATGACCTGACCAAGGGACCGATTCCGGTGGTGCCGGCGGCTCATTATATGTGCGGCGGCGTGCAGACCGATCTCGACGGACGCACCTCGATTCCGCGCCTTTACGCGGCCGGCGAGGTCGCGATGACCGGGCTGCACGGCGCCAACCGCCTGGCGTCGAACTCGTTGCTCGAGGCAGCCGTGATGGGCCGGCGCGGGTTCGCGTCGGCGCGTGAGATCGTCGCGTCGGGAGGCGGCGCGCCGCCAGAATTCCCCGAATGGGATCCCGGGCGCGCGATTCGCAGCGAGGAGCGCGTGATGATCACGCAGAGCTGGGACGAGATCCGGCGCCTGATGTGGAATTACGTCGGCATCGTGCGCAGCGACCGGCGCCTCGAACGCGCGCTGCGGCGAATCCTGATGGTCAAGGACGAGATCCACAGCTACTACTGGGACCACCTGCTCGACGCCGATACGATCGAGCTGCGCAACCTGGCCAAGGTCGCGGAGCTGGTCGTGCGATCCGCGATGAGCCGGCGCGAGTCGCGCGGCCTGCATTACAACATCGATCATCCCGAAACTGGCGGCGCGGAATTTGTGCATCCGACCGTGCTGCAGAAACCCTCGGGGCAAATCTGAAACTCATGGTGGTGTCACTGAAAACAGTGAAAATGTACTCGGACTACAAGAGTCCGTTTGCTTACCTCGCTTTCGATCCAGCGTTCGCGCTCGAAAAGCGATTTCGAATTCGCCTCCGATGGATTCCGTTCCAGCTGCGAATCAAGGGCAAGGGCGAGCGCAGTCTCTACTCGGAGCACAAGGCGCGATACTCGTACCTCGACGCGCGCCGATGGGCCAAGCCGCGCGGCCTGGTGATTCGCGGACCGTTGAAGGTGTATGACACGACGCCCACACTGATCGGCGGCCTCTTCGCGGAGCAGCACGGACGCCTGGTCGACTACAGCCGTCGAGTATACGAGCTATTTTTCAAACGCGAGCTCGAAGCCGATCAGCCCGATGCAGTGGCGAGCGTGATCGCAAGCCTCGGCATGTCAGCCGACGACTATCGCAAATATCTGTCAAGTGAAGGCGCCCTCGCCTATCAGCGCGCCCAGGACGAGGCCGCCGCCGACCACGTCTTCGGCGTCCCGCTATTCATCTTCGAAGGCGAACCGTTCTGGGGCCACGACCGCATTCCGGTGCTCGAGAGACGCCTCACTGAAGCAGATCTGGCGATAGATTGATTCCCTCCTCCAACGTGGGAGGAGGGTTAGGGTGGAGGACCTTTTGCGGCGCGATTGTCTGTATGCGCCGCATTCTGCCAACTATACGCACATGGCTTACGAGCCAACGCTCCCACGCGATACAGCTCGCAGACTGCGTGCCAACGCCACGGAAGCCGAACAGAAGTTGTGGTCACAGTTGCGCAGAAGGCAGCTCTATGGGTTCCAATTCCGTAGGCAGTACTCAGTTGGCCCATTCTTTGTCGATTTCATTTGCCTGGAAGCGAGACTGATTATCGAAGTTGATGGTTCACAACACGCAGATCAGAAGGAGCAGGACCAAAGCCGGGGCGAGTTCTTGCGCGCCAGTGGATACAGCGTGCTGCGATTCTGGAACTTCGAAGTACTGAGCCATGTCGATTCCGTTATTGAGCGGATCGGGGAGGTGCTACGACAAACGCAGCGAAGAGGTAAGCATGGGAGGTAACGCGTGCGGCGCGTCAGACAATCGCGCCGCAAATGGTCCTCCACCCTAACCCTCCTCCGAAGTTGGAGGAGGGGACTAGCTCACGCCACCGGCGCGGGCTGCCTCGCCTGATTCGGCTCGTACGAGAACGCGAGCTTGTCGCCGTCGAGGTCTGCTGTCGCTTTGCCGCCTTTCGTCAGCTGGCCGAACAGGACCTGGTCCGCCAGCTCTCGTGCGATCTCGTTTTCGATCAACCGGCCGAGCGGGCGCGCGCCGAAGCGGGGATCGTGACCATGCTCGGCAAGCCACTTCTTCGCGCTGGCAGTGACGGTTAAAACAACCTTCTGCTTGTCGAGGCGCTCCTGCAGTTCCGCGATAAACTTGTCCACCACGCGTTCCATGACCGGCGGACTGAGCGGCGCGAATTCGATCGTCGCCGACAGACGGTTGCGAAACTCCGGCGAGAACATCCGCTCGAGCACGCCCTTGGGATTTCCCTGCCCGACGCCGCCGTGGAAGCCGATCATCGCGCGCGACAGTTCCTGCGCGCCCGCGTTCGTAGTCATCACGAGGATCACGTTGCGGAAATCCGCCTTGCGCCCGTTGTTGTCGGTGAGCGTCGCGTGATCCATCACCTGCAGCAGGATATTGAACAGGTCAGGATGCGCTTTTTCGATCTCGTCCAGCAGCAGCACGCAATGCGGCGTCTTGTTGATCGCGTCGGTGAGCAAGCCGCCCTGGTCGAAGCCGACGTATCCCGGCGGCGCGCCAATCAGCCGCGACACCGTGTGCCGCTCCATGTACTCGCTCATGTCGAAGCGGAGGAACTCGACGCCCATGACCTTCGCCAGCTGCCGCGCGACTTCCGTCTTGCCGACGCCCGTCGGTCCCGCGAACAGAAACGCGCCGACCGGTTTATCGGGATGGCTCAGCCCCGAGCGCGCCAGCTTGATCGCGCGAGCGACCGAGTTGATCGCCTCGTCCTGGCCGAAGACCGCCTGCTTCATGTCCTCGTCGAGCGTCTGCAGCCGTCCGCGATCGGTCGCCGACACCGTGCGCTCCGGAATCTTCGCCATCCGCGCGACCGTCCGCTCGACGTCGCGCGTGCCGACCGTCACCGGCTCCGTCGTGCCCGCGCCGCGCAGATGTCCCGCGACTCCTGCCTCGTCCATCACGTCGATCGCCTTGTCGGGCAGGAAGCGGTCGTTGACGTAGCGCGCCGACAGCTCGACCGACAATCTGATCGCCGAATTCGTGTAGCGGACGTTGTGATGCTTCTCGTAGTACGACTTGATGCCGTTGAGAATCTGCACCGCCTCGTCCTGCGTCGGCTCGACCACGTCGATTCGCTGGAAGCGCCGCGCGAGAGCCTTGTCCTTGTCGAACGAGCGCTTGTATTCCTGGTAAGTCGTCGAGCCGATACATCGCAAATCGCCCGACGCGAGCGCCGGCTTCAGCAGGTTGGACGCGTCCATGGTGCCGCCCGACGCAGCTCCGGCGCCGACGATGGTGTGAATTTCGTCGATGAACAAAATCCGCTTCGAGTCGCCGACTACGGCCTTGATGACGGCCTTCAGCCGCTGTTCGAAGTCTCCGCGAAAGCGCGTGCCCGCGAGCAGCGCGCCCATATCGAGCGCGTAAATCTCGACGCCCTTCAGCGCGTCGGGCACGTCGCCGTTGTGAATCGCCAGCGCGAGCCCCTCGGCCAGCGCGGTCTTGCCGACTCCAGCCTCGCCGACGAACACAGGATTGTTCTTGCGCCTGCGCAACAGCACGTGCACCGCGCGCTCGAGTTCCTTCTTGCGGCCGACCAGCGGATCGATTTTTCCGTCCGCCGCGCGCTTCGCGAGATTGATCGCGTAAGTGTTGAGCGCCTTTGACGGCGACATTTTGCGCTCGCCTTCGTCGTCGCCGCCTTCATGCTCATGCCCGTCGCGATCGATTGAATCCTTGCCGTCCGATTCGTCGCCGTCTTCGTCGTCTTCCGCGCCCGCTTTCGAAACGCCGTGCGAGATAAAATTGATCGCGTCGAATCGCGTGACGCCCTGCTCCTGCAAAAAGAAAATCGCCGGCGATTCGCTTTCGTGGAACATCGCGACCAGCACGTTGCCGCCCGTGATTTCCTGGCGCCCCGCCGATTGCACGTGCAACGCCGCACGCTGCAGCGCCCGCTGCACTCCGATCGCATAGCGCGGCGAGACCTCCTCGCCCTTGGGCATGCGCTCGACCTGGTCGTCGAGGTAGTGCGTCAGCTTGCGGCGCAGCGCATCGAGGTCGGCGCCGCAATTCTTCAAAATTGTGGTCGTCGTCACGTCATGGAGCATCGCGAACAGCAGATGCTCCAGTTGTACGAACTCGTGACGGCGGTTAACTGCTTCGGTCATCGCGAGTTGCAGCGTTACCTGCAGTTCGCGGCTGATCATGATGTTGTTATTCGATGAAGCCATCGATGGTACTACCTGGTCACTCCTTTTCCATCACGCATTTGAGCGGATACTCGGCCTGCCGCGCGAGTTCCTCGACGGTATGCGTCTTGGTCTCCGCGACCTCGAACGGATACACGCCCGCCACGCCCATCCCGTTCTGATGCACGTGCAGCATGATTCGCGTCGCGTCCGCATGCGGCTTGTGAAAAACGGCCTTCAACACTTCGACCACAAATTCCATCGGCGTGTAATCGTCGTTGAGCAAAATCACCTTGTAGAGCGGCGGCTTGGCGGTCTTCGACTTGGTGCGCGTCTTGCGCTCGGTTACGATCCCGCCGTCGCCCCCGGAGCGACCATCGCCGTTGCCGTCGCCATCGGTGATTCGCGCCGAAATTTTGCGCACGAAATCAGCCATCGCACCTCTGTCGCTCGGAGCGCCTCGCCCCGTCTGATAAATATAATAACAAATTCGTGGATGCCTAGTGAGCATCCGGTAAAAGTCGGTTCAGTTGCGATAAGTCTGATATTTTGACTCGTCATGAATGATTCCGCGCCAAGACTCGAAGTCGCTATCGTCGAGGGAATCGACAAGATTTCCCGCGACGCGTGGGACGGTCTGCTTGCGCCGGACGATTCCCCGTTCGTCGAATGGGACTGGCTGCGCGCGATGGAACAATCCGGCTCGGCCGCGCGCGACACCGGATGGGCCCCGTATCATCTCGTCGTTCGCCAGGGTCCCAGAAAACAAATCGTCGCCGCCGCCCCGCTCTACCTCAAGACTCACAGCATGGGCGAGTTCGTTTTCGACCACGGATGGGCCGACGCGGCCGAAGGCGCCGGCATCCGCTACTTCCCCAAAATACTGGTCGGCGTGCCGTTCACGCCTCACACGGGTCGTCGATTTCTCACCGCGCCGGGCGTCGATCGAGCAGGCCTCATCAATCTGCTCGGCCTCGCCCTCACGTCCATTTGCGAAGACAACAAGCTGTCGTCGGTGCACGTAAATTTTTGCGAGCCCGACGAAGCCGCCGCGCTCGCGCCGATCGGATTCATGGAACGGCTCGGCTACCAGTACCATTGGCACAACGCCGGCTTCGCGACCTTCGACGACTACCTCAACCGCCTCAAGCACAAACGGCGCACGGCGGTCCGCCACGAACGCTCGGCGATGGACGAACAGGGCGTCCACATCCGCGTGACGGCGGGCGAGGAAATTCCCGATCGGATGTTCGCCGAGATGTACCGAATCTATTGCTCGACGATCGAGAAGCTCTACTGGGGCCGTCGTTATCTCACTCCGGATTTTTTCGACCTCATCCGCAAGACGTTTAAACGCAACATGGTCTTCATCGGCGCGTACTCCGGACGCGAACTGATCGCCGGCGCCATCAACCTGGCGAAAGCAAACGTGATGTACGGCCGTTACTGGGGATGCTTCCGCGAGGTCCGCTTCCTGCACTTCAACGTTTGCTACTACGCCGGCATCGAGCACTCGATCCTCCGCGGCATCAAGCGTTACGAGCCGGGAGCCGGCGGCGAATACAAATGGCTGCGCGGCTTCGACCCGGCACTCACGCGCAGCATCCACTACATCTCGAATCCCGATCTGAAGCGCGCGATCGCCGGCTTCCTGAAACGCGAGCGCCACGAAGTAGAGCGATGGATCGTAGCCGGTAAAGAACGCAGCCAACTAAAACCCCCACCCCCGTCCGACCAAGAATCAGAATAGACCCGACACCTCTGCCTGTCCCCACCAATCAAACTTCTAACAGGGACGAAGTCCCGCATCTTTTTTTTCTTTGGGTGCAGGGGTCACCCCTGCCCAAGGAAGCGTGAAAACCACGGCGGGTTTCACATTCAATAAAGTGATTTACCCTTCCCCTGCTACGCGATCTCCCGCACGTTGCTCGGCGGCGCAGGAAAATCCAGCTCCGGCGCCGGCTCGCCGGTCAGGCCCGTCACGCGATTACGGTATTTCGTCAGATGCCCCTTCGCAACTTCGAACGCGTCCTGCGCCTTCGACAACGACTTGCCCACCACCTCGAACTGATTCTCAAAATGCCCGAACGCGTTCTGCGCCTTCTTCAATTCTTCGGTCGCGCGTTCGTGCCCCTTCGCGTATTCGTACATTTTGAAAACCATCTGGATCGATTGCAGCGTCACGATCAGCGTATTCGGCGAGACCGGGTACACGCGCCGCTTGTTGAGCCAGTCGCTCAGGTCCGCATTCAGCACCGCCTCCATGTAGAGCGTCTCGCTCGGCAGATACATCAGCGCCATGTCGGTGGTGCCTGCTTCGGGTCTGATATACGCGGCGATTCGCTTGGCCTGCTCCTTCATAACGCGCTCGAACTCGACCCGCGCCTCGTCAATCGCCTGCGGATCGTTGGTCTCGAACAGCGCCAGCACCTGCTCCCGCGGAAATTTCGCGTCGATCGGCAGCACCCGGTCGGGAAATTTGATCAACGCGTCGACGCGGCCCGAACCCTCGCCGCCGGGTGACGCCTGCAAGTCGTACATATGGCGCGGCAGAAAATCCTCGAGCAGCCGCTCCAGGCCCTGCTCGCCGAAGCGTCCCCGCAAGTGCGGCATCTTGAGCAGGTTATTGAGGTCGTTGATCGACGCACCGATCACACCGAGATTTTTCAACTGCTCCTGCGCTTCGTTGAGATGATTCTGAACTTTTTCGAACTGCGCAAAGCCGTCCTTGATATTCTGATCGAGCTTCACCTGTACGGTGTTCGTGATCGCGGCCAGTTTCTCGCCGACGTCCGAGCGAATCGCCTCCATGTTTTCCCTGGTCTGCGCGGTTAGCGCCGTAATCTCCAGCTTGAGCGAATTCGCCTGCTCCTGCCTGCCAGCAGAAAGCTGCTTTTCCAGCGCCCCATTGAGATTCGCGAACCCGTTTGACAAGCGATCCGCGGTCGCGAGGCTGAGATCGCCCTGCGCCTGCTGGAGCCGCCCGGCCAGGTCAGTGCGCGTCTGCGTCAATTTTTCGTCGAGATTTCGAGCGATTGAATCGAGGCGCTCGGACAACTGCGCGAGAGAATCCGATGCCGGGAGCGAGCGCAGCTTGCCGATCACGATCGCAATCCCCGCAATCGACAAAACGCTCAGAACGACCAACGCCGCCACAACCGTTTCCGACTCCATCAAAACCACCTCCACGCCATCCGCTTCGATTCTAACCCTCGCTAGCGGCAGCGTCGAACTCAATGTCCACAAGATTAGCGAACTGAGATGACAGCGGTTGTCAGGACGCGGGTGAGCGAGGATGAGGAACCTAACCACTAACCCCTTACCGCGCGGGAAGGGGGACCGGACGTGGGAAGCCTGCTATCGTGGCATCCGACGGAGCCAATTCTTGAAAGACCTGCTTACCAAGGGCTCGATTCCGATTCTGCTCGGCACCGGAGGCGTCGGTAAGACCACGATTGCCGCGGCGCTCGCGCTCGCGGGCGCATCGGCCAACCTCAACACCGCGGTGATTACTGTCGACCCGTCAGAGCGCCTGCGCGACGCGCTCGGCCTCGCGCGCCTCGGCGGCCAGCCGACGCGAATCGGCGCTCGACAGCTCGCGGCGGCCGGACTCGACCGCCATCTTCAACTCTCCGCCATGATGCTCGACGTGACGGGAGCATGGGACGCAATCGTCGAGCGCTTCGTCGCCGACCCGACGACGCGCCGCCGAATTTTCGACAATCCCTTTTACAAAAGCCTGACCGCCGAGTTCGCCGGCTCCGAGGCCTTCGCCGCGCTGCAGCGCCTCTACGATCTTCATCAGACCGGCGCCTTCGAGCTTGAAGTCGTCGATACTCCGCCCGCGTCGCATTCGTTTGAGTTCCTGCAGACCCCTGCGCGGCTCATCCGGCTGCTCGATTCGCGCACGGCGCGATGGCTCTTTACGCCTTCGCTGTCGGCCGGGCGGATCGCGATGAGAGTCGCGAGCGAGGCGGCGCGATTCGTCGTGCGCGAGCTCGAGCGCTTTGCCGGCGGCACAGTGCTCTCGACCATCACGGACTTTTTCGCGGCGATGGCCGACAGCATGGACGCGATCGTCGATCGCCTGCGCAAGACCGAAGCGCTGCTTCATTCGCCCGCCGTCAAATTCGTGATGGTCACGACGGCCGAACCTGACCGCATCCTGCAGGCGCGCGAGCTGCTCGCCCAGATGGAGTCCGAGGGACTCAAGCTCTCCGCAATTGTGATCAACCGCTTCCTCGACGAGCGTACCTGGACAGCCGTGGCGGATTCCGCGCAGCGTCCGCTGAGTCATCTCGCGGAAATTTCAGAACTGCGCGCGTCGATGGCCAAGGATGGCGCCAACGGCTTCGGCCGGCTGGTCGATCACTTCGAGGAATATCGCGACCGCGTCCTCGACGACATCGAGCGCGTCGCCGCCTTCGCGCGGGAACTTCCTCGCGGCGTGAAGCTCGCGATCGCACCGGAGATTGAAGCTGGCGTCCGCGACCTCGCCGCACTCTCGCGAGTCTCGCGCTACCTCACGTCCGGTACCGCGATCCTGAAGCCGCTGGAGGCAGCTGTTCGCGGCGTGCGCAACGCCGGCACATTGCAGGTTCACTGAAAAACGCCGGAGTGAGTCTGTAAGCCGGGTTCTGTGCCCTTGCGGGCGGCGATCATTCCTCTAGGCCGTCGATTGCTCGCCGGCTCATGCGACCATACCCGAGGCCTTAAGAGCGGGCCGCTCAGCCTCCTATTTGGTCTTGCTCCGGATGGGGTTTGGCATGCGCGCGCGATCGCTCGCGCGCCGGTGGGCTCTTACCCCGCCATTTCACCCTTACCCTTTCGGGCGGTGTATTTTCTGTGCCACTTTCCGCGGATCGCTCCGCGCCGCCGTTAACGGCCATCCTGCCCTATGGAGCCCGGACTTTCCTCTTCCCTGTTACGGGAAGCGATCGCCCGACTCACTCCGGCCCTGTCAGCCTAGCATCTTTTCGCTCTCCCATTCACGATGACATAGAATCAGGACGGTACTAATTCTCGAAATAATGCTCCTCGAAGGCTCGAGATAAGCTCCATGCGAAGATGCCCAACCCCGTCTCACTGCTGACCGTTCTCCTAGTCCGACACGCCGAACCGGTAGCGCCCGGAACTTCGGACTTCGACGAATACACGCGTCCGCTCAGCGAAAAAGGAATTCGCGACTCGCATCAACTCGGCGACATACACGCGTCGACGCGCATCGACGCCGCCTATTCGAGCCCCTACCTGCGTGCGCGCCAGACCATCGAACCCATCGCGCGGGCGCGCCGCCTCGCGATCGAGACTGTCGACGACCTCCGCGAGCGGCTGCTATCGCCCGCCGAGTTGCCGGACTGGAGAACGCATCTCAAGCGCGCGTGGGAGGACTTCGACTATGCGCCGCCGGGCGGAGAGACCGGCCGCGACGCGCAAGCCAGAATCGTGCAAGTCCTCGACACTATCGCGACGCGCCACTCGGCCGACACCGTGATACTCGCGAGCCACGGCAACCTGATCGCACTCGCGCTCCACGCATTCATGCCGAATGTCGATTACGGGTTCTGGGAATCGATCCCGATGCCCGCGACATTCACGCTGATTCGCGACGGCCACCGCTGGCGATGTACGAGCGACAGGCGTTAGCGCGCTCACGCCTAAAGCACTTTCGCTTTCAGTTGCGGGAATACTTTCGAAACCTTGCCCAGCAGGTAGTCGCCGTAACTCCCGCTGACCGTGGCCAGATCGGTGCCGTCCCATCGACGGCCGTGGCGCCGCCGACTCGCGGCAGTGGGATCGGGCGTCAGTGCATTGATCGGCGTCAGCACCGCGTCGAAGCTCGGGTCGAGGAAGAGCGGCATCGAGACGCGATCCTGCGCCGAAACGTTTCGCGCGCGATGCAATGCCGACACATACCGCCCGGCAGTCAGCCGCTCGAGCATGTCGCCGACGTTGCAAACGAAAGAATCGGGCACCGGCGGCGCAGGTAGCCACCGATCCTGATGCCAAATTTCGAGGCCTCCGACGTCGTCTTGCCGCAAGAGCGTCAGCAGTCCGTAGTCGGTATGCTCGCCCACGCCAAGTTCGTTTTCTGTGGCACCGACCGTCGCAGGCGGATAGTTGAAGATGCGGAAGAGCACGGTCGGGTCGCGTGTGTACCGTTCGAGGAAGTAATCCCGCCTCAGCCCGAGACCGACGGCGATTCCGCCGAGAATCAATTGACCGACGGCAGTGACTTCATCCATATAGCTCAGCAGCGCGTCCCGGAATCCGGGGATCGCGGGAAAAAGATTCATGCCGTGCAGCGGCACTCCGGCCCGAACGCGCGCGTCGTCCGGGCTCAACTCGGTGCCGAAGTAGATCCCTTCCTTGCGATCGGGTCGGCCGGAGGTCAGCTCGCCGTCCACCGGGAAATACCCGCGCCACGCCCTGCCCCCGCGCGCCATTGCGATCGCGAGCTTCTGTTCGATCGGAAGCGCGAAGAACTCACGCGCGAGCGTCATCAGCCGCGTGGATAGCGCAGGGTTGATTCCGTGGCCTGTCACGTAGAAAAACCCGAACTCGCAGCACGCCCTGTCAAGTGCCGTCGCCGACGCGCGCTGCGTCCGGAGACCCGCCACGCAGCGATGCGACGTCGATAACCGGGATGTTCATCGTCCAAGCCTAACGCGCCCTTCACCGTGAAAACAGCCGACCGCCTTGGCAGGTGTTTGGCGCGTACCGTTCAGCGTTTCGGGGTACGGTGAAAGGTCCAGAAGCGCACGCCGCTGACACCGGCCGCCTCGCCATTCACGATCACGTCGAAGCCATGTTTCACATAGAATGCGACGTTGCGTTCGTTCTCGGTCTCGAGATAGCACTCGCGCCGCTCTGCGTCGGCGCGCTCGAGCACCGGACGCATCAGCGCGCCGCCGAGTCCGCGCCGTTGACGATTCGGCTCGACGCCGAGCAGGAACAGGTACCAGCAAGCGCCGGTCATGTCGCGTTCGCGAGCCTGCCATTCGCGCCCGACCACTTCGCGATAGCGCTGATACGCGTCGTTGCCTATTAGGTCCGGCATCTGAGCCATCCCAGACGCTTCGATATTCTCACGCGACCATTTCGCATTCGGCGGCATCCACAGCGCGACGCCCTCGAGCGCACTCGCGGTCGCATAGACTTCGCCGGCCAGACATCCAAAGCGGATCATCCTCGCATACACGTCAGGCAGCAGCCGCGTGCGTTCGCGCGGTTCGGGAATAGCGTAGATCATGAGCGGATCGTCGTGGAACGCGCGCGCAAGCATCGCGCCGGCCGGATGGATCTGTGAGTCAGCGAGTCTGACGATTTTCGCACTCATGAATACTGGGTGCAGGGCTCAGCCCTGCCCAAGGAAGCGCGAAACCCACGGCGGGTTTCACATTAAATCAAGTGATCTGCCCTTCCCTACGAGGCCGGCTTCTCTACAGGATCCTCATAGTACAACACGCGCTGGCAGTTCGGGCAAAAATGTATCTGCCGATGCTTCTGGATCTCGTTGTACAACTGGGGCGGCAGCCGCATCCTGCATCCCTGGCAGGTCCCGCCCGCAGCCTTCACCACCGCGACGCCCGCGCGCCGGCTGAAAATCATCTGGTAGCGCGACAGCAGGCCGGCGTCGATATTCTCGGCGACCTTCTCTCGCGCCTTCCGATGCTTCCCGATGTTGCCCTTGAGCTCCTCGACTTCCGCCGCGATTTCCTTTTCCGCCGCCGTCAGATCGACGCGTCCCTTCGCGATCGCCTCGGTCAGCTCCTTGATTCGCGCCGTCCGCGAGTCCGCGCCTTCCATCGACGTGAGCAACTCGGTCTCGAGCCGTTGATTGGTCTCCTTCAACGACTCGACCTCATGCGTCAGCGCCTGCAATTCCTTGTCGTTGCGGACCAGCGTCAATCGCATCCGCTTGTTGCGGATTCGGACTTCGCCCTCGGCCAGTTCACGCTCGGCCTTTTTGCGGGCCGCGGTTATTTCCTTGTCTTGTTCGGTAAGGCGATCGAGTTCGGCCTGGTTGCTTTGGTTCTCATCGCGAAGCTGGTCAACGCGCCCGGCGATTGACGACAGCGATTGCTCCAACTCTTGCAGTTGCCGGTCGATGATCTGCAGATCCATCAGCCGGCTTATCTCTTCAGGCAAGTCGTCCCTCCGTTAAGGTTATGCGCATTGCGCAAAGTTTTTGTTTTTCGTTTTTCACTTTTTCATCTCACCGTTATACAGCGAAAAGCCTGTCGGGTAGCGCTGCGGGCACGAATGGTATGGGCCCACCAGGATTTGAACCTGGGACCAGCCGGTTATGAGCCGGCAGCTCTGAACCTGGCTGAGCTATGGGCCCTCTGAAGTGCATCAGGCTCCCCTGATGGTAGCAAGTTCGCGCGCCAGACTTAAGGGCTGATCGCCGGAACATTCGTTCAACATCGATCTTCGCGATTTAAGTTTTGAGAAGGCACACGGGCGTCCGGATCGCGCGTTTCCCTCGTCGAGTGAATAGTACCGCCGCGACGCACGAAGTCCATAAACAAATCCACGGTCGTTCCAACTCCATCCTCGGTGCGAATCTTTTCGCCGATATCGGAAGCGCGCTGGCGCATCGCGGTATCTGACGTGGCCTGACGAATGGCGTCTGCCAGACGGTCAGCGGAAAGCTCTCTGAATGGAATTGCGCGAGGCCCGACACCAAGCGCCTCTATCCTCCTCGCCCAGTTTGGCTGATCCGCAACAAATGGCGTGACTACTGAAGGGACTCCGGCGCGAAGCCCTGCCCCTGTTGTGCCCGCGCCGCCGTGGTGAACGACAGCGCTCGTCCGCGGGAAAAGCCAACTATGCGGTACGCTCTGAACACCGAACGCATACTCCGGAAGCCTGCTTCCTTCGCCGATACCCGCCCAGCCTGAAAGTAAGATTCCGCGCTGGTGGGACAACTCCAATGCCTTCAGGACCAGTTTCAGCGTGTCCGCAGCGCTACCGCTTGGCATGCTGCCAAAGCCCACGTAAACAGGCGGAGGTCCGTTCTCCAAAAAGGCGACCAGTTCAGACGGAGGCGTCCAGCCTGGCGGCGGATCGGAAAACCAGAATCCCGTGACGTGAATGCGGTCGGGCCAATCGGCGGGACGAGGAATCACGATGGGGCTGTACGCGTAGAAGAGCGGAGTCCGTTCCAATTGGCGGGCAGATGGTCCCAAGAATGGCAATCGAGGAAGGCCAAGGAGCTCAATCCGCATCTTGTTGTCAAACCGCCGCGCCACCTGCCAGACGAATTGCTCCGTCATTAGCCAAATCAACGAATTGATCATCCTGCCCCGATCCTTACCGCCGCCGATGAGAAAGCTGGGGAACGAACGCGTCCTCGTAAGCGGCATGAACATCGCGGCCGCGGAGGGGACGCCGAGTTTCTGCGCGATACTGTAAAAAGGAATCCAGCTGCTCTTATAGATGATTGCCTCGGCACCCTCGACCGCACGGATCGCATCAGTATCAAGCCCATCGAGGAAAGCCCTTCTCTGTTTCGAGTCCGAGGCTTGCCTGATCAGCGTCTTGAGCACCTTCCCCGATCCGATCGCCGTCGCCACTTCTTCATTCCTCAGCAATGACTTGTATGGATTCCCGATCGGAGCGAACTCAATACCGTAGGAAGCCGCAATCGGGGCGAAGTCTGGCCGTGCTGCGAGTTTGACGGTATGTCCCTGTTGTTTGAATCGCACCGCGAGCGCCACGAACGGTTGAGTGTCGCCCATCGCCCCTATGGTCAGGAGCGATATCTTCAATTGGTGCTCACGGACTTGACCCGCTGCCCGCTTCCGCTCACGCGCCGCGCCTCTCGCGCCGCAGCGCGATGACGGCCTGCGCGCCGGCCGGGTCGGCTGCGCTCTCGCGCAGCCGGCCCAACTCGCGTGTGCGTCGCCGACGCTCAAGTGCAATGACGTAGTCGTTGACGAGAGCGCGGCATTTTTCGAGGTCGCTGGAATATTTCTGAGTCTCGTCCTCGACGTCATCGGTCTGCGGACCGACCGCAAACTCGCTCACGAGCCCTTGCTCGTCAGCCGTCAGCCGATCGGCAATCCATTGTTCCAAGGCGGTGTATGGTTCGTCGGTCCTGCACAAATCCGCGAGCACGCCGCCGAGGCGAATTTCTTCGAAATTCGCCGTCGCCCCGGACTGCGCAATTTCATTGCGCAGCTCCGGATGCAGCAGCGCCAGCGCGATAAGGCCGATCTCGGCCTTATCGCCGGCGTCGCCGCCGCCGCTGGCGGCGGCGGGCAGGCTCGCGGTTCGTGCGCTGTCGCGCGCGAAGTGCGACGGCGTCGCGCCGGACCGTCCCGGTCCGCCGCGCGCCTCCTTGCGCAGCACTTCCTCGCCTATCGACAACAGGTCCGCCGCTTTGCGCGCCAGCAAATCGAACTGGAACGGATCTCCGACCAGCTTGAGCATCTCGGCCACCCGCTGCGCCGCCCGCGCCCGCTCGGCGATCGATCCGCGCGCCGCGCCGGCCTGCTCGCTGAGAAAATAATCGACCAGCAACTCGGATCTCTCCGTCAGCTCCGCGAACGCGGCTGCGCCGCGCTCGCGGACGAACGTATCGGGATCGAATCCCGACGGAATGAAAATCCCGCGGCCAAGCAACCCCGCCTGCAGAAAAATCTCGAGCGCCCGCATCGACGCCTTGCGCCCCGCCGCATCGCCGTCGAAGCACGCGATTACATTCTTCGTGTACCGGCTCAGCACCCGAAGCTGCTCGACCGTCAGCGCCGTGCCGCATCCCGCAACCGCTTCCTTGAACCCCGCCTGCCACAGCGCAATGACATCGAAGTACCCCTCGACCAGGATTGCCCGGTCTTTCCCCGACGATGCGCTCGATGAAATCGCCTGCCGCGCTTCGAACAGCCCGTACAGTGTCCGCGCTTTCGAATACAACGGCGATTCAGGCGAGTTGATGTACTTGGGAAGGCGCGCGTCGAGCACCCGGCCGCCGAACGCGATCGCGCGTCCCTGCGCGTCGCGAATCGGAAACATCACGCGCGCGCGAAACATGTCGTGCGCGCCGTCAACGTCCTTCTTTACCAGCCCGACCTTGACGCCCGCATCGCGCAGCCCGCGCTTTTCCAGCGCCTTGGTCAGCGAAGCCGGCCGGCTCGGCGCAAATCCAAGCATGAACGCGCGCGCAGTCTCGACGCTGATCCCGCGCGACTTCAGGTAGTCGCGCGCCAGCGCCCCGTCGGTCGTGTTCCACAGCACGTGCGCGAAAAATTCAGCCGCGACCTCGCTCGCCCTGAGCATCGCTTCGCGTTCGCCCGCCGCCGGCCCGGATACGTCGTGCTCGGGAATCGTGACGCCGTATTTTTTCGCGAGCGAGCGCACCGCTTCGGGAAAGGTCAGCCCTTCGACGCGCATGATGAAATTGAAAGCGCTGCCGCCGACGCCGCATCCAAAGCAATGGAAGAACCCGCGCTCGGCGTTCACCGAAAACGACGGAGTCTTCTCGTTATGGAATGGGCACAGGCCGACGAAGTTGCGGCCTGCGCGGCGCAGCCGAACGTGCGCGCCGACAATCTCGACGATATCGGCGCGTGAACGGACTTCCTCGATTTTGTCGTCGCCGAAACGACCCATCAGCCGCCCACCACCGTCCGCAACCGCTCCGGATAGTTCGTCATGATCCCGTCAACGCCGCACTCCGCCAGCGCGCGCATCCGCGCATCCGCATCCACCGTCCAGGTGTACAGCTTGAGGCCGCGCTCATGCGCCGCTTTGCACAGGTCCGCCGTCACCATGTCCCAGCGCGGGTTGATCGCATGCGCGCGCATCGCAACCGCGTTCATCATCAGGTCCACCGGCTTCTCGTCCGCCAGCAAGGCGACGCGGATATTGAAATTGAGCGCCTGGATTTTTTTGAGATATTCCCAGTCGAAGCTCGACACGATGCTATCGCCCAACGCGTTGCGCGCCTGCATGATCTGCGCGACCTGATGCTCCAGCCCGCCCGCCTTAATTTCGATGTTCAACCCGCATTTGCCGGTGGTCACTGAAAAAACTTCGTCGAGCGTTGGAATTCGCTCGACGCCCTTGAGCGCACCGGCCTTGATTGTGCCTTTGAACTTCGCGCCCGCGTCAAGTCGCTTCAACTCTTCCAGCGTCAGCTCCGCGACTTCGCCCTTGCCGTCTGTCGTGCGCTCGACGGTCTCGTCATGAATCACCACGACGGCGCCGTCGCGCGTGAGCTGAACGTCGAGCTCGCACATATCCGCGCCCGCATCGATTGCGGCGCGAAACGCGCTCAGGGTGTTTTCGGGAAAAGTACCGCTCGCCCCGCGATGGGCTATGTTCAGCACCAAAAAACCCGCCTCCACCACGTCGGAAAAATTGAAGTCTGATAATGATCCGAGTTTACGCGTTCATCGAGCGCAAGCGCAAACCCGACTGTCTTGAACTGTAAACATCCTCCGCGGCGCCACCGGAGCCGCTCCGGACATTGGGTGCAGGGGTCACCCCTGCTGATATACCTTGCCCCAATCCGATGCCAAAGTCTTTCCCGACCACTATGCAACGCGCGGCCGCATCCAGGCGAAGTTACACGAGGGCGATCTTCCGCACTCACGCGCACCTCGCGGACGAAGCCGCGGGAATCCTCGTCGCGGGCGGCGCCATCGGATGCGCCGTCGCCGGGATGAAATTCCCCGTGCGCGCGAGCAAAAAACCGTCGCACTGGAAGCGTACTTCGACCGAATCTCCGCGACCGACCTGTCCCGGCTCAGACTCATGATGCAGCAGGCCGGGATGCTCGCCGATTCTGACGGCGCGGTTGACGGCGCCGCTCGAAGAATCGTCGATCCCGGATGGTCCACGTTGTGGATGAAACGCTTCGGCCCGTTCCGCGTCGGACGTCGAATTCTGATCGTCCCGCCATGGAAGCGCGAAACCGAACCCGGCCGCACCACTATAGTGATCCAGCCCGCGCGCGCTTTCGGCACCGGCCACCATCCCACGACTGCCGGCGCTCTGCGCGCTATCGAATCTATCGTCGGCGCGCACGCGCCACGATCGATCCTCGATGCCGGCACCGGCTCCGGCGTTCTGGCAATCGCGGCGGCGATGCTTGGCAAGCGCGGCGGCCTCGAGCGCGACATCATCGCAATCGACATCGATCCGACGGCTCTGGAAAACGCGCGCGCCAATGCGCGTCTCAACGGCGTCGAGAAGTCGATCCGATTCTCATCAGTCCCGCTCGCTTCGATTCATCGCCACTTCGATCTGATCATGGCGAACATTCTGAGCCATACATTGATCGAGCTCGCGCCGCATCTGAAACGAATTGTCGCCCCCGGCGGACGACTGATCCTTGGCGGTTTTCTCGCCGACGAAGCCGACGAAGTGTTGAGCTATTACCGGTCTCCGCTGCGATGCCTCAGCCGGAAGACGCATCGCGGATGGACGACGCTCGTGATGGCGCGGGCGCCCCGCCGATGACCGGTCTCGTTGCCGCGCCGTTTCTCGATTGCGCACCCGCCTGACGCGAGCCACATCGCGTATGTAGAGGGCGCGGAGTTGCATCACATGCGCGCCGTGCTGAGGTTGACCGTCAATGAGCGCGTGTCGCTGCTCGACTCCGCCGGCGTCGAGCATCGCGGCGTAATCGATCGCTACGAACGCGACCGCGCCGTGATTCGCATCGAATCATCGTTGCCGGTGAACCCCTGCCCGACCTCGAATCATATTGGCCGCAGCAATCATCAAAGGCCCGCGAATGGATTTCCTCGTTGAGAAGGCGGCCGAGTTGGGCGCGTCCGAGCTTTGGCCTTTAGTCTGCGCGCGCGGACTAGTCCGCTTCGCCGGGGGCAGAGCGTCTCGCGCGATGGAAACGACTCGCGCTCTCCGCCGCAAAGCAGAGCCAGTCCGCCGCCGCGATGGAGGTCCGCGCGCCACTCGCCCTCGACGATTTGATTCGGCTTCGTGCCGCCGGGCGCGCTCGCGGTAATCTGCACGCAAGGGGGCGCGCCGCTCGTCAACGTGATTCGACGCGCGCATCCGAGTGCGATATTGATAGCGGTTGGACCGGAAGGCGATTTCGACGACGACGAGCGTGCCAAGCGGCAAACGCCGGATTCGTCGCGGCTGGGCTCGGACCAAATCGCCTCAGGAGCGAGACGGCGGCTCTGGGAGCCGTCAGCATAGCGGCAGGGTTACTTTACGATGAGCAAGGGTCAGGCGACGGCAGCGAAGATGCCTAAAGAGCAGAAAAAGGGGGCGCATAAATTTGCCTTCATCATGGATCCGCTCGAGCGCGTGCTGGTCGACAAGGACACCACGTTCGTGTTCATGCTCGAGGCGCAGTTCCGCGGCCACGAGATTTATTTCCTCGGGCTGCGCGACCTTTACGCGCGCGGCGCGAAAGGTAATCGCACGGGCGCGGCAATGCGAAGTGATGCGCAAGGATCCTCACTACCAGTTTCTCGACGAGGGCGACGAGTATCCGCTCGAGAGCTTTCGACGCGGTCTTCATGCGCAAGGATCCGCCGGCCGATGCGGCCTATCTCTACGCGACGATGCTGCTCAGTCTGGCCGACAGCCGCCGCACGTTAGTGCTCAACAATCCGGCGGGCCTGCGCGAGGCCAACGAGAAGCTCTACTCGCTGAATTTTCCCGACGCTATCCCGCCGACGCTGGTCACGTATGAGATTCCGCGGCTCAAGACTTTTCTCGACGAACAAGGCGGCGAGATGATCGTGAAGCCGCTCGACGGACACGGCGGCGAGGGGGTCTTCCTGGTCACGACCAAGGATCGCAACCTCGGCGCGATTCTCGAAACGGTGACGCAATACGAATCGCGTCCAATCATGGCGCAGCGCTATCTCCCCGAGGCGCGCAACGGCGACAAGCGGCTGATCGTGCTCGATGGCGAGCCGATCGGATGCATGCTGCGGGTGCCGCGCGACGACGAGAATCGCGGCAACATCCACGTCGGCGGCAATTGCGTGAAAGCGCCGATCACCGCGCGCGATCGCGACATCTGCCGGATGCTGAAGCCGCGCCTCGTGCGCGACGGCCTGTACTTTGTCGGGCTCGACATCATCGGTAACTATCTAACCGAGGTGAACGTGACGAGTCCGACCGGAGTGCAGGAGATCGACCGGCTCGACGGTGCGAACCTGGAAGGCAAGGTGATCGATTTCGTCGAGTCGCGCGTGGCGGGGCTCAAGCGATGAGCAGGCCGTTGCACGGCGCGGCAATCATCGGTACGAATGAAGGTTCGCCGCACCGCGGAAGCGTTCAAACACGGTGGGCAGGTAGCTCAGTCGGTAGAGCAAAGGACTGAAAATCCTTGTGTCGAGTGTTCGATTCACTCCCTGCCCACCAACAGAGTCGTCGACGCATCGCGGATTCAAAACACAAAGCCCAGCCCGAGTTTGGCCCAACAAACAAGCTGCTTCCACAGTCGTGATCGAAGCGTAGCCAGCCGGCGCTCCTCCTTCGCGGCGTACTTCAGGTCCCGGGGCAATGACTGATTAGGTACTGCGCGTCCGTGATCAGGTTCGCCGCCGCGCTCTTGACGATGCCCTTTCCGGTCTGCGCCTGGACCAAGTTGTTGAATGCCTGGAGGATGTTACCCGCCCTCTTGCAGTTGCCCTTCGCCCGAGCACTCGCAGCCGAATTTAGGTGACTCAGAAGCGCCTTCTCCAGGCCCTGATTCTTGATCTCGCCCGCGGCAAAGATTCCTTTCACCTCATTCTCAACGCTGTGAGCGACCAGAAATGGCGACAGGCTACTCACCTGCCCGCATACGTTGCCTTCGGTGTCGTTGGGGGGCGGAAGTTGCGGAGTGTTCGTCGTGGTCACATCCACCCAGTTTCCAGTGGCATTGTCGAAGTGGAACAAGGAGACCATACCCGGAGGAACATAATCGAAACAGACCGTGACTGGCCCACTGTAAGTCGCGGTTGTAGCGACGTCGAGATAGGTGCCAGGGACCAGGTTGTTGGGTGGTGGTGGAAGCGGTCCAGCGGTAGCTGGATCCAACGGCGTTACGGTTGTGCTCCCAGGCGACGTCACGGTGCCAAAAGTAACGGTACCACTGCCCAAGACAACCGAAACGTCGCTCCCTAATGGGGTGTTGTCGCCTGCAACAAAGGGTGCGAAGAAACAAGGACTCATTTTTTCGACTCGGTCGCTTTGGGTAGCGTACAGACAACCATCCGCCCCTACGGTCACGAAGTCACCGCGTGATCCTCCACTCGCCACCGTTGATACAGCATTACCGTTATTCGTATCGATTCGAATCAAATTGCCATCCCATGTGTTTACAAAGACATTATTGGAAACATTTATACCCCCAGCCAGGACATAGCCTTGTGCAACTGCCATTCCATCGGGGGTGTCTGGACTTATATCTATGTTTAATATTACAGGGTTGCCAGGTTGCGTGAGATCGAACCCAAAGATATCGCCAGCAGCCTCGTAAAACCGAGTTCCGTCCGAATTGTATGCAATGCCGTCTTCCCCGAAAGGAGAGATCTGGGTCAAGGTCGGCATAGCAGACGTGAGATTTTGCAGGGTGTACAGACCCGCAAATGAAGAAACGGCGAGGAGATCCGGGTCCGGAGGGTACGGCGCAATGTCAAGCACGAGGTTATTCGAGCCCTGCGCGTCGATCTCCGGAAATTTAGCGACCAGACGGGTAATTGCCAATGTGTTCGGATCGAACTGATAGACCCCAACGAAGCCGGGTACGCTGACGGCACCATAATAAGCGCCGTTGGATAAGGCGAGGCCATGGGTAAGGCCGTTTTGAGCCTGAGCATCAGGTGCCGCAACGGAGCCGCCCGCTGCGGTAAACCGATACGTGAATGCATTGCAGGGGTCCGTCACGAAAAAGTGCGTTCCGTCAAACAAAACGCCAATTGGCCCGACAGTTTTGTTGCTATTGGGATCCAAGCACGTAGGGAAGCCAGTGACGAAATCGGTAGCCCCCGTCATCGGAGGTGATACTGAAGTAAAGCCCGTGAAACTGTGCGTAACAGTTGCTAGCGGGAAAATGAGAAGCGAAACAACGGAAGATATTATCCAGACCATCTGTTTCGCAGGGCTGAGCGGACCGACAAGCCCAATCCCGAATAGTTTCATTTGAGTCCCTCCCCTTAACAGTTTGCTTAACGAGCGGTGAGACCGAACGACTACTGAAAGGCCATCCTTAAGTCAATGAGGAACACTATTGGTACACTCTGAGCATAATTTTTAACTCTAAGACTGATCTGATCAGCACAAAAGATCGCTTGAAGGTTTGACGCGTCGTTCTCGGTGGCCAGAAAGCGCTCTGCCGCGTAGTTTACGGCGTCACCTGTGGTTTAGGGGCGGCGCGTTAGATTTTCCACGGCTTCCCGCGCTCCAGGCGTTCCGCCTTGCAAAATTTTTTTTGCGAGTTGATCGCGCAGCATCTCCAGTGATCGCAAACCCCTTGGAGGGTTCACCCCGCAGGGTGCCGGGGTGCCCATTTCTGGTTTCCAAACTGGTGCAGTTCCGGCGGGTGACGATGCTTCGGAGTTTGACAGCCAGCCTGACAGCCACGGCGATAACCACGGGCGAGTAATATGCACTTCGGCGGACTGACTACCTCACTAGATTACTCAGTGTGGACAAGGGCAGACGGGATTCAATAGAACTGAAAATCCTTGTGTCGAGTGTTCGATTCAATCCCTGCCCACCAATCGCCCTTCCTGAGTCTGTAGATTTTTCAGAGCTTTACGTTTCGTGCGGCGGACTTTTCCGGTGAAATTCCTGATTTTTTCGCGACTTTCTTCCTCCTGAAACTGGCATTAACGATGCTTCGTATTGATCTTCGTGAGGTATTTCCCGACTCACCATTGCCAACTTTCCAGGAGGTGGCCAGGAATGAAACTTCGAACGATATTCACCGCCGCTGCCCTGACTGCGCTGTTCGCGGCTGCGCCGGTGGTTGCCCATGCCGACCATCACTATGGCGATTGGGACGACCATCACGTTTGGCGTGACGCGCCCTGGTGGCATGACAACCACCCCGGCTGGGTCTATCACCATCATCCCGAGTGGGTCACGGTTTACCCGCAGTGGCGCACCTATGACGGCGATTGGGACGACCACCATGTCTGGCGCGACCGCGATTGGTGGTACTCGAACAATCCGAAGTGGGTCCGCGAACATCATCATGATTGGAAACGTTGGCGCGACTAGCGAGACTTAGTCCGTCTTCGTTTCCGGTCTTCCACTCTTCGAGTTTTGCGCGAGCGCCGGACCAGGCTGGAGCATCCGGGATAAGTCCGGCGAGTGCTTCGGCCTCGCGTCTCGCGCAAATTCGATATCTCCGGGTTGCGCGAAGCGAATCTCTGATGCGATCGTAGCGCGCATGGCACCCAGGCGTGCGACAGCGACACCAATAGCTAGCCGGCCCTACATGCCGGGCTACGGGATCCTCGACGCGAGCGGCGGCCGCGGGCTGTTGCCGTGGGATTGGGCCGTCGAGCGGCTGACGAAGTCGCGCAATTACTGGGTCGCGACCACATGCCCCGACGGCCGGCCGCATTGCGTGCCGGTTTGGGGCGTTTGGCTCGACGGAGCGTTCTACTTCAGCAGCGGCGCGAAATCGCGCAAGGCGCGCAACCTCGCCGCCAATCCGAATTGCGTTGTATGTCCCGAAGACGGGATCCACGCCGTCTCGCTCGAGGGCGCTGCTGAAAAAATCGCGGACGTGGAAACAGTCCGCAACTTCGTCGCGGCCTACAATCCAAAGTACCAGTGGGATTTGAAGCCCGAGACCGTGCTCGACATGGGGCCGATCTTCGCCGTCCGTCCGCGCAAGGTTATCGCGGTTGACGCGACTCCCGGTGAATTCCAGGGCAGTGCGACGCGATGGCTGTTTGAGGAAGGCGGAACTTAATTGAATGTGAAAACCCGCGGTGGGTTTCACGCTTCCTTCGGCAGGGATGACCCCTGCACCCAGTATTAAGCGCGAAATGTTGAGGACAACCTTTCGCTCTCAATCGGGGGAAATGCTCGAGAGAAGATTGTCGAACCTCCCTCCGCGATTGTTCCCCTTCTCCCCCGAGGGAAGGGGTTAGACTCCTTGCCTCACGAGGCGTGCGTGCGTGCGCGATTTCGCTCGCGCACACCGTCGGGACGCCGCAGGCTGGACAGCGGGCGATGTCGGCGCATCTGGTAACGCCGCGATGGCAGATCGCCGATTGTCAGAATCCGCAGGCGCGCAAGCAGGCAGCGCGGCTCAATCCCGAGCGCCAGGCAAACATTGTCGAAGCTGAAAATATCCGCGTATCGGGCGCCTGCCGATCCACCTTCGAACCAGCCCCTGACCTCGACGAAGTCGCGGCGACGCTCCCCGTCTTTTGCGTTCGTATTTCGCAGGTAGCATCGAATCGCGTCTTCCAGAACCGCCAGCAGGAGCTTCAGCTCGCCCTCGATGACGTGATTTCGCCTGACCAGATCGACGTACTGTTCCGGCAGCAGGAGTCCGGTCTCCAATCCTTTTTCGTGTGACATCACAAGTTCCCGGTAATGCAAGGGCGCGTTCGCGCCAGCGCGAGGCTAAAGTTCGCGCGATGAAAACCCTACCGGACCAATGTTTCGGCAGTATGAACTGAAACGAGGTAATTCTAGAAAGTGAAGTGGGCGAGGCTCAGAATCACTTCGAGCAGAATCAGCAGCACGACTACGACTTCGAGCAGCACGAGGCGGCGATCGCGCGCGACGTCCAGCACCAGCACCAGCGAATCCTGGATGCTTTGCAGCTTGCTGGTCAGGGCCGCGTAACGATCGACCAGGTCGAACTCGTCGCGCAGGTCGTCGTAGATGAGATCCATCGCCGGGTCTTCCCACGCGGCGTCGGGCTTGTCGAGCAGGTGGAGTACGGCGAGAACTTCGGTGCGCGACGAAATCGCTTCGCCGATGAAGCGATGCAGCGGTTTGACGCGAAACGGCACGGTGCCGCGCGTCGCCATCCGATCGACCAACTGCGCGGTCCGCGCGAAGAGGCTGTCCACGATGCGCTCGTAGTATTCCATCGCGGCGCTTTGAGCGACCGTCAACGCGACTATGCCCGCGCGCTGGGGAGTGAGCTTGTCGACCCGCAGCATCCCGTTGGAAATGCCGATCGGCGCGGCAGGATCTTCCAGCACTGAGTAGTCTTCGCGGATGATGCGGGTGGTGAGTTTGGGCAGGACCTGGGTGAGGCGCGCGAAGATGCGCTCGCGATGCTCGGCGGGAACGTCGTGCGAGACGATGGCGCCGAAAGGAAAAAAGTAGAGGCCGCCGTCGGAGTCGATTGGCACGAACATCTCGAGCGGTGACGTTCTTGCTTCGGGAAAAGCGGGGGCAATCTGGCGAAGCGAGAAGTTCTCCTCGAAAGCAACCGCGTAAAATTGATGCGTCCGGTTCGGCATTGGATCAAAGCTGTTTGGAACAGACCCTGCCAGTCAATAGCGCCGTGAATTCCCCGTCTGTGGTATATGGATCGGGCTGAGCGCGCCACCGTAGATTTCAGCGCGCAAAAATTGTGGAGGCAACAATGATCGAGCAAGCGATTGAAATTCGCACGAGCGACGGGACCGTCGACGGTTTTCTCTATCGAGCGGACGGCGAGCGGCGGATGCCGGGCGTCATCCATTTGACCGACATCGGCGGCATCCGTCCGTCGCATCGCGAAATGGCGCGACGGCTGGCCGAGAAAGGTTACACCGTGCTGATGCCCAACGTTTTCTATCGCACGACCAAGCCGCCGGTCATCGACGTGACGATTGGCCTGGGAGATGCGCGCACGATGAAGCGATTCGGCGAGCTGCGGGCGCCGCTGACTCCTGAAGCCGTCGAGCGCGACGGGACAGCCTACGTCAAATTTCTCGCGGCGCATGATGGCGTGAGCGCAGGATCGATCGGCGTCGTCGGCTACTGCTTCACAGGAGCTTTTGCGATGCGCACTGCCGCCGCCATGCCGGGCAAAGTCGCCGCGATGGCTTCATTCCACGGCGGCGGTCTCTATACCGAGGAGCCAACCAGTCCGCATCTTGTGCTGCCAAGGATCAAGGCGCGGCTCTACTTCGGGCACGCGACCAAGGACCGCAGCATGCCGGAGGAGGCGATCGAGAAGTTCAATCGCGCGCTCGCCGCGTGGGGCGGAAAATACGAAAGCGAAGTGTACGATGGCGCATTTCACGGTTGGACGACGGCGGACGCTCCCGTTTACAACCAGCCCCAAGCAGACCGCGCATTCGAGAAGCTGACGGAGTTGTTCGCCGGCACGCTTAAGTAAAGCGGGCGCTCCCGATGAAGACAGCGGCTTATCTTGCGATCGCTAGCGATCGCTCTGGTCATCTCAGTCGCCGCGCCCACGCTTGCACAAACTGCGTTCGCGCCTGATCGTGCGTTCAGAGCGCAGGTCGCCCAGTTCGTCGAAGCCGAGATGCGCCAGTACCCCGAGCGCGCGACACATCTGGATGACCATCGAGCTTGGCGACTGCGCCCTGGCCAGGTGATTCGCCTCCGGCGGTCTCGGTTAGCTGGCCGAGCCACAAATCCCGCGTTACACTTCCTGCGTCAGACGTAAATTGATTCCTCTCAGCTACAACGCCCGCAGCCTGGTGGTCCGATGGTCATCGTCGATGATGGCGGGGTTGGGTATCGCGTTGGTCGTCATGATTCTTTTCATCCTGTTCGGTTTCGTGGACGGGATGCGCAGGGCGGTTCAAAGCGAGGCGGAGAGCGGGAATTACGTTCTGCTCTCAAACGGCGCTGAAGCAGAACCCAACAGCGTCATCATGCAGCCGATGTTGGAACTCCTGCATACGATGCCTCAATTAGCGAGCGAACCTGCCGGCGCCCCACTCATCTCACCGGAAGTGGTCACGGCGCTCAACGTAAATCCTGGTCACGCAAAAACGATGTTCGTCTATCTGCGCGGGGTGAAGCCAATCGCGTACAGCGTGCATCGAAACATGAAGCTGGAGTCGGGGCATTGGCCGGTTTCCGGCGCCGGTGAATGGGTGGTTGGCCGCAAACTGGTCGCGAAGTTTCCCGCGCTCGCTCCGCCTGCGACGTTCCATTTTGGAAGGCGCAATTGGACTATTGTCGGGGTCTTCTCTGACGCCGACAGCGCGCGCGAATCGGAAATTTGGTGCGACTCGGAGGATCTCTTCAATGACTTTCACAACAAGAACCGCGGAATCGCCAACGTGCTGCATGTCGTGGTCAAGCCGGGCGAGCTGCCGTCGCTGACTGAGACTCTGAAAAAAGATCCGCGTATCCCGCTGCACGCGGAATCGGAAAAGCAATTTTACGCAGAGCAGAATCAGATGGCCGATCAGTTCCAGTCCTACGGGTTGATCCTCGCGGCAATCCTCGCCATCGGAGCAGTCTTCGGCGGAATGAACACGATGTACGCGGCGGTCGCCAGGCGGAGCCGCGAGATAGGTGTGTTGCGCTCGCTCGGATTCGGGCCGGGCAACGTGCTCGCGAGCTTCGTCGCGGAGAGCGCGATGCTCGGCCTGGCGGGCGCAATCATCGGAGAAGTTATCGGAGTGTTGGTAGCGGATTTGACCGGACTGAATAGCCGCCTGATGAACGTCGGGCTCCTGATATTTTCGTTTCACCTTGGAATTCGCGCCGTCGTCGCCGGTCTCATCGCCGGGGTTCTCATCGGCGTGATTGGCGGGTTCTTACCCGCGTGGCGCGCGTCGGCAATCAGCATCAACGCCGCATTGCGCGAAGCCTGAGCGATGAAGCTCGTATTGCTGATATTCCGCAATCTGAGCCGCAGGAAGTTGCGAACGGCGCTCAACATGCTCACGCTCTTCATCGCCGCTTTCCTGCTGACGGTGTTGATCGCGGTGCCGGTCTCGCTCAATCGGATCATCGAAGACGCGTCCACCGGCCTGCGTGTGATCGTTACCGCGCCCAATGCGTACATGCTGCCGATTTGGTATCGCGACGCGATCGCTAAAATGCCGGGGGTGGTCGCTGCGACCGCGGAGCGCCAATGGGGAGGAATCTATCAGGACGAACGCCAGCCGATTGTTTCATTCGGCATCGACCCTGACGTGCAGGAGGTCTTTCCCGAAAGTTCACTCACGCCGGATCAGGTCAAGGAATTCCTTCGTGAACGGCGGTCGGCGCTGGTGGGCCAGATGCTCATGGAAAAATACCACTGGAATGTCGGCGATTGGGTCACGCTGAAAAACGGCGACAGCAAGCTCGCCCTGAGCTTTGTGATAATCGCGCAACTGCCGGGCAAGGTCACGCAGAACAGCTTCATCTTTCGCCGCGAGTATTTCGATCAAGCCGTGAAGCAGACTTTTGGCGTGGATATCACCGATTCGGCATCGTTCATCGCGGTCAGGGTCGCGCACGTAAATGAAATCCCGCAGGTGATAGAGGAGATAGACGGCAGGTTTCGCAACTCCGAATACGAAACCAGCACAATCACGGAAAGCGATTCGATCGCAAATGGCGTTTCCGCGATCGCTGATCTCAGTACGATAATCCTGAGCCTGTGCGCCGTGGTCGTGATCACCGTGATGCTGGTGGCGGCGAACTCGATGGCTATCAGCGTGCGCGAACGGATCTCGGAAGTTGCGGTGATACGGGCGCTTGGTTTCGAGCCATTGCACGTGGCGGCGATGCTGTTCGGAGAGGCGGCGGCGATGGGACTTGTCGGTGGTGCAGTGGGAGCGGGCCTAGCGTGGGCCCTATTCGGGCGCGGAGTTACGATGGGCGCGGTGGTCGGAGGCTTGGGCTACATACTGGTGACGCCGGATCTCGCGCTCGCAGCCCTGTTCGCGATCGTAACGGTTAGCCTCGCGAGCGCAATCGTTCCGGTTCTCCAGGCGGTAAAGATCAGCCCCGCCCTCGCCTTCCGAAAAGTAGTTTAGCCCTTGAGGTCTTAAACAGGAGTCCATGCAATGAAGCGCGAACCCACTCTAATTCGACGTACCTGCAATGCTGCTGCGACGTTTATGTTTGCATGCGCGGTAGCCGTATTGGGTGTCGCGTCCAGCTTCGCGCAGAATGGCCCGGCTTCCAGTGGGCTCAATGCGGATGAAGCCGCGAAGATCGCGACCGACGCTTATATCTACGGCTATCCGCTGGTCACGATGGAATACACGCGTCGCGCACTGACCAACGTTGCAAAGCCGAACGCTACGAGAGCGCCGATGGGGGAATTGGCGAAAGGCCGCGCCTACCCGAATGCTTCGTTTCGCGCTGTCACCGCTCCAAACGCCGACACTCTCTACACCACGGCGTGGGTCGACCTGGCCAAGGAGCCATACGTGCTCAGCATCCCGGACGCTCACGGACGCTACTACCTGTTTCCGATGCTGGACGCGTGGACGACGGTCTTCCAGGTCCCGGGAACGCGCACGACGGGCACCGGACCGCAGACCTACGTAATAACAGGACCCAACTGGACGGGCGCGCTACCGGCCGGGGCCACGCAATACAAGTCGCCGACTGACCTGGTCTGGATTCTCGGACGCATCTATTGCACCGGCACGCCTGCGGACTACAAGGCCGTACACGAACTGCAGGACAAGATCACGCTGGTCCCGCTTAGCTCCTACAACAAGGCATACACGCCGCCGCCGGGGACCGTCGATCCGAGCATCGACATGAAAACCGCCGGTACGAGACCAGGTGAATGCACTCGATGTCGCGGCGTACTTCAACCTGATGGCGCAGTTGATGAAGGACAACCCGCCGGTGGCCGAGGACGCGCCGATGGTGGCGCAGATGGCGAAGATAGGAATCGTAGCCGGACAACCGTTTGATCTGACCAAGCTCCCGCCTGGCGCGCAAAATGCGCTCAAGGTTGTTCCCGCCGCCGCATTCGGCAAAATCGTGAGCTACTTCAAGGAAGCGGGAAAACACCAAAATGGTTGGGCGTTCTTCACGAAGACCGGGACCTACGGCACCGACTATCTCGACCGCGCCTTTGTAACCGCTATCGGTCTGGGCGCGAACCGGCCGCAGGATGCGGTCTATCCGACGTCGGAAGTCGATGCCCAGGGCAAGCCGTACTCGGGCGCCAACAAATACGTCATGCATTTCAACAAGGGCGAGATGCCTCCGGTGAAGGGATTCTGGTCGCTGACGATGTACGACGCGCAGTATTTTTTTGTCGCGAATCCGCTCAACCGTTACACGCTGAGCGCGCGTAACAAGCTCAAGCACAATGCCGACGGATCGGTCGACCTTTACGTGCAGAACGAAAATCCCGGCAAGGACAAGGAATCCAACTGGCTGCCTGCTCCCGCCGACAAGTTCGTCCTGATGCTGCGGATGTACTGGCCCCAGGAGAATCCGCCATCACTGCTGGACGGCACATGGACGATTCCTGCAGTCGAGGCGGCTCATTGAAGTCGTCTATGCACTCATCGCTTCGGCGGCGGGCTTCTGACAATCCGTAGGCACGTTGGTTCGCCTACCAGCCTACCGGGGCGTTAAGCGAGCAGCTAAATCGGCGAGAGTCGCAAACAACCTACTCTAGCGCCGAGGAGGTCACGAGATGCTCCAACACAAGACCATGGCCATGTCCGTGGCCAACACCGCGTTCATGATCGACCGGCTCAGTAAGGACTGCGCACCGTTGCAGTTCCTGAGAGAGCTGACCCAGAACAGCATTGAGGCAATCTTAGCATCAGGGGGGACCGGCGAGATTGTCTGGGATTGCGATTGGGATCAACACGACCTCACCGGGAACTCAAGCTCTGCATAATCGATAACGGCGTAGGAATGACGGGCACGGAGATGATTGGATTCATCAACCAACTCTCGTCTTCGGTGCATCAGCAAAGTCACGAGGGCAATTTCGGCGTCGGGGCTAAGGTTTCCGCGGTTCCTAGAAATCGAGCGGGGCTCGTTTATTTGTCTTGGAAGAATGGCGTCGGTTCGATGATTCATGTTTGGCGCGATCCCAAAGAAGACATGTACGGTCTGAAGCAATTTGAACAACCCGATGGGGACTCAACATACACCCCAACGATTGAAGACGCGATCAAGCCCGAACTCATTAAAGATCATGGCACCAAAGTCGTCCTCCACGGAAACTTCGCCGACGATAACACAATGCAGGCGCCGGAAGGTGCCATGAGCCCGTCGCGTTGGATTTCGCGATACTTGAATACTCGGTACTACCGATTTCCGAAAGGAATCACCGTGAAAGCACGCGAGGGATGGGAGTACCCGCGCGCTGATCGTGATCGGAATTTACTGCGCACGATCACGGGACAGAAATCATACCTCGATGCACATGCAGAACACTCCGGTGCGGTTCCGCTGAGCTACGCAACGGCCCATTGGTGGATACTCAAAGATGAACCGGCCCTCGGAAACAATTCTGGATGGATCGCCTCGAATGGTCACCTCGCAGCGCTCTATCAAGATGAACTCTATGAGATGGCTATCTCCCGCGCCGGGGTCGCGAAACTGCAGTCCTTCGGTGTTGTATTCGGCTATCCCCGCGTCGTGATCTACGTCGAGCCTTCTGTCGGTGAGAATGCTGTAGTTGTCTCCAACACCGCCCGCACGAGTCTGATATTGAATGACGAGCCATTACCTTGGTCGGACTGGGCGGCAGAGTTTCGGGCGTTGATGCCAAAACCGATCCAAGAACTGATGGAAGAGGTCGCGGCAGGATCGTCGTCCAAAGATCATACACAGACCGTTTGGGAACGGTTAAAACAAATTCGAGAGTTGCTCAAACTCAGCAAGTACCGCCCGAGTCCATCGGGAGATTTACTCATCGACTCGGACAGCACCATTCCATACGGGAGCGGCAAGACTGGCACCAAGCGGGACGGCAGCCAAGGAACCAATGGACTCTCAGGAGGGGCGAGTGGTGCACCTAAGCAGAGTCAGGACTTCTACAGTTTGTTCATCGCCAACAAGGGTGGCCTTCCCGGAAAGGAATTGCGGGGAAGTCTCCCACCTATCATCAAATGGGTGTCCGCAGCAGACAAGACTCGACAGCCGGGGTTTCTTGAAGATCGGGCGGCGAAATATCTGCCGGAACAAAATCTCCTGCAAATCAATGAAGACTTCCGGGTATTCACGGACATGAACGACCGCTGGTCAAAATTTTACGCGAACGTCCCCGGCGCGCGCGAAACGATTAAAGACGTGGTGCGCGAATGGTTTGAGCAGCAACTGGTGGAAACAATTCTGGGACTCCAGTCCCTGAAGGGCAGCAAGGAATGGAACGACGAGCAGGTCAAAAGCTCGTGGTCTGAGGAATCGCTGACCGCGGCTGTCATGCCTCGCTATCATGTAGACATCGCCGTAAAGAGGACGCTTGGGAGCAAGCTCGGAGCGCTCAAAGAGAGAGCCGCCTAAATAGCTTCAACAAGGAGGTTCGTCGACGGTGAAGCTCATATACGCGGGCGGAACTTTCTGCTCGTCGCCGACATTGAAGAGGCTACTCGCACTAGCGGACAACATCGGATTCGATTGATCGTCCATCCGTTACATTCAACCGACCGATCCTAAGGGCTACGGAAGCTTCTTCGCGTCGGATTCCAACTTCGCACGACGGTGAGTGGGGAACTGTAGGAGTTCCTTCGATTGCCCATCGTCTGATGAAGGCATTCGAGGGAAAGCAGGTGGGTTTGACCATTTGCACCCCTCCGTCGGGGCCGGCCCAAGGGGTGTATCGCGAGTACGTCGAAGCAGATTTAGGTAATCTGAACTTGCGGCGCATCATTTTGGAAGGGCTGCAAGCCGACGATTGCTTCGCGAGCAAATTTATTGGACTCGACGCAAATTACGGGTCGTGCACCGGTCGAGAAGTGGTCGAAGCAATCGGTCGGGATGCGAGTCTAGCGACAATAGAATTCAAAGACCCGCTACTCTCTGCCCCTCCCTATCAGATTGATGACCCTGCAAGCATCCGCGAGAGCTTTAAAATGCTATTGATCGATGCGTCCATACATTTGACGAGTGCGATGCTCTTCTCGCTACGATCCGAAACTGCACCGGTCACTGACGATCCCTTTTTCGAGACCCTGCTGGCGATGCGCCTGTCCGATAAGAAATACGTAGGAGAAACTCCTGTCGTTGCGCCCCTCGTAGGTTTGGAAGTGATCAAGTCGGTCATCCCAGATGAAGTACTTGAGAAACTAAAGCCGGGAGATATCCTGGACTATAGAGAGGAAGCTAAAGCTGCGCATTCTGCTTGGTCGTCCGAAATCGCCCGCCTAGCGGCTACACTGGACGACGTACCACCCACTGAGCTGGGACCGCGAAATTCCACGCCTGATCGCCCGAGAGGTTTCTCCCCAACTGGTGGAGTACAGACACGCAATGGAAGCGGCTCGCGACAAACTATTTGGCGATCTGATCAAGTCCGTGACGCACTGGAGGGTACCTGTTATCACTCTGGGCGCGCTGAATTATTTTTCGCCCCACCAAGCTCTTTCGGCGTTCGCTACCTTATCGGGCGTCGCTTTGACCTCAGCTCTTCCCACGGTGGTCGACGCGGTAGTCAGCCGTAGAGATGTTCGTCGGAAACACGCAGTGTCCTATCTAGTGGGAATTGCTGATCGATAGACGTACGTCGGGCCGCCACCGCCTCCTTGCGCGCCATCATCGCCGAATCGCGCTGCTGTGCCACCGCTTAGAGGATTAATAATCCGGTGATGCCAACGACCCACTCATCGCTTCAGCGGTGGTGGCAGGCCCGCATGCGACAGGTCGGCGGGGGTGTCCAGGTCGAGGTTGATTCCCGGATCGTCCAGGTCAACGTAGGCGACCCGCGTGGGGTAGGCGTTCACCACGTGACGCGCGCCCTCTTCTTCCGGCGCTGAAAGAAGTTCGCCGAACAGCGCGCGATCGAAAATCACCGGATGTCCCCGGCGGCCGCCGTTGCGCGCAATCAAGATCGGTTTGCCCGTTCGATCGTACGAATCAACGATCGCGCGAAACGTTTCCACGCGGACCATCGGATGGTCTCCGAGATGCACCAGCGCGCCCGATGAATCCGGTTGAAGAACGCCAAGCCCAACCTTGAGCGACGACAGTTGTCCGCGCGAATAGTTTGGATTCTCGACGATCGCGATACGCGCGTCGTGCGGAATCGCGGCCCGAACGCGCTCGCGATGCGCCCCGACCACGATTACGAGCCGCGGCACCACTGCGAGCATCGTCTCTACTATCTGCTCGACAAAAGTCCGTCCGCCGATCTCGAGGAGCGGCTTCGGATAGCCCATCCGGCGCGATTCGCCAGCCGCCAGTATGATTCCCTCGAGACGCTTCGGCATCGAGAGCTACTTCGACCGTTTGAGGCTGCCGAAACGCACGCCGAGCGTGAAATCGTCGCGCTCGTTGGTGCGGCGCTCGCGAATGATCTCCGCGATGATCGAAACTGCGATCTCCTCGGGCGTCTCGCCGCCGATCGCGACGCCGAGCGGCGCGTGCACGTCGGCGAGGCGTTCTTTGGGAACCCCGCTCTCGCCGATTCGCTCGAGCGTAGCTTTTACCCGGCGGCGCGAACCGATCATCCCGACGAATCCGCAGGGTTGCATCAGCGCCGCGCGCACCACTTCCTCGTCGAACGAATGACCGCGCGTGACGGAAACCAGGTAGCAGTGGCCGTCGAGCGCGAGCGATTCGATCGCAACCTTGAAAGGCTTGACGATTATCTCGTCGGCATCGGGAAACCGCTCACGATTCGCGAACGACGCGCGATCGTCGATCACTGTGACGTGAAACCCGAGCATCGCGCCGAGCGCACACAGCGGCGCCGCGATATGACCCGCGCCGACGATTATCAGCCGATTCGCCCCGACGATCGGATCGACGAACAGGCGCACACCGCCGTTGGGTTCGAGATGCGTGACAAGCTGAAGAGCGCCGGCGCCATCGACTTCGAGCAAGGTGGGAATCGCGTCGGCCGTCCGCTCGACGATTTGCGCGAGCGCCGCGGCCGGGAGATCGATCGGTCCCGTACTTCGCTGACCCGTATCCCGGGGATCGATAAACGTACGCGACCCGGCCGGCATTTCGATTCGCGAGCCCGGATCGACCACCGTCAGCAGCGCACCGACTGCGCTGTTAACGGCGGCGTCGGCCAGTTGGCGCGCGATTGCGAGGTCGCGCGCGGGCGACCACAGGTCGACGAACACGTCCATTATTCCGCCGCAGGTACCGATTTCGCGCTGGTCGAAGTCGCCGGTCAGATCGACCTCCGCCAGCCGTGCGCCGCGGTCATTGCTTTCTTCAAGTAATACACGAGCTTTTCGAAAGACCTCGGCCTCGCCGCATCCACCACCGATAGTGCCGAACTGCCCGTCGACGCGAACGATCATCTTGGCGCCCACTTCTCGCGGCGTGGAACCGCGAACATTCACCACCGTTGCGAGCGCAAACGGCTGCCCACGCTCCAGCGTGCGCAACGCCTCAGCCCAGATTTGATCCGTACCACTCATTCGAGACCCGAGACTAGAACTTACCAGAACCAGCGCGCGCGATGAATGCGGCGCCGGCGTCAGTCGGAGAGCTGGCGAAGAATGACTTGCGCCTGGAGCAGGCTGTCCTCGGCGGATTTGTAGTCGCCGGATTTGATTGACGCTTCGCCCTTCTGTTCCAACTGGCTCGCGTCGAAGAGCTGCTTGCGCTTGACGGGCTCGGTGGGGCCGCTGTCGCGCACGTGCGCCAGCTCGAGCGAGACCTCGCGCTCGAGCTTGACCAATTCCGGGGACGGCGAAGCAGCCCTCGCTGGGAAGGCAGCAAACAACGTAGCGAACGCGGCAAGAGCCGCGAACAGTCGCACGCGCGGCATCATCGAAACGGAATTCTTATTCAATCGGTTGAGGTTTGCCAGCGCTGAAGAGTTGACGGAGATGGGCGAACCGCGCTGAGAGGGGACGCTGCAGTTTTAGATCGTATGCTGGATGGAGACCCGGTGCGGATTCTCCGAGATACCGTAGCGAGTAAGCATCCGATAGAGCGTCGAGCGCGAAACGCCGAGCAGGTCGGCGGCGCGGCGTCGATTACCCTCGGTCTCTTCGAGCGAACGCATCAAGGTTTTCTTGATCACGTCGTCCAGCAGAAAGCCCGGCGGCGCGCCGCCGAAATCCACGGCGGGCAAACGGTAAGCGGATTGCGCGAGTGCGCCGCCGTTGGCAGAGGTTTCCTCGTGCGGGTACAACAACTCGGCGCCGGTACCGTTCACGATCTGTTCGGGGAGATCGGTCACGACGATAGTATCGTTCTCGCTCAATATCAGGGCGCTTTCGATCGCGTTGGAAAGTTCGCGGACATTTCCGGGCCATTGATAGGCGCAAAGGATTTCGACGGCGCGGCGCGAGATCTCCGAGACATTTTTGGAGAACAGCCGATTGTATTGTTCGATGAAGAATCCGATGAACGCCGGGATGGCCTCGCGCCGCTCGCGAAGCGGCGGGATAAAGATTGCCGAGGCGCTCATGCGGAAGTAGAGATCGTCGCGAAACTGGCCCGCCTTGACCATCGCGCGCAAATCGCGATTGGTGGCCGCGACCAAACGGAGATCAACCTTGTAGCTGTGCGACGATCCGACCGGCTGAACCTCGTGCCCCTCGACCGAACGCAGCAGCTTGGGCTGTAGCTTGAGTGGCAATTCGCCGATCTCGTCGAGGAACAGCGTGCCGCCGTTGGCCGAGCGGAAGTAGCCCTGCGACTCCTCGCGTGCGTCGGTAAAAGCGCCGCGCACATGACCGAACAACTGCGACTCGGCCAGCGATTCTACAAGGTTGGAGCAGTTCAACGTCACGAAGGGACCGTTGGGAGACGGGCCCAGGGTGTGGAGCGCGCGCGCGACCAATTCCTTGCCGGTGCCGGATTCGCCTGAAATCAACACGGTCGCCTTGTACGGACTCAACTGCGAGACCGACTTGAGGACTTTGCGGACCTGCGCCGATCGCACGACCATACCACCGATTCGGTCCGCGCTGTGCACAAGCTGGGCGAGCGAGACCATCTCGCTTGCGCCGTTGCCGTTCGTCGTCGGCGTTCCAGGAGTGAGCTGATTTCCTGCCATCGATTGAGTGTCTTCCTGCGGCACCAAGCCGCACCCTTGGCCGGCAGTTGCCGGTCAACCCCAATGCTTTAGAGCAAAGGACGGGCCATCGTCTCGAAATCGGGACACTCATTGAACGGTTGTCTGCAATAGGCACAACTGTGCGTCAGTCCTCATGCGGCGCTGGAGGCGGCATTTCGATGGCGTCGAGCAGTCAGAACGCGACATCCGTTTGCCGCAGTTCACACGCCGAGGATGTCGGCCAACACGCGAGCAGGATGGTCGCGCGGATCGACTTGGGCGTACACCCGCTCGATCGCGCCATACTCGTCGATGAGGAAACTCACGCGGTCGGGATATCTCGCGTCCGCTCTAGCGCATGCGCCGTAGGCAATGGCAACAGCGTGATCGCGGTCGCTGAGAAGTGGAAATCCGAACTCGTACTTGCGGGCGAAGGCCGCATTGTCTTCGGGCGAATCGAAGCTGATACCGACGACGCGGATGTTATTTTCATCGAAGTACGACTGATGGTCGCGAAAGCCCCGCCCTTCGAGCGCGCATCCGGGCGTGTTGGCCTCGACGAAGAACCACAACAGCACCTTGGCGCTGCGCAGACTCTTCAGGGAAAGGCTGCCGCCGTCGTGCGCGGCGAGCGTGAAATCAGGCGCCGGCTGTCCGACTTCGATCACTCCGATTCGACCTGGCTCAATTTAATAAGGCGCGGAGCTGCGCCAGCCACGTCGCGCAAGTTGGATCGCCGGGCGCGAATGCGAGCGCGCCTTCGAATTCGTTGATCGCCCGTTTCACCATCCCCTTCGCGGCGTAGATTCGACCGAGGTTCATGAAGGGATAGTGACGCGGATCGTAGCGCGGCGCGTTCTTGGCTTTCTCGAGCCACGGAATCGCCTCGTCGAGCTCGCCCTTGGCGATCAGATATGCGCCGATGTCGTTGTACGGATTGCCGAAAGCGGGATCGATTTCGATGGCGCGGCGACATTCCGCGATCGCGTCGTCGATTCGACCCATCCCCTCGAACGCCCATCCGCGAAAGGTGTACGCCTCGGCGGTCGGGAAGATCTCGATCGACCTGGTGTAGAGCTCGACGGCGCGCTCGAGGTCGTGGTTCATATGAAAGCGCATCGCCTCGTTCCATAACTCGAGGGCGCGCGCCCGCGGTTGCGAATCAGTCATGATCGATCGGTTATTGCGCGGCTGCGTCGGCGTCAAGCGTGCGATGCTATTGCGCGGGGACCGCAGTGAGGGCCCGCATGATCTGAATCATGGCGGGACCGACGATCACGCTCATCATCGCGGGCAGAATAAACAGCACGAGCGGGAAGAGAATCTTGACCGTGGTTTTGGCGGCGGCTTCCTCGGCGCGGAGCCGGCGCGTGGTGCGCATGGTGTCCGAGATCGACCGCAGTGCGGGGCCGATTTGCGCGCCAAGCTTTTCGCTTTGCACCAGCGTCGCGGCAAGCGGCCGGATGTCGTCGACCGCAGTGCGATCGGCCAAGCTTCTCAGCGCCTGACCGAGAGTGCTGCCGGCCGCCAGCTCGGCCGACACGATCGAGAGTTCGGCGCCTATTTCCTGCTTCTGGCGCAGCGTTTCGGAGCCGACGACCTTGATCGCTTCGCTCAGGCCGAGCCCGGCTTCCACGCAAACTACCAGCAGATCCAAAACGTCGGAGAGCTGGCTGCCGATTACGTCGCGTCGGTTCCTGGCTCTGCGGCCGATGTAGTAGCTGGGGAGGAATGCGCCGGCGCCTGCGCCGACCAGCATCAGCACGAGCGGCTTGATGCCATGGAGGCCAAAAAATATCGCGGCAACCATCGCAAAGAACGCAAACCCCGCGGTCGAGCCGAGGCGGACGAAGTGAAAGGTGCGGATTGCTCCCGAGCCCGGAAAGCCCGCGCGGATCAGGGACTGCGCGAGCTTTTCGCGCTCCGGAGTGTTCATGGCAGGCTCGGGAAGATGCTTGGCGACCCATCGGAACAGTCCGTCCGCGAACGAATCGGAGTCCGTGTCGAGATTGGCGGGATTTCCATAAGTTACGCGCATCTTGATGCCAATCTCCGCGATGCGATCGTCGAAGGGACGATTAATCCCGTAGATGGCCGCGTAGATGGCGAACGAGATCGCGCCGAACAAGAAAAGCACTGTCAGGCTTGCAGATACTGCCGACATGGCGGGGACCTCAGTACTTCACTTTCAGCAGCTTGCGAATTGAGAGGAACGCGAGGACGTCGAGCACGGCGGCGACTTCGAGAATCTTCTGGCCGGTTGGATCGAAAAAGAGCGTGTCGGTGTAACTTGGCTGAATCACACTGAACGCGGCCAGCATCACGACCGGCAGGAACCCGACCAGTATCCCGCTCATCTTGGATTGCGCGGTGAGGGCCTTGATTTGCTGCAGCAGCCGCTGGCGGTTGCGAACGATTTCAGACAGGCGTCCGAGTATGATCGCCAGCGAGCTGCCGACTTCCGATTGCACGCGCACCGCGACCACGAGCAGACGGAGATCGTCCTGGGGCACTCGCTTGAGCATCTCTTCGAGCGCGCGCGGAAGGGGTAGTCCGAGGCGGCTCTGCTCGATTGCGGAGCGGAATTCAGTGCCGATAGGATCGGGGAACTCGGCGACCACGACTTGCAAGCCGCGCAGCAGAGTGTGGCCGGCTTCGAGCGACGATTTGATCAAATCGAGCGCGTACGGCAGTTGCTTGGCGAATGACTTGAGGCGCCGCTGCCTGCGGATTCGGACGTAGACTATCGGCAGACTTGCCATCGCGGCGCCCAACGCAATCGAGAGGAGTAGCTCGTGCCAAATGGCTTCGCCGATGAACAGTCCGGCGGTAAACATCAGCAGGATCACGAGCAGTACGTCAGCGATGCGGGCGTAGATTCCCGCTTGCCAGAGGTTTTCCTCGAGCTTTTGCAGCAAATTGAGCCGATAGAACCAGGTCAGGAACTCCCGTCCGGTGAGGCGGCTAGGATCGGTCTTGGTGATGCTGCCTTCCGCCAATACGTGCGGCCGCGACATGCGTCGCCGGACGGCACGCGTAACCCCGCTCCGGAAACCGCCGCGCAGGTACCACAGCGCGCAGGCCACCAGCAACAAGCCCGCGACCGCAGCCGGCATCAAGATTTCGTCGCGGTTCATCGCGCAGCCGCCTTGATCACTTTCGATTCAGTCTTGTACCCGGCCGTTTCAAGGCGCTGGGTGTAGGTGGAACGAATGCCGGTCGAACGAAAGCTACCGTTGATTTTTCCCGCCGCCGTAGTGTCCGCGCGAACAAATTCGAACAAGTCCTGCATCATGATCATCTCGCCTTCCATGCCGCTGATTTCGGAGATCTTCATGACCTTGCGCGAGCCGTCGGAGAGCCGGCTGACGTGAACGATGATGTTGACGGCGGATGCAATCTGCTGGCGCATCGCGCGCTGCGGAATCGAGACGCCCGACAACAGCATCATCATCTCGAGCCGGCCCAGGCATTCGCGAGGACTGTTGGCGTGGATGGTGGCAATGGAGCCGTCGTGGCCGGTGGACATCGCCTGCAACATGTCGAAGACTTCGGCGCCGCGGACCTCGCCGACGACGATTCTGTCCGGGCGCATCCGCAGACAGTTCTTGACCAGGTCGCGCTGGGTGACTTCGCCGCGGCCCTCGAGATTGGACGGGCGCGTCTCGAGCCGCACGACATGCGGCTGCTGCAACGACAGTTCGGCGGAATCCTCGATGGTGACGATACGCTCGTCCTCGGGCACGAACGCGGACAAGCAATTGAGCATCGTGGTCTTGCCCGAGCCGGTGCCGCCGCACACGATTACGTTGAGGCGGGCACGAACGACGGCGAGCAGAAACTCGACCAGGTCCCAGGTGAGCGCGTCTCTTTCGACCAGCGCGCCGATGTCGAAGCGATGCTTTCCGAAACGCCGGATCGACAGGGCCGGCCCGTCGAGCGCCAGCGGCGGGATGATGGCGTTGATACGCGAGCCGTCGGGGAGCCGGGCGTCGACCATCGGCGACGATTCGTCGACGCGCCGTCCGACGCGGGACACGATGCGATCGATGATCAGCATCAGATGCTGATCGTCCTGGAAAACGACGTCGGTCGCGTGCAGCTTGCCGCGCTTTTCGACGTACACCTGGTTGTGGCCGTTGACCAGAATGTCGGTGACTTCGTCGTCACGCAGCAACGGCTCCAGCGGGCCCAGGCCGAGCAACTCGTTCTTGAGTTCCTCGATCAACCGGCCGCGGTCGGTGTCGGTCAGCAGGCGGCCGTCCTCATTGAGAATGTCGTTGATGGCGGCGGTGACCTTGACGGAGACCATCGCGGGCTCGAGGGTCTCGAGCTTGGATACGTCGATAGTCTCGAACAGCCGGTTGTGAACCTTGACCTTCAGGCGGCGCGAGCTGTCCGCGATTGCATCCTTGCGTCGGCGCACGGTGGCGCCGATCAGCGATCCGCTGGCGGGGCCCGTCTCCGGCGGGCGTCCGCCCTTGGTGACATTGAGCAGCCGGTCAGTGAGTCCCATCTTGATACCTCGTTAGCTTCAATGTCCGGACTTCAATGCGTGCCAAAGGCGGATTTGAGCCGCGACATGAATGTTTCGTGAAGGGCAGCCGCTTCTACGCGCGGCATTACCAGCGCCGCGAGATCGAGCATCGCGCGCGCGACCGGCGACGTGGGCGCAACCTGGAAGAGGTTCTGCGCTTTCATCTCGATGGTTTCGAAAGTACGGACGTCGGCCGGAATCTTCGCGTAGATGGGCCGGGCGAGGGTCTCTTCGATGGCCTTCTCGGTCAGCGGATGCGACGGGCTGTAGCGATCGAGAATGAAGAGCGGCTCAAGGGTGGTGAGGCCGAGGCGCTCGAAGAGATCTATGAATCGCCAGGCGGATCGCGCCGCCGCGATCGACTGATTAAGGACATAAAACAGAAACTCGGAACGCTCCCACGCCGCGACGCCATTTTCGTCCACGTGGTCGCCGCAATCGACGATCACGTAGTCGAACAACTGGCGCGTGAGATCGAGCACGGTGCCGACCGTGATATCGGATACCAGTTCGCCTTCTTCGATTCGTTTGGGCGCGGCCAGCAAATAGACCCCGGATGAATGCTTGGTCAAGGCTGATTCGAGCTGGATCGAATCGAGTTTACGGTCTAGCCGCACCAGCGGCATGATCGTCACTTCGGGGTCGAGATTGAGAAAGACGGCCAGCCCTCCGCTCTGAAGGTCGAGATCGATCAGCGCTACGCGCTGATGCAACGACGTGAGCGCCAGCGCAAGGTTGGCCGCCAGCGAGGTCACGCCGACGCCGCCGACCAGGCTGGTGACGGAAATTACCACACCGCCGTCGCGGCGCTCGGTGCGCCAGCGCGCCTCGCTTACTTTGAGCAGCGCGCGAGTGGCCTCGCCCGGGTCCAGCGGCATGAACAGAATCTCGTCGGCGCCGGAGCGCAATGCCCGCTTCATCAGTACCGGCGCGCGCGCGCTGAGCACGGCGAGCAGAGTCGGACGCGGCGAATGTTGCGACTGGCTCTGGAGAAAGGTGAGCGCAGCCTCCTCGTTGCCGTTGACCATCACGAGGGTCGCGTCCGGCGGCGTGGCGGCATTTTCGGAGAGGTTGGCGGCGGTGGCGGCCTCACCCTCGATTATCTCGAGTATCGGCTCAGTCAGCGCCGCCAGCACGGTAACGATCTGGGTCCGCTGTTCACCGGGATCGCCGACCAGCATGACCTTCATCGTGCTGCGACGGCCCTCACTCTTTGATCCGATTGGCACTCGATCTTTCTCCTGAGGGAGGAGCGCTAGAAGCGCGGCCGGGCCGCGTCCGGCGGTTCGACGCGCCTGGTTTCTATTTCCTCCGGGGTCAGCTCGCCGCGGCTCGTAGGCAGGTATACCTGGCCGGTTGGCGGCAGCGGCCGGACTATCTCGGGCGTCACGCTCATGACGAGGTCGCTCTCTTTGTTCGACCAATAGGTGTTACGGAAAAGACCGCTTACGTAGGGTATGTCACCCAGGTATGGCACCTTCTGCACCTGGGAGACTTTTTCATGGAGGATGAGGCCCGCGATGATGAGAGTCTGCCGGTCCTTGAGCCGCGCCATCGTCTCCGCCCGCCGAGTTACAAACGCCGGCACGGTGAAACCGAACAGTTGTACGCCGTGAGTGTAGTCCGGCTCCGAGACCTCGGGCTTTACCAGCAGTTCAATATCGTCGCGGCCGACGACGGTCGGAATGAACTCGATCGAGGTGCCGAAAGTCTTGAAGACGATGGTAGAGTTCAGCGCCTGCGCAATCACGATCGGTATCTCGCCGCCGGAAAGAAATTTTGCCTTTTCTCCCGAGTTCGCAAGCAGATGCGGCTCGGCAAGGACCTTGCCGAGGTTGTGCTGCTCGAGAAACTGGAAAAATCCCTGCCATGAGACGTTCGAGTTCTGGGCGGCCAGGCCATAGGTCAGGTTCGGTGACAGCAAGAGCGGAATCATCTGGCCGGCGCCGGGCAGGATTCCGCCCGGGTTTGAGGTCCCTGCCAGAGAGCCTGCGGTGCCTGAGCTCGAAAGAGTGCTGGATGCGTTGTAAGGCGTCGCGACTGCGCCCGGCAGACCGACCAGCGAGACGCCAATCTTGGTAAGCGCGACCGACAGGTTGATTCCCTGATTTTCCAGCGCAGTGCGGTCCAGCTCGGCAACGACCGTATTGAGCATCACCTGCTGGCGGCCACTGGCGTCGATTCGGACCATCCGCTCCTGGTAGCGTCCGTCGGCGTCCCAGACCGCAAGCGTCGTGAAGCCGGGCTGACGGGCGACCAGGTTGAGCTGGAAGGGATCGATAACCTGCACGTCGGCTATCTTGGAGTCGGCGACCGAGATACGCGTGACGCGGCGCTGAAAATCGAATATTTCCGAGGTGCCCATCATGAGCGATACGACCTCGGCCGGCAGGTAGTTCTTTCCTCCGGAGTTACTATCGCTAAGGTATCCCGCGCCCGAATCCAGCACCGACGGATCGTTTCGATAAAGAGCAGCGCGCGTGGACGTCGGCGCGATCGATTGGCTCGGCTCGTAGGCTTTGGCGCCGACGCCGGGTTGAGGAGGCACATTCCACGAAGAGTCGGTCTCGTAGGCAGACGATCGCGTCTTGTCGGGTATCGTCACGCTGTACGCAGAAGCCGGCGGCGAAGACTGATGCAACGACGAGATAGTCCCCAGCTGCGGCAAAGCAGCCGGCGTCGAGGGCGACGTACCGACTCCGGACCGAGAGTTCAGTCCCTCACCGCTCATCGACGGCGGCGCCTTGCCCGGAGTCAGCGGGGCGCCAGGCTTCGCCGCAGCGAACGCATTGACGTCGTAGCTAACTGCGCGATCCGAGGTGTTCGTGACCGTTACTATCCAGCGCCCTGCTTCGGCGCTCAGAATCGTGAGCTTGCCCGGCGGCGAGTCGTAAGTGACGAAGGCGTTTGGATTCTGCGCGACCTGAATCGACGGCTTGGCCCCCGGTTTGACATCATTGATCACATAGGTCTCGCCGGCATTCATCGACACCTGGATCCAATCCGTCCCATCTTTTGCCTGGGCGCGGACGGTCGCAGCACTGACCAGCAGCATCAATCCGGCAGACGCGCCGGCAGACGCGAACAATCGAAAGATTTTTACCGGCGGTAAAATGTTTGCCTGCGTAATCTTGCACAACCTCATGGCTTCCCCCTTGTTGCCATCTGCGGTTCACCTGACTTCGTAAGTCTTTGGCTCAGGCACGTAACCCGGATCGCCGGGTCTGAGCGGCGCCGCCGGATTCGTATTCGTTGGCGCGATCCCGCCGCCATCGGGCTCGGTTCGGATCGCTGCCAAGCCGCGCGCGGGCGATGCGGCGAAGCTCGCGGACACTGCCGCCCTTGCCGATGAGACTGGAGATTCCGATCCGGTGGGCGGTTCCGGAGCCGGCGGCGGTTGCGGCAGCGACGCGGTCGCGTCCTCGTGATGCACTTGAGTCAGCGAATGCGCTCCCATTCCGGAATTGATAAAGGAAATCGCTTCCGACGACTTGCCATCGCGCAGCACCTCGACCCGCAGTGGCGTTGGTCCATGCGCCGGACGTGGGCCGAGCGCCGGCTGTATCTGCATCACGGGCAAGGTCGAGCCGACCGCGGCGCCCTCGTGCAAAAGGTCGGTTAAAGCGATTCCCCTGGTCGAGACGATCTTGGCGTCGCTGTAGTTGCGCATCGCCAGCCGCAGCATTCCTTCGCGGCTCGCGAGGGTAAGTTTTTCGGCCTCGACGGGAGTCACCAGCAGGGTCACGACCTTCACTACTTGAGGCTCGTCCTTGACGCGTTCGATCTCCTGAGCAACGGCAAGAACCTCGATGTTCTGGAGAACGATCCGCGAGAAAGACGCCTCGCCCGGCCCGGTGCCGGAGACGGCGACCAGAATATCCACGCGCGTGTGCGGCTCGACAAACCCGGCGATATCCGCGACCTCGTCCACCGGCACCGACATCGCGCGCATCCCGGGCGGAATCAGCAGCGGCATCACGCCGGAGACTTTTTCGCCCATGAACAGCATGCTTGCGACCACCGGCTCATTGGCGACGAACTGGGCTTTGGCGAACGAGCCAGCGACCGCCTGCGGATCGGTGAACGCACCCTGCGGCATGCTGTCGCGCGACCAGTGTGCGAGTTTGACGTCGGCCGGCTCGAGTTTCGCGCCCAGCGGTATATCCTTGGCCGCGACCACGACTTCGACCGTATGCGCCATCGCGCGCTGGACTTCGGTCTCGCGTTTTCTGATTGCAGAGAAGACCACGATCGCAGCCAGCACCGCGCCCATTCCTGCAAGGATTACGAACACTATCGGTCGGTTCATCTACGCCCCCAATATTTTCGCGACCCGCCCGCGCGGTCCCCCATCGGGCAGAGTCCAATCGCTTACACCTTCATTGCGACCCGGCGTCGCGCGCTCCTTTCGATCCGGACCAGGTCGGAACTACCTTGAGTCCAGTTTTCCTCGCATCGATCCGTCACTTCCTGCGCCACCTCTCATTTGCGCGGCGGGGCACTCGGTCCCCGCCGCCTAATCCGCGCGCCTGAATCCAGCTTCGCGGAGTTTTGGGGGCTGTTCTTACGCTCCCGACAGAGTCGCGGTCACGTTGGCGATGATCGTGTTGATACCGCCTTCGAGGCCCTGGTATGCGAGGTATCCAGCCACCGCGATTGCCGCGATAATCAGTACGTATTCAGTCATCGTCTGGCCCGTCTGGTTCCCGCGGACGAGGACAACGAGTTTGTCGACCAGTTTCATTGTTGATGTCCCTCCTCATCGTTTTTGCTCAAACGACTTGTTAGCGAAGACCAGTGGCCCTATGCGCCCCTCAGAGTCGCGGTCACGTTGGAGATGATCGTGTTGATACCGCCTTCGAGGCCCTGGTATGCGAGGTATCCAGCCACGGCGATTGCCGCGATGATCAGTACGTACTCAGTCATCGTCTGGCCCGCTTTGCTTTCGCGGATTCCAACAATGAGTTTGTTGATGTAGTTCATTATTGATGTCCTCCTTTGCGCGTTGTGTCAGCGCAATCGATTCGTCTCACTGAGCTTCAAGTGCAGCAGTCATGCCAGCGGAGGCTCCGAGCGAAAGTCGACGTAGGCCACCAGAGAGGATCGGCCACGCGAATGTGAGCCCGCCCTGTCGCATCGCGGTACATCGGATGATTCAGTCGCCGACGCAGCCCCCGTCCGTCATCTTCAAGGCTAGGCAATCGGCTGCTGCCTTTGGCATAATCGGGCCATGCTTCGCTGCCGCCGCACCTCTTGCCTGCCCCTTCCTCTTATGTGGATTGCGGCGCGAGCGGCGTTCGCGATCGCCGTTGCCGTGGGACTATCGGCTTGCGCTCCGTCAGCACTCAGCGCGGCGCGTAGCCAAATAGCGGTCGGCAATTATCCGGCGGCCCGGCAAGAACTTGTCGCTCTCTCCTCACGCACCGACTTGAGCGCCAGCGAGCGACGCGAGGTGAAGGACGATCTCTGTCAGTGCGATTTCATGATCGGCCGCCCGACGTACACCTTGGCCGAGCAGCGCGGCGTCTGCATCGACGCGTCGAAGGAGCCGGGCAGCCAAAGCAGCTCGATTATCGCGCAAATCGACGAGGCCGAGCGTCGCAAGGACGCCGATGAGGTCGAAGCGGCACTTTCCGCTCATGACCTGGCCAGCGCCGAACGCGCCGCCACCGACTATCAGAGGTCGCCGGGAGGCGATCCTGCGACTGTTGCTCGATGGTCGAAGCAAATCTGGACGTTGGCAGACGCGCAGGTGTTCGCCGAGACCTCGCGCAAGCATTCGCTCGCCCCCGCAATCTCCGAGGCGCGCAAGAACCATCCCAGCGTCCGGAAAATGGACAACACCCAATTCACCCAATGGGTCGTCAAGACGGCGACGGTCTCCGGTACTGCGCTGGTGGTCAGCGTCGAGCTGAAAGACTCCACACTTAAGCTGTCCATCGACGACGCCAACCTGCAGCTCGCCGCGCTCAGTCTCGACAAGCTCGCCACGATAAACGACGGAATGGCCGCGCGATGCGGCTGCGACGCGCGCACCAACGTAGCAGTCGCCGAGACCGGCTTCCCCGCCTACTTCATAAGGCTGGATCCCGAGACTCGAATGTCCGAAGTGATGATCCTGCCGCGCGGCGATCGCGCAGTCCTCTCGACCGCTTCGAACTAGGCCGCTCGGCTGGTGTCGAACCGACGCTTAATCCGTTCGCGTTAGAAAACGTCCCGAAGTAAGATCGCCCATTTCTGGAAATTTGAGCGTGAGAGTCCCACGACGACTGCCATGAAGGAGAACGGAAATCATGCCGACCGTAGCAGAGAGCTTGACAGCGACGCTCGCCGCGGTCGGCGTTAAAAGAATCTACGGAATTGTCGGCGATTCGCTCAACAGGATCACCGACGCGATGCGCCGACAGAAAACCATCGAATGGATCCATGTCCGCCACTGCGTTCAGTTCGAGGATTGGGCCGGAGTCGACGCTGTACGACTGCTAGCCCGCTATCGTGAACGGATTTGCAGTTTCAATGACGATGTCCGAGGCACCGCTGCAGTTGCGCTTGCCGGAATTCTGGGAGCGTTGCGCATAACCGGCCGGAAGCTTTCCGAGCAGACTGTCTTGTTCCTCGGTGCGGGTTCAGCGGGCACCGGCATCGCGGAGCTGTTGACGCAAACCATAACGCTCGAAGGAATTTCGCCCGAAAAGGCCCGCACTCATACCTGGCTGTTCGATGTTAACGGGTTGCTGGAATCAAGCCGTAATGACCTTGCAGATTTCCAGAAGCCGTACGCACATCCACATGCTCCAGTGAAGAATTTCGTCGAAGGATACGTGGCCCACTCAAGAGACTACCACCACCCTCGTATTCAGGTTTCTTGAAGGAGTAGTCAGATGGGAAATTTTGTTGTAACGGCCCGAGAGTCCCGTGCGCAGACCAGGCAATCGGCGGGGCGGTCTGTGCCGGTGCCCACCAACAGAATAGCCATGATTTGGGACTCGGCGATCGGCAAGAAGGTCGTCATGGCGGTCACCGGCATCGTTCTGGTCGGCTTCGTGATCGTCCACATGCTCGGCAATCTGAAGATTTTCGCCGGTCCCGACGAGATCAACGCCTACTCGCGATTCCTGCGGACGGTAGGCCAGCCCGAACTTGGCTATGGTGATGCGCTGTGGGTAGTTCGGATCGTCCTGCTCACCTGCGTGACGCTTCACATCACCGCCGCCTATCCAACTAACGCGCATGAACTGGGCTGGCGAGCCGGTCGGATACGAAACCAAAGAGAGTATCGAGACGACTTTCGCCGCGCTCATGATGCGCTGGGGCGGCGTGCTTCTCGTCGATTTTCATTATTTTTCATATCGCGCATTTCACGCTGGGCGCGGTCGGGTTCAAGGCAGGACAGTTCAAAGACTGCCGTTTACCAAAACGTGATGGCCGGGTTCGCGGTATGGCCCGTCGCAGCTGTTCTACATCGTGGCGATGGGCGCGCTGTGCCTCCATCTCGACCACGGAATCTGGAGCATGCTGCAAACGCTCGGCTGGAGCACCGCCCGCAACACGAGGACGCTTAAGATCCTTTCACGGGTCATTGCCGTCGTCGTGTTTGTGGGATTCATATCCGTTCCGGTTGCGGTGATGACTGGTCTGGTGCACTAACTTGGAGGCGAACATGTTGGAAGCCAGGATCCACAGGTGCCGATCGAGCAGCAGTGGGACAGATGTCGCTTCGAGATGAAACTGGTGAACCCGCTAACCGCCGCAAGCACTCGATCATAGTGGTGGGCGCAGGTCTGGCTGGCGCGGCGGCCGCCGCCACTCTCGGCCAGCAAGGCTATCACGTCCAATGCTTTTCCTATCACGACACTCCACGCCGCGCGCACTCGATCGCCGCCCAGGGAGGGATCAACGCCGCCAAGAACTACCGCAACGACGGCGACAGCGTCTTCCGCCTCTTCTAAGGACACGGTGAAAGGCGGCGATTTTCGCGCGCGCGAAGCCAACGTCTATCGCCTCGCGCAAATCAGCCTCAACATAATCGACCAATGCGTGGCGCAGGGCGTGCCGTTTGCGCAGCGAGTACGGCGGACTTCTCGACACGCGCTCGTTCGGCGGCGTGCAGGTCCAACGAACTTTTTACGCGCGAGGTCAGACGGGACAGCAGCTGTTGCTGGGGGCTTACCAGGCCTTGGAAGAGCAGTTGGCGGCCGGCACGCGTGACAATGCACATCCGCAGCGAACTGCTCGACGTGGTGATCGTCGATGGCAGAGCGCGCGGCATAGTGACGCGCGACCTGGTGACCGGGCAACATCGAGTGTCACGCCGCCGACGTAGTTGTGCTGGCAACGGGAGGATACTCCAACGTCTTCTATCTGTCGACCAACGCGAAGGCGTGCAACTGCACCGCCATCTGGCGCGCCCACCGCCGCGGCGCGCTGTTCGGGAATCCATGCTTCACCCAGATTCATCCGACTTGTATCCCGTTGAGCAGCGAGCATCAGTCCAAGCTGACGCTGATGTCGGAGTCGCTGCGAAATGATGGACGCGTATGGGTGCCCAAGAAAAAGGGTGAAACGCGCGCTCCGAAGGATATCCCGGAAAACGAGCGCGACTACTATCTGGAGAGCCGGTACCCGAGCTTTCGGCAACCTCGTACCCCGCGACGTCGCATCGCGAAACGCCAAGGAAGTGTGCGATGAAGGCCGCGGCGTCGGGCCGCACGGGCAGGGCGTCTACCTGGATTTCGCGGATGCCATTCACCGGCTCGGTCTGGAAACGGTTCGCGAGAAGTACGGCAACCTGTTCGACATTTACGAGCGGATCACAGGGGAGGATGCGTACACCGTGCCAATGCGGATCTATCCCGCTCCCCACTACACGATGGGCGGGCTGTGGGTGGACTACCACCTGATGTCGACCATCCCGGGGCTGTTCGTCGGCGGGTGAAGCGAACTTCTCCGATCACGGCGCCAACCGGCTCGGCGCCAGCGCGCTCATGCAAGGTCTCGCCGATGGCTACTTCGTTCTGCCGGCCACCGTGCCCGACTACCTGGCAGCAACCAAATTGGATCCTGTGGATGTCTCGCATCCTGCGTTCGCGGCAGCCACGGCCGAAGTCGAGGAGCGCATCGAAAAGCTCCTTGCGATCAAGGGCAAACGCAGCCCCGATTCGTTCCATAGAGAACTCGGCAAAATTATGTGGGATGACTGCGGCATGGCCCGCTCAGATGCCGGACTGCGCAAGGCGCTCGCCAGAATCCCGGAATTGCGCGAAGAGTTCTGGCACAACCTTCGTATCGTCGGCAGCGGGCGAGGAATTGAACCAGGCTCTCGAGAAGGCGAACCGCATTTCCGACTTTCTCGAACTCGCCGAACTCATGTGTATCGACGCGTTAGACCGCACAGAGTCGTGCGGCGGCCATTTCCGCGTGGAGAGCCAGACACCCGAGGGTGAGGCGAAACGAGACGACGCGAATTTCTCCTACACGGCGGCCTGGGAGTGGAAAGGGTTGGGTCAAGCGCCCGCCCTTCACAAGGAACCGCTCACCTTCGAGTACGTTCCCTCTCGCAAAGGAGTTACAAGTAGCCATGAATCTCACGCTCAGAATTTGGCGGCAGCAGAACGCAAACGCACGGCGGGCAGTTCGTCACCTATCAGGTGAAGGATGTGACGCGCGACATGTCATTCCTTGAAATGCTCGACGCACTCAACGAGGACCTGCTCGACCGCGGCAGGAGCCTCCCGTCGCCTTCGAACACGACTGCCGCGAGGGAATTTGCGGCTCGTGCGGATTTCTGATCAACGGTGTGGCCCACGGCGGCCAGCGCGGTACGACAGTGTGCCAACTCTCGATGCGCTTTTTCAAGGATGGCGACTCGCTCACGCTCGAGCCGTGGCGCGCGCAGGCCTTCCCGGTGATCCGCGATCTGATCGTCAACCGCTCAGCATTCGACCGAATCATTCAAGCGGGAGGCTTCATCAGCGCGCCGACGGGAAGCGCTCCCGACGCCAACGCGATCCTGGTCCCAAAGGAAGCCGCAGATACGGCGTTCGACGCGGCCGCTTGTATCGGTTGTGGAGCCTGCGTCGCCGCCTGCCCGAATGCAGCCGCCATGCTTTTCACCTCAGCCAAAATCACTCACCTCAACGCGCTTCCCCAGGGTCAGCCTCAGCGCGACCAGCGAACCGTCAGTATGGTGGCCGCGATGAAACGAACAGTTCGGCAGCTGCACGAACCATGGCGAGTGTGAAGCGGTGTGCCCCAAGGAAATACCCCTGGAGTTCATCGGCAGGATGAACCGCGATCTGATTCGCGCAGTGACGCGTCGCCGCCGTGGGCCACTGGTTATCGCCGCCGTCGTGCAACAGCCATCTCACGAGGACATGCACTAGCCTGCGGTCCGCAAGTCGTATTCAGATCCCTTGAAGGCGCAATCAGATGGCAGATCCTGCCGCGCGGCGATCGCTCGGCCCCCTCCACCGCTTCGAACCAGGCCGTTCGCCGCCGAACTTCCCGCTTGCCACTGGCCGCGTACCGCTTAGTGATAAAAAATGTTTTGTGCTAGTCATCTGGCCTGACTGAGATTCGCAATTGCGCTGCCGCGTCGGCGGCCGCGGTCTCGGGAGCTGCGAAAATCTTGTACGCACTTATGCAGCGCTGGTGGTTGACGATTGCCGTTGCCATTGCGATGGCCGGCTGCGCGCCCGTTGGAGCGCTCGCCAACGATTGGGGGATGGGCGATTCGAATTCGAAGATTCCGCCGAGCAGCGTCTTCAACCCCGTCTCGACTCCGGCCCACGAGATCAACGTCGTCGCGTTCTTCGTCGTCGCGATCACTGCGGTGATCTTCCTGATCGTCGCCGGTCTGCTGACTTACAGCATCGTGCGATTTCGCGCCCGTCCGGGCGACGACGGCCGCGAGCCGCCGCAGGTGTACGGCAGCAATCCGATCGAGTTCGCGTGGACGACCGTCCCCGTCATCATTGTATTCGTCCTCATCCTCATCACCGCCCGTACCATATATACGGTGCAGTCGCCGACGCGGCCGCCCGACGCGCTCAGCGTCCACGTAATCGCGCATCAATGGTGGTGGGAGTTCCGTTATCCCGGCCTCGGCATCGTCACCGCCAACGAACTTCACGTTCCGCTGAGCGATCCGAAGAGCCCCACGCCGACCTTTCTCGACCTCGAGTCGGCCGACGTCGCGCACAGTTTCTGGGTGCCGCGGCTGGCGGGCAAGACTGACGTCATCCCCAACAAGAAAAATTCGATGTGGATCGATCCGCACGTCGCCGGAACCTACCTCGGGCAGTGCGGCGAGTACTGCGGCACCGAGCACGCGATGATGCTGCTGCGCGTGATCGTCGAGCCGCGCGCCGACTTCGATCGATGGGTCGCGGCGCAGAAGCAGCCGCCGGCGCTCGACGCGTCAGTCGAGCACGGCCGCCAGGTCTTCGAGTCCACCGCCTGCGTCAACTGCCATACGATTCGCGGCACCGCGGCGGACGGTCGCTTCGGTCCCGACCTCACTCATCTGATGACCCGCGAGACGATAGGCGCGGGCGTCGCCATGAACACTCGCGATCACCTGAAGGTCTGGGTGAGCGATCCCAGCGTCATGAAGCCGGGCGCGCTGATGCCGGCGATGAACCTCGGCGACAAGGACCTCGACGATCTCGTCGCGTACCTGGCGACCCTGCGCTGATCGGGAGATACGGGCATGGCGGGAAGTATCGACCACGAAATCGCTCTTGGCGCCGCCGACGATGTGGATTCGCTGCCGATCCTCGGCAAGCTTCACGAATGGGTCGTCACCGTCGATCACAAACGCCTCGGCATCATGTACATCGCGGGCGGCCTCTTCTTTTTCTGATCGCCGGCCTGCAAGCCGCGACGATTCGGCTTCAGCTCGCCGTTCCCGACGCCGGCATCGTGCCGCCGCAGGTATTCAATCGCCTGCTCACGATGCATGGCACGGCGATGGTCTTCCTGGTCGGGATGCCAATCCTCACCGGCTTCTTCAACTACCTGGTGCCGCTCATGATTGGCGCGCGCGACCTCGCCTTCCCGCGCCTCAACGCCTTCGGCTTCTGGCTGTGGTTCTTCGGCGCGATCCTACTCTACTTCAGCTATATCGGCGGCGACGGTCTCTACGGCGCGGGCAGCGCGCCCGACGTCGGATGGTTCGCGTACGCACCGCTCACCGAGCTGCCGTTCTCGCGCGGCAACAGTACTGACTATTGGATACTGAGTATTTTTCTGACTAGCGTCGGCACGACTGCGACCGCCATCAACATAATCACCAGCGCATTCTGCATGCGATGCGAAGGGATGACGCTCAGCAAGATGCCGGTGCTGGTGTGGCTGGCGGTGGTCGTCGCGTTCATGATGCTCGTCGCGTTGCCGCCGCTCTCGGCGGCGCAGGCGATGCTGCTACTCGATCGCTTCCTCGGCGCGCACTTCTTCGACACTCAAGCGGGCGGCTCGGCAATACTGTGGCAGCACTTCTTCTGGATTTTCGGCCATCCCGAGGTTTATATCCTGGTCATTCCCGCTTTCGCTTTCGCCTCGGAGATCATCCCGGTGTTCTCGCGCAAGGTGATTTTCGGTTACAGCGTGATGGTGGCGGCGTCGTGCGCGATCGGGTTCATCAGCCTGAGCGTGTGGGCGCATCACATGTTCTCCGTCGGCATGACTCCGGCCGGCAACTCGTTTTTTGCCTTGTCCACGATGCTGGTCGGTGTCCCGACCGGCATCAAGATTTTCAACTGGCTCGGCACAATATGGGGCGGGAAACTTCGCTTCAAGGTACCGATGCTGTTCAGCCTGGGATTTCTCTTTCAGTTTCTAATCGCGGGCCTGACCGGCATCATGCTTGCCGTCGCACCCTTCGACTGGCAATTCACGGATACCTACTTCGTAGTCGCTCATTTCCATTATGTACTAGTCGGCGCGATCGTCTTCATGGATTTCGCCGCTATCTACTATTGGTTCCCAAAGGCTACTGGCCGAATGCTCAGTGAGACTCTCGGTAAATGGCATTTCTGGCTATTCCTGATCGGCTTCCATCTGACCTTCGATACTATGCATTTCGCGGGGCTGCGAGGGATGCCGCGGCGCATTTATACCTATCAGCCGGGGCGCGGACTGGAGACGCTCAACCTCATCGAGTCGATTGGAGCGCTGGTGCAGGGCATCGCCGTGCTCATATTAGTGATCAATGTTATACGCTCGCTCCGCTCCGGCGAAGCGGCCGGCAACGATCCCTGGGATGCGTGGACGCTCGAATGGTCCACGACTTCGCCGCCACCCGAATACAATTTCGCTGAGCCGCCAGTGGTGCGAAGTCGCCGCCCGCTGTGGGACCTGAAACATCCGGAAGATCCCGACTGGAAGTACGAATGAACCGGAGCACTTCTAATGGCCGCCGCAGCGACCGCAATCCCCGCACCCGCCGCAGCATGGAGCGAAACCCTCCCGCGACGAGGCCGCGTCGGCATCCTCGCACTGATCCTCACCGAGTCCGTCTTCTTCTCGATCTTCGTCGTCGCCTACATCTTCTATCTCGGCAAAAGCCTGACGCGGCCCGTTTCCCAAGGACGTCCTCTCACCTCCGATTCTCAACACGATCTGCCTGCTCTCGAGCAGCATCACGATCGTCCTCGCGATCCGAGCGCTTCGCGCCGGCTCGATTCGCACGTTTGCGATCTGGTGGTTCATCACCTTCGCGCTCGGCCTCGAATTCCTGACCGGCACTGCGCTCGAATGGCATCGACTCATCTACCACGACGGCCTTACGATTCGGACTAACCTCTTCGGAACTACCTATTACTCACTCGTCGGTCTGCACGCGCTGCACGTTACTGTCGGCTTACTACTTATCTTGCTCGTGCTGATACTGACTATGTGCGGTTACATGAACGACCGTCACGTCGAGCGAACTGATGTTCTCTCATGGTATTGGCACTTCGTGGATGCGGTCTGGGTAGTAGTATTCCTGACCGTGTACGTGATCGGTCGATGAGCTAATGCAATGGCTATTCAGGAAAATACCGACAGAGTAATCGAAGCTCCCGCACCGACCGCGTGGCCGATGATCATGGCGCTCGGCTTGACGCTCGCCTTCGCCGGCCTGGTCACCAGCATCGCGGTCAGCATGGTCGGCTTCGTTCTCTTTGTCGCGGGCGCCGTCGGATGGTTTCGCGAGGTGCTGCCGGTCGAGCATCGCGAGACGGTTCGCGTCGAGCCCGCCGTGGAAGCCATCATCCCCGCAAAAATCGGCGTCGACTACCTGCAGGTCGGCGAGCTGGGCAATCGCGCCGTTCTTCCGCTCGAAATTTATCCCTACTCAGCCGGAATCAAAGGTGGCATCGCGGGCGGCGTCGCGATGGCGGTCCTCGCCGTGCTGCAGGGTATCGCCCTTCACGGCAGCCCCTGGTACACCGTCAACATTCTCGCCGCGACCGCGATGGCTAATCTCGCCAACGCCGACACCGCCACGCTCTCGTCGTTCATTCCGCAGGCATTCGTCGTCGCGCTGATCATTCACGCCTCCGCTTCAATACTGGTTGGACTGCTCTACGGCGTGATGCTCCCGATGTTCCCGCGCTACCCCGCATTGTGGGCCGCGATCGTCGCGCCGCTGCTGTGGACCGGCCTGCTCTGGTCGTCGCTCAGCGTGATCAATCCGCTGCTCGACGCCCGAATCGAGTGGCGATGGTTCATCTTGTGCCAAATCGCATTCGGCGCCGTCGCGGGGTTCGTCGTCAACCTGACCGAGCGCGTCCATACGATGCAGCATCTCCCGTTCGCCGTCCGCACCGGAATCGAGGCGCCCGGCCTCGGCGAGAAACGCGAGGACGAGGATCAAGTTGAACGCGCGCAGGCTGAAATCGCTCCTCGCGAGCGCATCGCTGGCGACAATTCTGCTCGCCGGATGCGATTCACTTCCCGGCCGTCCCACCCAGGCCGATTTTCCGCTGCGTCCTTCCGACGTGACTGACTTCGCAACACTGTACGGCGAGAATTGCGCGGGATGCCACGGAGCCGACGGCAAGTCCGGCGCCGCGATCGCGATGAACAATCCTGTATATCTCGCGATCGTCGACGACGCTTCGATGCGCCGCGTGATCGCCGGCGGAGTTCCGGGTACCGCGATGCCGCCGTTCGCGCAAAGCGCCGGCGGTTCGCTGACTGATCGTCAGATCGACATCTTGATTGCCGGCATCCGCAAAACTTGGACAGGCGCTCCCGGAGCGGGTGCGGGCGCCCCGCCCTATTCCAGTTCCACTGCTGGCGATTCGAATCGGGGCGCGCAGGTGTACGCGGCGAACTGCCAATCGTGTCACGGCCCCGACGGCAAGGGAGGACGGCAGCCGGTTCTGATCGTCGATGCGTCCTACCTTGTCGCTCGTCAGCAACCAGTACCTGCGCACGATCGTGATCGCGGGACGCCCCGATCTCGGCCATCCCGATTGGAAGAACGACGTCGCTGGACAACCGCTGACGCCTCGAACAAGTGTCCGACGTGGTCGCATGGCTCGCTTCCAAACGTCCCGCGCCACCGCTGGCTCAGAGCAATTGAAATGACGCACAACTCCCGAAAAGACTACACGCCGCAATTTCCTCTTTCGTATCGGAATAGTCATTAACGCAATAGCTATTGCGCTTGTTCGCAATACCAATTGTCGGCTACGTACTATCGCCCGCCCGGCGCTTCACCTGGCTCGACTGGATACCGCTCGGTCCGCTGACTGACTATCCGGAACATCAGACGCGACTGGCCGAGTATGTAAACCCGTTCAAGAAAGCATGGGACGGCGAGACGGCAAAGATTCCATGCTGGGTGCGACGCCTCGCCGGCGACCAATTCCAGGTCTTCGCGATCAACTGCACCCATCTGGGATGCCCGGTGCGATGGTTCGCCGAATCGGAACTGTTCATGTGCCCGTGCCACGGCGGCGTTTTCTACTCCGACGGCAGGCACGCGTCGGGACCTCCGCCGCGCCCGCTGTATCAATACAAATACAAAGTCGAGGCCGGCAAACTTTGGATTTACGCCGGCCAATTGCCGACGCTGGGCCAGCCGCACGCATGATCGAAGTCCTCAAATCAGTCGGGCCGATGGCTCGACGCTCGTCTGCAACTCGGCCAGACGATCGCCGACGTCGCCGCGCATCCGGTGCCGCGCAGTTCCGCGAGCTGGTGGTACATGTTCGGCAGCGCGACGCTCGTCGTTTTCATTTTGCAAGTAGTCACTGGCATCTGCCTCGCGACTGTCTATACGCCGGCCGCCGATCGCGCCTGGGACAGCCTGATCTATTTGAATTACCAACAGCCGCTCGGATGGTATCTGCGCGCGCTGCACGGCTGGGGCTCCAACTTCATGGTCGCCCTGATGTTCGTGCACCTGATCCAGGTGTTTCTGTTCGGCGCGTACAAGTATCCGCGCGAACTCACCTGGGTCGCAGGATGCGTACTGCTTTTGTGCACGCTCGGCATGGCGTTCACCGGCCAGGTGCTGCGCTTCGATCAGAACGCATACTGGGGTCTGGGCATCGGCGCGTCGATCGCCGGACGCACTCCGATCATCGGCTTCAAGGTCGTCGATCTGATTCTCGGCGGACCAATCATCGCCGGCGAGACCTTGTCGCGATTCTTCGCGCTGCACGTATTCGTGATTCCGGCTCTGCTGATCGCCTTCGTCGGCCTGCATCTCTTCTTGGTATTGCGACTAGGCATTAACGAATGGCCGATGCCTGGTCGAATAGTCAGACGCAATAGCTACTTGCGATGAGTATAGTGAGTTAGTACACGCCGACGGCGAGCCGTTCATGCCATTCGCGGCGCAAAAGGATCTCGTCTTCGCCGGACTGATTATCTTGAGCCTGCTCGTAGTCGCCGCCGTCGAAGGCCCGATCGGTCCCAACGGCCAGCCCGATCCGACGATCATCCAGACCGTTCCGCGCCCCGACTTCTTCTTCCTGTGGCTATTCTCGCTGTTCGCATTGTTGCCGCCATGGACCGAGACCTTCCTGATGCTCACCGGTCCGGTCGCCGTCATCGCGCTGCTCTTCGCGCTGCCCTTCATTTCGGGAACCGGCGAGAAGAGCTGGCGTCGACGACCCATCTCAGTCGTGATCGTTATTCTCGCCGTGACGATCGTCGGAACTCTCACCTGGCTCGGGACATTCTCGCCGTGGTCGCCAGTGATGGACGCGTGGAGCGCCGCACCGACGCCCGTCGACTACGTCAAGGGCCGCACTCCGCTGGAACTTCAAGGCGCGTTGCTCGTGCAGAGCAAGCAGTGCCGCAACTGCCACTCGCTCGGCGGCGTAGGCGGGATGCGCGGTCCCGCGCTCGACGACACCGCGACGCGGCTCACGCGCGACCAGATCGTTCGCCAGATAATTCAAGGTGGCGGCAACATGCCGGCCTACGGCAAGAATCTCACGCCCGCGGAGGTCAACGCGCTCGTCGCGTTCCTCGCCACGATGCATCCGCGCGGGCGAGCCTCCCGCGCGCGATTCGGCGCGACCCGCCGCTCACCGAGTCATCGCAGTGAACTCTCTAATACAAACCGCCTTCGATTCGTGGACGCCGCCTGTCGCCACGATCGCGACGCTGCTCGTCACCGCCGCGATTTACGCGCGCGGGTTCCGTCGCCTGCATCGCCAGATGCCGCGACGCTTCCCCGTCTGGCGACTCGCGACGTTCATGGCCGGGATTGCGGCGCTCTTCGTCGCGATCGCCTCGCCGCTCGAGGAGCTCGACGACCTGCTGCTGCAAATTCACATGACGCAGCATCTCATTCTGATGATGGTCGCGCCGTCGCTCATGCTCGCGGGCGCTCCGGCGATTGCGCTCGTGCGCGGGCTGCCTCCGCGCATTGCCAAGGCGATCGTCGGACCGCTTCTCCGCTCAAGCGCGGTGCGACGCCTCTTCGCATGGCTGACGCAGCCGCTGGTATGCTGGATCGCATTCGTCGCCGCGACCTGGGGATGGCATCTGCCCGCCACCTTTCAGCTCGCGCTCCGCTCCGACGGATGGCACGTCGTCGAGCACGCATGCTTCTTCACCACCGCGCTGATGTTCTGGTACCCGGTCATCCAGCCATGGCCGAGCGCCGCGCGATGGCCGCGATGGGCGATGATTCCGTATCTGCTGCTCGCCGACGGGCAGAACACCATCCTCGCCGCGCTGTTCATGTTTTCCGATCGGTTGATCTATCCTTTATATGCGACCGCGCCGCGCGTCGCGGGTTTCACTCCGCTTGGCGACCAGATTGTCGCCGGTGCTATCATGTGGGTGCCCGGCTCGATTTTCTATCTCGTGCCCGCCACGCTCATCATGTTTCAGATGCTCGCGCCGCAAAATCTCTCGCGCCAATCCGCGCGCGAAGATGACATTCATCGCCGAGTCGCCGGCGAACTTCCAGCGGCGCCGCATCTGTAGAAGGAGGCATCATGCCGTCATCACCGATTTCACTTACCAAGCGCCCCGCGTGGAAGGCTTTGCAGGCGCACTACAATCAGATTCACAGCCGCCACCTGAAGGCGCTCTTCGACGAAGATCCGAAGCGCGGCGAGCGCCTCGTCGTCGAGGCCGCCGGCCTGTACTTCGACTATTCCAAGCATCGCGTGACCGACGAGACTCTTCGCCTGCTGCTGGCGCTGGCCGACGAGGTCGGACTCCGCGGGCGCATCGACGCGATGTTCCGCGGCGACAAAATCAACGTGACCGAGAAGCGCGCCGTGCTGCATATCGCGCTGCGCGCGCCGCGCGGCGTTTCGATCGGCGTCGACGGCGACGACGTCGTGCCCAAGGTCCACGAGGTGCTCGATCGCATGGCGGATTTTTCCGCGCGCATCCGCGACGGCTCCTGGAAAGGCCACACCGGCAAGCGCATCCGCAACATCATTAATATAGGTATCGGCGGCTCCGACCTCGGCCCGGTCATGGCGTACGAGGCGCTGCGCCATTACAGCGACCGCAATCTGACCGTGCGCTTCGTCTCCAACGTCGACGGCACCGACTTCGCCGAGGCCACGCGCGACCTCGACCCGGCCGAGACGCTGTTCATCATTTCGTCCAAGACTTTCACCACGCTCGAGACGATGACCAACGCGCATACGGCGCGCGACTGGACGCTGGCCGCGCTCGGCGACGACAAGGCGGTCGCGAAGCATTTCGTCGCGGTCTCGACCAACGCCGCCGAAGTGACGAAGTTCGGCATCGACACGAAAAACATGTTCGGCTTCTGGGACTGGGTCGGCGGCCGCTACTCGATGGACTCCGCGATCGGCCTGTCCACGATGATCGCCGTCGGCGCCGACAATTTCCGCGCGATGCTGTCCGGCTTCCACGCGATCGACGAGCATTTTCGCACCGCGCCGTTCGCGCGCAACCTGCCGGTCCTGATGGGCCTGCTAGGCGTCTGGTACAACGATTTCTTCGGCGCGCAAACCGTCGCCGTGCTGCCGTACGAGCAATACCTCAAGCGCTTTCCCGCCTACCTGCAGCAGCTAACGATGGAATCGAACGGCAAGCACGTCACGCTCGAGGGCGCGCCGGTCGATTATCAGACGGGACCGATTTACTGGGGCGAGCCCGGCACCAACGGCCAGCATTCGTTCTACCAGCTAATCCACCAGGGGACGAAACTCATCCCATGCGACTTCATAGGATTCTGCCGCGCGCTTAATCCGCTAGGACGCCATCACGATCTGCTCCTATCAAACGTATTCGCGCAAGCCGAAGCACTGGCATTCGGCAAAACGCCGGAGCAGGTAAAGGCCGAAGGCACGCCGGACTGGCTGGTGCCGGCGAGAGTATTCGAAGGCAACCGCCCTTCGACGGTAATCCTGGCCGACGAACTAACCCCCGAAACTCTGGGCAAGCTGGTAGCCCTATACGAGCACAGCGTCTTCACTCAGGGCGCAATCTGGAACATAGACTCATTCGATCAATGGGGCGTAGAGCTAGGCAAGGTACTGGCGCAAAGAATAATCCCGGAACTGGAATCCGCGAAGGAACCGCAGCTAGCGCACGACAGTTCAACTAACACCCTGATTAGAAGATACCGCGCCCGCCGCAAGAGCTGATCCCGATGCCGATCGACGCGGTTGTCCCATCAGCAATCGGGCAGGTGCGCAATGCCACGTGAGCTATTTCTTCTTGTTCATCAGAAACCACCGGAAGCGCAGTATCGGTTCCGTGCCGTAAGCCAGCGTTTGCAAGCCATCTTGCCGACAGCGACGGACATCCAGCATGTCGGCGCAACCGCCGTCCCCAGCTGCCTGACCAAGGGCGATCTCGATGTTTGCGTGCGCGTAGAGCAGGATGCCTTCGCCGCCTGCGACGCTGCGTTGGAGCGCCACTTCGAGCGCAACGCCGAATCAGAGCGCAGTGAGTCTTTCTCTGCATTTCTCGATATGGCCGCCAATATAGGGATCCAACTTGTCACGATCGGTTCGCCACTCGACGTGTTCGCCACATTCCGCGACTTGCTTCTGAAAAATCCCAAACTGCTGGCGCGATACAACCAGCTCAAACAGCGCTATCACGGCAAATCCATGACACAATACCGAAAGGCAAAGGACAAATTTATCCAGAGTGCCCTGTCATCCGTCTGATTAGGTTAGTAATCACGACGCGCACTGCGGGAAACATCGCCGACCTGAACAAAACCGACTGACGCACCCGCTGCCAGCCACGACAACTCGATCAATGCGCTGATCCGGCGCTTCAGCGCCGCTCCGCAAGAACGGATGACGGCGCTCGAATTGTATGAAATTAGAAGAGCAGCGCTTATGACGATGCGGCAGAAGCCTATGCCGACCGCCTATTCGCTGAGCTCGCTCATTAGCCCTTCCATGATCTAGCAGGTCGGCGATGCGGGAGAGATATGCGACATGAGATGCGGCTTGTGCCAAATCGCGCGCTATTTGAGGGACCACCGCGGCGGCTCAAGCGGCGAGGAGTTCGAGGTTCCGCAGGGCGGCGCCTTGGACTGCTTTGAGCGAGACAGTGGAGTCGAAAGTAGCCAGACGGCTCTCGTTCGAGACTGAAAGTGCAAGCAGGTAGACGTCCGTGATCTGGCGATGACCCTGAACGCGAGTCCAGCGAAATCTTCCGGGGTCGCGCATACTCACCGAAATCCGGCCAAAAAACATGCAGCCGATCGGAGCATAAGGTTCGCAGACGCGTGGCCGCATCCTCGACCGTCGTGCGACCGCCGGGATACGACGTATTGGACAGGATTCGGATCAGCGCGTTCTCCGTGAGCGGACAAGTCGCCCATCTGCTGCTGCGGTTGCGTCCGAACCACGCGTGAGCCGCTTCGTTATGCATGTGCGCGGGGTCGAACAGCGCAACCAGGACATTTGCGTCGAGCAGTGCTATCACGCGTCGGCTGATTGCCTAGGGTTCGTCGCGGAGCCGATTAACAATTTCCGGCGTGACCAGCAGCGTCCCTCGCTGCTTGGGCAGAACAGGCACACCGTTGCGCTTGCGCGCTGAGCGATTTCGAGGCGCCAGCGCGGCTCGGGCCAACTCCGAGAGAACTCGCCCTGCCGTAGTTCCCCGACTTGCCGCGATTTCCTTGGCGCTCTCCAGGACGTCTTCGTCGATATCCAGCGTCGTGCGCATCCGGTGATCATTCACGCATCAAATCATCAGATGTCAATTGCGGTGGACGGGGCGGGCAGTCGCGCGTAGATCTTAGCTGTCATGCCGATTGAATCAGCCATCGTCGGAAGCGCGGGTCCGCCAATGGTCAGCGAGATCGACTCGCGCTGGACGATGGCCTTTGCCGCCGCGCTCGGCGACTCGATTCCGTGTTACATGGACACCGTTCGCGGAGTAATCGCGCATCCGATGTTCCCGGTCTGTTTCGAATGGCCGGTGCAGGTCGCGATGCGTTCACAGTTCGAGCGATCCACCTCGCTCACGCGCGACGAGGCGATGCGCGGCGTGCATGCGACGCATGACGTGGAGATGCATCGCGCGATTCGGCCGCCCGAGCGGCTGACGACGCAACTCACGGTTGCGGGTGTGGAGCGGCTCCCGCCCGGCGCGTACATCGTCACGCGGCTGGACACTGTCGACGGCGCGGGCAAGCCGGTTTGCACGAGCTGGTATGGCTCCATCTATCGCGGGGTCGAGGTAGTCGGACCCGATGTTCCCGCGAAGCTTGCACCCCCGCCGACGCAACCGATCGTCGAGGAAGGCGAGCCGATTTGGGAGAGCCAGGTCGATGTGCCGGCGGGGATGGCGCACGTGTACACGGAGTGCGCGCGAATCTTCAATCCGATCCACACTGACGCTGCGGTCGCGCGCGCGGCCGGGCTGCCCGAGATAATTCTGCACGGGACTGCGACGCTCGCGATGGCGGTGTCGCGGATCGTCGAGAGCGAAGCCTGGAAGGATCCGGCACGAGTCGAGCGGGTCGCGGGGCGTTTCGGCGCGATGGTGACGATGCCCTCGACGCTGACGGTGCGAGTGCTGGCGCGCGACGACAGCGCGCACGGCGCGGTCATCTTCTTCGAGACGTTAAGCGGTGAAGGCCGCCTCGCAATCCGCGACGGCATGGTTCTGCTGCGCCGGTAGCTTCCTCAATTCACGATTCATCCGAGGGTTTTACCGCGCGGAATTGAATCAAGAGCAGAATGTCGTAGATCGTTTTTAATGTACCCGCGCAAATCAGCGGCCATCCGAACGACGAATAATTCAGCATCGCGCCCGCCGGCAACGGCGCCAGCGCGGATGCCAGGCTGCGCGGCACGTTGGTGACGGTTGCGGCTGCGGCGCGCTCCTCGGGCGGCACCACCGCCATCACGTATGACTGGCGCGCGGGAACGTCCATCTGCGAGGTCGAAGAGCGCAGCAGCAGGAATGCCATCGTCAGCGCCGGCGTCGGCATCAATGCGGCGATGATCAACATCGCGTTCGACGGCAGATGGGTGAATACCATCGTGTTGATCCGTCCGAACCGCGCCGCGAGCGCCGCCGAAATGAACTGTGAAAACGAGCCGAGGATTCCGGCCGCGAAGAAGAACGCACCCGCCGCCTGGACCGAGATGTTGAAGCGGCGAAAGAGCCACAGCGCCAGCAACGACTGGATTACGAATCCGCCGCCGAGCGAGTCCAGACTGAACAGCGCCGCCAGCCGGATCACGATCGTCCGCGACCTGGCCAGCGGCGCGGACTTGACCGGCTGGCGCTCGACTTCGATATCCGGCGAAAGACGCAGATAAACCGCGAACGCGATTAGCGCGATAATCGAGTATGCGACGAAGCCCGACCGCAGCGCCGGCGCGAGCGCCCATCCATGCCGCGCCGCGAGGATCGCGGGTATTCCGCTGGCCAGCGCGCCAAATGCACCGGCCGTCGCGCCCGCAACATTATATAGCGCGAACATCGCGGTCAGATCGCGCGGCTCGGCGGCCTCCGCCAGCGCCGCCTGCTCGACGGGTAGAAACAGGCTGACGTCGCCGGCCGACGGGTTCAGCGTGCCGACGACGGCGACGACGAACAGCGGCCAGAAGCTCGTTGTGGTGGCGAATCCAATTCCCGTTAACAGCATCAGCGCGCACGCCGCGAGCAGGACGCGTCGCCGCCCCAGCCGATCGGTGGCGAGACCCACCCACAGCGTCAGCGCCGCCGAGCCCAACAGTGTGCCGAACACGATTGCGCCGACCCGCAACGGACTGAATCCAATCGCCGTCAGGTAGCCCGGCAACAAAACGCTGACCGCACCGTCAGCCAGGCCGCGGAGCGCGCGCGTCGTCAGCAGCAGGCGCGCGTCGGTCGTAGCGCTCTGCGGGAACCATCGATTGATCGGACTCAGCAATGAGGCAGGCTACCGAGATGCTCCTGCGGCGGCGTCCAGGCGCTTGCGAATTTCCGCGAGCATGTCCTCATCGATCCACGCGCCGTGACCATTCGGACAGGCCATCCCGGCCAATCCCGCCGAGCCCGGGGCGAGCGCGGCCTGGGCGGCCAGCTGGGAGCCGCAGTCAGGGCAATCGATCCTTTTGCGATGTTTGTGGTGCAGTTCTTCGACGAGATCGAAAACCTTTTCGCCCAGCGATACGGGGTGAATCGCAGCCGCATTTTCAAGGCGTACACGAAGCTGCTCGAGCGCTTCCCGATCGCCCCATGCGCCATGGCGGTTTGGACACGCCATTCCCCCGACGCCGACCGCTACCCGAGCATCGAGTTTCTGGCCGCATTGCGGACATGGGATCGCCTTGACGTACTTGCGCCGCAGCTTTTCCAAAATCTCCTCGTCGCGCTGATGAGCCCACTGATTTTCGCGGGCAGCCTCAGCCTGATGGAGTTTGTCGCCAAGACGGTCTTTTTCGTCGCTCATAATTTCACCGCAAATTTTTGCCCGGTGCTGAACGTGTTTCGTGGATTCCCTGGTGAGCCGGCCGGGACTTGAACCCGGGACCCTGTGATTAAAAGAAATATTTCGCGTTTGCGCAAGATTGCGCTCGGTTGCTTTCAGTCTGATTTTCATAGGCTTTTCGCTCTCGCGTTGCTCTCGGTATCGCTCGTTTGCTGAGCGTCTCGCGTCAAAAGCGTTACAATCTTTTACAGTCGCGGGCGCAACCCGCGCTCGTCGTATGCTCTGAATATGCGCTGATTGCGCCGCGTTCTGCATCAATTTGAGTGAAGCACCCCGCGCTCCGCGGTCTTCAACGTGTGTTGATGAATCCCTTTCGCCACTTGAGTTCGGCATCGCTCGACTCTTATCATTTGATTCGTGAGTAGCTCGACAGAAATTCTGCTGGAAACCATTCAGAAAGGCGTAGAAGCACTAGAAGCGCGGCTTTTCGCCAAGCTGGAAGTCAACCACGACCTGAAGCGCACGCTGGTGAGTTTTCAAGCGAACAAGCAGGAACCAGTATATCGCTGGTTTAAATACAAAGAGGGATTTTCCGCAACACTACTAAATTACATTCTGGACGCCCTGAAGATATCGCGGGTAGAGTGCTCGATCCCTTTGCTGGCGTGGGCACGACGCTGTTCGTCGCCAGTCAGCGAGGTCTGGACGCCACCGGAATCGAATTGTTGCCTATTGGCTGCGAAGTGGTCGAGATTCGAAAAGAGATAATGAACGGCGGCCGCGCGCGCGCCGAGAAGTTGGTGAAACGGTGGCGCGAAGAGCGACCATGGAAAAACGCGACGGCCCGTCAGGCAAAACCGTTTCCGCATCTGAAAATCACGGGCGGGGCTTTCCCACCAGAGACAGAGGATAGTCTAGGACGTTATCTTGCAGCGGTCGAAGATGAGCGAAGCAAGAGTCACGGCGGTTGCTTCGACTAGCCGCCCACGCCGTGCTTGAGCAGGTCCGCGATACTCAAAAGATGGGCAGTACCTCCGTTGGGATTATCGTTCTGGGCGACTGCAGGGGGCTCGGCCCTTCAACAAGGGTCACATCAAGCCTTTCGATGATGCAATCGAGGAAAAGCTGAGGGAGATGTATGCCGACCCAGGCGCGCGGAACGGGCTCTTCGACCTGCCTCCGCAACCAGAAGAGTTGGGCGATATCGAAGTGCTCAGGGGTTCGTGCCTCAAGATTTTGCCGACTCTCGATAGCGCTTCTTTTGATTGCCTGATTACCTCGCCGCCTTATTGCAACCGTTACGACTACACCCGCACTTACGCGCTCGAACTGGCGTTGCTCGGCGTAGACGAGGAAGGATTACGGTCGCTTCGCCAGGAAATGATGTCCTGCACGGTGGAAAATCGAGACAAGCTCGGTTTGGAAGCGATGTTTTCGCCGGGGATTTACGCGCCCGCTGTAGCCGCATTCCAAGAGCAGCAGGAAATACAGACCATCGTGCGCTATCTCGAACAGCGCCGGGACAACAAGCAAATCAACAATTCCGGTATTCCCCGTATGGTTCGAAATTACTTCTTCGAAATGTCGCTGATTCTCTTCGAGTGTGCGCGCGTGTTAAGACCTGGCGCGCCGTTCGTCATGGTGAATGATAACGTCCGGTACAAAGGTGCAAACATTCCCGTAGACCTGATTCTGTCGGAAATCGCTAGCAAAGCTGGCCTGGAGCTCGAAAAAATTTGGGTGTTGCCGAACGGGAAAGGAAACAGTAGCCAGCAGATGGGCGAGCATGGTCGAGAGGAGATGAGAAAGTGCGTCTACATCTGGCGCCGTTCTAGAGCCCGACAAGCCAAGCAGCGAGGTCGGCAAGCTGCTCTGGTACAGTGAGATTCGCAGCATACGTCAATTTCTGGCTCTGAAGTTGCTCGAAAATCTCTTTCGCCATAGCCGGCGCTATCGCAGCACCTACAAGAAACAGCGGCGGCGGAATATGGTCTTTGAAAGAGACTCGGATTCTGTCAAGCGCGCTGTTGGCGGTTTTCCAACGCTCGTCTGCGGCGGCGGGATCAATCCCTCCCTTAAGCTCGCCGCACGCTAAGTATTGATTAGGATCTGCAAAGAGTTCTGAATCTGCGAGTTCAGCCCCCAATGAATCGTCGAGCAGGATAACATCGACATTCTTTCCGATGATTTTAGGTGTTCTGTCGAACAGCAGTCGTCTTTTTCTCCACCGAATCCGCTGAACCTTGTCGTTGTCTCCCCGGAGAGGTTCAGGTTCGACCCCCATCGCTTGAGCGCGCCCAATAACGCGCGTGTCAACTGAATGCTGGCGTGCGCACCAGTCAAGTTGCCCATGCTGCCGCCCAAAGCAGCCCCCATGGTCAACAGATAGCGGTACACAATTTCTTCGCGGAAGTCGCTCCCGGCTGAAGCTGAAGAAAATCTTCTCGAAGACTTCGGAGACTGCCGCATCCAATTCAGCATCAGAGAGGTGGCCTCGCGCTTTTGCGGAGAAACCGGCGGCTGCAATCAGGTCACTGCGAAATTCCTTCAATTTGAGGAGTGACTCGACATTGGCAACCTTATGTAGCGCGGCGAGCAAAAGTTTGGCTTGACCAACAACCGGCGCCGCCTTCTGCGTTTTCGCCTGCGCTTGCGATAGGAATCCCTCACAAACGGCGCGATGCGATGTAACCAAATCCGAGGGTTTCTGAATATGCGGTGGCAGCATGCGGTGTGATTCTAGGCCTCGGCGAGATGACGTGCCATCTCACTTCGGCCAGGGTCAGAGAAAAGAAAGAAGTCGCCGAACTGCTATCGGCGCGTACGGTGGGCTCAGCTACTCTTTAGGCGATTGACGTGCCCTTCTTCTTCGGGGATTGCTTGATAGGGACAACCTTCCCAGTGCCCGCCATCTTCGCTTTCTTCCGTTCCTCGAAGCTCACTTCCTTGGATTCGCGCTGGACCTCTTGGTAAGCGGTGAGCCACTTTGAGTCTGTAATTTTTTTTGCGATGCGCAGTTGCTCGACCACCGTCGTCGGGTGCACGAGCAGGACGTAAGCGGACTTTTGTCCACCAATGCCAACGACCTTGATGAAGCCTTGGTCCTCCAATACCTGCATATGTTCCCGCCAAGTTCGAAGAGCACGATTACTATGGTGTCCGGCGGCGTATGCGTGCTGTCCCTCGTGTTTCATTTCGATGACGCCTTGACCCCAATGTCGTGATAGCAATTCGAGATACGTCTTCGACGGCTGATGCCCGCCGCTGACGGCCTTCGAGTCCAGGAGGTCCAGTATCAGAGGCAACGTGCGGGAGGCTGAGAACCAACCGGACTTCTCCTCCGGCCCAAGCCAGGCTTCTGCGTTGGGCCAGTAATTTTTGCGAAGCTGTTGTCGACGCTGATTTATGCCGAATTTCTTCATTTCTAAAAGCCTCGAATCGGTAGGGCGACGAGCGCGCGTTCCGCCGTTCCTACCTCGCTGGCCGCCCACAACCCCATGTCGCGTTCGGTTTAGCGATAGTACGATTATCGGTGCCGTTCGGCCTCTAATCAACGTTTTCGGTGGCTCCTGGCGGGCAATTTGTTCCGCAAGCAATCGCGGTCGTTGCGGCGAGTGCCCGCGTCCACTCTCCGCGAAGGAGCGCCAAAACGCGGCTGACGAATGTGAACCGGCGCTACAACGCCCGTTCAGAATGCACAGACCTCCGAAAGCTACGCGATTGAGGGGAAGTTTTTTCAGAAATTCGGCAGGCGGGGTGTCCCGGTGTTCTATGTGTGAAGGGTATCCCGTTTTCCCGCTTTCCATGTGTCGAGTTATCCCTTTGGGTCGCGAATCGAAATCGCTGCCGTCGTCTCGTTTCGTCGCCACCACGTTCCGGCAGAAGTGAAACCCACAGGGGAAGGTTTGCTTGAAATGCATCGTCAGTCAACGCTCAGACGAGCCTCAGGCGGCGCGCTCGCGTCTTTGCAGCGATTCGAGCGCTTGTGGGGAACGACGCCCTACAGGGCGGCTCAGCAGCGGGAGATGTCTATATCTCGCCGCCCTGGTCGCATGCCTCGAATTTCTCCCTGCTCGATATTCTGCGCGAGAATCTTCGATAACGGCGCTGTGCTGACGCTCTCGACGCGCACGCCCGAAATCGGGAATCTCTCTTTGCTCGCGCAAGCGCGCTTCGCCGCGAGCGCGCCACGCAGCGACAGGCGAAGCGAACGAAAACCCGAAGAGCGGACGAATCGTCGTCTTGCTGCGACCCTCTTGCTTCGCAGCGCCGAGCGCGGCTTGCGCAAGCGCGACCACCACGTCGATTTTGTGGCTGGCTTTTTCCTTGGTGATGCGCCAGCCGCGACCGCTCTCGATTCCGACCGCACGCGATATTGCGAGCCGCAGCGCAGGGTCGGGATAGACGGTGAGATTGCGACCCTGAATTAAATCGTAAAGGTTGCTCGACGCTTCTGTCAGATTGCCGACCGATTGGGGAAATTCCACCATCGGCACGCGCGCCTTCTGCAAGCGCTGAGCCACGGCGACAAGCTGATACGGGTCGTAAAACACTTGCCGAACGTAAAACGAGCGGCACAGGTCAAGCAGCGTTCTCTCGACTGTCTGCTCGAAGTCGAGCGGGTTGTCGGGCGATGGCTGAAAGATGGAATGCTTGACGACGCGAACGCGCTTCGTACTTCGGTCATAGGCGGGCGGCAACAATCGCGGTGGAGTCGTGCTTGTACGACGCATCCACGCCGACCCATACCGACTAACCTCGGGCTGCACGACGATGGGTCGTATCTCGGACATCGACGCACGCGCCCACTTCTCCCAATTCGATGAACGATAGACTCGGTAGTGACCCATCGATTCTCAATCATTCGCAAGAACTGATTCGTGCGCAGCGATGCGCGCATCTGCTCGCGCCACTCTTCGGTTTGCCACGGCGCGCGCAGTTCGTTTGTCCAATAGCAAAGCAATCCGTCGTCTGTCGCGAGCAAGTCAGTGCCGATTTTCCTTCCGCCTTGCCCTCGTTTGTAGAGGTCTTCGAGCAGTTCGGATTCATTCTCGAATCCGGCATACGTCACAGTGAGTCTCGCGCTCACTTTGCGCGTCGGTGGCGGGACCATTTCGTCCCACAGTCTGCGCGACCGCTCTGAGGTAAATGCCCACAATTCATCGAACACCGAGATGGTAGGATTCGCCCCCGCTGCGCCCGCGTAGTCATTCGCGACAGCAGTAATCGAAGCCCCAGTCGAAGTGAAATCAATTCGATTGACGCCTACACGCGCTCCGGCGCGCGAGCAGAGGCGATGCCCGCACGATGCGAGCAGTCGCTTGGTACACTCTGCCCGTGCTCTGGTCGAGGTCGTTCGCGAGACAGTAGCCCTCAGCATACGGGCCGCCGAGCGCGACGATGACGTACAAGAGCGCCATCGCGGCGAAACCTGTCTTGCCTGACTTCTCGGGCCTGCTGAACAGAAAGTTCAGGGTATGGCAGTCTCCCCATCGCTCGTCAGAGTCAGCGCGCGACGCAGAAATTCGATTTCCTCGGCGTAGAGAGCGAACGGCGCGCCAGTCTCAGGGTTTATTAAGACGCCCTCGATGGAAGCAATTGGCGTGAGCTTCGCCATTCAGCGAGACGCGCTGTTATTTCTTTCTGCTTCGTCACCCTACTTGCTTGCCGCCGTCTGCCCTGTCTGCCGGTCAGCCAGCAAACCCGCAGCAACTTGTTAAACCGATTTTGTCGCACGGCCTGACGCGATTTTCGAGCGACGAATAATCAAGTCGTACTCTGCGAGCAGAGCACTGACTTTCCTGGCGTCGCTAGGCACTGAGGCAATCAGCAGATTCAGTTCAGCTTTCACCTCACGCGATAGCGCGCGCGGGTCTGCGCTCGACAAGTCTGTGCGCGTGTTCATCTCGTCTGCGATACAACCCGCCGTTGCCGAGTCAGAAGTCTGCAACCGCGCTGCGCGCTGCTTCGACAAGCGCAGACGCAGAGAGACGAGAGTAGTTGAGCCGTGACTGCCAGACGCGTTGAAGCGTCGCCGTCGCGAGTGCCGGCGAATTGCGCGCGCTGCAAGACACTTTGCCATGGCGGGCAGCGTTCGTGCTTGCCTGTGCAAGAAGACCCGCGTTCTCAGTCAACTTCGCGAGCAGCGCATCCAGCTCTTCGTTCGCGTGCGCTTCGGCATTTTTTTTCAGTTGCTTGACAAGTTCGGGGTGCAAAGTCGGGCCACTGCGCGCTTTGTCGATTGCCTTGTCCCGTTTCGCGAGCGCGTCTGTGATTTGGGATTCGACTTTGCGCGCGAGTTTAACGTTCGTCTCGATGACTGCTACGTCGAGCAGCTTCGTCACTGGCTGCGAGATGCGAGTAGTCGCGCCAATCTTTTCGCCGTCTTGTATGCGCTCGACGCCTGCCTTGATTTTGTCTGTGCTGGCCATGGTTTTCTTTTCTCCCTTGGTTAAAGTTCGTCTTCTTCTGAGTCGAGCGGTTTTTCGAGTCTGTAAAATCTGCCTCGTTTGAAGTGCAGCACGACAGGGCCGTGAATCGCGGCAATTGCGCACAAGTGTGCGACAGCCTCGCGAAAGCCAGGCTGCTTGCGCGCTTCGCGCATGAGGTCTTCTGCGACGATTTCGTCTGCGTGGCGGTCGTACTCTTCTGAGCAAGCTGCGCAGCAGACTTCATCGCTCGCGACTTTCGTGCGGCAGATTGCGCACTTGCCCTTACGTCGCGGAGGGTGTTTGTACTCAGGTGTTGTCTTCACTTCGCGTTCTTGCTCCTACATGTCTTGGTTAGGTCGTTTCGGGGGCTACCCAAACGCATCGCGCAAATGGGCAGCCCCCTTGGCAGGTGCCCATCCGAGAGAAGGAGGAAGCCCGGATAGTTGTCGCGGTCAGACGACGTGCACCTCATGTTAATCGTTTTCATCTTCGATGTAGCCGCCGCTTCATCCGTTGTTGTTGATGTTGGCGACGTTGACGAAACTTCTTGTAGGGTCTTCACGCTCAAATCCCCATGCTCTTGTAGGAGTAACCAGTCCCTCTGCGCCATTTCTCGACGTTGCGAAAGCATAAGTCGAACTCAGTGCCCGTTGTTGTGCTGCTTCGGGCCGCCTGACGGGAATCTTGCGGTCTCGGCGTATTTGCCCAGAAGTCTCCCAATCTCCACTGCTGGAGTGCTCTGGTCGCCGTCGTTCGCGTGCCTTGCGTTGTAGCGCGCTGCAATCGACTTGGAACTTTCTAAAAGTTGCACGGCGTTGGCTCGCCTGCGAAATGAGAACATCGCATCATAAGAAACGATGCACTCGTGACGAAGTTCGCGACTTGGGAGCGCGCGATTCGTTCAGCTTTTGCTTCGCGTCAGACATCGGCGCGATAGCGTACGGCTCGAAGCTCGCGCAATCGACTTCGTTGGCCAGGTACCACGGAATCGCGTTGCGCCCGCGCTCGCTCATGTACATTGCACCGAAAGCTTTGCTCAGCGGCGTCGATTCCAGTCATGACGTGAATGACGCCGAACCGACGGTCGTCCGCTTCTAGGGAAACAGGCACAATGTCATTCGAGACGAATAAATAGTTTGCAATTCCTCGAGCGTGTAGGTCGGCTGACTCTTTGATTGACCGTCAATTGCGCTTGCGTGATGAGGCCCTTGATGTAGTTCATCTCAGCGCGCTTGTGCGTCGAAGTAATTTCATCTGCGAGAATGAACTGTCGATGCGGCAGCCAGTCGTTGAACTGCGATTTCAAGTCCGCTTGTTTTATCTCGCTGAAATTCGCGCTCCCATACACTTCGCGCATTGCGTAGCCGAGCATCGTCTTGCCTGCGCTCGGCGCGCCGTGAATGAGCAGGGCATTGCTGAGCTTCACGCCCGGATTTTCTCAATCGATACGCGAGCCACTGCTCCACCCACGTGCGCATTTCTTTTTCAGCGTCGGCGCAAAAGTGGTCCAGCACTTCGCGAAACAGTTTTGCGTCAGCAGCGTTTCTTGCGCGGCGCTGCTGCGCCCCAGCCCTTCCAGAGATTTGACGAACCGTCGCCGAAGTCCGCGCGACGCGCCCTGAGCGCGCGCGGCTGATACACGAGCTTCGTAGTGCGCGAGTGCATGCGCCACTTGAGTCATCCGCGCTGCTGCTTCGACTTCTTTGACTTGGCGCTGATTGACGGATAAATCGGACGGGTGGCGCTTCTTGCAGTCGAAAGTCCGAGCGAAGAGCGTGTTGTCTTCAAAGCGCAGTATTGTGCTTGGCTGTTTGAGCACCGAATAGGCGTCGTTGAGCGCCCACAGTTCTTGATTCAACTCGAACGGCTTCTTTTCGAACTCCTTGAAATTGTCAACGCCGTTGACGAGATAATCGTCGAGCCCGATTTTCCGATCGACTTCTCGGCGGTAGCTCGATTTGAAAGACGCGCGCTCCCTCTTTAGTCAGTTCGCGCGCTAGGGCATGAAGCGCGCCTTGAAGAGACGCACGACCCGCGACCTCGGCATCGTACACGATTACAACTTCGCGATTTTCCGACTTGATATTTTTGAGGTCGGGAATCAGATTGACTTGCGCCTTTCTCGACTTCCAGTTCCAGACGCCGCCGACACCGGCGCACGTCAGACCCATGAGACAAGCCTTGGCAGACTTTTTTTCTCGCTCCTCTGTCATCCAGATTTCGAGCGTCGGGTCGTCGGCGACTTGCTGCCATGTGAGGCTCTTCAACAGCGGCGGCATGTAAAGACGCGGGATTGAATCTTCTGGCTGCCAGTAACGAAAGCCCTTAAGCGCTTTGTTGTCCGTTGCTGTATCGCCCTGATCAAGCTGCAAGCGACGCAGACGAAAGTAGAGCGGGTCTATCGAACCGTCGAGATTGAAGTAAGGTAGCTTGTAGCCTGGGTCGAGGATTGCCTCTTTCGACAACGCGAACATCGAGTCGGCAACGAGCGGTTGCACGCGCATGCGAAGCGCCTCCGCACGTTTGATGCCTGAGCGTCACTAAGTCTGCAAACATCGCACGAAGCAACGGCGAATTGCTTTCGCCCGCCATCTTACTTCTTGCCGTTACGCAACGAGGCGCTCTGGCTCACGCTCAGGCAGACCCCGCAAGCCGGCCGTCTTCAAGAATTCGCGCAGCGAGCGCTCGGTGTAGCGCACTGCCACGCCCACCTTATAAAACGCTGGAGCCTTACCGAAGGCTCTTCGCGCTATCAGCCCTGTAGTGGAAATGTTGTAGCCATTAGCGCGCAGGAACGCCGCCGCTCCATCTTGTATGGTCGTTGCCATCGTCGTAGTCTTCGCGAAATGGGTTTGCATTCACGCCTACATTGACTAGTTCTATATCCTTCATCCATCCGTTCTTGACCTCATAATGTTCTTTCATCTCACACTAAGTCTAACTGACAGACCTAGGGAGTGCGGTCAATGACACATTGAGAGACTAATCAACACGCCCTTAGCCTAGGATGTGCATAACTATCTAGTTTCGCTACGCGGAGTCCTACGAGGCACTTATAGGTACGTCGCCATGTCTGTGCTTTTATCTTACCGACGCTCTGGTCATGTGTCAGATAAAGTCAAGTCAGATGCGTTTTGAACTACCTATGGAAATACCAACACACTATTCTCTCTACCCCCATACCTTCTCACGATATACTTTAATTTATCTGACTATCTGACTATCTGACTTTTATGTAATGGAACAAAGCACTTTCCATCAGTCAGATAAAAACCGCATCTGACTTGCTGACTTTGCTCGAAATGCCATAACGCAACAGTTGCACGACGCCCGCACTGCTGCTCTGCACGCTCAATCCTATGCGTTGAAATTGCCGCTCGTCGCTCTCGACAGCATGCGCAGAGCGTGAATCGGCGCGCTTCGTTGGCAAAGAACTTGTGATTTTGAATCTTACGCTCCGCTCGAAAGCTCACCGAGCGTGCGACTTGCCCATCGCTGTCACAGATTTGTTACACGGCCAGAATAAGTGATGCGTGAGCGTTCAGACTCGACGCGTCGCGCGTCCTGCTGAACGCTTCGATTCGTGCATCGACTCAGCATCTAGCTCCATCACTCCGGAATCGATAAGACTCGACGTATGAAAGTAACGCCAAAACCAAAGTCGAAAACAACGAGCGAGATTTCACATCGCTCGCAGTCATCCCGCGCGAAGCGGGCAAGCCAGGCCGCCCAAAGCGACCACCGCGACCGCTAAGCACGAAGCGGTCAGCATCGCAGTGAAACGGCACATGCGCGACGTGAAGCTCGCTGCCCCGTGGCTTGAGGTCGCTGACGCGCCACTCGTGCGTCGCTTCGCGGAGTGCAAGTCATAATCGGGAGACTATATTTCGAGATACATCTGAACGGCGCATTCGACAACAAGCGTCAACCTCGATTCGTGCTCGACACGTACCGTCGAATGGTACTGACTCAAGCAGCAATTGCCCGCGAGCTTGGTCTGTCGCCGCTCGCTCGAAAGCAACTGTCTCTCGCCACGCAGACGGGACAACCTCGCAGCGGCCATGGCGAAGCGCGTCAGCAGCGACAGCGACAAGGAGCCCGGGCTAAGGGCGTCGGGTAGTCATTTCGATGCTCGGCCGCCCACTGGGCGGCCAAGCATTTCTGCCTGTTTAAGCGGTCGCCGCCACGGACATTAGCTAGCTCGCGTCCCAAATGGCTAGAGACGCCCTACCGCCATCCAGCGAAAGGCCCGAATTTACTAGACAATGCAGAATTGCCGATGTGGGGTCGATGTTTTTATGTGAAAGCATTTCGGACATGAGCTAGCTAATGTCCGCGCGCGACGCTTGACTCTCGTGCGGCTCTCTCTTCGAGCTTTTGCTTCGCATCCTCGCGCCGCCAACGACGCACCTCGTGCACGTCTACGTCGTATTTTTTCGCCGCGTCTTTGTTGAGCTGAGTTTTGCGCTTGAAGTCATTTTGGATGGTAGGGTCTTCGCGCAGCCGCAGTCCGATGTACCCTAGACAGTCCTTCTTCTTGCTTTTCTCCCGTCGAACCTTCGCGGAATTCAGCTCCGCCCTCCATCGGCGTTCGAAGTCTCGGCCGTCGCGTTTCGCCTGATTAAGCCACTCAGGCATTTCAAATTCTTCTGCGAGCTTCAGATGCAGGTCCTCCAGCTCGTGGTAGAGCAGCACCGCATCGAAACGCTTAGCCGCGATGGCCTTGCGGACTTGCGCAACACGGTCGAGCGCTTCCTGGGCAGAGTTCGTCGGTCACTGGTCGCGGCGGATCTTGTTTCCGCAGCCCGCCGAACCAACGCTTCAGAAAGGCGAGCCGGTCGGTCAGGTTCTTGAGATGAGCCTTTTTGCTGACAGACGTTGCGCGGCACACCGCCTCTCCTAATCTAGTGCGAGCAGCGCAGATAATCCCTACTACACTGGGTATGCTCGGCCCGCCCGGTGGGCAGTCGAGCAAAGCCGTAGCCTGTGAAATCACCGTGACCGTAGCTACGATTCTAATTAACTAGCGATTGACCCGACCGTCTTAGTTCTGTTCTTATAAGTTTGTAATGAAGCTATCGACACAGCGCCGCAGCGTCTACCCAGACAATAGCCCGCCACGAGCGGGCTACTCGTCCGGAGGAGCTCGCTTGCGTAAGAACAAGCCGAACGATTAGAGTGTGGCGATTTGCTGACGACTGACGACGCGGTCCGCAGAGCGCAGACGTTCACAACGGGGTGACGCGATACGACGGCGGGCATGTTCAGCATGCGCCGCGTCGTGTGGGTTAGAACCAATTTTCGTCCAGTACGGGCGTCTGTCAGATACCGAAAGGCCGACATCGAAGAATGGTGCAAGAAGCGCATCGCAGAGCGCGGACGGTCGGCGGCGCGCAAGAGCGCGGGGCGCGAGTAGCGATGTCAGCGACGAATCGAGCGGCCGATCACGACAGTTTTCAAGACGGCGCTCAGAATCAGATTGCTCACTTCGATGTTTCGAGTCTTACACGCGCTGAATGCGCTGCACTGCTCGCGCAAACGAAATCTCTTGAAGGCCGCCTGCTCGCGCGCTTGCTGACGAGCGATGAAAGCACAGCGGGTGAAACAAACAGCGATGGCGACCGATTGCTGGTCGAGCAGGCGGCGCAACTCCTCTCGGTCACACGAAGCTGGCTTTATCACCACGCGAAGCGCCTCGGGCTCGCGGTCGAGCTCGGCGACGGCACGCTTCGGTTTTCCTTTCTCGCGTGTCAACGATACATCGCGCATTCGGCTGTCGCGGTTCCTCGCACGCGCGGAGCACGTTATCGCTCCAGGATTCGGTTTGAGACTCGACAAGAAGCCATTTTATAATGCCTCGTCGCTAATCGACAGTTCGCATAGGAGGACAGAGAATGAGCAAGCAGCTTTGGGGAACTGGCAACGTTTACAAACGCGGGCGCGTTTGGTGGTTCTACTACTGTGCTCGCGGCAAAACCTACCACAAGTCCGCCAAGACGCCGAAGCGCGCAGAAGCAGTCAAAGCGCTCAAGAACGCCGTTGGCGAATCGTCGAACAGTCGCGTCGTCATCGCCCCTGTCGCAGAGCGCGTCACGCTCAAGCAGATGCTCGACGCGCTGCGCGACGATTACGTCCGCAAAGGCAACCGCAGCAAATTCGTCGCGCGCTCGCACTACTTGCTCGCCCATATCGGCGAGGATGCACGCGCAGTCAATCTGACACGCGACGCCGATTTCAGCACTACGTCGCTATGCGTCGCGCGACGCTCATCAAGCGCGCCACCGGCAACAAAATCATCGTCAAGGGAAAACGCGTCGTAGAGCGCGTCGAGCAGCCGCCGTCGAACGGGACAATCAACTTTGAACTCGCCCTTCTCAGGCGCGCGTTCAACATTCAAGTCGAAGCTCGCAAACTGTCGCGCGACCACGTTCCAGTGATGCCGATGCTGGAAAAATCGAAACCGCGCCAGGGGTTCCTCGACCCTGCCGAATTTGATGCGCTCGTCGTCAAGCTCCCTGAGCATCTGCGCGATGCAGTTCGCTTTCTCTACGCAAGCGGCTGGCGCAAGAACGAAGCTATGACCCTTGAATGGCGCGACGTGGATTTCCAAAACGGCGTGATTCGTCTTCGCGCCGAGCACTCGAAGAACAAGCAGACGCGCGTGCTCCCGCTCGCTGACGAAGTGCTCGAAATCATCAAGCGCGCTCGCTCGACGCGCTCGCTCGCTTGCCCGTTCGTATTTCAGCACGACGGCGCGAAGCTCCCCACCTTCCGCAAGGTATGGGCGAATGCCTGCAAGGCGGCGGGTCTTGGCCGTCTGGTCATTCACGACCTGCGCCGCTCAGCCGTTCGCAATCTCGTTCGTGCAGGCGTCAGCGAGAGCGTGGCGATGGGTTTCACGGGGCACAAGACGCGCAGCATTTTCGACCGATACGACATCCTCGACAAGCGGGACCTCGAAGCTGCGTCAGCGAAGCTCGCGAGCTATGTGCGCGAGCGCGCTCAGGAAGAACCGAAGGTGGCCGCCCAGCTTCCGCAGCGCAAGAGCGCGTAAGTAACAAGGCAGTCCCGTAGCCTCGCTATTCTTCCTGATGGCAAACGGCTTCTATGTTGTTGCCGTCGGGATCCTTCACGAAGCCGCCGTAGTAGTTGGCGGAATATTGGGGACGGAGACCGGGCTTGCCGTTGTCCTTGCCGCCGGCGGGCAGAGCGGCATCGTAGAACGCCTTCACGGCAGCGCGGTTCTTGGCCACGAATGCAACATGGACAGGTCCGGTCGGTTCGCCCTTGGCCAAACACAAGGCGGGCGCGTCCTTGGGGCCAAAGACCACTATTCCGTCCGCGTCGTACTGCACGCTGAAGCCAAGCGGCGCCAGCGCGGCGCTGTAGAAGCGCTTGCTCGAGTTGAGGTCCTTCACCTTAAGCATGATGTGATCAAACATGACTCTCTCCTTCTCTGACTTTCGTTTTCTCGACCCGGACGGCTCTCGTGCCGCGCCGCCGGCGCCTAACGACACGCAAGAGCGCGCGCAGTCGTGTGAACGCTGCGCGCGCTTTTTTCGTCCGCCCTCAAAAGTTTTACAAACTGTTACAGTTTTCGCATCCTGCCAATCGCGTGGTCATTTGAAGCGCTACAAAGCATTGAATCCAAAAGGGTTTTGAGTGAGCCGGCCGGGACTTGAACCCGGGACCCTGTGATTAAAAGTCACATGCTCTACCACCTGAGCTACCGGCTCGCCGAGAGATTCCCATGCTTACAGGGAATTCGAAGCGTTGGAAATAGACACGACTCGGAGGCCGTTCCGCAACCCTGCGCGTCTGAGATAAATTAGAGGCCGGCCGCGGGCGGACGGAACTGGGCGGGAGGACGACGACGTGCAAGATGCGGAGCGGAGCGAAGCGGACGGCAGCCTGGCGCATGAAAATCCACCACTGAAAAGATCGAAGCGGGAAACCGCGGACGCGCCGACGCTCAAGCCGCCCGCCGTCGATGTCGTTATTCCGCTATTCCCCGGGACTGATACTTATTTCCATCGCGATCGCCGATTCGATTCGGCGGCCGGATCCGGATTTGTGGGGTCACGTTCGTTTCGGTCAGGACTGTCTTGAGCCTGCATCACCTGCTGCTGCACGATACCTTACTCCTATTCGGCCGCCGGGCATACTTGTACGACCACGAATGGCTCACCGATGTACTGTTGGCGGCAGTCTTCAACCATGCCGGCGTCTTCGGACTCATCCTGCTGAAACTCGCGTGCACTGCGGTCGTGATCCTTGCGCTCGCGGCAGCGATGGCCGAGACCGACTCGTCGACCCTGGTTCAATTTGCGGTTCTGATCGGGTCGGCGGTGGTGATCAAGCCGCAAATGCAGTTTCGTCCGCAATCATTCACGTTCGCGCTGTTGGCGGTGCTGATTTACCTGCTTACACGCGATGCTTATCGGCGGACGGGACGGCTATGGCTGGCGATTCCGATACTTGCGCTGTGGGCGAATCTGCACGGCGGATTCATCATGGGCATCGCCGCGCTCGGCACTTACAGCGCCGTGTCGGGATTGCAGGATGTCATAGCGGGGCGCGGCTACCGTCGAGCGATAAGACTCGCGGCAATCACCGGCGCGGCGATCCTCGCGACGCTGGCGACGCCGTATGGATTCGGGACGTGGCAGGCCATCGCGCACGCGTTGCGCAATCCATACACACGCGTCGTGATCGTGGAATGGCAGCCGCTCGTATCGGCGGCGATCGAACATTGGCAACAGCACAGGTTTCGTGATCTCGAACTATGACATCGGGATCGCGATGATCGCGGCGACCGCCATTTCGTGGGCGTTGACGATCGAGGCCGACCGATTTGCCGCTGTTTGCGATCGCCGCGGTGATGGCGATAGCGGCGTTCATTTCGACCCGCAATCTTCCGATCGCGATGATCGCGCTGGCGGCGCCGCTTGCGCGTCATGCGCCGCGGGCGTGGCAAAAGATGGTGCCTGCGAGGGCAGCGCGCAGAGCCGCAACAGCCCTCAGGATGGCTTAACCAGGCGATTCTGATCGCGCTGTCGATCGTGATTTTCGTTCAAGGCGGATTCTTCTCGCGCTCGCTGACATCGCCCGACCCGTACCCGGCCAGCGCATGCGAATTCATGAAGCAGCACCATCTTCGGGGCAACATCCTGAACACATTCCAATGGGGCGATTACCTGATCTGGCACACCGCGCCGGAGTCCAAGGTGTTCATCGACGGCCGTTACGATACGGTCTTCCCGCTCGAAAGTCATCTACAAGTTCGCTTTGTTCAATTATCAATTAGCCGGGCGGCGCCGCGATTCTGAGCGAGTATCCGTCCGACTTCGTCCTGATCAAGCCGGATTCCCGATGCGCGAGCGGTGATGGACACGCAGGCGGACTGGAAACTGATCTACCAGGATGCGGTGTCGCGGCTCTACGCGCGACAAGACTCGGCGGCGGCGCAAATAGCAGGAGTTCCGGTGACAGGCGTCGCGCAACCCGGCCGGTTCCCGTAGTCGCGGGTGGGCGAGTTCGGTCAGGCGCGGGAGCCGGTGCTGAACAGAGGGGCAAACGCCGCCCGATAGTGCCAAGCCAGGAACGCCTCGAGCGCAGCCACCACGAGCGCGATCACCAGCTGCATGGGCACCGGCGAGAGAAAAATGTGGAAGCAGACGATGTTCACAATCTCCGGCGCGAGAATGATCAACCCAAACGGCACAGCGACGCCCAGCAGAAGCAGCGCTCCTCCTAGAACCTGGGGGCCGAAGATCAGCGTAAACATGTAGCCGGTCTGGATCAACGCGCCGAAGAATGCACCCGCGGCAGGAGTGGGCGGAGGATTCGGCATGAAATGCAGAAAGCCGTTCAAGCCGAAGACGAAGAACACCAAGCCCAGGAGAACGCGAGCAATAATAACTGCGACCTTCATCCTTGATTCCTCCCGCGCTATTCATAGCAAGCGTCCGCGCGCTCGACTATCCAGAATCCAGGTCCGGGGCCGTTTTATCCCTTCGAGTCTGAGAACGTTTGCGCGATCTTTTCGCCTGTTCATGACGGGAAACAATACTGTGCATAAGCCGCGGAAAGCTCAATTTTTCAGCCGGTTAGCACCCTGACAGGCGAGCTGGAGGTACGATTGAACGCTCAGGGGTAGATTTTGCAAGGTTTCCGCGTCATCATTACGCCTCGCTCGGCCGTCGAGAGTACGAGCGATGACAAGACTTAAAAGGACTCGCATATTGATAAAGCGAGGCAGTAAAATCCACGCCGAACCGCTTGACATACAAGCCTCTACTCGAATATATCCAGACCCTACAAACTGATTGAGTAGGTTTAGTAACTAACTGTAGGTCAAAGATCGGCGCTGAGAGAGGGAACCAAAGATGCCCGTTGAAGAGTACTCGGCGAACGGATCGCCGGTCGCGGATGCGATGAATAATCGCTCCGAGCCGGCGGTCGCCGCGCGCGAGTGGTTCAGCCTGGAGCATCTTGCGCAGGGGTCGGAACGGGTGGGCGGGATGGTGGTGCGGTCCGCGCAAGTGCGCAAGGTCCTGAAAACCATTTCGCGCTTAAGTCCTTACAAAGCAACCGTCCTGATTCACGGCGAATCGGGGACCGGCAAGGAGCTGGTCGCGCGAGCGTTGCATACGCTCGGCTCGACTCCGGGCGGCCCCTTCGTCACCTTCAATTGCTCCAACCTGGTCGAATCGCTGGCGGAGTCCCAGCTGTTCGGCCACGTGCGCGGTGCTTTCACCGATGCCCGCGAGGATTCGCTCGGCTATTTCCGCTCCGCCAACGGCGGAACGCTTTTCCTCGACGAAATCGGCGAGCTGCCGCTGCACCTTCAGCCCAAGCTGCTGCGCGCCGTCGAGAGCCACGAGATTCAGCCGGTCGGTTCTTCCCGCACCTACTCGGTTGATATTCGGCTGGTCGCGGCCAGCAATCGCGATCTGCGGGCGATGGTCAAGGCGGGCCAATTCCGCGACGACCTCTACTATCGACTCAACGCGGCCGCCATCGTGGTGCCTCCCCTGCGCGAACGGCGCGAGGCAATCCCGGCCTTCGTTGCCCATTTCATCGAGCACTTCAACCGACTGTTCGGCAAGGACATAAAGTACGTTTCGCGCGCCGCGATGGACGCGCTGTGCGCCAACCAATGGCCCGGCAACGTCCGCGAGCTCGGCCACACTATCGAGAGCGCCGTGTTGATGGCCGACGGCGACCGCATCGGCCTCGAAGAGCTGCCGACCCCGCACGACGACGCATCCGCCGAGGCTATGGGAGCATCGGCCGATGAGCTCCTGCATGGTGGCGGGCTTGACCTGGTCGAGGCCGGCGCCACCAGCAACGCCAAGGACTGGCCCTACTCGCTCGACGCCGTGATCCGCGAGGCCTCCAAGCTCGCGCTGATGCGTGCGCTGCAGGCGACCGAAGGCAATTGCCATCGCGCCGCGGAGTTGCTGGGTGTGTCGCGTTACACGGTCTACCGGATGCTGAATCGGTATGGTCTGGCCGAAGGCCGCACGTACCGGACTTTCCGCAAGCCGCACGCCCGCCGCGCCAGTTAGTCAGTTCTGTTCTGTCTCCCCTTCCGAAATGGGAGGGGAGACAGTGATTTGCGCCCCGTTGAGCACGATCCCACAAGCCGTGTAACCTGACGCCAACGGTTCTCCGCGGCCGCTCCAACGCCGTCCCGGGAACCCAACCAACGGTGCCTCGCGTTTCTGTAATCATTCCCGCTTACAACGCTGCTGCGACTATCGCCGGCACCGTTGACAGTGTCCTCGCCCAGACTTTCCAGGATTTCGAAATAATCTGCGTTGACGACGGCTCGACCGACGCGACTCTCGCGATCGTCGGGCAGTATGGCGACCGGGTGCGGCTCATCGAGCAGCCCAACAGCGGGCCGGCCGCGGCGCGCAACAACGGCGCCCGGCATTCGTCGGGTGAATATCTCGCATTTCTCGACGCCGACGACCTCTGGATGCCGGCGTTTCTCGAGCGCAGCGTGGCGGCGCTGGACGCCGACCCTGCTCTATCGCTGGTGTACTGCAACTGCGCGCTCGCCGACAGCGAGGGCGTCGCAATTGACACGTCGCTGGTCGGGCCCGGCTTCGACCATCCGCCGTCGCTTCGTGAATTGCTGACGCGATTGTGGCCGATAATGCCGAGCGCGGCCGTCGTCCGGCGGTCTGCGTACGACGCGTGCGGCGGCTACCGCGACGCCTTGAAGGGCGCGAGCTTCCGCTTCGAGGACGTGGATTTCTGGATCAAGATGCGCGAGCAGGGGCCGTTCGGCTATATCGCCGAGCCGCTGATCACGTGGCGGTTCGCGTGGTTTCCCCGCCAACTCAAGCGGCTGCCCGACTACTCCAAAGCGCTGCACGTTTTCGAGGCGTATCTGCAGGAGCGCTACGGCGTTTCCGCGGCGCCGCTGGTCGATGCGCGCGCGCGGGCGCCGCGCAGTATACTGGCGACAATAGGGTTGAAGGCGCTGCGCGACGGCGATCGGCCGAGGGCGCGGGCGGCATTCGCGCGTGCAATCAGGGTCGATCCTTCGCGTCTCAAGAACTACCTGCGCTGGATGCGGACCTTTTTGCCGCATCGGTTGGCGCAGAGTCTTTCGGGTGGAAGTTCGCGGCGCGCTCGATCTGATCGCGCTTATCAGGAATAAATATTCGGTAATCGCAGACTGGAGGCGTTGTAATGCGGGTGATTGTAACTGGTGGGGACGGCTACCTCGGATGGCCGCAGGCGATGTACCTGTCCAAGCGCGGCCACGATGTGTGCGTGGTGGATAACTTCAGCCGCCGCATGTGGGACCTCGAAGGCGGCACCGAAAGCCTGATTCCGATTTGCCCGCTGCACGACCGGGTGGCGGCGTGGCGCGAGACCAGCGGCAAGGCGATCCAAATCGCGGTCGGCGATTTGACCGACTTCCCGTTTATCAGCGGCGTCGTGCGCGACTTCAAGCCCGACGCGATGGTGCACTACGGCGAGCAGCGCAGCGCGCCATTCTCAATGATCGATCGGCGCCATTCGGTGCTTACCCAGGTCAACAACCTGGTCGGCACACTGAACCTCGTTTACGCCATCCGCGAGCATGTGCCGGAATGCCACCTGGTCAAGCTCGGCACGATGGGCGAGTACGGAACGCCCAACATCGATATCGAAGAAGGCTTCATCGAGATCACCCACAACGGACGCACCGACACGCTCCCGTATCCGAAGCAACCCGGCTCGTTTTATCACCTGTCCAAGGTGCACGACTCGCACAACATCCAGTTCGCGTGCAAAATCTGGGCGATCCGCGCGACCGACCTCAACCAGGGCGTCGTCTACGGAATCGAAACCGACGAGACGATGCTCGACGAGCGGCTCGCGACGCGTTTCGACTACGACGGAATCTGGGGCACCGTCCTCAACCGTTTCTGCATCGAGGCTGCCATCGGCCATCCGCTGACCGTGCACGGCAAGGGCGGGCAAACGCGCGGCTACCTGAATATCCGCGACACCATGCGATGTATCGAGATTGCGATCGAGAAGCCCGCGAAGCCCGGCGAGTATCGCGTATTCAACCAGTTCACTGAGCAGTTCTCAGTCGCGCAACTGGCGGATCTGATCCAGGCAGCAGCGAAGCACAAGGGACGGAGCGTCGAGATTCAGCATATCGAGGACCCGCGCGTCGAGGCCGAGGTCCACTACTACAACGCCAAACACACCAAGCTGATTGACCTCGGGCTCAAGCCGCGGATGCTGTCGGAAACGCTGATCGACTCGGTGCTCGACAAGGTCGAGCACTACAAGCATCGCGTGAAAAAGGATCGAATCGAGGCGCTGGTGAACTGGCGCCGGACCAGCAACGCGATCGGCTACGGATCAATATCGTCAGCGTCGGAGGAGGCCGAACCCGAGCAAAAACCCAAGGCGCGAAGATCAGGCACGCGGTAATTTAATTGTAGTACTGGGTGCAGGGGTCACCCCTGCCCAAGGAAGCGTGAAACCCACGGAGGGTTTCACATTCAATAAAGTGATCTACCCTTCCAATCACCGACCCATCTGATCGAGCAAATGCAAAATCACCCCAATCCCCGGGAGATTGACCTCGAGTTCCTCGCCAAGCGTGCGAATAACGCGCACGCGCCGCAATGCATCCCGATCGTACAGCCCCTCGACGCGTCCCCGCACGCGCTCGACCCGCACGGGAGCAATTAAATCCTCGCGCTCCCATGACTTAAGCTCGCGCTCGCTGATTCCGCCTATCGCGCAGAACACACTGCGGCTCATCAACACTACTTCGCCGCGTGTCGAGCGTCGGGATGAGGTTCGCCGCGCCATCGCATTCAACTCCCGATCACTTCGACGCCATCAACTCGGCGCGCGGGTCGGCAATCCCGCGCTCCTTCAGGCTATCGGCCAACTGCTGCATCAGCGCGCGCTCTTTGGCGGTCAAATCGGTCGGTGCGAGCACCTTCAGTTCGTACAGCAGGTCTCCGGCCGGCTCCTTGCCGCGCGCAGGCAGTCCGCGCCCGCGCAGCCGCATCACGCGTCCGGTCTGGCTGCCGGCGGGAATCTTGAGCGACACCCGCCCGTCGACAGTCGGCGCCGTAATTTCGCCGCCCAGCACCGCTTCGTAGTCCCACACCGGCAGACTGACGCGCAGGTCGCGGCCTGCAATCGCGAACACCGGGTTCGGTTCGAGTCTGATGGTCAGAAACAGATCGCCATTCTGATCGGGTCGCGGTGCGCGGCCGCCCTGCCCCTTCAGTCGCAACTGCGTGCCGTCCGAGACGCCCGCCGGGATTGTTACTTCGAGCGTGCGCCGCGCCGCGACCACGCCGCTTCCGCCGCAGGTCGGGCATTGTTCCGCGGAGCGAATCACGCGCGCCTTACCCTGCTTCTCCTCGCGCGCGATCATCCCGCTGCCGCCGCAGGTCGCGCATTCGTCCTCGGCGACCAGATCGAGCCGCCGCTTCGCGCCCTTGATTGCATCGACCAGCGTGATTCCGACCTCGGCGCGCAAGTCGGGCGCGCGCGCCGGCTCCGTTCCGAAGTCGAACCTGGAAAAGCCCCGCGACGCGCCGCCGCGACTTCGTCCGCCGGCGCGCTCAAATCCGCCGCCACCGCCGCCGCCGAAGAATTGTGAAAAGAAATCGCTGAAGTCGCCGCCGCCAAAATCCGCACCCGCGCCGCGGCCCGCGCCGGCCGCCGACTGTTGCCGCGCATAGCGGCGCATCATCTCTTCCTGCGACACGCCATGCTCCCAGTCCGCGCCCAGCTCGTCGTACTTCTTGCGCTTCTCGGGATCGCTGATGACCTGGTAGGCCTCGTTCAGTTCCTTGAACTTCGCCTCGGCCTCCTTGTTGTTCGGATTGACGTCGGGATGGAACTTGCGGGCGAGCTTGCGATACGCACTTTTGATTTCCGCGTCGCTCGCCTTGCGTTCCACGCCGAGCACTTTGTAGTAATCGCGAAATTCCATCCAGGATACTCAGTTAGCTATAATCCAGATACTCAGTGGCTATAGTTACTTACTATGCTCGAATAGCCACTCACGCATCGGAAGGCGGCCGCGGCTGCGTTGAGTGCCGTCGACGCCTGCGTCAGCGCCGCCATCCGCGCCTCCATCGCGCGAAGTTCCGCTTCGAGCGCCGCCTGGCGGCGCCAGATGAACACGACATAAAGGAAGATCGCCGCGAAGATGATGCTGTAGGCGGCGAACAGGTAGCCGAGATTTTCCATCAATCAATTCCATTATTTGTTATCGGACGCGGCCGCGATCGCGAACGCGATCCTCACCGCCAATTCGCCCATCCGGCTGCGCGTCCGCAACTGCGTGAATCGAAGCATCAGCAGCCAGGCCCACAACGCCGTGAACGCGGCCATCGACACCAGCAGCGTCGCGACCATCCGCGGGTCTTCCAGGCCGTGTCCGCCCTGCTTCGTCACCAGCACCGCGGGATGAATCGTGCGCCAAAGCCGCACGGACGCAATGACTATCGGCACATCGAGCACCGCGATGATTCCGATCACCGCCGCGAAGCGCGCGGTCTGCGGCGTGTCGTCGGCGATCGCGCGCAGCATCAGGTAGCCGCCGTACATCAGCCACAGGATGAAGGTGGTCGTGAGCCGCGAGTCCCACGTCCACCACGTGCCCCAAATCGGCTTGGCCCACATCGAACCGGCGACAATCATCAGCGTGCAGAAGACCATTCCGGTTTCCGCCGCGGCGTAGCCGAGGTCGTCCCACATTTGATCGCCGAGCCACAGGTAAAATATTCCCGCGATCGCGACCAGCCCGAACGCCGCAAACGCGACCCATGCGCAGCGGCACATGAAAATAGAAAATCCGCTGCGCGATTCCCTGGTTCGGCTTCGGGCGGTACATAGTCGAAGACCATGAACAGCGCCGCGATCATCAGCGCCAGCGTCATGTAATCCCAGCCAGTTGCGAATTGCGTGTTGTTCATGCTTGCTACCAAATCGTGTCGTCAATCCTCACCGACCACATACTCGAACAGCAGGTAACCGGCGGTGACGAACAGCACGTCGAACGCGATCAGGATCTTGAGCCAGTCGCCCATCGCGGCAAGCGGCGCGCCCGACAGCGCCGCCGCGCTCGCCTTGACGCCGGCAATCAACGCCGGCACGAACATCGGCACGGCGAGAATCGGCAGCAGCATATCGCCGCCGCGAGTGCGTCCGGTGATCGCGGCGAGCAGCGTCGCCAGCGCGGAGAATCCAAGCGCGCCGAGCACCAGGATCGGCGCCAGCCGCGCGACCGACGGCGTCGAAATCGAGATTGAAGAACAGCGCCATCAGGATGACGGCGGCGACCTCGGCAATCGCCATGAAGATCAACGCGGCGGCAAGCTTCGCGGCGTAGAGCGTCGCGGGATCGAGCGGGCTGAGCAGCAGCCCGCGAATGCGCCGTTGTCGCGCTCCGCGAGCATCGCGCGAGTCGCGCCGAGCATCCCGGCGAAGACCATCGCGACCCACAGCGCGCCCGCCGCCGCGTCGACGCTGCGCACGCGCGCTGCGTCAGCGCGAACACCAGCACCACCAGCATCAGCAGCGAGAGCGCGAGCAGAGCCAGCGTGCTCTCGCCGCTGCGAAGCTCGAGGCGCAGGTCCTTGCGCAGCACTGCGGCAAATCCCGACACTGCTTTTACCTGCCGAGCAGCGAGCGTAATCGCCCGCGCCGGACCTCCTCCTTATGCTCGCGCGCGGCAGCAGCCGGCCGCGCGAGATTTCGAACACCGCGAAATCGACGCCGTCGATTTCGGGGACCGCATGCGCGGTTGCTATCACCGAGGCGCCGCGTTCGACCGCGCCGCGAATCAAGCCCGCGACGATTTCGGCGCCGTCATGATCGAGCGACGCAAACGGCTCGTCGAGCAGCAGCAGCGTCGGGATCCGCCAGCATCGCGCGCGCCGCTGCCAGCCGCTGCTCCATCCCGCGCGAGAACGCGCGCACGCGGGTCTTCCGCAACGTCGGCAAGTCCGACCCGGCCGAGCCATTGCTCCGCTGACGCGCGCGGGTCGCGAATTGAATAAAGCTCGGCGTAGAATTCCAGGTTCTCGCGCGCGGTCAGATTCGGGTAGAGGAAACTCCGATGCGCCATCAGTCCGATTCGGCGCCGATAGCGCGCGGCGAGCCTGCGGCGTGTCCTGTCCGAAGACGAGCGCGTGGCCGGCGCTCGGCGCCTCGAGCCCGGCAATGATTCGCACCAGCGTGGATTTCCCGGCGCCGTTGCCGCCGACGATAAATACGCCCGCGCCCGGCATCACACGCAGATCCACGTCGCGCAGCACGGGCGCCAGACCGTAAGTCTTTGCCAGCCTGTGAGTCTCGACGATCGGCGCCGCCATTACTCGGTCCGGGCGATGGCGCCGGGAATCGGTTTGATCGCGATACCGCATTGCGCGCAGAACTTCGAATCGACGGCGGCGCGCGTCCCGCATTGCGGACAGAAGCGCATCTTGCTCGATGCCGACGACGGCTGCGGCTGCTGCGGCGGTGGCGAGGCTGGCGGCGTCCGCGGCTGCTCGATGTGCAAAACCATAGTCGCCATTTCGGTACTGCGAGGCAGCGGCGCGGGTCGGCGCGGCGCCGGCGTCAGCGTTGTGACCGTCGCCTTCTTCGCGCTCACGGCCTTGTCGCTTGGCGCGCGAAGATTCTCGACCGCGGCCATCGCGGTCAGCGCTCGATCCTCGAGCGCTTTGTGCATCGATTCGTAGTCGGCGTCGGACAGCTTGCCCATCTCGCGATCGAACTCGAGTTCGCGCAGACCCTGCACCGCAAGCGCGCGCTCATGCTCGTGGCGCTCGACCTGCAGCTCGTCGGCCGACTTCGCGCGCGCTCCGACGAGCCCGATACCGAGCGGCGCCGCGACGAACAGCGCGACGCCGGCGATGATCAACGCTGCGGCCAGGATGAACACCGGTTATCTGCGCTCCTTGAGTTCTTTTTCGAGTTTGCGCCTGAGCTCGGGATCGAATGCCGCCGACGCCGCGTCCGGCTTCGAGTCAGACGGCGCTGACGGTGCCCTGGAATGCCATCGCCCGACCGCCAGCGCCATCAGGCCGCCGCCGAGCGCCAGCGCGATGAACGGCATCGTCCACGCCAGCAGGTTGAAGCCCTCGGTGGTCGGCGCTGAAAGAACTTTCTCGCCGTACTCCCGCCGATAGAAGGCGATTATCTGCGCGCGAGTCTTGCCCTCGCCGATCATCCGATCGATTTCGCGGCGCATCGGCACTGAGAAACCGCAAGTCGGCATATTGCAGTTGGCGACCGTCAATCCGCAGCCGCATTGGCAGGTCAAACCCTCGGAAACCTGCGAATTCGTTGGAGTTTCGGCTGCGAATGTTTCACGTGAAACGTTTTTTAGTTCAGGAGAAAGAAAAACGAATAGCGCCGCGGCGAGGAAGATGAGCGACGACGCGAGTGTGAGTTGCGCACGCACAGCCCTAGTCACCTCCGGGCGCCGCGACGTCGGCGAGTTCCGGCATCTCGGTCGATGAGCGGCTGAGCGCGGACGCGATTGCGGCGCGCTCGCGCACGTTCGGCCACATTACTATCACCGTGCCGAGCACCATCATCAGGCCGCCCGCCCACAGCCAGAACACCAGCGGCGTCAGGAATACTTCGAAGGTCGCGGTCTGTCCGTCGTCGTCGATTCCGGCGAGCACGACGTAGAGGTCGCTCAGCGGCGTCGAGCGGATCGCGACTTTGGTCGCGGGCTGCTGCGGACGCTTGAAGAACAGCTTCGCCGGCGACATCACGGTGATTTCGCGGCCGTCTGAGCTCAGCACCTGGACGCGCGCGGTCGCGCTCTCGAGATGCGGCGTGTCGGTCTCGTACAGACCCTGGAAGCGCAGCGTGTACGAACCGATCGTGAAGCTGTCGCCCGCGTGCACGCTCTTTTTCACTTCGGTGCGAAAGAACGACGAGCCGACAATTCCGATGAACGCGACGATCACGCCGACGTGGATGATATAGCCGCCGTAGCGGCGGTTGTTCTTGGCCACGAGATTGACGAGCGCCTTGGCGCGCGGCTCGGCGACCATGTGGCGGCGTGCATTAACCCCGCGGCGAAACTCGACGAGCACGGTGCCGAGCACGAACGCGGCCAGTGAGAACGCAGTCAGCACATACCATTGTCGGAGGCCGGCGACGGCGGCGACGATTCCGGTCGCGACGCCGATCGTTACGGGCGCGGCGAAGCTTCGTACGAGATTGTCAGCGGTCGTGCGTCGCCACGCGATCAGCGGCCCGATCCCCATCAGGAAGACGAGGCCGAGCGCCAGCGGTCCGTTGACGCGATTGAAGAACGGAGGTCCGACGGTGATCTTAACGCCGCGCACCGCTTCCGACAGCACCGGAAAAATCGTGCCCCAGAAAACTGCGAATGCGATCCCGACCAGCATCAGGTTGTTGAACAGGAACGCCGCTTCGCGCGACAGGTACGATTCGAATTCGGCGGGACTGCGCAGTTCGCTTCGAGCGGAAAATCAGAAGCGCGGTGTAGGCGAGGGTCACCGCTATCAGGAAGCTGAGAAAATATGGGCCGAGGCCGGACTGCGTGAACGAATGCACCGACGAGATGACGCCGCTGCGCGTGATGAACGTGCCGAAGAGCGTTAGTCCGAACGCTAGTCCGATTAGCGAGAGGTTCCAGACCTTCAGCATGTCCTTGCGTTCCTGGATCATCACCGAATGCAGATACGCCGTCATCACCAGCCACGGCATGAATGCTGCGTTCTCGACCGGGTCCCACGCCCAGTAACCGCCCCAGCCCAGCACCTCGTAGGCCCATCGCGCGCCGAACATATTGCCGAGCGTGAGAAAGAACCACGAAAAAATCGCCCAGCGGCGCGTCGAGCGAATCCATCCGTCGTCGAGTTTGCCGGTGATCAGCGCGGCGGCGCCGAATGCGAACGGCACGGTCGCGCTGACGTAGCCGGTGTAGAGACGACGGCGGATGAATCGCCATCCAGTAGTTCTGCAGCAGCGGATTCAGGTCGGAGCCTTCGGCGGGAACCGCCGCGAGCAAATCGAATGGACGCGTGACGAAGTTCAGCATCAGCAGAAAAAAGATCGCGACGCCCGCGAGCACCGCGAGCGCATACGGGGCGATCTCGGGATTACGGCGGCGATTCTGGAACGCGGCGATCGACGTGAAGATCGACAGCAGCCACGTCCAGAACAGCAGCGAGCCCTGCTGCCCGCCCCATAGCGAGGTGATTTTGTAGACGGTGGGGAGCGTGGTGCTGGAATACGCGGCGACGTACTCGAGCGAGAAGTCGCTGCGAAGAAGCGCGACCCACAGCACGACGACCGCGATCGTGACCATCGCGCACATCGCCCAAATCGCGTGGCGGGCGCTAACGACGAAATCGGGCGAATTGCGGCGCGCGCCGTAGATATTCGCGACGATGGAATAGACGGCGAGAATCAGCGCGATCGCGAGCGCGAGGTTGCCAAGTTGCGGCATCAAAAAAACCCGCTCTATTGTGATTGCTTGGGCTTGTACTTGGAAGGGCAGCTCGTGAGCACCTGGGTCGCGGCTATGGCGCCGTCGGCGCCGAGCTTGCCTTCGACAATAACGTCGCGGCCGGGCGCGAACATGTCGGGCTTGGGCTCGCCGGCAGCATACGACGCGGAACGAGACGGGATCGGACGCGACATCGGATGCCCCTGCGGAAACGGGTTTGACGGCGGCAGCGTCGACGTCGGGAATCGGCACGATTTCAAATTTGAGGGTGAGCGAGTTCGGGTCCCAGTTGATGGTGTCCGGCTTCACGCGGCCGGCTACGCGGATCGCCTGTCCGCCGAGCTCGCTTTGGCGCGCGGCCACCTCGGGTACGGTCAGGTAGTACTCGGAGGTGGTGCGAATCGCACTGAAGATAAGGTATCCGATGGCGGCGGCGATCAGGCCGACGCCAATGAAAAATCGCGGACGGATTCGCATTGCAAAGTAATTGTAGTGAAACCCGCGGTGGGTTTCACGCTTCCTTCGGCAGGGGTGACCCCTGCACCCAGTGAAAGGAAAGATGCGGGACTTCGTCCCTGTTAGGAAGTTGGTTTAGGGAAAAGATTTCTCCGCGACCGGTTCCCCTTCCCACAGTGGGAAGGGGTTAGGGGTTAGGTTCCGCGCATCGACGGCCGCCGCATATTTTCCTCTCCCTGTCAGGATAGGGAGAGGCAAGCGCTGCTCGCGCTTTGGCTTTCGGACCAATCTGTACTACGGCGGACGCACTAATCCGCTGCGTACTTCACCAGCAAACCTACTACCAAAACGGTGGCTGCAAGGAATATTGGCCCCCAAAACAAGAAAACGCTCGCACCGATACGGGAACGACCAGCAATTGCCACTTCGCGCTTCCACCAGTGGTTCAACTGCTTTAGCTCGCTAGGCGTTCTTCAGATTGGTTGCATTCAGAGATTTCTAAGGCAGCCGGAGAAAATCCCGCCAGCAGAAGCACGTCGATCAAGTTCTGCCTGTAGTCACGGCATTGCTGATAAGAAATCGAACGTCAACCGCTTCGTCAGACCTACCATGCTGCCCCTCGCCGGAGGAGTGATGAACTTCGGCACCATCAAGTACCAGCCCACAAGGGCGATCGCGGCAGCGTGGCGGGGCTTCATTCTATTTTTCCTTGAGGCGCGGATCGTCGGATGCGATGAACAGTGGGAAGCACAGAGGCCCCATAAGCTCGTAGCCTTCGCCGTTCTGAAAGGGATGGCATCCCTCTGAGATTTTGTGGTTGCATTCAACTTCGGTGTCGAAGGTCGCGTCGCGGGTCCATTTGCTAAGCGGAGTTTCGCGGTACTGGCCATTCTTAAAAGATTGTGACGGAGGCAGAATCAGATACCAGCCGGCAAGCGCGAGCGCGGCAGCGTGGCGAGGCTTCATCAACATTGAGTTATCAGACACGCGCGGGACCGACAGATGGCGGACTCCCTACGCGGGCGTTGCTCGCTTCAGTCAGGATGACACAAAAGGGATCAGAAGAAGCGGATCGGGCTAGTCGGCTTCGAGCATTACTATTGCTGCTGCGGCCATTCCTTCGCTGCGGCCCAGGGCGCCTATTCCTTCTGGGCTCGAGGCTTTCACGTTTATTCGCGACTCTTCTGCGCCGAGTGCTGACGCGAGCCGCTTGCGCATCGCATCGAGATGCGGCTTCAGTTTCGGCTGCTCGGCGAAGATCGTCAGGTCGGCGTTGCCGAGACGCCATCCCTGGTCGCTCGCTAGTTTCCAGACACTCGCGAGCAGAGCAATCGAGTCTGCGTTTTTGTAGCGGGGATCTGAATCGGGAAAATGCCGGCCGAGGTCGCCAGCGCCGATTGCACCGAGGATCGCGTTGGCCAGCGCATGTGCGGCGACATCGGCGTCCGAATGCCCGCGAAGTCCCTTGTCGTGCTTGATCTCGACGCCGCCGAGCACGAGCCGGCGGCCCGCCTCGAGCGGATGAAAATCAAATCCGTTACCTACGCGAAAACGCGTCGCCATTGCTCCAACCCCCGCCCGACGAGCGCATCATTTGCGTTGCGCCCGAATTCGTTGACAACCGCCATTTCAGCCGCCAAGCTTTTCCTCATCGCAATCCCAGGAGGATCGTCCGCGATGCCCGCATTTGCAAAGAACCCGAAATTCATCATCGGCACAATCGTCGTCCTGTGGGTGGCCTACGTCATTTACGCGAACTTTCAGATCGACATGGTCACGTTTTACCTGCTGCCCTTCAGCATCCTGACGCTGAAGCTCAGGCTTTCGGCAGTGATAATCAGCGCCGCGCTCTTCGGGTCGATCGCGACAATCGTAATTCACTGGCTATGGGTACGACCCTCGAACAGTTCGTCGGCCGCGACCGCGCCCACGTCGCCGTCCGCTCCAAGGAGCAGCACTGTCGCCTGAGCGCCCGCTTTCAACATCGTTTCAGTTGACGGACCGATCAGCAGACCGTCGGCGCGCGAGAGCGAACTGAAAATCCCCGAGCCCTGGCCGCCGGTCGGAGTCGCGCGCCATCCGTCGGCGTCGCGCTCGAGCTTGACCCGTACGAACTCGGTGAGGTCACGGGAAATTTTGATGTCGACGGCGCATCGCGCCCGCACGCGCGGTAAGCCGACGCGACTCTTCCCGCTCATCTTGAGCAGCGCGGGTCGCGCGTACAGGTAAAAGCACACGAGCGTGGAGACGGGATTGCCCGGTAGGCCGAAGATCGGGCGGTAACCGACGGTGCCGAACTTGAGCGGACGCCCCGGCTTCTGCGCCACGCCGTGAAACAGCTGGCGCATCCCAAGCTCGTCGAGCGCGCCCTTAACGTGATCGAACTGACCCACCGAGACGCCGCCGGTCGAGAGCACCGCGTCGAAGGTCATCGCCTCGGCCAGGCGATCGCGAATCTCGCGCGCGTCGTCGCGCGCCACCTTGAGGATGACAGCCTCGGCTCCCGCTTCGCGCACCGCGCCGGCCAGCGCGTAGGCGCTCGAGTTGACGACCTGCGCGCCGACGGGCTGCTGATCGACGTCGACGAGTTCGTCGCCGGTGGCGACGATCGCGACGCGCGGGCGCCGAACGACCTCGACCATCGCGCGATTCACCGCCGCCAGCATCCCAAGGTCAGCCGGCGTAATCGTCTTGCCCTGCGCCATCACGAGTTCGCCGAGGCGCAAGTCCTCGCCGCGCGGCCGGATGAACGCGCCTTTTTCAGTCGCGACCAGAAATTCGACGACGTCGCCCGTGCCGCGCGTTCGTTCGACCGGGACGATCGCGTCCGCACCTTCGGCGGTCGGAGCGCCCGTCATCGTGCGAACCGCTTGACTGACGCCGACGCGGCGCGACGGCATCTGGCCGGCGCCCACGGTCTCGACGACGGTCAGCTTGACGGGTGTTGCCTCGGACGCCTTCGCAAGGTCGGCGGCGCGGACTGCGTAACCGTCCATCGCGGAGTTGTCGAAGCCGGGGATGTCGCGCGGCGAGGCGATTTGCTCGGCGAGCACGCGGCCGAGAGCGTTTAGAATTGGAATTCGCTCGACGCCTAGCGGAGCGACGTTTTCAAGGACGATTTGCAGGGCCTGGTCGGCGCTGATCATGCGGAGGAGAGGATACGCCGGTCTTGGGGGAAGGGTAAATCACTTCATTGAACGTGAAACCCGCCATGGGTTTCAAACTTCCTTGGGCAGGGGTGACCTCCTTCGGCTTCGCTCAGGACAGGCTCTGCACCCACCGCTTCAGGTCACGAATGAACCTGCGACAGGCTAATGCCGGTCCGGCGCAATGAGCTAAAAGAGACTGAAATTAGAACTCGACGTGTTCGGCGCTAGCGTGGGTTTCTGAATCCACGGGAACGCGGACGCTGTACGTGCGCGCATTCGGAGGAACGATGTCGCGCAGCAGGGCCGGATTGAGCTCGTGCAGGCGCTCGAGCGTCGTCCCGTGATTGAGCGCGACCCGGCTCAGCGGAGTGCCTCCGCGCACCGGCAGCATCTGGTAGACGGGTGGGTCGTCGAGCTTGACGGGCGTGATTCCGTAACTGTCGGCATGATGCGCGATATATGCAACGGCCATGAAGCGTCCGAGCAACCCGCGGGTTCGCCGCGGCAGCCGATTACCGAACTTCTCCATCTTGGGGCCGCGCAGCGACCAGTAGCGGTCTATCGCCCGGTCGCCGTTGTTCCACGCGACCAGGGTCATCGGCCAATCGTCGCCCGCCTTGTCGTGCAGGGTGGCCAGGTACTCGGCGGCCGCCTTCGTGGACATTACGGGGTCGCGGCGCTCGTCGACGTAGCTGTCGATGCGGAGGCCGAATTGCTTGGCGGTGCCGCTATTGAATTGCCATGGGCCCTTGCCCTGCTTGGAAAATTCGCTTTCGGCGAAAGCCAGGTAGACAAGGTCGTCGGGAAGACCGTAACTCCTCAGTACCCGGACCATATCGGGCAGGTAGGGGTGACTGCGGTCGAAGGTATCCTGTAGATGATAGGGAGAACTCAGGAAATCCGAAACGTAATGGCGAACGGCGCGATTAAGGAGAATCGGGAAGGGTGCGACCGGCTGAGGCAGTGGGAGCACGTAGGACGTCGAAATCGGCCTGGCGCCGGCCTCGGCGGGAGTCTCGAGCTCAAAGCCGGTGCTTTGGCCGGTCAGGCTGGGCGACGCCGGCCCTTGCGAAGCGTCGGGCGTGTCGAAATCCTGTGCAAGAGCGCGAGTGGACGCCCATCCGGCGACAAGCAGGACCGCCATCAGCGCAACAAGCATTCGATAGATAGACTTAGTTGTACGCATTCTCCCCCGAGAAAGATGACCCCAACCGTACCGACCGACGCGACCGGGATCAACCCATTCGAGGTGGATAAGCTATTAAAAAGTCTAATGCCAAACGGCGTATCTGTTGATAAATCGTTGCAGATGCTGACGAATATTGGCGCTGGATGGCGGAAATATTAGTTACGTCAAGTTTCAGCGGATCGGGTTCTTTGTGTTACCGTCGAGAAAACGGCACCCTGTTCCAAGGCAAAACTGACCGGACACCAATTTTGAAGCTTTGGCGCGACATTATAGATAGCCTGACCGACGCGATCGTCGTGCTCTCGTCCGCCATGGAACCCTTGGTGGTCAATCCGGCGGCGGAGACGATGCTCGGGGTTTCCCAGATGAGTGCGACGACGGTGGCAGACCTCGTCCGCCAGAACGACTGGCTGGGCCGGATGGTCGGAGCCTGCCTCGATAGCGGTCAGGATTTGGGCGATACCGAGACGGTGCTGACGACGGGCCCGCGGGAGCTGGCGGTTCGCGTCGAGGTATCCCCCCTGCTGAGCGCCGAGGGACGGCCCGGGGGCGTCATTATATTGCTGCACGACCTGTCCCACGAAAAAGGCGCAGCCGAGGCCGCCAGCGATGGCGACCTGAACCTGCGGCTGTCGCCGGCCGGGCTGGCGCACGAGGTCAAGAATCCGCTCACGGGCATCAAGGGAGCAGCCGAGCTGATGGCCGGGATGTTTCCCGATGACGCGCGCGCGCAGCAGTATTGCGGCGTGATCCTCGACGGCGTCAATCGGATAGCGGCTCTCGTCGAGCAGGTGCTGGTGGTCAGCGGGCCGCAACGCCTGGCGCATGAGCCGGTCAACATCCACATGGTGCTGCATCAGGCGCTCCGGATGGCGGGGTTGTTCCCGCAACCGCCCGCGGGGGTCGTCGTGTTGCAGGATTTCGATCCCAGCCTGCCCGACGTGATCGGAGACGCGGGCGCATTGGAGCGAACGTTTCTGAATTTGATCAAGAATGCGGTCGAGGCGATCGGCGAGTCGGGCACGATTCGGCTGCATACGCGAATCGAACGGGAATTCAGGATGACGGCCGAGGGGCGTCGTCGCCAGTTCCTGCGGGTCGAAGTCAGCGACAGCGGCGTCGGCATCCCGGAGGATCAGCTCTCGCAACTGTTCACGCCGTTCTTCACCACGAAGCCGGCGGGCACCGGGCTGGGCCTCGTGCTATGTCAGCGAATCATCGCGCTACACGGCGGCAGACTATGGGCAAATCGCGGCGGCGTCGATCGAGTAAAGGGCACGCCCAAATCCAAGGATGGAATGACATTCAAAGTGACGCTGCCAATGATGGCATCGGAAAAACGCCCCTAATAACCGTCGCTGTCTCCCCTCTCCCTGTAAGGAGAGCTTTGCGTAACTCGGCTGGGATTTCTTCCCCTCTCCCTGTTAGGGAGAGGATGAAGGTGAGGGTCCGATCACAGCGCGCAAGTTAGGGCGTCGCGTTCCGCGCAACTGATTACCCGCCTCGCCCGCTTACGGGAGAGGCCGCGCCGAAGGAGCGGGTGAGGATGCGCGCGCGATTCAAGATTCTGCCTCTGCTGTTGATGAAGCCCTCGAACAATCTTCATCGCGATACTTCTTGGGCTGTCATTCTGAAGGCGCGTAGCGCCGGTAGAATCCCGGACCTCTGGGCTGCGGGACCCTACCGCTTCGCTTCAGGGCGACACAGAGCCTGCTGGAGAGTTGCAGGAGGTGCAGACACCGTACGCGGTATGTCGTTCGGCCAGCCCGAGCATGAATGCCAAATAGTAGGTTAAAGCTACAATTCCAAACGCAAAAGGGTATTAGTTTTGCCTTGACATGATATTAGCAGCCGTAGAGTATCGCGCTATTCCCGCTCGACAATCGTTTTGGGGAGGACCCACATGTTCGGATCAAATAATCCCGGACAGCTACGATGGTATCTTGCTGCTCGCAGGACTCCGTTCTCGGCCCTCTCGCGTGTACTCCTTGTTGTCCTCTTAATCTCTGTCATTCCACTCTATGCCTGGGCCGCATCGTCGTCCCCACTGACCGTGTCCGTTGCGCCGGGTTCCGCGACGGCGGGCTCGGCGACCGCTTTGATCTTCACTTTTGATTCCTCGGTTAGCTCCAAAGGAAGCGTTTCGATCAAGGTTCCGCCGTCATCGGGCGCGCCGTGGTCACCACCTCAGGCATCGAACTCTTCGCTACCGGGGTTCGTGGAGGCCAAGAGCGGCACATGCCATTCGGCAAGCGTGGCGAGCGCCTCGGGCGGCACGATGATGATCAACTTCAAATGCCGTAAGCGGGACACATTCCAGGTCATTTACGGGGGCGGGACTGCCAAGGCGAACGCAGCCACCCTGGTCGGAAACTATACCTTCATGACGACGCTCGTGGTTGGCAAAAAATCAGCGGCGGTGCCCGTTCAGCCCACCATTGCGGTGAATCCTGGTCCAGCGGCGCGTTTCACCGTTACCGGTCTCGTGAATGTTGTCGCAGGTACATCGCAGCTCGGTATGGTTACCGCATTTGATCAGTTTAACAATGTCGCGACCGGCTACAACGGAACCGTGGACTTCGCCTCCAGCGATCCGCAGACCGGGGTGCTGTCCGACATGAGCGAGATGGCTGCGAATGGTCTGGCGTTCTTCGGCGTATCGTTCAAGACAGCGGGGTCACAGTCGGTGACTGCAAGTGATTCCGTGAACTCAGCAATCACCGGGATGGATACGGTGACCGTTAGTCCGGCTGCGGCGGCGCGCCTGGCCGTAACCGGCCTTGTGAACGCGGCTGCGGGAACACCTCAGACTGCAACCGCGACCGCTTACGATATTTTCGGTAACGTCGTGACCGGCTACGACGGAACCGTCAACTTCACCACCAGCGATGGACAGGCAGGTTTTACCCCAAACAGCGTGATGGCGTCGTTAGGCGTGGCATCGGCGCTAACGGCGCTCAGGACCGCTGGGCCACAGTCGGTGACCGCGACTGATTCCGTGAACTCGGCCATCACCGGTACAGAAGACGTGACCATCTCTGCGGCGCAGGGCGCCAGCATTCAGGTCATTGTAAGCCCCCTTCCACAGACGGCGTACGTATGGAAGGACCCGGTTGGATGCAGCGTGGGCGCCTTCCTCCTCGACGCCTACGGCAATCACGTCACTTCGAGCGACCTGTTGCATTTCACCTCGACCGACCCTCTGGCGCACATACCGGCAACACTCACTCCGGGTCTTTTCACTGTAGGGCTCACTGGATTCACCACGCAGGGGCAACAAACAGTGACCGCCACTGACCCCTCGATCATTGTTCCCTCCACCCAAAAACCACTGACGGGCAGCACTACCGTAACCGTAATCGGGCCCGTGGCGGTTGACGACCAGTATTATTTCCTGGATCCGACTCACTCAGCCACTTCCGTGTACTCCATGAACGCACTCCAAAACGACCTGCCTGACGACGTCGGCGGCTTTCTCCTGGTGAATGGTAACGAAATCGATTTCGGATACTCAACCATTACCCAGCAACCCGAATACACGGACGCCAGTAATCAAGTGCACCAGGTCGGGTTGTTGAGCATCACCGAGAACGGTGATTATCTGGCTTGGGATCTCAATCCGGCGGTAGCGCCCGCAGTTCCGCAGGGCGTCATCTATGATACCTGCCCGACGGCGACAACTTTAACGACGCCGGCCTGCAACATCGCCAACCCCATCACAGCGGCTTACACCGTGACCGACGGTTTCAACATCTCCTCGCCTGCTACGATAACCATGAATCTCACCACCCCTTCTACTCCGGAGGTCATCGGTACGACTCCGAATGTCACTTACCAAGGCGGCGGCGGGAATACTGAGACGGTGTCGGTAGTCGGCATGGGGAGCACCCAGATAACTGTCGAGGACCCCGCGATTAGCGCGACCGCTACTTCCGATCCGACCATCCCGGACGACGGCGCGGTGGATGTGACAATGAGCTTTAAACCGACGATCGTGTCTGGCTGCACCGCTGACTGCATGGACCTGAGCAAATGTACTATTTGCCCAGACACCGTGACCCTTATGGCGACTGCTGTGGTGCCTTCGGGCTTAGGCGTCACAAGCACCGGCAGCGCTACACCGCTTCTCGCAAGTGTCGCCACACCCCTGTTCAACACTCCATTGCGTGATCTTTGGAGTAGTAACGTCAATTTTTCGGGAGGCATCCCTACGCCGACTGGGTTGCTACCGGTCACGCTTATAAACCCGAACTTCGTTGGTTTGGTGCCTCCCACGTTTTTCGGAGAAATTTTTGAAGCAAGCACCATCGCAGGAGGCCCTGGTGCATCGCTCGCAATGAGCTCGCCCGGAGTGAGCTCGCCGGGTATCACCTTCAGTTGCGAATTGGCTGGAAAAAGCACCCCGTGCCCGAATGTTCTGATAAGTCTTGATGTAGCTGGTGCTACCGTAGCACCAGCTAACACACCCCCTACCTGCGACAGTGAACTCGTTTTCTGCGGCAACGGCCCACCGACTGGTCAACTAGCAATTGGCGCCAACAGTTGGTCGCTGAACGACGCGTTGCCCGTAGATGTTATTCTCTCCCAAACCGCCGCCAATGCCACTGGCACCGTCACTATAAATGTATTTAGTGAACTTTTCACAAGTTGCGGAACGAACTGCGCGACATATGCAGCTGGCAGCAGTTTTGTTGTGGGCACGCAGGATATAACTCAAGGAGCCCCAAACTTCTCGTTCAAGTTCCCCAGCGCCGGTTATTGGGCCGTACAAGCTGTCTATTCAGGCGACGCCAACGACAACACGAGCGGAGCAGCCACTGTTTATGACGTTACCAACTGACAATGGGTTGCCGCTAACACCATCATACGGGCAACTCAAAGCACCCATTGAAGGTATCGCGCCTTCCCGCTTTTGTATTCAGATAGGCGAACTGGTGACCTCGAAATCCGGGCTGGGCCTCGTGCTATGCCAGCGAATCATCGCGCTGCACGGCGGCAGACTATGGGCCCAGCGCGGCGGCGTCGATCGAGTAAAAGGCACGCCGACATCCAAGGACGGAATGACATTCAAGGTGACGTTGCCAATGATGTCGTCAGAGAAACGCCCGCAATAATCGTCGCTGTTTCCCCTCTGCTCGGCTCAGACGTTCCAGAGACACATTTTCGGACAACCCGATCGTCCCCGAATGGGGATTGACACCAGACCCTCAACTCATGAGATGGTCGCGTGATTATGCTGAGGTAAAACTGGCCTCGGCATCGGTCAAAAGTGTCAACAGAGATCAGGCAGAGTAATTGGTTGAAGAAAGGGCTTTGTGTGCTGGCCGTCCTGATGATCGGCGCTGCCATCGCGATTCACGCCTACGCGCAGCCCTCCAGCCCCCCGGCGGCCTCGGCGCAAGGCGAGGCGCCTGAGCTCCGTGTGGTCACGATAATTGCGCCGCCGAGCGTTATGGAACAGAACGGCACCCTGACCGGATTCAGCATCGATCTTTGGAATGCGGTCGCCGCACGGCTGAAGGTAAAGACGAGGTACCAGATCGTGCCCGACGTGGGCGCTTTGGAGGAGGTGATGCGATCCAAAAATGCCGACATTACCGTCGGCCTCTTTATAACTTCGGCGCGTGATACTGATTTCGATTTTTCGATCCCAACATTGCAAGCAGGCCTGCAAGTAATGGTCCGCGATACTGGTGAGAAAGCAGAAACTGCAAGCCCGGTTTGGGATATGCTCCGTCTGCTGTTTTCGCGAACGACGGTAGTGTGGCTCGGCATCGCCCTGCTGCTCGTCCTAGTCCCGGCCCATCTGGTCTGGCTGTTCGAACGACGGCGCCCGAACGGAATCATTTCGAGCCCGAACTACCTTCCGGGAATCTTCGAGGCATTCTTTTGGGCCATCTCGACGCTGACGGGATCACCGGAGGGGATGCCGCATCAATGGGTGGCGCGCACGTTCGCAATCTTCTGGATATTCGCTGGTGTGGTTTTCGTTGCGTTCTATACGGCCCAGCTAACGACTACCTTAACCGTCGAGCAGATTCGCGGCTCTATCGAAGGGCCGGGCGATTTGCCTGGCAAGCAAGTGGCCACGATGGCAGGCAGCACCGCCGTCGATTATCTTCGGCAGCAGAACGCACAGGTCCAGGAGTTCACGACGACTGATCAAGTGTATAAAGCTCTCCTCGACAAGAAAGTGGATGCGGTGGTCTTGCCCGCGCCACTGCTCCTCTACTACGCAGCTCATGCGGGAAAGGGACGGGTGAAGACGGTCGGTCCCGAATTTAACACTGCGCCAGCCGCCATCATGGTGCAGCTGGACAGTCCGCTGCGTAGGAAGATCAATCTTGCATTGATCGCGCTTCGTGAGAACGGCACCTATCAGCAGATCTACGACAAGTGGTTCGGCACCGCCGCCCCTTAGGAAGCGCCAACTTGAAGTGGCTGCGCTTGCAACTCGTGCCCATCGCCACGGTCTTGGTCTTGCTGCGGGGTGCCGTTCTGGCGGTGTCGGCACACGCGCAACAAGCCTCGACGCCTGCACCGTCGCCGAGCGCCATGAGTGCTCAGGAGCTGGCAATCAGCGTCCACAACCCGTTCGAGGATTTCGTTAAAGTTCCGATTCAGTCCACCACCGGATTTCAACTAGGTCCGCATCATAAGGTTGGCGATAGTGTGAACATCGAGCCGCTAGTGCCGTTCTCGCTGAATGCGGATTGGGACCTGTTCGCACGCCCGAGCCTGACCTTCACTTATGCGCCGACTCCGCATGAACAATCCGGACTGGAGGACTTCGAGACCTCTTTTTTTCTCACGCCTGCCAAAAACTCCACCTGGATCTGGGGCTTGGGTCCGATCTTTGACTTCCCCACTGCCAGCAGCTCGGAATTGGGAAGCGGCCGCTGGTCGGCCGGACCAACTGCGGCGCTGGTGTACTCGGAGGGCCCGTGGCTCAACGCCATCCTCACAGACCAACTGCTGTCGTTTGCCGGAAATCGCGAGCGCGGAAGTGTGAATCAGACCTACATCGAGCCCATGATCAGCTACAACCTTGAGAGCGGCTGGTACGCCGACGTCGATCCCGCCATTACCTACGATTGGACCGCTGATACCGCTAACGCTTGGACTATTCCGATGGGCGCCGATATCGGTAAGGCGTTCAAGATGGGCTCCCAAGATTTGAGTCTGCAGGTTGGCGCGTACGACTTTCTAAAGCGTCCAGATGGCGCACCGCAATGGATAGCCCGGGTGAGCGTAACGTTTCTGTTCCCTCACGTGCACTAAGTCCCGAACCGGCTTCTCGCGCGCAATCTCGCCGTGACCGACACATCGCGCCGAATCGTTGCCGGCACCAGATAGCCGAACTGGTGACCTCGAAGTCGTCGCAAATCTGAGCGGATGATCCGGCGCAAGCGACGCGCTGAACGAGCGCTCCAAACACTGCGCACCCGCCGCAGCGGGTGAACTTTTCAGCCTTACGCCCGAGCGCCAGCCGTGCTTTGATCGCATTATGGTCAACCTTCAGGACGCTGACGCCGCACTCGCCCTGAAGCCCCGCGCTGAACTCGCCATCGGTCACAACGACCTCTCTATCGCGCGAAATATTAATTTTGACGGAACGAAACTACGCCGGTGGTGGTCTGCCCGTCCTGACACCACAATGGATTGTGTATTTCCCCTTTTCCAGCCGATCGACCCGGCCAAAATTGCGCCGCATCCACTCGCAACAGCCGTCCACTGCATAAATTTTGGGCGACCCCTACGGGCCATTGGCGATAAGATCGCGCTTACTGTTACGATTGTAACCCGTGAGCACTACTACCATGGGCGCTAGCGTTTCGAGTCAAAACTTCGGCGATCGATTGAAGGAGCCCGGCACCGGCGCGGCGATTCTCATCGCCGACGACGATCCCGCGATTCGCCTCGTCTTGCGGCATCGCCTCGAAGCCGACGGCTATCGCGTCGACGAGGCCGTCGACAGCGCGTCGGCGCTGGCCGCGTTGCGCAGCAATCGTTTCGACGTCGCGCTGCTCGACATCATCATGCCCGGTAACGGCGGACTCGACGTGCTGTCTGCCGCGCACAGCGAGACCGTCCGCACGCTCATCATAGTGATCACTGCCGCGAGCACGATGAACAACGCCGTCGAGGCGATGAAGCGCGGCGCTCACGATTACCTGACCAAGCCGTTCGCCAATCTCGATTTGGTCGCGGCCGCGGTCAAGCGCGCGGTGGAAGTCGGCGCGCAGGCCGCCGACTTGAACCGCCTCAAAGACGAAGTGAATCGCCAGCTCGTCGGCGGCGAGATAATCGGCCGCAGCGCGGCGATGCAGGAAGTTTACAAACTGATCGGCCGCGTCGTCACCAACGACGCGACCGTTTTGCTCAGCGGCGAGAGCGGCACCGGCAAGGAGCTGGTGGCGCGCGCGATTCATTTTAAATCTGCCCGCTGGCGCTCGCCGTTCGTCGCCGTCAACTGCTCGGCTATTCCGCACGGCCTGCTCGAGAGCGAGCTGTTCGGTCACGAACGCGGATCGTTCACCGGTGCGTCGGAGCGGCGCGCCGGCAAATTCGAGATGGCCGACACCGGCACCATCTTCCTCGACGAAATCGGCGACCTGCCGGTCGAGTTGCAGCCCAAGCTGTTGCGCGTGCTGCAGGAGCGCGAGTTCAACCGCGTCGGCAGCGTCGAGACGCTCAAGCTCAAGGCGCGGGTGATAGCTGCTACCAACCAGAACCTCGAGACGCTGGTCGCCGCGCGGAAATTCCGCGAGGACCTGTATTTTCGCCTGCGCGTCATTCCGATCCAGATGCCGGCGCTGCGCGAGCGGCGCGACGATATCAGCGAGCTGACCGATTACTTCGTCTCCAAGGCCGTGCAGGAGATGGGCGCGCGCGCCACCACTATCAGCCCCGAAGCGCGGATGAAACTGGAGTCCGCCGACTGGCCCGGCAACGTGCGCGAACTCGAAAATGCCGTGATGCGCGCGGCGCTGCTCGCGCCCGGCACTACGATTCGCGCCGACGATATCGAGCTCACACGCCCCGGTGGCGCGAGCTTGGGATCGACCGCGGCCGACGACGGCGCATCGCTCGGCGACATCATCTCGGCACGCATCGCGGGATGGTTCGATTCGCCGGGCGGCGACGAACCGCGCGACCTCTACCATCGGCTGGTGGCGGAAATCGAGCGTCCGCTCGTCGAACTCGCGCTAAAGCGCGCCGGCGGCAACCAGGTGCGGGCGGCGCGGATGCTTGGGCTCAACCGCAACACGCTGCGCAAGAAAATCACCGACCACAAGATCGTACTGACCAAATTTCCCGGCGGATGACGCGGCTCCCCTCGCACTTCTACGCGATGGTCGATCCCTCAGCCGGTCACGAGCCGGTCATGCTCGCGCAGACTCTGCTCGACGCCGGTGCGCGAATCATGCAGCTGCGGCTGAAGGATGCGCCCGGCCGTGATTTTCTGGCGGCAGCGCGCGCGATCGCGGACATGTGCCGCAAGCGCGGCGCGATCCTGATCGTTAACGACCGCGTCGATATCGCGATTCTCGCTGACGCCCACGGAGTGCATCTCGGGCAGCAAGATCTCCCGCTCGAGGCGGCGCGACGAATCGCCGGTATGGGTAAAATGATCGGAATCTCGACCCACAACGTCGAGCAGGCGCGCGCCGCTGAAGAAGGTGGCGCAGACTACATCGGATTCGGTCCGATGTATCCCGGCGGGCTGAGGAACAACGCCGCCGGCAAGGGCCTCGACCAACTCCGCGCGATTCGCGCCGCCGTGAAGATTCCAATCGTCGCGATCGGCGGCATAACCGAAGCGCGCGTCGCGGAGACTCTCGCGGCCGGCGCCGACGCCATCGCGATCATCACCGACGTCGTCAACGCGCCGGACATCGGCGCCAAAGTCCACTCGATCCTCGCGCTCTGCCGGGAGTGACGACGATGCAATCGATCAAGAGATTTTTGGTCGGCGTGTTCGACGAGATGGCGCCGATCGTTCTTTTCTTCTTCATCGCCTTTCTGCTGATCGCCGTGATGTTCAAGCTTTTCGTCTCGCAATATGAGATCGAGTTCTCCGCGTTCACGAAAGCGGCGATCGCTGCGCTGATTCTCGGCAAGGTGGTTGCCCTGCTCGACTGGGCGCAAGCCGGATACAGGTTCGATAGCCACCGGCGCATCGTGGTGGTTGCGGGCAAGACGTTTCTTTATGCGTTCGTCGTAATCGTGCTGGGAGTAGGCGAGAAAATCTTCGAAGCCTATCGCAAGGCCGGCAGTCTTGGAGAGGCGGTCTCGAATCTGATTGCCAACGCCAATTTCGACCGCTTCATGGGGCTCGTGCTCCTAATCAGCATGGTCGTTTTCATCTATCTCGCGATGCAGGAAATCGAACAGGCGATGGGCAAAGGCGCCCTGCTCCGACTCTTCTTCAAACGCCCCGACCGAATGCCCGAAAGTGTTCTGCCGAGAGCACCGTGATTTAGACGTTCCGCCTATTTTGATACAATTAAATCATGGCCGCGAATTTCCCCAGGACAGGAGAAAAAATGAAAACGAGAACTCTAGCAACTGCGGTGATTCTGATCTGTTCCTTGGTGCTGGCATCGAGCGTGGTCAGAGCCGATCAGGATGACTGGTATCAGGGACGCCGGGGCAAGTGGGTTCAACAGAACAACGCATGGCAATTTCACGACGTCGACGGCGACCAGTACCGGCAGCAAGGCAACGCCTGGGGTTGGTCCAAGGCCCATGAACAAGCCGGCGGGGAGCAATGGTTTCAGGGACATCGGGGCCATTGGATCCAACGGCCAAAGGGATGGGTATTTCGCGACGTGAATAACAACGTGTACCGCGAGTTCGGCAATGGCTGGCATTGGCAGCAGCGGGGAGCAAACAACTAAAGCGAACGTCGTCTCCACGGCGCCTTCCGACATGACCGCCACCTGCGGCGCGATGCGCGCAGGCGGCCTTGGCGCTAGTGGCTATGCCGTGGCCGGGAGCGGCGCTGACGGTTGGCGCGCTTGCTCGGATTCGAAGGAGCGGCACGAGTACGTGACCGCCGCGCCGAGGAGGCACATCACGACGAAGATTTCGAACGCCGGCGCATAGCTGCCGCTGAGATCGTAAATCTTGCCCGCGCCGACCGGACCGACAAACGCGCCGATGGTGTTGAAGACGCCCGCGATTCCGCCGATCGAGCCGAAGCGCTTAAGCCCGAGCGACTCTGCCACCAGCATCGGAACCAGCACCAACGGTGCACCGAGCGACAATCCGAAAATCAGCACGAACGGGATCAGCACGGCGGTTCGCGCCGCGCCGAATATCAGGATCATCCCGACGCACGCGGCGAGAAAGTTGAACGTCAGCGCGATTCTGGCGCTAACGCGATCAGCAAGCAGGCCCATCCCGAGCTTGCCGCCAGCCGCGAACACGTAGATCAGGCTCATCATGCCGGCGGCGAATGACGCCGTGTAGCCGACTTCCGTGAGATAGGTGATCAGGTGCAGGCCGGTGCCCGCCGCGATGGCGGCGAAGAAGAACTGCGCCGCTGAGATCATCCAGAACGAGCGACAGCGGAACGCCTCGCGCAGTTCGAATCCCGGCAACGCGTCGCTGGCCTGCGCGACGCTCACGCCTTCGGCCTGCGGCGGGCGCGTCCTGACGACCAGGATTATCAACGGGACGACGACGACGAACATCGGGATCGCCAGCGCGACGTAGCCGGCGCGCCATCCGCCACGTGCGATCGCGAAGTTCCCGACCATCGTCATCGCAGCGCCGCCGAGCGAGGTGCCCGCGAACGTGAGGCCCATCGCGAGCCCGCGACGCGCGCCGAACCAGTTCGCGATGACCAGCGAGCACGGCAGCAGCGTCGATGCGCCGATGCCGACGCCAAGCAGGACGTAGGCGCCGAACAGCGGGCCGAATGAATCGACGCGGCTGGCGATGAGAAAAGCGACGCCGGTCATGACTGCGCCGGCGACCATCACGACCCGCGCCTCGACGCGGTCGAGCAGCCATCCAATCAGCGGAGCGCTGAGCCCGGCGGACAGCGGCAGCGCGGCGCCCTGGAGCGTCGAGAGTTGCGCGCGCTTCCATCCGAAGTGTTTCAGCAGATGCGGAAAGAACAGGCCGCCGGTGTTGTAGCCGGAGCCGAACACGAACACCAGCACAACGAACAGGCTCGCGACGATGATCCAACCTTGTCGTTCCCGATCCGTCATCAGTGGCTCCCTCGCTGAGACTTATAGCGACACGACGGAAGAGCGTCGAGGGCGAAAAGTTTTATGGTGCGCGAGGCCGATGGCGGAGCCGACTATTCGAGCGCGGCGGTCGGGATGTAGCCTTCGAGCCCGCTCTTCATCCGGATTCTCATGTAGTTCAGCGAAAGGCCGACGACGTGAACATTGTGGCCCTGGTGAACCTCGGCCAGCTTCTTGCCCCATCGATTTGGTTTGTCGAGCACGCCGGCGTCGTGAGTGAGCACGAAGACCTTGTCGACCGGCTTGACCAGCTCGACCGACGCCGGATCGATGTAACCGGTCTGCCCGGACTTCAACTTCACCTGCAAATAATAGTGAGTGGAGCCCGTCACGATCACGAATTTGTCGGCTGTCAGCTGCTCGATATGCTTGCTGCTTTTTGCCGGCGCGGAATAGACGGGGGCGTTCTGCAGCACTTTCAGCCGCGCATCCGCCGGTTCGATTTCAGGTTCGCGGACGCTGTTCTTGCTCGATACGTGGTGCGAGGATTTTGGCGCGGATATCCGGGTCGGCCCTGAAGGAGCGGACGCGGCCGATGGAGTCGTCGGCGACGGTGTAGAATTGACAGGCGCGGCGCCGCTTGGACCTTCGGCCGGGACGATCGACGTCGAGGGAACGTCCTCCTCGCCGATTCCTGCCGCGAGAGCCGGCGCCGACAATGCGAGCATCGCCACGGCAGCCACCAGAGCCATCATCCGCACTGAACGAAAATCGCGATGAACCATCTTCCTCTTCCTCTCCCCCTCAACTTGCACTTTTATTCTAGCAGGCTCCGCACACGGTGCATCGCTCGACGTCGCACGGCGGGCTCTGATGCTCATGATGCGCTTTCTTCCGCTCGGCGAGCAGGAACCATTTGAAAATGTGGTGATCGATAAAGTCCCACGGCAGCAGTTCGTCGTGAACATATTGACGCGTGACGAAAAAATCGGGATCGGGCAGCGATGAAGTCTCGCCCGCCACGACTTCGCGATGAATCTTCGACAACTCATGCCAGATGGGTCCCGAACTTTCGCAGCCCGCGGCTTCGAGCCGTTCGAGGATCCCGCTGACGCGGCGATCGCCGCGCGAGACCATCGTCTGGAAATACGCTTCGCGCGGCGATTCCGCGTCGAGCTCGACCTGGCCCAGTCGCGCGAGGCGACTCCGCAGCATCGCGACCTTGCGCTTGATCGAGCGCGCGTCCTGCATCGGGTCCCACTGGAACGGCGTCCACGGCTTGGGCACAAACGGGTTGAGCGACACGGTCACGGAGCCGATACGCGTGCGGCGCGCGCGTGCGCGCTCGAGCACCTTGGCGACCAGGTCGGCAATCGCGAGCACGTCCTCGTCGCGCTCCTCGGGCAAGCCGATCATGAAATAGAATTTCAGGTTGCCGACGCCCTCGCCCAGCATCATCTCGGCCGCGTGCAGAATCTCGGTCTCGGTGAGATTTTTGTTGATGACCTTGCGCATCCGCTCGCTGCCCGCCTCCGGCGCAACGGTCACGCTCTGATTTCCGCCGCGCGCCAAGGCAGACGCGAGCGCGGGCGAAATGCAATCGGCCTTCAGCGACGACGGCGACAGCCGCCCGCCGCGATCGACGACCGCCGATGCGACGTCGGCGACGCCGGGAACGCTCGCCATCTCGGCGCCGACCAGGCCGATCACTTTGCGCTCGCCAAGACCGCGCTCGGCCTCGGCGATCAGCATTTCAGGTGCGCGATAACGAATCGGGCGATACATGAAACCCGCCGCGCAGAAGCGGCATCCCCACTGGCATCCGCGGCTCGCCTCGACCAGGAACATATCGCCGAAGACGGATTCCTCGGTGAGAATCAGCGACGAAGTTGTGAAGCGATTGAGGTCGCGAATCAGGCGGCGATTCACCTGCCCGCTCCCCGGTCCACTATATTTCACCGTGGCAAGGCGGCCGGCGTCGTCGTAAACGGGCGTGTAGAGGTCGGGAAGGTACGCGCCCTGCACCGATGCGAGCTCGCGCAATTGATTGGGCGAGCCGCGCGTCGCATCCCAGCGCTCGATGAACTCCGGAATCATCTCCTCGCCTTCGCCAATCAGAAACAGATCGATGAAATCGGCGATCGGTTCGGGATTGAGAAAAACGGCGGAGCCGCCCGCAATGATCAACGGGAAATTGCGGCCCGTGCGCTCGGCGCGGCGAGCTGGAATCCCGGCCATCCGCAGCACGCTCAAGACGTTGAGGTAGTCTGTCTCGAAGGAAATCGAAAACGCGAGAATGTCGAAGTCGGAGAGCGGACGCCCGCGCTCGAACGACACGAGGCGCTCGGCGCCGGTGCGGAACGCGTCGCGCTCGTCGTCGTCGGGGATGAATGCGCGATCCGCGGCGACCGACGGATCGGATTCGAAGATATGGAAGACGGCCTGAAAGCCGAGGTTGGCCATTCCGAGCCGGTACGTGTTGGGATAGATGACGCAGACGGAGATGTCGCCGCCGGGTTGGCGCGCGTAGAGCACTTTTTCGCGCGCGATGCGCTCGAGTGCGCGCTTACGCGGGTACATTCGCGGGCTCCAACATGATCATACAGAGTATCGCCGCGCGGATAGCACGCTCAAGAGGAGCGTCGAAGTCGTTGGGGCTCAGCGCTTCCACGCCATGTAAGCGAAAAACTCGGGCGGCTCTCCCCGGAGAATTCCAGAGGGCTCGACGGCCAGAATCGCGGCGCGGATGTCGCGCTCGAAAGCGTCGACGCGGTCGCCGAGGACGCGCCGGCTGCAGAACGACATCGAGTAGAGGTTCCCAATGATCGAATCGACTGTCCATTCGACGTCGAAGGACTCCTGGTAGCTGATGACACCGCTGAAGCGCGAACGCGCGATGTATGCCTCGTGACGCTCTTCGGGCGGCGGGCCGGGATACTCCCAGGCCAGACGCCGGTCGGGCAAATAGCGCGCTAGCACCGGATTAATCGCGGCGCGCCATCGCGTCGGAGGCGGGCGAGGAATCGGAGCACCCTCGCCTACCACCGCGAGGCCACCACCGTCCGTCACGAGATCGTAGAGCGCGTCGAGCGTGCGCGCTCGATCCATCCAATGAAACGAGTTGCCCATCGTCACGAGACGGAACTGTCCCAGCGCGGGCGACAAATCTTTCGACCCGCCGAATCGCCACTCGATATTGCCGATACCGCGTTCGCGCGCGATGCGCTCGCCCTCGGCGCGCATCGCGTCGTCGGGATCCATCGCGACGACTTCTTCGAAGAGATGCGCCAGCGCAATCGCGACGGGACCCGGACCGCAACCGAGATCCAGCAACCTGCCGCTGCCGTCGAGTCGAAATTGCTCGCGCAGAATCCTGACGAGCGACGGCGGATACTTGGGGCGATACCGCGAGTAGTACCAGGCGGTCCCCTCGTAAATCGTCAAATCGTACTTGTCGGACTGCTTCAAGGCGCGATTCTGTCGGGGCGGCTGTAGATATTGAAGCTGCCGTCGCGCAGGAAGCCGACCAGCGTCGTGCCGATCTCTTCGGCCAGCTCGACCGCCAGCGACGACGGCGCCGACACGGCGGCGAGAATCGGCACGCCGGCGGCTGCGGCCTTCTGCACAATCTCGAAGCTGAGGCGGCCGCTCACCATCATTATATGTTGCGCCAGCGGCACCATCGCGTTTGTCAGCGCGTATCCGATCACTTTGTCGACCGCGTTGTGGCGCCCGACGTCCTCACGTATCGCGAGGATCGTGCCGTCCAGTGAAAAGATCGCGGCGCCATGGAGTCCACCGGTCGCAGCAAACACGCGCTGGCTCGCGCGGAGCTTCTCCGGCAGCGCGAGCAGTATGGCGGGCGAGACGCGCGCGGAATCCGAGGCGGGCGCTACGCGGCGTCGAATCGAGTCGATGCTGGTTTTGCCGCATACGCCGCAACTCGAGCTCATGACGAAGTTGCGCTTGAGGCGGCTGCGCAGTCCGTCGGCGGGCACGTTCAGCACAATGTCGATAGCGTTGGGCTCGGGCGCACCCTTGCGTCCACGAACGCGCCGAATCTCGCCGAGCTCGCTCGGGTCGTTTACGAATCCTTCGGCAAAGATAAAGCCGGCCGCCAGTTCCTCGTCATGCCCGGGCGTGCGCATCGTGAGCGTGAAGCGGCGCCCGGCGAGCCGAATCTCCAGCGGCTCTTCGACTGCGAGCTTCTCATCGCGCTCGGAGGTCTTGCCGCTGCGCCACCTGAGCGCACGATGCTCGCGAACTTCGTCGCGAGTCGCATCCACTGTATGGTTGCCATCGTGGATGTGCGCGGACTCGGTCTTCATCCCTCGCCAACTTCTTCCGAATCAGGGACAGACTCGGTTGCGATAAACGAAACGGCCAAACGCACAAGCGGGCTCAGCTCACTGCCGCCGTTCGCCACGTAATCGACGATCTCGCGGCGCATCCGCGCCTCCCAGAAGTTGCGGAGATGGTTCGCGATGCCCTCCGCGGCTTCGTCGTGATCCGGATCGCCGGCGAAGTACGTGCCGATGTCATTAGCCATCATGACGAGGTGATGAATGTCTATTGGGTGAGTATGGCCAATAGCTACTCGGTCCTCCGCGTCTGTATCCCGGCGTCCGTTGGCTCCGCGTTCCGGCGAAACTTGGACGGCGGTGACCTTGAATTCCGGACAGTTGGTCGCCCAATCGGAATGCTCGGTCATCAGATCGTTGGTGCGCGATTCCGGATGGTGAAAAGTGGTGTACACGACGCCGGGCTGCACGCGCTCCGTTACCAGCGCCCGCAAGCGCGTCTCGCCGCGGCGCGCCTGCACCCGGAGCCAATCTCCGTCGCGGATGCCGCGCAATTCGGCGTCGTTCGGATGTATCTCGAGGCGATCCTCCGTGTGCATCGCCTCGTTCAACGTGCGGCGCGTCTGAGTACCTACATTATATTGACTGAGTATTCGACCAGTAGTCAGTATCAGCGGAAATTCGGTATTGGTGCGCTCCTCAGTTGGTACATACTCGGTAATCGTGAACTTGCCTTTGCCGCGCACGAAGTGATCGGCATGCATGGTAGGAGTTCCTGCTGGAGCGCTGTCGTTGCAGGGCCATTGCACGGAGCCGAGCCGTTCGATGGTCTCGTAGCTGACGCCGGAAAAGGTGGGCGTCAACCGCGCGATCTCATCCATGATTTCCGACGGATGCGAGTACTTCATCGGATAGCCGAGCGCGGTCGCAAGCTCGCAAGTGATCTCCCAGTCTTCCTTGCCGGCAATCGGCGCCGCGACCTTGCGCACCATCGAGATTCGCCGCTCGCTGTTGGTGAAGGTGCCGTTTTTTTCGAGGAACGACGAGCCGGGCAGAAAAACGTGCGCGTATTTCGCGGTCTCGTTGAAAAACAGATCCTGCACCACGACGCAGTCCATGGCGCGCAACGCCGCCGCGACATGATGGCCGTTCGGCTCGGACTGCGCAACGTCTTCGCCCTGCACGTAGAGGCCCTTGAAGCTGCCGTCCAGCGCGGCGTCGAACATGTTGGGAATCCGCAGACCCGGTTCCGGATCGACGCGCACGCCCCACGCCGCGTCGAAACTCGCGCGCACCGTCTCGTCGGAAATGTGGCGATAGCCGCTCAACTCATGCGGGAACGAACCCATGTCGCACGAGCCTTGCACGTTGTTCTGCCCGCGCAGAGGATTCACGCCGACCCCCGGCCGGCCGATGTTGCCGGTCGCCATCGCGAGGTTCGCGATGCCCAGCACCATCGTACTGCCCTGGCTGTGCTCCGTGACTCCGAGGCCGTAGTAGATCGCGCCGTTGGGCGCGGTGGCGTACAGGCGCGCGGCCGCGCGAACTTGGTCGGCGGGCACGCCGGTGATTTGCTCCATCGACTCCGGCGAATTGCGCGGCTCGGCGGCGAACTTCTTCCACGCCTCAAATTCATGCGGGTCGCATCGCGCCGCCGCGAACGCTTCGTCGGTGAGTCCTTCGGTCACGACCACGTGCGCGATCGCATCGATCAGCGCGACGTTGGTGCCGGGGCGGAGCTGCAGATGATACGACGCCTGCACGTGTGGCAGCCGCACGATTTCGGTGACGCGAGGATCGACGACGATCAGCTTGGCGCCCTGGCGAATTCGGCGCTTCATCTGCGCCGCGAACACCGGATGCCCCTCGGTGACGTTCGCGCCGATCACCATGATCACGTCGGCCTGCATCACTGAATCGAAATCCTGCGTCGTCGCCGATGTGCCGAACGCCGTCTTGAGTCCGTAGCCGGTCGGCGAATGACAAACGCGCGCGCAGGTGTCGACGTTGTTGTTGCCGAACGCGGCGCGAACCAGTTTCTGCACGAGAAAAGTTTCCTCGTTGGTGCATCGCGAGGACGTGATCGCGCCGACCGCGCCGCGCCCATGTTCATTCTGGATACGCTTGAACTCCGACGCGGCGTATTCTATCGCGTCATGCCACGAGACCTCGCGCCACGGTTGATCGATCGAGTTGCGGATCAGCGGGCGTGTGACGCGATCCGGATGCGTCGTGTAGCCCCACGCGAAGCGGCCTTTGACGCATGAGTGCCCGTGATTGGCCTGTCCGTCGGGATTGGGAACCATACGCGCGACGAGGTCGCCTTTCATCTCGGCTCGAAACGAACATCCGACGCCGCAATATCCGCAGGTCGTGACGACGCTGTGATCCGGCTGGCCGAGTTCGACGATAGATTTTTCCATCAGCGTCGCGGTCGGACACGCTTGCACGCAGGCGCCGCATGAAACGCACTCGGACGCCGAGAACGGACCGTTTTGCCCCGGCGAAATCACCGACGAAAATCCGCGCCGGTCAATCGTCAGCGCGAACGTGCCTTGCACTTCTTCGCACGCGCGGACGCATCGCGAGCACACGATGCATTTTGCCGGATCGAAAGTGAAATACGGATTCGATTGGTCCTTCTCCGCGTGCAGATGGTTCGCGCCATCGCCGTTTCTGTAGCGCACCTCGCGCAGACCGACCGCGCCCGCCATGTCCTGCAGCTCGCAATTGCCGTTGGCGGGACAGGTCAGGCAGTCGAGCGGATGATCGGAGATGTACAGTTCCATGACGCCGCGCCGGATTCGCGCGAGCGCGGGACTTTCTGTACGCACCTTCATCCCGGCGCGGACCGGAGTGGTGCATGACGCCGGGTAGCCGCGCTGGCCGTCGATTTCGACCAGGCACAAACGGCACGAGCCGAACGGCTCAATCGAATCTGTCGCGCAAAGTTTCGGGACATGGATGCCAGCCTCCGCAGCCGCGCGGATCAGCGAAGTGCCTTCGGGCACGGCGACGAGGCGTCCGTCGATCTGCAGAGAGACCGACCGCGCGCCGGGGCGAAGTGGTGTGGCGAAATCGTTATCGCTCCGCGATCGCATGGCTGCCGCCGGCTCCCGATGTCGAAATCGTCAGATCGTCACCGATGAAGGCAACGTCGCGAGGTGTGAGACCGAAGTCCTCGGGAAAATATTTTAGTGCGCTCAAAACCGGCAGCGGTGTCAGACCGCCGAGCGCGCACAACGATCCGTACTTCATGGTATCGCAGAGATCGCGGAGCACTTCGAGATTCTCGCGCGGTCGGCGCCGATTGACGATGTCGTCGATCACCTCGGCGCCGCGAATCGATCCAATACGGCAAGGCGTGCATTTGCCGCACGATTCGATCGCGCAAAATTCCATCGCGTAGCGCGCCATCGCCGCCATGTCGACCGTCTCGTCAAAGACCACGATTCCGCCGTGGCCGATGATTCCGCCGCGCGCAGCGATCGATTCAAAATCCAGCGCGACATCCAGCATCGACTCCGTAAATAAGCGCCGAGCGGTCCACCGACCTGCACCGCGCGAACCGGCTTGCCGCTGGCGGTGCCGCCGCCGTAGCCGTGGACGATTTCGCGAAGCGTCACTCCCATCGACGTTTCGATCAGTCCCGGACGCTTGACGTTGCCGGCGAGTTGAAACGGAATCGTGCCGCGCGAATCGGCGGCGCCGTAGTCGCGGAAAAATTCCCCGCCGCGCTCGATGATGATCGGCACCGTCGCGAACGAGACCACGTTGTTGATCAGCGTCGGTTTGCCGAACAGGCCTTCCAGCGCGGGAATCGGCGGCTTGAAGCGAACCATCCCGCGCCGGCCTTCGATGCTTTCGAGCATCGCGGTTTCCTCGCCGCAGATGTACGCGCCGGCGCCAAGCCGAAGCTCCAGCTCGAACGACTTGCCAGTACCAAGTATGTTCGCGCCCAGATAGCCAGTCGAATAGGCAGTCGCGATCGCTTCGTTGAGCGCGCGACGGGCATGCGGATACTCAGATCGCAGGTAGATATAGCCTTGCGACGCGCCAACGGCGAGCGCCGCAATAGTCATTCCTTCGATCAGCTCGAAGGGATCGCCTTCCATGATCATGCGGTCGGAAAAGGTGCCCGAATCGCCTTCGTCCGCATTGCAGACGACATACTTTGGCGTCGCCGGTGCATCAGCCGCCGTCTTCCATTTTATCCCGGTTGGAAATCCCGCTCCGCCGCGGCCGCGGAGCCCCGACTTCGTGACCTCTGCGATAACCGCGTCAGCGCCGAGCTCGATCGCGCGTTGCAGGCCGCGATGTCCGCCGTGCGCAATAAAGTCGTCGGGCGACAGCGGATCAGTCACGCCCGCGCGCGCGAACGTCAGCCGGGTCTGCGACTTGAGCCACGGTATTTCCTCGGCGATGCCGAGGCGCAGGCGATGCTCGCGTCCGTCGAGAAAGTTCGCGTCGAACAGCGATGCGACGTCGCGCGCCGCGACCGGTCCATATGCGATCCGGCCGCCGCCGGTCGCGACTTCGATCATCGGCTCATGCGAGAACATTCCGCGCGAGCTGTTGCGCACGATCTTCACGTCAAGCTTGCGCGACGCTATTTCAGTTCGCATCGCCTCGGCGACGGCGTCGGCGCCGAGTGACACCGCGCTCGAGTCGCGCGGAACATATAGTAGCGTGGTCATCTGGGACGCCCCGAAGTAAATCCTGAAAAGATTTCGTCGAAGCGATCCGGATTGACGCGGCCGTAGAGATCGTCGCCGACCAGGATCGCCGGCGAGCATGCACAGTTGCCCAGACAGTAAACCGGCTCGAGCGTAAAATCGCCGTTCGCGGTGGTCTGCCCGAAATTTATTCCAAGTCGAGCTTGAATATGCGCCGCGAGGGCGACCGCACCCATCGCCTGGCACGACTCGGCGCGGCACACGCGAATGATTTTTCGGCCGGGCCGCTCGGTACGGAAATCGTGATAGAAGCTGATGACTCCGTGGACTTCGGCGCGCGAAAGATTCAACCCGCGCGCAATCGACGGCACCGCCGCCGGCGGAATGTAACCGACGCGCTCCTGCACCGCATGCAGCACCGGCATCAGCGCACCGGGCTTGTCGGCAAGACCGGCGATTATTTCGTCGATCACCCGCGCGTCCCAGCCGAGACCGCCATTTGGTGAATTCCTCGTGTCCATCGCAGCCACTAGTAGATCTACCACGATTGATGCTGGTGATCTTGATCCGCCTGGTTGCTGGTTGCATATTGCAACCTGACAACTGCGCCGCCGGCGGGAGGTCCAGATGATCCGCAAATTCAAATTCGAAGACGAAATGCACGAGAGTCTGCAATGCGTGCCGATGGCGGTGCGGCGCAAGCTCGATCGCGTCGGGCTGAAAATCGGGCTCGAGCAATGGAAGTCGCTCGACCGCGGCGAGCGTCTCGCGATCTGCCATCTTCCTGTCGATTCAGCAGAGGAATGCGACGCGCTCGGCGTGTTCCTCCGCGAGGCGATGAAGCGCCGATTCGGCGTCGAGCCGAAGAGTCTGACTGATGCGCAAAGAGCGTCGGCGGAGCCGCCCGCGTCGCCGCCGGCCCGAGTCGTGGCGCATGCGCGCGCGACCGGCTTCGATCTGAATGCCGGAGCCTGGTCACGCCTGGACGGCGACGAACGATTCGCGCTGCTCAAGATGGGCGACGCGGAAACGTCAAGCCACAACCTCGGCGCCGCGTTGAAAGAATTCAGCGTGCCGACGATCGCGCAGGCCGATCAGCCGCGCGCGAAGTGATCGAGGATCGCCCGCCCCTTCCCCAGTTTGAAGCTTTGTCCGAGCGCCATCGTGACGTAGCGTTTCGCGCCGCGGACCGCGGCCTCGAGGCTCGCGCCGCGCGCCAGATACGCCGCGATCGCCGCAGAGAACGCGCATCCGGTTCCGTGCGCTCCGCCGCCGGCGATTCGCGGACTCTTGAGCTCGATGAAGCGGCGCCCGTCGTGGAATAAATCCGTCGCGTACCGACTGTCCTTGCGATGGCCGCCCTTGATGACGACGGCTCGCGCGCCGAGCTTGATTATGTTGATCGCCGCCTCGCGAATCGCCGCGTCAGAATCGATTCGAATGCGCGACAGCACTTCAGCCTCGGCAATATTGGGCGTGACGATGCGCGCGATCGGAATCAGGCGCTTTCGAATCGCGCGTTCCCCTTTAGGGCCAATCAGCAGCGCGCCGCTGCTCGACACGATCACAGGATCGACCACCGGCGCCGGCAATTTGAGGCGCTCGATCGCGCGCGCCACCGTCTTGACGATCGCCGCGGTGGCCAGCGCTCCCGTCTTGACCGCGCGCGGGGCGCATTCGAGAGCGAGCGTGTCGATCTGCGCCTCGACCATCTCGGGCGATACGTTTTCGACCTGCGCAACTCGCCGGCTGTTCTGCGCGATCACCGCAGTGATGACCGAATAGCCGTACACGCCGAGCGCCGCAAACGTTTTGAGATCGGACTGGAGTCCGGCGCCACCACCGGGATCGCTGCCCGCGATGGTCAGTGCGACAGGATGTTTCGAATTGGGAGAGGCCAAGAAATGGCTCTTTTGCGTCGTAGAGATCTTATCTAACGGCGCGGCTGAGCGGAAGATCCAACCTTAGTTGATCGGCGGCGGAACGGCGCGATACTTTGCGTTGAGATGCGACCGTTGCGGCGAGGCTTATGGCGATAAGAGGCGAATCGGAATTTCTCAACCTTCCCTTCCAGGAAAAGCTGGAGTTCCTGTACGGCTTGCCCGCGCGCCAGAAGCGCGACCTCATTCTTTCCGCGCCCGAAGCCGAGCGCCTGGTGCAATCGTTTTCGCCCGAGACGCTTTTCTACACGCTCAAGGAAATCGGCAGCGCCGACGCCGGCGACCTGCTCAGCCTCGCGATGCCCGAGCAAGTCAAGTCGCTGTTCGACCTCGATTGCTGGAACCGCGATCGCCCCAACGTCCATCGCATGCGCGAGTGGATCGAGGCGATGGCCGACGGCGGACGGCGCAAGCTTGCCGACGCGCTGATGGGCCTCGACATGGAGATGATGTCGCTCCTGCTGCGCGGCTATATCAAGGTGCATCGAATCGACGACGCCGCATCCTCGCCGGACGCGACCGCGAATCGCTTCGCGCAGTACGACGAAAATTACCTGATCGAGTTTATCCGCCACGACGCAATCTCGCAGCACATTTCGGATTTCATCGAAGAGGCGTTCGAGCGCGACTACAACTACTTCGCCGGCCTGATGGAGGAAATCTACTGGGGCGTCGAGGCCGAGCTCGAGGAGGAGGCCTACCAGTTCCGGCGCGCGCGTCTGAACGACCGCGGCTTCCCCGACTTTTTCGAGGCGCAAAGCGTGTTCGCTTACCTCAAGCCCGATCAGTTTCTGAAGATTCGCGCGGAGTACGAACCGCCAAGCCGCGCCGACCTGCCCGACGACACCGAAGTGATTGCGCCCGAGATGGCGCCCGCGATTGCCGACGGCGACGTCTCGCTGTTCAACACCGCGCTGACCGCGGGATTCGCGTCGCAGGGCAAGCGCCAGCTCCGCAGCGAGATGGCGATGGTCAGCAACCAGGTGCTGGTCGCGCGCGCCGTGGACTTCGGCGACCTGGAAGCGGTGCGCGTCGCGGTCGAGATGACGCACCACTATCTGAACCTGGCGCTCGAGCATCTGGCGGGCGGCGACCTGCAAAGTGCGATCGAGCATCTGCGCGATACGCCGCTGAAACTGCTCTTTCGCCTCGGCGTCAGCCTGACGATCGATCTGCGCACGAGCACCGAGCTCACGCTCAGGAAATTCGGCCTCTCGAGCGTCAAGGTGCGCGAGATTTCGTACCTCGACTCGCCCTATCGCGAGGCGCTGGCCGGCTTCATGGCGCGCCAGCCGCGCTTCTACAGCGGCCTGGACGGCAACGGCGCGGTCGAGATGCGCGACTTCGGCAGCATGCGCGATCTGCATCTCAGCTACGCGATTCTCGATCAGATCGATTCGGCCGCCGAGTTGTTCCGCGCGATGTTCTCGATCGATATCTCGTCGCCCAACTTCCGCGTACAGATGGCTGCGCGCGAAGTTCGCCTCAGCCAGCTGGTGCTGACCGGGCTCGCGCGCCTGGCGCTCGATAATCGACTGACGATCGATCCGATCGAAGGCAGCAGGCTGACCGCGATGCGCGCGGCGATCATGACGGGACAGCCGGGCGCTCTCAGCGATGAGTTCCGCACCAGGATAAATCAAGCGCTCGCCGAGCGGATGGACGACGCGACGCGAAAGCGTACCGCCGACTTCCTGAATTCGTGCCTGAACCTGCTCGAAGAAGAATTCGCCAACCTGGGCGGCGAACGCGAGATCGATCCGCGCTTTATCGAAAGCGTGCTGGTGCGAGTCGGCTAGGGCTTCGGCGCATCCGCAGCAAGCGTGACGGTGCGGCTCGAGCCGTCGCGATTCAGCGTCAACGTCACGGCACCGCCATTCTTGGCGCTCGCGACTTGCCGGCTGAAATCGTCGAGCGCATTGACGTCACGGTCTCCCACTTTGGTTACGATGTCGCCGCGCGCGACGCCCGCCTTCTTCGCCGACGAGGAGACCTCCGACACCAGCACGCCGTGCCCGTCCGGTTCGCCGAACGCGCTCGCCAGGTCGGGAGTCATCTGCTCGACCGTCAGTCCCATCGCCCGCGCGGTGTCCGGAACTTTCCCGCCGGCGCTGAGTCCGATCGTGGGCGACGACTCGAAAAGTTTGTTGTTCACGTAGATGGGCACGTTCATGCCCATCGCCAGCGCAATCGCGTCGCTCGGCCGGCTGTCGATCGAGTAGCGGCCGCCGTCCATGTAAATCGTCGCGTAGTAAATTTCGTCGCGCATGTCGCCGATCACGATTCGATCGACTTTGTTCCCGGTCTGCCCGATGATCGATCGAATCAAATCGTGCGTGAACGGCCTCTCGGGCTTGATTCCGTGCAGCGCGAGCATGATTGCCTGCGCCTCGCTCTCGCCGATCATGATTGGCAATGCGCGCGACTCTTTCTCGTCGAGCAGCAGCACGTAATTCGCGCCCGTCTGATCGTCAAAGCCGACGCGCGCGACCTGAACCCTGACGTCGTCGGGTGAAACTTTTGCGGATGCGGACGAGTTGGACGGCGACCGGCTGCACGAGCAGGCCGCCACGACGGCCGCCAGGAGCAGCAGGCAGAGATGCCGTCCGCCTACAGCCTTCATGCTGAAACCTTACGCGCGTCGTGCGCATGATGCCAAGCACGCGTCAGCCGCGGAAGTCGCGCGCGACGATATACAGCTCCGAAGATCCGGGACGGCTCGCCTTGGCCCGCGTCACCTCGACGCTTTTGAAATGCCGCTTGAACGAATCGACGATGCCCTTGAACTCCGCGCCCATGAACAGCTTCGCGACCATCGCGGCGCCCGGTTTCAGCATCGTGGTCGGCAAAGCCCAGCGCGCATTCTATCAGCTCCCGCGATCGCGCCTCGTCGCGCGCGGCAATCCCGGTCAGCTTCGGCGCAAGGTCGCTCGTCACCAGGTCGGCGCGTCCGCCAAGCTCACTCTGCACGCGCGCGGCGACAGCAGGATCCAGAATGTCGCCGACGATCGCGACCGCACCGGCCGGCGGATTCTTCACTTGCGCGAGATCGACTCCCACCACGCGTCCGCTTCCGCCTGCCGCCTCCGCGAGGATCACCAGCCATCCGCCGGGCGCGCATCCCAGGTCGACGATTCGCGCACCGCTGCCGACGAGCCGGTTGCGCGCGATGATTTCTTCAATCTTGAACGCCGCCCGCGACGGCAATCCCATCGCGCGCGCCTTGCGGTAAAATTTGTCGTGCGGTTCGTACTTCGCCACGAATCACGCGCCTCGATACGCGCTCGCTTTGCCGCGCGCGCGGGAGCGGCTATCTTGATGGACTCCGCCCGGAAGTTTTGAAGCTGCGACGGTCACCGTGAAGCTCGACGATTTGAATCCTGAACAGCGTGCCGCGGTGCTCGCGCCCGACGGCCCGATTCTCATCCTCGCCGGGGCAGGCTCGGGCAAGACCCGCGTGCTGACCTACCGTATCGCCCACATCCTGGGCGAGCGCAAGGCGGCGCCGGGCGAAATGCTGGCGGTCACGTTCACCAACAAGGCCGCGAACGAGATGCGCGAGCGGGTCGCATCGCTGGTCGGCGAAGACACGCGCATCCCGTGGGTCAGCACTTTTCACTCCGCGTGCGCGCGAATCCTGCGCCAGGAAGGTCACGCGCTCGGCTACGATCGCAATTTTTCGATCCTCGACGAAGGCGATTCGCTGACCACGATTCGCCGCGTGCTCGACGACGCCGCGCTGGCCGACTCGCCTCCGCTTGAGCTGGCGCGCGCGCGAATCGAGCAGGCGAAGAACGAGGCAATCTCGCCCGACGAAATGCTCGCGAGCGCAAAGCCCGGCCGCGAGGCCTCCATCGCGCAGATTTACCGGCTCTACCAGGAGCGGATGCGTGCGATGAACGCGATGGACTTCAGCGACTTGCAGCTGCAGACCTGGATCCTGTTCCAGCGCTTTCCGGAAATCCTCGAGCGATGGCAGCGCCGCGCAACGCATCTGCTCGTCGACGAGTACCAGGACACCAATCGCGTCCAGTATCTGATCGTCAAGGCGCTGGCTGCGCGCTCGGGAAATCTGTGCGTGGTCGGCGACGAGGACCAATCCATCTACCGATGGCGCGGCGCCGACATCCGCAACATCCTCGATTTCGAGCGCGATTACCCGGCGGCGCAAATTTTCAAGCTCGAACAGAACTACCGCTCGACCAAAACCATCCTCGCCGCCGCGGGCGCCGTCATCCGCAACAACACCGAACGCAAGATCAAAAATCTGTGGACCGAAAACGGCGCCGGCGAGCCCGTCACCTACTACACCGGCGTCACCGAGCGCGACGAGGCCGACTTCATCGCGCTCGAGATTGCGCGGCTGACAGGCTCCGGCGGATTCAGAGCCGCGGACGTCGTCGTTTTCTACCGGGTCAACGCGCAGTCGCGCGCAATCGAAGAAGCCCTGGTGCGCCGGCGAATTCCCTACTACGTCGTCGGCGGCGTGCGCTTTTACGAACAGCGCGACGTCAAGGATCTGCTCGCCTACCTGCGCGTGATTGCAAATCCCGCCGACGCCGTCAGCCTCGAGCGAATGATCGGCACGCCGCCGCGCGGGATTGGCGCCAAATCCTTCGAGGCAATCGCCGAACTGGCCGCGCTCCAAAGCATCCCGGCATTCGAGGCGATGGGCCGGCTCGAAACCTTCTCGAAAGTGGCGCTCCGAATCGCCAAGCAGGCCGGGACGCTCTATTCGTGGATGCACGATCTTCGCACTCGCGCGGCCGACATGAGCGTCCGCGGCATTGTCGAGGAAGTCGTGGCGCATAGCGGTTTCGAGCCCTACCTCAAGACGCTCGACGATTCTTCCATGCGCCTGCAGAATCTGGCCGAGATGCTTTCCGCGGCCACCGCCTTCGACGCTGAAAAATCCGGCGGCGGTTTGTCCGAGTTCCTCGAACGCGTCGCGCTTGTCAGCGACAGCGAGCAGATCGATTCGATCGGCGGACGCGCCGCGCTGATGACGCTGCACACTTCCAAGGGCCTCGAGTACCCAATCGTGTTTATCGCCGGGATGGAGGAAGGGCTGTTTCCGCACAGCCGCTCCGCCGACATCGACGAGGAAATCGAGGAAGAGCGCCGGCTCTGCTACGTCGGCATGACGCGCGCGCGCCAGTTGCTCTATCTCACCAACACACTCTCGCGCGAAATCTACGGCGTGCGGCAGGAGTCGCGTCAATCGCGATTCCTGCGCGAGGTCGATCCCGCCCTGATTCGGCGCATCGCGCCCGCTCGCGAGACCACGCAGATACGCCCGCTGTCACCGCGCGAGACCTATGTCGATCACGCCGACAGCCAACTGCCGGACGATGAGCCGGGGCCCGGCGGCGATGGCCTGTCAATCGGTGCGCGCGTCGTTCATCCGACCTTCGGCCGTGGGATCGTCCGCCGGCGCGAGGGCCGCGGCGACGGCGCGAAGGCATGGGTTAACTTCGAGCGCGGCGGAATCAAGCTGCTGGTATTGAAGTTCGCAAACCTGAGGTTGATCGGAGACTGATTGCGCCGGTATCCTTTTACTGGATGCGAATGTGCTTGCGCCGGTAGTTTGCGCGAACCAGACGCCGAAACACCTGGAAGTTCATGAAGCGCTTCATTGATATCGCGATTCGATTCTTTCCCGCCCTCTTTCTCATCGCGTTGGTCGCGATTCCGGCCGCCCAGGGCGCGTGGACCGAAGACGAATTCGAGAAACGTCCGCTCTATGCGTACCCGCTACCGCGTGGCAAGGACGACATAATCGGCAATCTCATCACCTACCAGATCCAGAAGGGCGACACCCTGCTCGACGTTGGGCGATGGTTCGGGGTGACGGCCAAGGAAATTTCAAATGCCAACGGCGGGCTCGACTGGTGGGCGCCCCCGGCCGGCAGGACGATCCTTCTGCCCGACGAGCACATCCTACCTAACACGCCGCGGGTCGGGATCGTGATGAACATCCCCGAGATGCGGATTTACTACTACTATCCGTCGCCGACCGGGCCGCTACGCAGCAAAGGCAAAGTGACGCCGGCGAAGTTCGTGACCGGCAAAAAGCATTCGGGCGGCGTCACGCCGTCGGTAGTGTACTCGTTCCCAGTTGGGCTTGGACGCTTCGACTGGAAAACTCCGGTGGGAACTTTCACCGTTCGCGGCAAGACGCGCAATCCGACCTGGGTGGTGCCGCAGGACATCTACGAGGAGCATCTCGAGCGTGACGGCGAAGCCGAGCACGTTGTCTCCGGCGACGATCCCGACAATCCGCTCGGCAAATACCGCATCGAACTGACCCTGCCCGAGTACGCTTTTCATGGCACCAACGTGCCGTGGGGCGTCGGCATGGAAGTCAGCCACGGATGCATCCGGCTGTATCCCGAGGACATCGAGCGCTTCTTCAACAAGGTGAAAATCGGCACGCCCGGGATGTTCGTCTATCAGCCGATAAAGTTTGGATGGCGCGGCGACGCGCTCTACGTCGAGGTTCACGAGGACATGTACGGCCGCTACGCCGGCCTGTGGGCATACGCGCAGAAGGAAGCCGATCGTCAGGGACTGACTGATCAGATCGATATGCAGAAGCTCGAAAAAGCCGTCGAGCAGAAGACCGGCGTACCGACCTACATAATGCCGGGACCTGCGCCCGGCAGCGCCAGTTAGTTTCGCTTCGGCTGCGTCGATGCCGCGTCCGGCGGATTGCCGCCGTCGGCGGCGACGCGCTTTTTCACCAGGTAAAAGTATCGATGGCCCAGCCCGAACGGTCCCGGCCACTTCAGCCGCCGCACGACTTCGGTGCCGGCGATCGGTTCGCTCGCGATCGTGTACTCACCGACTTTCTCCGACGTGATCATCGGGATCCCGCTTTCGAGCTGCATCGATTCAATTCCATGCTTGGGATACCGATAAAGATCTTCACCGTTGAGGACGTAACCGGCGTCGATCTCTGACCGTGGAACTCCTTCATGCTCGAGCTCATTGCGCGCCTCAATGATCACGCCCATTCCGCGCTGATACGCGTACGTGCCGCCGAGCGACAACAGGCCCATCGCGAGCGTCATCGCAAATCCCGCAGCCTGCACCATCCTGCTGCGCGGAATCGGCGCGAGTGCGAGCACGATCGCGCCAGCCGGGACCAGCACCAGGTAGTAGCGGTCGTTGTAAAACCACAGCGGTATGGTCGCGGCCCAATAAAATAGTCCCGCTATCACTATCGCCGCCGCTCCCCGCCCAAGAGTTCTGAAAATCTCCGCGAACGCGACGATAAGTCCGGCCGCGCCCACGCTTGCAAGCAAAAGGAACGCGTACTGCAAGCCGCCTTCGCCATCCCATGAAAAACGATTCGAACCTCCGCGCAGTATCAGCACGTTGTGCCATCCGCCAAAACAACTGTACTCAGGCGTCACCGGCAACTGTCTATCCATCGTCATCAGGATTAGCGCGGATGCGAAGATTCCCGCGGCGCCCATCACCACGCGGCGCCATCGCGGCGTCGTGAGTTGCAGAATCGCCAGCGGTGACAACACCGTGCCAAGGTAAAGCGCCGGGCCGAGCACTCCCGCGCGGAGATAGTTCGCAAGCGGCACGAGAAATAGGTAGTGAAGATTATTTTCGTTCTGCTGCAGGTCCCATGGCTTCGGACCCAGCACGGTCAGCCATATCCAGAGCGCGATGCAGACCGCCAGCGCGCTCCCCAACGGCGTCAGCATCTGGATCCACTGCACGCGATCCCAACGCCCGGTTCCCCGCAGCCGCGAGTCATACAGGATCATCGCGCCGCCGCATCCGACGATCACCATCGCGGCGAACGGCCGAATCAGGAATCCGATCACCGTCAGCGCTGCCGTCAGCCACACCCATAACTGCTCGCGCGGTCCTTCAGCCTTGGCGAACGCAAGGTGCGCCGCGACGATAGCCGTCAGGAAAGGGATCTCGGTCATGAACGAAAAGCTCAGGAACGTGAAACACGGATTGCAGATCAGCAGCCCGGTCGCCGCCAGCGCCTGCCATCGCGGCGCCCCGCACTTGATCGCGAGCGCGTGGAACATCACGCCGCACAGCACCGCGAGCATCACCGTGGAAATTTCCAGCGACACCGAGTTCGCGCCGAACGCATGCGCCCACGCCACGCCGTAAACGACCTGCGCTATCGGCATCGCCTGCGTGAAGCCGGCAAACCTGATCTCGCCGGTGCGCAGAAACCGCCGCACGGCGGAACCGTACAGCCAGCTATCCACCACCGGAGCGTCGGTCAGCGGATGCAATATCAGCAGCGCGAACACGTACCATCCGATCACCGCTGTTGCCGCGGCCCATCCTGCGCGCCTCATCGAGTTCCGCCTTGCTCCGCTTTTAGCCTATCCCTTATACTCCGAAACTAACTCGGCACACGGGACTTCGCTGATTTCAACCGAACACACACGATGCGACAAGTAGCATTTCATCGCCCGTCGATAGGACCCGACGAGGAGCGCGAGGTGCTCGACACCCTGCGCTCCGGATGGATCACCACCGGCCCCAAGGCCAAGCGCTTCGAGAGCGAATTCGCAGGCTACGTCGGCGCGAAACACGCGCTCGCGCTTTCGCACTGCACCGGCGCGCTGCATCTTTCGCTGTGGGCGCTCGGCATCGGCCCCGGCGACGAAGTTATCACGACACCGTTCACCTTCACCGCGACCGCCGAGATTCTCGGCTACCTCGGCGCGCGTCCGGTGTTCGTCGACGTCGATCCCGGCACCTTCAACATCAACCCCGCGCGCATCGAGGAGGCGCTCGAGAGCGGCGCGAACAAACGCGTGCGCGCTATTTTGCCGGTGCACTTCGCCGGCCACGCTTGCGACATGGATCGCATTCTCAACATCGCACGCAGCTACAATCTGAAAGTCGTCGAGGATGCCGCGCATGCCGCCGGCTCCGCGCGCCACATGGACGGCCGCGGGATGGCGAAGGTCGGCACCATCGGCGACCTCACCTGCTTCAGTTTCTACGCCACCAAGAATTTCACCACCGCCGAGGGCGGCATGATCACGACCGCTGACGACGCGCTCGCGGAAAAAATCGCGGTCGCCAGCCTGCACGGCATGAACAAGGACGCGTGGAAGCGCTACGACAAGAGCGGCTCGTGGTACTACGAAATCCACGACATGGGCTTCAAGTACAACCTGTCCGACGTGCACGCCGCCATCGGCCTGGCCCAGCTCAAGCGCGCCGACGACTTCATGCGCCGCCGCGGCGAAATCGCGCGCGCCTACAACGACGCCTTCCGCGCCGACGACGCGCTGCAGCCCGCATACTCCGAGCCCGGCATCGAGCACGCGTGGCATCTTTACGTGCTGCGCATCCGCCCCGAGCGCCTCAAGCTCGGCCGCAATCAGTTCGTCGAGATGCTACGAGAGCGCGGCGTCGGATGCTCCGTGCACTGCATCCCACTGCACACAATGCACTACTATCAGCGCATGTACGGCTACCGCGACGGCGATTTTCCCGTCGCCGAGGACATCTTCAGCCGCTGCCTGTCGCTGCCCATCTACGCCGCGATGACCGACGACGACGTCGCCTACGTGATCGAAACCGTTCGCGCCATCGCGCGCGAAAATCGGCGCTGACCCGGGAGAACAACTGTGCGAACACTGGTAACCGGCGGCGCGGGATTCCTCGGTTCTCATTTATGCGAGCGCCTGCTCAACGACGGCCACGAAGTCATCTGCCTCGACAATTTTTTCAGCGGCAAGCGCGCCAACATCATGCACCTGCTGGGCAACCGCAATTTCGAATTCATTCGTCACGACGTGGTCGAGCCAATCCTGCTCGAAGTCGATCGCATCTTCAGCCTCGCCTGCCCCGCCTCGCCCGTGCACTACCAGTACAACCCGGTGAAGACCATCAAGACCTCGGTGATGGGCACGATCAACATGCTCGGTCTCGCCAAGCGCGTGCGCGCGCGCATCCTGCTGACATCGACCAGCGAGGTTTACGGCGACCCCGAGGAGCATCCGCAAACCGAATCGTACTGGGGCCACGTCAATCCGATCGGCGTGCGCTCCTGCTACGACGAGGGCAAGCGCGTCGCCGAATGCCTCATGATGGACTATCACCGGCAGAACCACGTCGACACCCGCATCGTGCGCATCTTCAATACCTACGGCCCGCGGATGGCAATCAACGACGGACGCGTGGTTTCCAACTTCTGCGTCGCTGCACTGCGCGGCGAGAATCTCGAAATTTACGGCGACGGCAACTCGACGCGCTCGTTCGCGTACGTTGACGACATCATCGACGCGCTCGTGCGCATGATGAATCAGGACACGCACATCGGCCCGGTGAATATCGGCAACCCCGACGAATTCACAATCGAGGAACTCGCCAGGCTCGCTATCGAACTCTCCGGCAGTTCCTCGAAAGTCGTGATCAAGCCGCCGCGCCCCGACGATCCGATCCGGCGCAAACCAAACATCGAGCTCGCAAAAAAAATTCTCGGCGGATGGCAGCCGCATACCGCACTGCGCCCCGGCCTCGAAAAAACGATCCTTCACTTCCGCGAAGTGCTCGGCCTTCCGCCAAAGTAACGCGCGCTCTCACGCGCCGCGCCGCTTGCGATTCCTGCATTCTGGCGACAAGATATTTGCAGTCCCGTCCGCGCGAATCCGCGCTGCATCATGAATCGAAATACTTCGGCAGCCGCCCTTTGTGTGCTTTTGTCACTGGCGATAGCCTCGTGCGCAGCAGCGCCGCCGTCCCCTGCCCCCGAGCCAATCGTCTACATGCCGCCCAATCCTGATCCGCCGCCGCCCGACGAATGGAACCTGCTGCCCGATCCGACCACCGGCCAGGTCGACGTCTATCATGCGGGCGGCTACGTCGGCTCAGTCACCGGCAACGAGCCCGCGGATCAAGATCCGCCGATCCCGCATCCCGTCGCACCGCCCGCCGACTGACGACAAAAAGAGCGACCCGATCTTACCAGCGAACCTTTGCGCAACTTCCGCGCAGGCGTTCTGAGCGGACGCAGAACCTTGAATCGCGCGCGAAGCGCGCGCTGTAAAAGGACCCTCACCTTCATCCTCTCCCTAACAGGGAGAGGGGAAACAAAACTTCGATCAGATTACGGGAAAGGCCTCCCTAGCACAGTTCTAACAGGGACGAAGTCCCGCATCTTTGTCTTAACATTGGGTGCAGGGGTCACCCCTGCCGAAGGAAGCGTGAAACCCACCGCGGGTTTCACTACGATAAAGTTCCTCTACTCCTCACTCCTTCAACAGATTGCGCGCGATCACGACGCGCTGGATTTGCGACGTGCCTTCGTAGATCTGCAGCAGCTTCGCGTCGCGCATCAGCTTCTCGACCGGGTACTCCTTCATATAGCCGTAGCCGCCGAAAATCTGCACCGCGTCGGTCGTGATCCGCATCGTCGCGTCGGCGCTGAACGCCTTCGCGTACGCCGATATCGTATTGGCGCCCTCGCCGTGATCAACCAGCCACGCCGCCTTGTACGTCAGCAGCCGCATCGCTTCGATTTCGATCGCCATATCGGCCATCATGAACTGAATCGCCTGGAAATTTGCGATCGGCTGCCCGAACGCGTGGCGCTGCTTCGAGTACTTAAGGCATTCGTCGAGCGCACGCTGCGCAATCCCTAGCGCGATCGCGCCAATCTCCGGCCGGCTGTGATCGAACGTCGCCATCGCGTACTTGAAGCCTTCGCCTTCGCGCCCGACCAGCGCGCTCGCCGGGATTCGCACGTCCTCGTAAAAGATTTCGCCGGTGTCGGCCGCGCGCTGACCGAGCTTTCCATGCATCCGGTTGCGCGTGATTCCCGGCACGCTCGACGGAAACACGAAGCACGAGATGCCCTTGTGCTTGAGGCGCTTGTCCGACGTCGCGAACGTGACGTACCAGTCGGCGCGCGATCCGTTCGAGATAAAATGCTTGGTGCCGTTGAGGATGAACTCGTCGCCCTCGCGCCGGTACGACGTGCTCATCGCGGCCACGTCCGAGCCCGCGCCCGGCTCCGTGATCGCGAACGCGCAGAACGTCAGCTTCTTCACCAACTGCCCCAGGTAGGTCCGCTTCTGCTCGTCGTTGCCCGCGATCAGAATCGGCAGCGTCGCGAGGTCGTTGGCTCCCACCGCGTTCGAGATTCCCGCGCATCCGTAGTTCAACTCTTCGACGATCAGGCTGGTGTCGAGCACGCCGAGTCCCGGCCCGCCCATCTCCTTCGGCACGCCGAAGTTCATCAGCCCCGCCGCGAAAGCTTTTTCGCATACGTCAACCGGAAAAATTTCCTTCTCGTCGTATTCGCGCGCGCGCGGAATTATTTCCTGCTCGGCGAATTTATGCGCCAGCTCTTTCAGTTCGCGCTGTTCGTCGGTCAAATCAAAACCAAGCATCTTGATATTCTCCCCGTGATCGTCGTCGTGTCGCCGCAACTTGTGTTAATCGACCGCGCGCCCCAATGAAAGAGCTATCGCCTGCTGTCATGCTGAGGAAGCGAGCAGCGCGAGCGGAGCTGGCTTCTGGCCTCCGGACAGGTTCGCGCCACGCGAACCCGGTTCCGGTCTCTGTAATCGCGCGCTTCGCGCGCTCCTCTATCAGCCGCGCCCTCTTCGCTCAAAACTCTCCCGTGCCTTGAAAAACCGCGCGCGTGCGGATACGACGGTAGTTGAATCCGATTCTTCAAGGAGATCCACGATGCCGATTACTGTGATTGCGAAACTGAAAGTGCAGCCCGGCAAGGAAGCCGAATTCGAAGCCGCCGGCAAGGAAATGATCGCGACGGTGAAAACGTCGGAGCCCGGCACCCTCGCCTACATCCTGCACAAGAACACCAAGGACCCGACCGAGTTCACCTACTACGAGGTTTACCAGGATCAGGCCGCGCTCGATTCCCACGGCAAGACCGATCACATGAGAAAATTCGGCGGAAAAATCGGGGCGCTGCTAGCGGGACGCCCCGAGATTGCAATACTCGAAGAAGTCGCCCGCAAGTAGCCTCGCCTCGGAGTACGGTTGGGGATGCCCTTTTCAGCCTGACCCCGGCGGATTTTGTGTGCTACCACTACTGCATGGACCACCGCACGATTTTGTTCCCCTCTCCGATGTCAGTCGATGAGACCTTCATCGGCGGCTAAGGAACGAAAGCAACATAGGCGAAAACGCCCGCAAGCGCAAGGCTAAGGCTATCGGCATTAGACCGGCAAACGAAAAGGACAAAGTCGCGGTCATCGGCGCGATTGCCCGCAAGGGCATGATCGTCGCCAAGGTGATCGAGAATACCGATACCGCCACGTTGGATAGTTTTGTGCGCCAGACCGTATCGCAAGGACGTGAAGTTGATCGCGACCGATGAGCACAGCGGCTACCGACTGCTCGGCAAGGATATTCGATCATCGGCGTCGTCCGCCACGGTCAGAGGCGAGTACGTGAGTCGGCACTACGCACGTCAACTCGATTGAGTCGTTCTGGTCGACTGATTCAAGCGCGGAATCATCGGCTCGTATCACAAAGTCAGCAAACAGTACCTTCCGATTGTACGTCAACGAGATTCGCGTGGCGTTTCAACAACAGGAAAAATCCGGCGATGTTTGCTGACTTGATCCAAAGCGTCGGTCGGTAGCCGCGCCGACGTGGAAGCGCTACTCTCCCCTCTCCAGAAGGGAGAGGGGTTAGGGGTGAGGTTCCTTGGAGCACATACGCGAACTCAAAAAACAATTTCTGACGGAACGAACCCACCCATAGGGGTACCGTCCAAACACCACAACATATGGTATGAAGTTGCACTTTTGGCCAGTGTTCGATCAGTCAGAATCGCGCCGATCGGCGTCTGATCTTCCCAAATCCCGGTTCCCCTTCCCGCAGCGGGAAGGGGTTAGGGGTTAGGTTCCTGGTTTTCCCCAAGATTAAAGTAATAGTTTAGATTACCCCAATGCCTTCCACTCTCGCAATCCTCGGCGGCCAGCCCCTTCGCACCCGCCCATTCCCGGCGTGGCCCGTCTTCGACGCCCGCGAGCGCGCGCAACTCGACGACGTCCTCACCTCGTCGAGCTGGGGCGGCTACCCCAGTCCCAACCGCAAGGCCGCCGAGTTCGCCGCCACATTCGCCGCGTATCAAGGCGCGCGCTTCGCCATCCCGACGACCTCGGGCACCAGCGCGCTCGAGGTCGCACTCAAAGCGCTCGGCATCGGCGCCGGCGACGAGGTCATCGTTCCCGCGATCACCTTCGCCGCGACCCCGTACGCCGCCGTCGCATGCATGGCGCGTCCGGTCTTCGCCGACGTCAGCGCCGCCAGCGCGTGCATCGATCCAGAATCCGTGCGGCGCCTCATCACGCGCCGCACCAAGGCCATCATCCCCGTGCATTACGGCGCGTCGCTCGCCGATCTCGACGCGCTCGCCGACATTTCGCGCGCGCATTCCATTCCGATTGTCGAGGATTGCGCCCACGTCCCGGGCGCCCGGTTCCGCGATCGCGGCGTCGGCACTCACGGCGCTCTCGGATGTTTCAGTTTTCAGTCTTCCAAGCCGATGACGGCGGGCGAAGGCGGGCTGATCACAACCGACGATCCCGATCTCGAGCAGCGATGCCAGTCGCTGATCAATTGCGGGCGCCGCCGCCCGGAGGACGATTTCGAAGGTCCGCTGATGGGCGCGAACTACCGGATGACGGAATGGCAATGCGGAATACTACTCGCACAACTCGCGCGCCTGCCCGAACAGATCGAGCACAAGAGCCGAGCCGCCGCCCGCCTGCGCGAAGGACTCGCCGCCATCAAGGGACTAAGTCCCATCGCGCGCGACCCGCGCGTCACGCGCGAAACAATCTACGCATTTGTTTTTCTGGTTGATGAATCTGCACTCGGTGTTTCGCGCAATCGCTTCGTCCGCGCGCTTCGCGCCGAAGGCATTCCATGTGGGGTCGCCAACGATCCCGTCTATCGATCCGCACTCTTCCCGCGCGAGTCCGCCGCCTATCGCAAAGCCTGCGAACTCGCCGGCGCCTCACCCAACGAAGCGATTAACTGCCCGGTCGCTGAACAGATGTTCGAACACGCGATCGTCTCGATCCCGCACGAATGCCTGCTCGGCGACGATCGCGACCTCGACGACATCATCGCCGCAGTCGCCAAAGTGGCTTCCGGAGCCTCCGAGCTCGCCGCCGTCAGGATAGCATGAGTCCGCTGCACGCCGGCGCCGCGCGCGTAAAGCTCGATCCGCCTGCCGGTCTTGCGATGCTCGGGTATGGCGGCCGCGTCGGCCGCAACATCGGCGTGCACGACGACCTCGCCGCGCAAGCACTCGTGCTGGACGACGGCGCTACCAAGGTCGCCATCGTCGGCGTCGACCTGCTCGCGCTTGGCGCTCGCATCGCCGACGACATCCGCGACCGCGCCGCCGCGATAACCGGCATCCCCGCCGACTCGATTTTGATTTGCGCAACACACACCCATTCCGCGCCCGCCTTCAACATCTTCGCCACTCCGCGCGCCGACGCGAAACCCGCCGAAGGCCGTGACCTCGAATGGGAACGCGCGCTGCCCGAAAAAATCGCCTCCGCAATCGTTCAGGCACACGAAAGTCTCGAGCCCGCGACGCTCTGCGCCGCCACTGCGAATTTCACGCTTGGAGTCCATCGCCGCCTGATGCGCCCGCATCGGCAGGTTCAGACTGCCGCCAACCGCTCCGGTCCGGCTGACGACGAAGTGATCGCGCTCGGCGCTTACCACCCGAACGGAACTCCGGTCGCGTTTCTCATGAACTATCCGTGCCACGGCGTCGTGCTATGCGAGGACAATCTGCTTTACTCGCGCGACTGGCCCGGCTTCGCAATGGATGAAATAGAAACCGCAGCCGCCGCCTCTTCCGGTGTGCAACCGATCTCAATTTTCATCCAGGGCGCGACGGGTAACATCGATCCACGCAGCCGCGGCAACTTCGAAGTCGCCGAGCAGCACGGTCGCGCGATGGGCCGTGCCGCTTTCGACACGCTCCAGCACGCGCCCTCTATAGCGAACGCCAAAATCGCGGCGCGCCGAATCCCGCTAAACCTCAACCTCAAGGATCTCGGCGCCGAGCTCGCCATCGCGCGCGATTGCGCCGCGCAGACCCAGGCCTCGCTCGACAACCATCGCGGCGGCGACGGCTACCAGTTGAAGCGCCTGCGCGACCACCACGCGCAGTCGCTCTCGGCCCTGTCCGCTCTGGAAGCGCTCGAGGAACAAAATCGCCGCGACCGCCGAGTTGACCCAGCGCGCCGCGAGCTTGCGACTGCGATAACCCTCGTCACCATCGGCAACCTCGCGATAGTCGGCATCCCCGGCGAACTTTTCGTCGAGCTTGGCCTCGCGATAAAAGCAACCCCGTACTTCGCCCAGACTTTTGTCGCCGGCTATTGCAACGATCTGATCGGCTATATTCCCACTCGCGCCGCATACGACGAAGGCGGCTACGAAGTCGACACCGCGCGAATCGCTCCGGGCAGCGGCGAGACGATCGTCGACACCGCCCTCTCCGCTCTCGCGACGATGCGCGCGTAGTCATGCGCGAAATTCAACGTCGCGAGCTTGCCACGATGCTCACCGGCGGCATCGCGCAGATCGTCGACGTCCTGCCGTCGCATGAGTACCAGACCGCACACATCCGCGGCGCCATTCACATTCCGCTGCGCCGAATCTTGAGCGACGCGCCTTCGGCTCTGAACCGCGCGCTCCCGGTCGTCGTCTATTGCCGCGACTCCTTGTGAGACCTCAGTGCGCGAGCTGCGGCGCAGCTCGAGTTTCTGGGATTCGGCGACGTCCGTCACTACTTCCGCGGCAAGGCCGACTGGATCGTTCGCCGATTGCCGACCGATCCGCCGACACCGCTCTCAGAGCGGGTTCGCGCGTTGCCCTACTTCATCAACAATCTTGCCCCCGGCCCGCGCGCATTCTGGATTCACTACACAGATCGGGTTTGCGTCTCCGAGTTCACGCGCGACGATCTGATCCGCCTCGGCCTCGAGGACCCCGTCCCGCCGGCCTCGCAGGGTTCACCAACCCCGCGCGCCGTAGTGCTGACTCGCGACGGAATCCTGATGGGCGCGATCGAACAATCCGACGCCGCCCCGCGCGCGGTCGCCGCGATGAACTCCGCCCCTCAAACCATCCGCCCCGACATGACTCCGCGACTTGCCGCCAGGCTGTTAACCTCAACTCCGTACTTGATTGTGACAACCGCGGCAGGAAACTATCTCGGCCGCTACGCTCCCTCGACGGATCATCTCTCGATCACTCCGTCGCCCGAAATATCCAGATGATATCCGACCTGGCGCGCGAGCTCCGCGGGCTGTGCGCGAAAGCACTCGACCTGCGGCACGCCTGAGACTGCGACAACAACGTCGGCAACCGAAACCGCCGTAAACCCGTGACGCTCGAAAAACCCGCCCGCATCGGCGCCAAACAAATAAAGATGACGCGCGCCGCGGGTGTGCGCGGCCTTGCGCGCCGCTGCGAGCAGCGCCGCGCCGATCCCGCGCCGCCGCATCGATTCACTCACGTAAAGCGAGCGTATCAGCGCTGCGTCGATCTTCGACTCGACGCCGATCACGCCGACGGCTTCCTCGCCCACGTACGCGAGTATCCAGCACGCCGCCGGCCCGTCGATTCCCTCCGTCATCATCCCGGCGCCCGCAAGCATCGCGCGCACCCGCCCCAGGTCGCGCGTCTGCTCGATCGCCAGTTCGCCTGCGCGATGCTTGCGTATCGCCATGCGCGATCTGCGAGTTACTTTTTCGGCGGCGGGAATAGCTGCACTCCCGCTTCGTCCACGACCGTGATTGCCTTGACCGGGCACGAGCGCGCCGCCGAGACGATTATCGAGTCACCCGCCCCCGACGCGTTGATGACTTCGGACTTACCGTCCGCGTCGAGTTGAAACACGGCCGGCGCCGATTCCACGCAGTCACCGCTGCCGATGCAACGGGTCTTGTTCACTGTGATCGAAAGCTTCGCCATCGCTATCGCTACCTCCGGGTTCTGAATGAACAATAGAATCCGCACGCGGAGCGCCGCAACCTTTTCATTGCTCCATCGCCTGGACTCGCGCGCGCAATTGAATCGGCACGCACCGCGGCTAATACTCATTCGCGATGAGCCAAATTGCCGGCACCGGTATCGACGTCATCGAAGTCGAACGCATCGAGCGCGCGCTAACGCGGTCCGCAACCGGCGCGCGCTTCCGCGCCCGCGTCTTCACTCCCGGCGAGGTCGAGTACTGCGAGTCGCGCGGCCGCCCCCGCTACCAGAGCTACGCCGCGCGTTTCGCCGCCAAGGAAGCGACGATGAAGGCGCTGGGCACGGGATGGAACCGTAACGTCGGATGGAGCGAAATCGAAGTCGTGCGCGAGCGCGGCAAAGCCCCAACCATCGCGCTGTCGGGCAAAGCCGCGGCATTCGCGCGTCGAAAACAGATCACGCGCTTTCATCTCAGCATCACCCACACCGCGGCCCAGGCCATCGCGCACGTAATTGCCGAAATCTGACCGCGAACAGGATGCTAATCGTCGGAATCGGCGTGCGGGTCGAGCGGGCCGAAGGCAACCCCTCGCTTTGCGGCGCGAATGAAATTCACCATCTCGATTACTTCGGGAGTCAGCGCGGTGGACTTCACGAGCCGCTCGATTGCGAGCTTCAAATTCTGGCGGGCGCCGAAGAGCGTTGTGAAAGCGTGGCGGAGCGCGTGAATCGACTTCGACGGAAAGCCGGCGCGCTTCAGTCCAACGACGTTGATTCCGCGCAGCGTGTGGGTGCCGTCCATGATGCAAAATGGCGGAACGTCGCGGCTGGTGCGCGACAGCCCGCGCATTATCGCGAGCCGCCCGATCCGCGTGTACTGATGCACGACGCAGTTGCCCGAGACCAGCGCGCGGTCGCCCAGCTCGACCCATCCTGCCAGCAGCGCGCCGCCGGCGATGATCGTCGAGTTGCCGATTCGGCAATCGTGCGCGACGTGCGCATTCTGCATCATGTAATTGTCGTCGCCCATGATGGTGACGTCGCCGCGCTCGCTGCCGCGATGGACGGTGGCGTACTCGCGAAAGACGTTGCGGTCGCCGATTTTCACCCAGCGCGCGACGCCGGTGTAGGTCAGGTCCTGCGGCTCGTCGCCGATTACCGCGCCCGGATGAAGCACGTTGTCCGCGCCGAGTTCCGTGATGCCGAGAATCGTGACGTGACCGATCAGGCGGGTGCGCGCGCCGATGCGGATTTTACCGTCGAGAAGGCAGAGCGGACCGACTTCGACGCCGGCGGCCAGCTCGACGTCGGGACCCACCACCGAAGTCGGATGAATCCGCGCCGCCGCGTCGCGTATCAATTTAGCAGCCTGCGCTTTTTCAGATCGTCGTGATGCTCATTGTCGGCGGGCTTCGATGAGCCTTCGACTTTGTAATCGCCGGCAGCCCAGGTGCCGAGATCGATCATCTGGCATCGTTCGGAGCAGAACGGACGAAAGCGATTTCGTTGCGAAAGGTCAGCGGGCTTTTTGCAGATGGGACAGGTCATCTTGCTTCAGAAAATTGTCAGATGGCCGCGCAATTCGCAACGAGGCGCGTATCAACCTTGCACTTGGCCTCTTCCCATATTGGGAAGGGGCACAAACGAGAACAAAGATCGCGTTCGCCCGAGTGTTGACTGCTCGGGCGAGCGCCGCAATCCCGGATTCTTAGTACGTCACGCCACCACGCTGAACAAAGACGCCGCCCTTGGGTCCTATGCGCACGCAATTCACGTCGGTGCGATTGAACTGCGGCGTGCACATTGGCTGATCGACGGCCGGGCATTTGTAAAGGTTCGGCTCGATCTGCTGGCACTTCTCGAGCTCGAAATTTACCGCGATGGGCTGTGCGGGCGGCTGGTCCGCGGTCTGCGACGAGCATCCGCCGAGCGCAAGCATCCCAAGCGATGCCGCCAGGGCCGCTGCCGGAATGATTCGCAGTCCCCGTTCGCGAATTTTCGAGACGACAACTTTTCGGGTCCGCATCGAGTTCTCCTGTTAACCGAGTTGCGGCGGCGGTCCGCCGGTTTCGACCCTCAAGCAAGCCGCGCGCAGGCCAGGGTTGCACCGATCGCGCACTGACGGATTCTAATACACGATCAGGCTGGGCAGGACCAGTAGCGATCAGGAACGAACAAAGCGCGCAGAAAATGGGGGTTTTGTTGAAAGCCAGATCGATCTAGATCGGCCCTCTTCGGTACGGTTTGGCAGTCGTTTGGCAGCGATCTAAACTTGTTACGAGTTCGGGGGCCGAAAAGAGGAACCGCGCGCTGACGCGGTGGGACGCTGGCTCGCGTCGCGGAGATTGTCCCGGCCCGAGAGAGCTTCGGCTCCCTTTGGACGGTCGTATGGGTGGGTTTTCGTGTGGACCTGGCCCGGCGAAAAACGTTATGGATGAGGAGTCCCTAGTCATTGCGGCGGAGTCGCTCCGAACGGACTTACTTCCCCGCCTGGTCGGGCGTGTGTTCCACGTCACGACGCGCGAAGCCTATGTGCGCGTTCGGTCGGACGGCGTCATCAAGTCCAATCAGAGTGGAGAACTCGGCTTCACGTTCGGGCAGTCGCGGTTTTCTTATTTTCGTAAGAGAGGGTGCGTGTCTGTGTTTGATCTTCGCACAGCCACTCCGGAGCAGATCGATGACTCACTGCACAAATACTATTTCCTGAATCCACCATTTTCAAAAAATCGCCCTGTCTTCTTGCTACTCGCGGACGCCTGCTCCGAGCAACTTCTTCCTTGGTCGCAATCGATCCCGGAAGAAGGGGCGCGCGCGATGGTGATTCCGTATGTCGAAGCGGGGTATCCGGGCGAGATTCCACTGTCATTGGTCCAATGCGCTCTGCTCCTCGAGGTGCCGGTCGAAAAAGCGTGCGCCGACTGTGTCGCTCGGCTGGTTGCTCTGATTTCCAAGGACGCCACGCCCGATGACGATTGGACTTGCGCGAACTGCGGCGAGAAGAGCCCCAGCATAACGCTCTTGCGTAGCCTTTTGCCTGATGATGATGAGAAAGGCTGAGGCATCGCTGTCTGTCTGAACAACAAAACCCCGCAGAGCCAATCTCCGCGCCTCGGCACGACATGATCGCAGTCGTACCGTTAAAATGGGGGCGGTACTACGGGCCGCTCGGGTGCATTTTCAGCTAGAGGAAGATACGTCAACACCAGCGCACCGTGGTCCACGTCCCCCACTCTCTTGGATAAGAGCACTGAAACAGAGCCGACTTGCCAAGTATCGTCAACGGTGTCGAAGGAGGCGCCAAATCCATTCTGTGCTGTTCCCACCGCACGCCTTCTGGGTTTTCCGAGAGAATCGATCATAGAACGCTCGATGTCATCGAAGTCTTTGGTCGCTAATTCGACGTTGATTCGAAAGAATCGATTTCGGTTGAACGCGAGTAACGCTAACCCGTGATAGGGAATCGGCAGCGCTTGCGCTGAAACAACACAGCCGTCTCCACCCGCCACACGATCAATCATTTCCTTGCCCTGCCCGGCTATCAGAGAATCGGCGTCCCGGGTATCAGGGGCAGGAGGCTGTTGGTTAGAGCACCAGACAACGCGATGAACGTTTGTGTCTAGCACCACCCCGCAAGTATCGACTGGGGGGCTAGCGGGCTGGATAGCAGTCCCCGGCATTTTTTGGCATTGCGCGTACGCGTCCTTGTTATCTACCAGAAGTCCGCAAGGGTCGAAGGGTTTAGGCGCCCCGGTTATTTTTTGCACTTCTTGCAGACTCGCCTCACATTGCGCGTACGAGTCTTGGTTGAGCTTCGCAACATCGGCTCTTAGTGGCTGCGGGGGCAACATCGCGATCAGGTCGTCCTTCGATGCCCCCCACGGGAGAAGACGGCCATTTCCAAAACGGAAGCCTTGGGGCTGTTTCGGGACGATCCCAATGTTTGCACAAAATCCCATTCGTGCAATGAGCACCACGACTGCAGCACACGCGGCAAAAATAACCTTTTTCCACATCCGATCTTTCGTCCGAAGCGTACCAGCACTTATCACCTGTGGCGCGCAAATTCGTCTGCGCATGGACACTGATGCGCGCTCTTCACCTCATCCTTGAGAAACGACCACAAGCTGTTCTCGTCCAAGAGCGATTTTCCGTTGGGGCCTATAGATGCAGATCGAATCTTAACAGACGCTGAGGTTATATCTTTCGAGTCAACTGGCTTTGCGAGCACTTGCACAACCTTTACCTTTGCCTTCTCGGCTAGTCTCTCAGCGAGTTTTGTGATCGGCTCTAGTTGTTCAAGCAGGTCAGGTTCTCCGCTTCCGGGCCCGTCCCTAGTATCTCTTCGGAATAGGACCAGCAGCTTCGGTTCTTTGCACTTCTTGCAGTGCAAGAGCCACAAAGGTCCAGCGAAGTCCAGTGGTGGGTCGGTGAATTCCTTCGGGGGGCTGACCGGGTTTGAGTCGTTTCGCCAGCTTAACCGAAATAGAGAAGTAAAGGCTGCATTATCCATCTGCCCCGTTTACTCTCTGATTTCGCCCGGCACAACCTCAAAGCACACGTGTGTCGGGATATAAGGGGCGATCACGCTCGGCCATTTTTCGCGCACAGCCGCCTTCAGCCACGTTTTCCGGCCAGCCCCCGGGCCCGCCATACCCGGGAAAACAAAAACACTCAAAGTCCTTCTAGCCGTTGAGGTTTAGCCAATCCTAACCGCTTTGGATCGCTGGACTTGTCCCGCGCACAGAGCGACTCATTCCAACGTCCCGATCGGGGCAGGAGGGTTTATGGAAACGGAACAGGTTGCACCGATCGCGCGCTGACGGATTCTAATACACGATGGGCGGGCTGCCTAAAAGGGGGTCAGAAGACGTCGCTGCTGCATCGATCATCGCCACCCGAGGCCAGAAAAGTGCCGACGCGGTAGTCGTACACGAAGCGCTCGAAGTAGCAAAGTTGCTTCTCGTGCGCCGGACCCTTGTAGAGCATCCTCACGTGGACTTGAAGATTGGATTTACCGGCAGCCACCGCCTGGTATTTTTCGGGCGGGATGAAGACGTAAAAGAAATGCGGCACATTCGGCGACAAAATCCCCGCGTCCATCTCGGACACTGCTTCTGCAGGATCTTTGACCACCTTGCCATCGACCAGCGCATGCGCGCCGACGATCGCGTCCAGGGCCTGGATGCTTCCGAAATTCCTGATGTTGACCACAATCGTCGGATGCTGCGTGTCGGTCCGCTCGAATGAAACCTCCTGAACGCCAAGGAACGGACGATCTGCGACGGCGAAGATCGTGCTCGTGACAAGCGCAGTGCGCCAGGTAGCATAGGCGCTGAAAAAAGTGGCGAGCACCATCAGGATCGCCATGAAGTCGGCGAGCTTGACCGCCTGCCCGAGCCTGGTGAGGATCGTGCGCTCGCTTTTTATGATTTCGCGATCGCGCTGCTCGACGGACGATATGCTGTGCAGCGGCTCGGTCGGGTGCTGTTGAGACTCCTCTTCGTGGTCGTCCATGGCGGACTCTATAGCTCGGCTACGGGACCGAGAACCAGATGACGGCGAGGGGCGGAAGCTCGATTGCGATCGAATGCGAGAACCCGTGCCACGGAATCGCGACCGCCTCGACGCCGCCCATGTTGCCGGCGTTGGAGCCGCCGTACGCAGCCGCGTCGGTGTTGAGAATCTCGCGATAGAATCCGGCGACGGTGCGCCGATGCGAACGCGGCTGCGCGGCACCGGTGAAAAATTGCATGCACAGATGACGCGGCGGCCGGTGCTCGGCGCCGTCCGCATGAATGCGATCATGTTGCTGTCGGCGTCGTCGGCGTCGAGCCATCGAAAGCCGGCCGGGTCGGTGTCGGCCTCCCACAGCGCGGGCTCGTTGCGATAAATGCGATTGAGATCGCGAACCAGCACCTGCAGCTCGCGATGCTCGGAATAGTCGAGCAGGTTCCAGTCGAGGCTCGAGTCGTGATCCCATTCGCGCCACTGGCCGATTTCCTCGCCCATGAAAATCAGCTTCTTGCCGGAGCGCGCCCACATGTAGGCGAACAGCGCGCGCTGATTGGCGAATTGGCGCCAGCGATCGCCGGGCATCTTGGCCAGCATTGCGCGCTTGCCGTGCACGACCTCGTCATGCGACAGCGGCAGCACGAAATTTTCGCTCCAAGCGTAGAGCAGGCCGAAGGTGAGATCGCGATGATGGTAGCGGCGGTAGATGGGATCGAGCGTGAAGTACTCGAGCGTGTCGTGCATCCAGCCCATGTCCCACTTGAAGCCGAAGCCGAGCCCGCCCATGAAGACCGGGCGGCTGACTCCCGTCCACGCGGTGGACTCCTCGGCGATCATCATGATGCCGGGGTTGAGACGGTACACGTCCTGGTTGAGTTTCTTGATGAACGAGATGGCGTCGAGGTTCTCGCGGCCGCCGAATGCGTTGGGAATCCATTCACCGTCGCGCCGCGCGTAATCGAGGTAGATCATCGACGCGACCGCGTCCACGCGCAGGCCGTCGGCGTGGAACTCGCCCAACCAGTAGAGCGCGCTCGCAGTCAGGAAGTTGCGCACCTCGGCGCGGCCGTAGTTGAAGATGTAAGTGCCCCATTCGGGATGGTCGCCCTGGCGCGGATCGGCGTGCTCGAACAGCGCGGTGCCATCGAAGCGGCCGAGGCTGAATTCGTCCTTGGGGAAATGCGCGGGCACCCAGTCGAGGATCACGCCGATGCCGCGGCGATGCATCTCGTCGATCAGGTAGCGCAAGTCGTCGGGGCTGCCGTAGCGTGAGGTCGGCGCGAAGTAGCCGCTGACCTGGTAGCCCCACGAGCCGCTGAACGGATGCTCCATCACGGGCATCAGCTCGACGTGGGTGAAGCCCATGCGCGTGACGTAGTCGCCGAGCATCGGCGCCATCTCGCGATAGGTCAGCGGGCGATTGCCCTCCTCGGGCACGCGGCGCCATGAGCCGAGATGAACCTCGTAGATCGAGATAGGGCACTTGATCCATTCGCGGCGCGCCCGCTCTGCAAGCCATTCCGCGTCATGGAACTGGTAGGTCGATTCGTAAACGACCGACGCCGTCGCGGGCGGCACTTCCATCCGCTGCGCGAACGGATCGCTCTTCAGCAGCAAATCGCCGTCGCGCGTGCGGATTTCATATTTGTAATTGGTGCCCCCGCCGGCGCCGGGAATGAACAGCTCCCACACGCCCGAGCTGCCGAGCGTGCGCATCATGTGGACCCGCCCGTCCCATCGATTGAAGTCGCCGACCACGCTGACGCCGCGCGCGTTCGGCGCCCATACCGCGAATGACACGCCGCGGATGCCCGACATCTCGCGCACGTGCGCGCCGAGCTTGTTATAGGCGCGGTCGTCCTTCTGCTCGCCCCAGAGATAGAGATCGAGCTCGCCGAGCGTCGGCATGAACGAGTACGGATCGTAAATCGTGATCGATTCGCCGTCGGGATAATGAATCTCGAGCTGATACGGGAAAAAGCGAGACGCGGCCCTCGACTGTCGCCTCGAACAGTCCCGCCGGATCGCGCAGGCGCATCGGGCGCGGCGCTTCTCCCGGCACCAGCAGCTCGATTCGCGACGCGCCGGGGCGAAACGCGCGGACCACGAGGCGCTTGCCGTCGAGATGCGCGCCGAGGATCGAATGAGGATCGTGATGCTGGAAAGCCAGCAGGCGTTCCAGCTCGTCATGCGGCGCGCTCGACGCGATGTTTGCTTCAGCCTTCATTCCAAGTGCGAAGTCTAAACGATAGATTCGTTGCAAGCGACCCGCGTCCGCAGGAGCACCGCTTCGACAGGAGATCGAAAATGAGTTCCACGCCCAATCCAAAGCAATCGAACAACCTGCCCGGCTTCGACCCGATGATGGGACAGCTCGAAGTGATCGAGCCGGGAATCGCGATGTTCCACGGCTTCGCCAACGTTGCGTTCGCGTACGGGCGCGGCGAGATGATCGTCGTCGATACCAGCTCGCGGCTTATGGGTGCGGCGGCGGTGCGCGCGATTCGCGAGGTCAGCGACGAGCCGTTCGCGTTTCTCATCTATACGCATGGTCACGGCGATCACGCGTTCGGCACCGAAGCGTTCATCACAGACGCGATGACCCGCGGGCATGCGCGGCCGAAAATCTGGGCGCACGAGGACGTCGCCGGCCGCTTCAAGCGCTACGCGCTCACTCGCGAATGGCAGTCGCACATCAATCGGCTCCAGTTCGGCGGCGCGTTTGCCACCGACGGGCTGTTCGAGCCCAAGTCGTTCAGTTACCCCGACCTGGTTTATCGCGATCAACAATTTCTCGACCTGGTCGGCGAGCCGGTCGAACTGCATCACGCGATGGGCGAGACGGACGACGCGACGTGGGTCTGGATGCCGACGCGGCGGCTCGCGATGGTCGGCGACTTGATCGTCTCGTCGATGCCGAACACGGGCAATCCCAACAAGGTGCAGCGTTACACGCTCGAATGGGCGGAGACGCTCGAAGCGATCGCGAAACGCGCGCCGCAATATATTCTGCCGGGACACGGACCCGCGTATCGCGGCGAGCAGCTATGCCTCGAGGTGCTCAACGACACGGCGCGGGCAATCCGCTCGATCCACGATGAAGTCGTGCGGCGGCTCAACGCGGGCGAGTGGCCGGTGGACATCGTCGAGGCCGATATTTCGATCCCGGCCGAGCTCGCGGCGAAGCCATACCTACAACCGATCTATGGATGCGTCCCGTTCGTGGTGCGCGACGTTATCCGCCGCTACGCCGGATGGTGGTCGGGCGAGCCATCGCAAATGTTCCCGGCCCGGCGCAAGGAACGCGGCGAAGATATTGTCGCGCTATGCGGCCGCGGCGCAATTCTCGAAAGAGCGCGCGCGCTCAAAGACGCGTCCCAGCTCAAACGCGCACTGGCATTGGCCGAGATCGCGCTCAGTGCGAATCCATCAGACATTGATGCGATCATCTTGAACGCGGAGATACTGGAAGCAATGGCAGCCGCCGAGCGCTCATTCATCGCGCGAAATTTCTTCGCAGGCGCCGCCCGCCAACTCCGCGAACGCACCAAGTAGCGGCTTGCCTCCCACGTTCGTCGGAGGAGGCCGACGCGAGACTTTGAGCGTCGGGTGGGGGACCTTCGACTCTGAATTTTGTTGAGAGGAGAAAGTGCGGCGCAACAGACAATTGCGCCGCACAAATGTTCCCCACCCTAGCCCTCCCCCGACGAACGTGGGAGGGAATAGGAAGGCATCTCCACTACTTCGGAGCGTCGGGGATCAGCTTCAGTTTGCTCTGCTTCACTGGACGCTCTGGGCGCGAGGCGCCTGCGGCCGCGCCGGTTGCTGCGCCTGCGCCGCGGCGGCCCCGGGTTTTCGCATCGGTGCTGCTGCGCGCTTCCACGCTGGGCCGCTGATGCGCTGACCCCGGCGGCTGCGATGGCTGCACGGGGTGGCGCGGCTCGTCCATTCCGAACGCGTGACGCTCCAGCTTTTTGATCTGATCGCGCAAGTCGGCGGCGCGTTCGTAGTCGAGCTTTTCCGCCGCCTCCATCATTTGCTGCCGCAGCGCGGTGATCCGATCAGGCAGCTCGTGCGCCGGGATGAACTCTTCCTCCGCGCGTTTGTCGTCGCCGATTTCGGGGACCACCGCCCATTCCGGCGAGTACATCTCGACCAGCGACGCGTCGATCGCCTTGATGATCGACATGGGCGTGATGCCGTGCTGCTCGTTGTAGGCGACCTGCTTGGCGCGTCGGCGGTTGGTCTCGCCAATCGCCTGTTCCATCGACTTGGTGACGACGTCCGCATACATGATGACGCGGCCGTTGATATGGCGCGCGGCGCGGCCGGTCGTCTGAATCAGCGAGCGGGCAGAACGCAGGTAGCCTTCCTTGTCGGCGTCGAGAATCGCGACCAGCGACACTTCGGGCAGGTCGAGGCCTTCGCGCAGCAGGTTGATTCCAACCAGCACGTCGAACTCGCCCTTGCGCAGGCTGCGGATGATCTCGACGCGCTCGATCGTCTCGATGTCCGAGTGCAGGTAGCGCACGCGGATGCCGAGGTCGTGGTAGTAGTCGGTCAAATCCTCGGCCATCTTCTTGGTCAGGCACGTCACCAGCACGCGCTCGTTCACCGCGACGCGCTTGTGAATTTCCTCGAGCAGGTCATCGACTTGCGTGCCGGCCTTGCGCACCTCGATTTCGGGATCGATAAGTCCGGTCGGGCGAATCAACTGCTCGACGACGAGGCCGCCTGATTTCTGCTGCTCGTAGTCGCCGGGCGTCGCCGAAACATAGACCGCCTGCACGATGTGCGACTCCCATTCCTCGAAATTCAAGGGGCGATTGTCGAGCGCCGACGGCAGCCGGAAGCCGAAGTCCACCAGCACCTGCTTGCGCGAGCGGTCGCCGCGATACATCCCGCCGATTTGCGGCACTGTCACGTGACTCTCGTCGATGAAGAACAGCGAGTTGTTCGGGAAGTAGTCGAGCAGCGTCGGCGGCGCCTGTCCGGGCAGGCGTCCGGTCAGATGGCGCGAGTAATTCTCGATTCCCGGGCAGAAGCCCATCTCGGCCAGCAGCTCGAGGTCGTACATCGTGCGCTGCTCGAGGCGCTGGGCTTCCAGCAGCCGATTCTCGGCGCGGAAGAACTCCAGGCGCTCCTTCAGTTCGGTGCGGATGTCGCGCACCGCTATTTCCATCCGGTCCGAGGTAGTCACGTAATGTGACGCCGGGTAGATGGCGACGCTCTGCAGCTTGCGGATCACCTTGCCGCGCAGCGCGTCGATTTCGTACAACGCCTCGACCTGGTCGCCGAAGAATTCGACGCGCACCGCGCGCTGCTCTTCGTAGGCAGGAAAAATCTCGACCGTGTCGCCGCGCACGCGAAACGTCCCGCGATGAAAATCGTAGTCGTTGCGCTGATACGCGATGTCGACCAGCTTGCGCAGCATCTTGTCGCGATCGAGCGTCTGCCCGTGCTCGAGAAACACCAGCATCTCGAAGTACATCTCGGGCTCGCCCAGGCCGTAGATGCATGAAACCGACGCCACTATGAGCACGTCGTTGCGCTCGAGCAGCGCCTTGGTCGCGGAATGGCGCAGCTTGTCGATCTCGTCGTTGATGCTCGCGTCTTTCTCGATAAACGTGTCGGTCGAGGGAACGTAAGCCTCGGGCTGGTAGTAGTCGTAGTAGGAGACGAAGTAGCGCACGGCGTTTTCGGGGAAGAGGCTCTTGAACTCGTTGTAGAGCTGCGCGGCAAGCGTCTTGTTCGGCGCCATCACGAGCGTCGGCCGGTTTACCCGCGCGACTACGTTGGCCATCGTGAAGGTCTTGCCCGAGCCGGTGACGCCGAGCAGCACCTGGTGCGGCACTTTGTCGTTGAGGTTGGCGACGATCGACTCGATCGCAGCCGGCTGATCGCCCTCGGGCTTGTAGCCGGAGACCAGCTTGAAGGTTCCCTCTTTACCGCGCGCCAGTGAAAGCATGATGAGCGAGATACTATAGCAGGGGTTCGGCTTCATGCGGAATTCGCGGCCGCATCGCTGCGCTGTCAGCGGTTGACAAATTTGCTAGGATTCGCCGCGAAGGATTCATGACATGTCGATTGCTGACTAGCAGGAACCGAGTCGCATCCGAGGGGAGGTCACATATGAAGCACGCAAAAACCATTCTGTCAGTTGCTGTCGTGCTGCTGGCGATGGCGATGCCGTCGATTTCGGAGGCCCAGTATCCCGATCAAAGCTTGAACGGGTTTCTCGATAAACATCAGAACATCAAGGCGTACCTGGTTCGAAATCCCAACCTGATTTACGATAGGCAATTCCGCAACCAGCATCCCGCGCTCCAAGACTGGATGCACCAACATTCCAACGTCTGGGCAAGACTGCCGGGCGCCAGCCGCTGGGGCGACTACGACGAAAGCCATCAGTGGCACGAGTACGACTGGTGGCATGAGCACAATCCCGGCTGGATGTACGCCCACCATCCGGAATGGGCTGAGAACCATCCTGAATGGAGGGACGACGGTGACTTCGACGACCATCACGAATGGCATGCGCGCCAGTGGTGGAACGATCATCATCCCGACTGGGTCGAGAAACATCATCCCAACTGGTACAAGCACGAGGCGCATGCAGAGGCCAAGGAAGAGCAGCATGGGGAAAACGTGCATGGGCAGGACAGCAACCCGTCGGTCAACAGCCAGAAGCACGGCCATCACGGCAATAGCGGCGACCACAATTAAGCCGTCATAAGCGAAGATTGACCGGAGAATTCGGGCAATTTCCCCGCGACTTATCCACAGGGTACCCGCGAGAATGCCGGACAGCATTGGCAAAATCTGGCCAATTCACCTGTGGATGTGTTGCATTCCTGTTACAAATAGAACTATATTTCCCCGTCAATCGGGTGGTGCGGGGCCGTTTCCCGCTTTAGACGCGATCCCGGTTCGGGGGCAGACAGTGAGGGGGTTCGCTTGACGCACAGACGCAGTTGGGTGAGGAGGAGCTCATGAGACTGAAATCAAGGCTGTTGAATGCGGTCGCCGGCGTAGCGGGCGCGGTTCTGATCGCGATCAACCTGAGCGGATGCGCGTATCTGCAGCAGCCACGCGCATGGGGAACCTGCGCTATCGTCGGTGGACTGCTCGGCGCAGGTGCGGGTGCGGCCTCAGCAATTGTCATCGTTGACAATACTTCGGGGCATGACTCCGGCAACAAAGACACCCGGGTCTATGCGGGTGTTGGTGGAGCAGTCGGAGGAGCAATACTTGGCGCGTTAGCCGGACACTACATCTGCGACGAAGTAATCCAGCCGCCGGCTCCGCCACCGCCGCCACCTCCGCCACCGCCGCCGCCTCCGCCGCCACCTCCGCCTCCAGTGAAGGAGAAGCTGGTGCTCCGCGGTGTGCATTTCGATTTCAACAAGTCGGATATCCGACCGGGCGATGCCGCCGTTCTGGATGAGGCCGCAACGACGCTGAAGGCCAATCCGAACGTGACGATCAACGTCAACGGATATTGCGACGCGATCGGCGGCGAGGAATACAACCTCAAGCTGTCCGATCGACGTGCTGACTCCGTCGTGGATTACCTGGTGAAAGCCGGAATCCCGTCGAGCCAGTTGATTCCGCATGGCTACGGCAAGACTGATTTCGTCGCCACCAACGACACGGCTGAGGGCCGCGCTCAGAACCGCCGCGTCGAGCTGGTGCCGAATCAATAGTTCGAGTTACGAAGGAGGAAAGGTGATGGGTGATTTGATCAATCGACGCTTGGGTGTCTTGGGAATTGTGGCAGCGCTTGTCGTGTCCGGATGCTCCAACATGCAGCCGCGGCGATGGGACGGTTGCGCAATTGTCGGTGGACTCCTCGGCGCCGGTGCAGGAGCGGGAATCGGAGTCGCGATCAATGAGAACACCGGCGATCACGAAAACCAGGTTGCCTGGTCCACCGGCCTCGGCGGTGCGGGCCTGGTTCTGGGCGCTCTAGCCGGACACTATATCTGCGATCCGATAATCCAGCCGCCAGCGCCTCCACCGCCTCCTCCACCTCCACCGCCTCCTCCGCCGCCGCCACCTCCGCCTCCGGTCAGGGAGAAGCTGGTGCTGCGCGGTGTGCATTTCGACTTCAACAAGTCGAAGATCCGGCCCGGTGACGCCGCCGTTCTGGATGAAGCCGCTGCAACTCTGAAGGCTAATCCGAACGTGACGATCAACGTCAACGGATACTGCGACGCGATCGGTGGCGAAGAGTACAACCTGAAGCTGTCCGATCGACGTTCCGACGCGGTCGTGGATTACCTGGTGAGAGCCGGAATCCCGTCGAGCCAGTTGATTCCGCACGGCTACGGCAAGACCGACTTCGTCGCCACTAACGACACGGCGGAGGGCCGCGCCCAAAACCGTCGCGTCGAACTGGTGCCGAATCAATAGGTCGCGTTACGAGGGAGGAAATGTGATGGGAGATTGGATCAATCGACGTACGGGAAGAGTCCTAGGCGTCTTGGGAATTTTGGCTGCGCTCGCAGTTTCAGGATGCGCCAACATGCAGCAGCCGCGGCGATGGGACGGTTGCGCAATCGGAGGCGCGGTCGTCGGCGGTGCAGCTGGGTTCGGCATCGGTCTGGGCATCGCCAACGCAGTGGGACGCAGCGGGGATAACGCATTCAACGAAGAGCGCGGAACGGCAGCGTGGGCTTCGGCAATCGGTGGCGCAGCGCTCGGCACCCTTCTGGGGCACTACCTATGCGATCCGATAATCCAGCCGCCACCGCCTCCACCGCCTCCTCCTCCGCCGCCGCCACCTCCACCGCCGCCACCTCCGCCTCCGGTCAGGGAGAAGCTGGTGCTGCGCGGTGTGCATTTCGACTTCAACAAGTCGAAGATCCGGCCTGGTGACGCCGCCGTTCTGGACGAAGCCGCTGCAACTCTGAAGGCCAATCCGAACGTGACGATCAACGTCAACGGATACTGCGACGCGATCGGTGGCGAAGAGTACAACCTGAAGCTGTCTGATCGACGTTCCGATGCGGTCGTGGATTACCTGGTAAGAGCCGGAATCCCGTCGAGCCAGCTGATTCCGCACGGCTACGGCAAGACCGACTTCGTCGCCACTAACGATACGGCAGAGGGCCGCGCCCAAAACCGTCGCGTCGAACTGGTGCCGAATCAGTAGGTCGGGCCAAGACTGAAAACGTCCGCAAAGCGGCCGCAGTCCTTCGGGGCTGCGGCCGCACTTTTCTGTAAACGAAGTATTACGAATCGCGCGCTATTCGGCACTTTCGGTTACTCAATAGACCCACTTCATTAAAAATGGCACAATTCGTGAGGCTTTTGTTCCTGGACAACATCGAACCTAGGGAGGGTACGCGTGTTTAAGGCGAAAAACTGGCTTGGCGCCGTCGTGGTCGCCATTCTTTTGACGGCTTCTTCGTGCGCATCGTGGACACCCGAACAAAGAGAATACACTGCGGGCGGAGCCGCTGCCGGAGCGCTAATCGGCGGAGGACTGGGTTGCGGAATCGCCGCGGGGGCGAGTGGTACCGCCAAGAGTTATGAGATCGGTTGCCCGATTGGAGTAGGGGTGGGCGCTCTAATCGGCGCTTTCAACGGCTATTTGCTGGCGCCAAGTCCTGCGCCTCCTCCTGCGCCGCCACCGCCGCCGCCTCCTCCACCGCCTCCACCTCCACCGCCACCGCCGCCACCCAGGCAGAAGCTGGTGCTGCGCGGAGTGCATTTCGATTTCAACAAGGCGATCGTCCGTCCGGGTGACACCGCCGTTCTGGATGAAGCGATCACGACTCTGAAGGCCAATCCGAACGTCGTGATTAATGTGAACGGTTACTGTGACGCTATCGGCGGTGAGGAATACAACCTGAAGTTGTCCCAGCGCCGCGCGAACGCCGTGACAAACTACCTGCTCAATGGTGGAGTCCCGGTGACCATGCTGAGGGTGCACGGCTACGGCAAGACCGGCTTCGTCGCCACCAACAAGACGGCCGAGGGCCGAGCTCAGAACCGCCGCGTCGAGCTGGTGCCCGAGGATTAACTCGGATCAGACTGAAAATGTCTGTAACCGGCCGCAGTCCCCTCAAAGGGCTGCGGCCGCTTTTTTTTCTTCGGCGCCCCTCTTCTGGATGCTGACGATGGTGCGAGTTTCTGCTATAGAAACCATCGCTATGAGATTCATACGAACGGTAGGAGTAAGAGCCGCGGTCGGCGCGATTGCGCTTGCGGCTATGGTCGCGGCATCGCCAGCATATGCTCAATCGCAACCGGACGCATCCGCGTCACCGGCGGCGAAAAAGACGCTGCGGCAGAAGGTCAAGGCGCTGGTCGCGCAAATTACGCCCGACCGAATCAAGCGCGATATCGAATTCAAGAAAGCATCCGCGCTGTTCCCGGAGTTTTGCAGACATTGGGAGCAGGATTTGCACGATCGCGAGGTCAACAATCTGTCGAAATTGACGTTCGTTCCGAAAGACGGCTACGAGACCACGACCTACACCGGCTATGGCAAGATCGCCGCCTGCGAATCGCATCAATCCAAGGACGGTTACTCGATCGGCAAGATCACCTACGAGGAATTCATCTACTACCTGGCCGGCAAGTCCGAAGATGAAGCCCGGCACGCGACGCCAAAGACCGTCAGCGATACTCACACCACGGAAATTTTCCGCTGGGACAACGGCAAGTGGTTCTACTAGCAGGTGTCATCCCGCCGAAGGTGCGGGACGAGTAGCCCGCTTTAATTCAGTTCCTTGCTGCTGTAGTTCAGAATTCTCCGCGCGATAATTATCATGTTGATCTGCTGCGTGCCTTCGAAGATGTCGTTGATCTTCGCGTCGCGCATCCACTTCTCGACCAGGATTTTGCGCGAGTAGCCCAGCGGCCCGAGTAGCTCGACCGCCTTCTGCGTGATCAGCGTGACCGCGAGGCCCGCCTTCGCCTTGGCCATCGACGCCTCGAGGCTGTTGCGCTTGCCGGTATCGAGCATCCATGCGGCGCGCCACGTCAGCAGTCGCGCGGCCTGCAGTTGCACTTCCATCTCCATGAAGTCGCGCTCGACAGCGGTCAGGCGCCGCGGCGAGATTCCGTAGCGCACGGGCACGTTCTGTTGCTTTGAGAAAATCGCGCACGAAGTCGAGTGCCGCGCGCCCTACTCCGATTGCCATCGCCGCAACGATCGGCCGCGTCGCGTCGAAGGTCGCCATCACGTCCTTGAAGCCGCCCTCCTTGCGGACCTCGGCGCTGCCCAGCAGATGGTCGAGCGGAATGCGGCAGTTGTCGAAAACGATCGCGGCGGTGTCGGACGCGCGGATGCCGAGCTTGTTCTCGACCCTCACTACCTGCATGCCGGGCGTGTTATGCTCGACGACGAACGGCTTGATTCCCGGGCGTCCCGCGGTTTTGTCCACCGTTGCCCACACCACCACGAAGCCTTCGGACTTCTCGGCCGCCATCTCGCCGGCGGTGCAGAAAATTTTCGTGCCGTTGATCACCCAATGGTCGCCGTCGCGAGTCGCGGTGGTCGTGACCGCTGAGGAATCGGAACCGAAGCCCGGCTCCGTGATCGCCATCGCGCCCCACTTCGGCTTGCCTTCCTTGAAGCGCTTGAGAAAGCGCTCCTTCTGCTCCGGCGTTCCCGCCGCCATCACCGCCGCGCCGCCGAGTCCCGAGTTGGGAGTCGACAGAAACAGTCCCGCGTCGCCCCAGCACAGCTCCTCGGTGCTGAGCACGGTCATCAGATTGCGCGTCGAGGCGTCGCCGATGCCGCGCCGTCGGGTTTCTTGCTCCGGCCGACCGCCGACCTGGATATCGGCCGCGGCCGACGCCGTCCACATCGACTCGCAAAACTGGGTCGGCTTGGTGTGCTCGTGCTCGTCGTACTCGCGCGAGATCGGGCGCATCATGTGCTCGGCGACCGCGTGGAACATCTGCAGCCGGCTCAGAATTGTGGTTCCAATTCAAAATCGATCATGGTCATTCTCCGTCGCGGACCTGCTCTAGACCGTTGCGATGCCTTCGATTGCCGAAAATCCGCGCGCGTTGCGCAGCCACATCTCGACCGGATGCTCCCGGATATAGCCGTGGCCGCCCAGCACCTGCACGGCGTTGTCCGCGATCTTCAGCGCGCTGCGCAGCGTAATTCTTCGCGAGGTAGCTCTCCTTGAGCGCGTCCTCGCCCTTGTCGAGATGCCACGCCGCTTCCCACACCAGCAGGCGCGACGCATCGATTTCGATCGCCATGTCGGCGAGCATGAACGCGATCGCCTGCTTGGTCGCGATCGGCACGCCGAACGCCTTGCGCTCCTTGGCATAATCGCGCGCGTAGTCGAACGCGGCGCCATCACGCCGACCGCCATCGCGGCAAGCGCGACCGCGCCTCGCTCATGAGCCGCGAAAAGTCGATGCCCTCGCCGCCCAGCCGCGCCTCGGGTCCGAGCCGGCATCCCTTGAGCGTCAGCTCGTAGGTCGCGAGCGCCTTGAGCCCCATGTTTTTCTCGCGCTCGCGAAATCGTCAGTCCGGCCGCGCCGCGCTCGACGATAAACCCGTCGACGCCGCATAACCCTGCGACCGGATCCGACGCCGCAAAAACCAGGATCGCCTCGGCTTCCGTCGCCAGCGGCACGAAGCATTGGCGCCGTCGAGCACGAAGCCGCCGTTGCGATCTGTGCGGCGGTCGCATCGCGTTCAGATCGAAATCGAATTGGGGCTCCATCACGGCCGCGGACGCGGCGGCGAATTCGGCGCCGGCGAGACGCGGCAGGTAGCGCTCTGTTGGTCGGTGCCCATCTCGATGAGCGGAAAGGCGAACAGGCGCGGCGCCAGCACGTCGAGCGCGATCGAGAGATCGCCGAAGCCAAGCTCTTCTGCGATCACCGCGCCGGTCACCGCCGAGCGCGCGTCGCCGTCGCCGCCGAACTGCTCGGGAATCGCGCCGCGACGAGGCCGAACTCCCAGGCCTTCGCCACCAGCTCTTCGGGATCGCGCCCTCTCGTCGGCGGGACGGGCGGCGGGCCGGACCTCGTCGCGGGCGAAAGCGCCCACGGTGTCGCGGATCATCTGCTGTTCTTCGCTTAGTTCGAAGTCGATCATGGATTCCGAATAGATCCTCTCGATTAAAGTAACTCTAATAGAATATAAATTAAATCCTACCTCACCGGTTATAGCGACACCCCGGCGCGCCGAGTCGTAGGCGGCCTCGACCAGCCGCTGGGCGGCCACGCCCGGCGCGAATTCCGGGTCGGGCTCGCATGGGCCCAGCATCGCCGCAACGAAGATGGCATCCTCGACGGCGTAAGGCACGGCGAGCCAGCTCCTAGATCGGGCAGATAGGGCCGGTCGCGAGGGTCCGTGCCTCGAAGCGGTCCAGCACCTCTTCGCTCGCTAATAGTCCTTGCTCGGGGCCATCACCGCGCTGGAAATTGATCGGGCCCAACGTATCGTGGTCGGTCGCGATAAAGAGGTTTTCCGCGAAGACTTCAAATGACGGTTACTCGCGCGCCCGATCATCCGATGCCATACCGAGATGATCTGGCCGCAAAAGCCGCCCTCAAATTCCATCGCGGTGGCGCCAAAGTCCTCGACCCCCGGGCGCCGTTGAAGTTTCGCTGCGGCAGGAGAGCCGAATCACGGGGCCGAAAATCCAGGTGAACAGATCGAAATCGTGAACGCTGTGCTCGATGAGTGTGCCGCCGGCGGTCAGCAGCGGATCGTTGCGCCAGGCGCTGTCGTGGCGCCACGGATCGGGAAGTCCTGATCGTCGCGCATCGTGGCGGTGAGGAGCTTGCCGATCCGGGTCGCGCAGCAGGTCGCGGATCACGGTGTAGACGGGCGATAAGCGCAGCACCAATCCGACCTGGCTCAACACGCCGGCCAAGCTGATCTCGTTTTCCATCTGCGCCGCTTCCGCCGAGTTCATCGCCAGCGGCTTCTCGCAAAAAATATGTTTGCCGGCGCGCGCCGCGCCGACACAGACCTGGCGATGGATCGCGGTGGGAGTGCAAATCCAGACCGCGTCGATCGACGGGTCCGCGATTATCTCGTCAGCCGATTCGAGCGCCTTCGCGCCATGCCATCTGGCCGCGAGCCGCTCCGCCGCCAGATGCGACACGTCGGCGACCGAAACCACGCGGACGCTTTGCTCGGTGCAATCGGCGACGTAGCGCAGCATCATCGAGTGGTTCTGGCCGATAAGGCCGGCGCCGATGATTCCGACTCGAACTTGTCCTCGCACGGGCGTAGGCATCAGGAGTTCCCGGATTTCTCCTCGCGGCGGAGCTTTTCCAGCTCGCGCTCGCGCTTGTATTTGGTCGGGTCTTCGATCGTGCGCGACGGCGGCGCCATCGGCTTGCGGATTTTCGCGATCAACCCGCCCGCGCGATGCTTTTTTGGTTTGCGTTGGGGCATGTTGCGGTTACTGGTTCAGCTTGCCGAGATGGCAAACAGGCTCCATTCGGACTCGTCGAGTTCAAGCGAAAAGAGCAATTTCATACCATAGGTTGTGGTTTTGAGAAGGCCACACACTACGGGTGGGTTCGTTCCGTCAAAAACTGTTTTTTGAGTTTGCGTATGTGCTCCAAGGAACCTCACCCCTAACCCCTCTCCCTTCAGGAGAGGGGAACAAATGGTGGGGGTGGTCCATGCAGTAGTGGTAGCACAGAAAATCCGCCGGAGGCAGGTCGAATAGTTCATCCCCCATTTCAGTGAAACTGAACCAGTTCTTTTCAGAGCCAATTGCCAGTGAGAAACATGCCCTCATACAAACCTACTGCAAATATCACCGGCAGGTGAATCAGAGCATAGAAGCCGTAGAAGACCTTTGCGCCCCTTGGTCGTCCGATGACGATCAAAGCGATATGCCAAAGTAGAGCGACACCCAAACAGAGATCAAACAGATGTTCGAGCAAACTTTCGTAGCGATATAACGCGCTAGGGGGGAAGGGGGCGCTCGCGACGAACATAAGCACGGTGATCGAAGCTGGTTGAAACCGGTAAATATCACTCAGTACTGGCCGCATAGACGCTCGCCGTGCGCTACCCGGCGAAGCCGACAAAGCTCATCTGCAAGCCGGTGGTCTTTCCGCCGGCGGCACGGCGCGAGAAAAAGCGATTGGAGGCGCATCGTGTGCAGGGGCCGACGCTCGCGACGTTCGCGGCCTTGAGTCCCGCGCGCTCGAGCTGGTCGCGCACGACTGCGCGCAAGTCGATGAAGGCCTTGCCGGGACGCCCGGCCTTCGTGTGATTGTGCGCGCCGCTTATCTCGCGACCGAAACGCTCGCCAAGCTCCGCATCAACTTCGAAACAGCATTGGCCGATCGAGGGGCCCATCGCGGCGCGAATGTCCGACGCGCGAGCACCGAGCGTGACCATCGCGCGGACGCCGGCGTCAGCGATATCCGCAATAACGCCGCGCCATCCGGCATGCAACGCGCCGGCTACTTTGCGTTTCGCATCGATCATCAGAATTGGCACGCAGTCGGCTGAGAATATTCCCAAGATGATGCCGGGTTCGGCCGTGACGATGCCGTCGCCCGGCGGCCGAAGCGCCGCGGTCTCGCGAGTCGCGGCGTGAACGACGTTGCCGTGCACTTGGTTCAGGCGCGCGACCACCTTCAGGTCCGGCACCTCGCGACGCAGGCGATCCCAGTTGGCATCGACTGCGCCTTCGTCGTCACCGACCCAGTAAGAAAGATTCATCGAAGCGAACGCGCCCGTGCTGACGCCGCCGGAGCGTCCGACAAATCCGTGGCAGATCGAGGCGTCGGGCCACGCGCGAAGGATCTCGACGCGGCTCGAGTCGCGCGATGATTCAGCTTGGATATCCACAGTGAGAGTGCCCGATGCGACGCTGCCGGTTGTTCGCTGATCGCAGGATAACCTATAATCCAGATCTTTGGAATTTGAGGCTTTAGCGGCGCCTATGAAC
>CAWDTQ010000016.1:0-100762 GCA_963805315.1 uncultured delta proteobacterium
CCGCATCTTCGCCAGCAACGTACTGTTGAAGTGATGAAAACGTATTGCTGGCCGCGATCCGAACCTAATTCTACTGAGTCACAACCTCATTTTGCGGATTTGTCGAGTGTAAGGCTCTGATATTCTGCCGATTTGTTTTGTTGGCGGAGGCGGCGAAGGTGGACGGGGCGAGGGGGGAGAGCGAGGCGCGGTTTGCGGCTTACGTGGACAGTCTGGCGAGCGTGCTGGGGCACGCGGACCGAGCGGGCCCTTTGATGGATTATTGCACCGGTTTGCTGATGCCCTGCGAGCGCAAGAGCGTCGAGCCGATCGCGTCGATGGTGTCTCCGGCACGCGCCGCGGCGGCGCATCAGTCTCTGTTGCACTTCGTTGGGCAGTCGGCGTGGTCGGACGAGGCGATGCTGGCGAAGGTTCGCGAACTTGCGGCGCCGGCGTTTGCGGCGCAAGGAGGCGTCGAAGCCTGGATCGTCGACGACACGGGGTTTCAGAAGAAGGGTTCGCATTCGGTCGGCGTGGCGCGGCAATATTGCGGGCGGCTGGGCAAGACGGACAACTGTCAGATCGCGGTGACGCTCTCGATCGCCAATCATCATGCGAGTTTGCCGATCGCCTATCGGCTCTATCTGCCCGAAATCTGGGCGAACGACGCCGAGCGTCGAGAAAAGGCGCATGTTCCCGGGGACGTGGAGTTTAGGACCAAGCCGCAGATCGCTCTCGCCCAGATCGAGGCCGCCCTGAAGGACGGCGTAGCCAGGGGCGTCGTGCTGACCGACGCCGGCTATGGCAGCGACGGGGCCTTCCGCGCCGGCGTCACGGCGCTGGGGCTGACCTATGCGGTGGGCGTGCAATCGACGCTGTCGGTCTGGCCTCCCGGCGAAGAGCCATTGCCGCCCAAACCCTGGAGCGGCCGGGGGCGCAAGCCTTCGCGCCTACGACACGACGCCGATCATCGGCCGGTCTCGGCCAAAGAGCTTGCGATGCGCCTGCCCGCCGAGGCCTGGAACGCAGTCGAGTGGCGCGAAGGCTCCAACCAGCCTTTGTCTTCGCGCTTCGCCGCCGCGCGGGTCAGGCCGGCGGCGCGCGACCACAAATTGGTTGCGCCGCATCCCGTCGAATGGCTCGTCATCGAATGGCCAGAGGGCGAGGCGGAGCCGACCAAATACTGGCTCTCCACCTTGCCCGAGGACATGCCGCTCGCGGTTCTCGTCGACATCATCAAGCTGCGCTGGCGCATCGAGCGCGACTACGAGGAATTGAAGAGCGAACTCGGCCTTGCTCATTTCGAGGGGCGAGGCTGGCGGGGATTCCATCATCACGCCAGCCTCTGCATCGCAGCCTACGGATTCCTGATCCTCGAGAGATCGGCTTTTCCCCCCTCAGCGCGCTGGCGCAGCGAAAAACCTCCCCTTTCCGGCCGTTCTCGATCCCCACGCGCCCCCAATACGTCCCGAACGCCATGTGGCCAACTCGATCGCGACGATGCGCAGGCAATTGACGATCGCCCTAGCAAAATCCCTCTATCGATGCCCCTGTTGTCAAACCGTCTCAAGGACACCGAACTTCAACCAGCACTTATGACGCAGTAGAATTAGCTAGGAGCTTCTCTATTATCGGCAGGCCAAACGATGCGCTCGCACCTATGCTTGCGAACGTGTCGCGCAAATAATGGATTTGCACGTCCTCGAGCCTGGCTCGCCTCCTGACCCGATCCCAGGTCTTGTCTATGGCCGCGCTCGGTTTGCCCGCTATCGTGCCTGCAATGACGAACTCAGTTCCTGCGACCCGAGCTAGCGTCTTGAGAATTTCGGCCGCGGGCGGACTGAGGTACACGACTTTCTCGCGCGTCTTGCTGTCGTCGAGGGCAAGTAGCCGGCGCTGCAAGTCCACGGACCGCCAGCGCAAATTGACGATCTCGCCGCGTCGACAGCCGGTAAGCGCGAGTAGGCGGATTGCCGCAATCGCGTGCGCATTGCCCGAACTGTCCGCTTCGACATCGAGCGACTCTGCCAGTTTCCGAAGCTCGGCTTCTGATAGAAATCGCTGCATTTTGCGGACAGGCGGTTTCTTGACGCCTCGTGCGGGGTTGTCCGGGCGCACACCCCGGTCGACAGCAAACTGAAGCACGGTCGATGCCAACGCCACACATTGGGCCGCTACGCCGCGGCGCCGCCCGTCGCGATGCTTCCCGGCCCTCGCTTTTCCGGCGCCGCGACAGACGTACGGCCTCCCTTGACATCATTGAGCAGGCGCTCGATGTCGGCGCGGGTGACCAAGTCGGCGCGCCTCTTGCCCAGCAGAGGCTTCAGGTGGAGCTCGATGCGTCCTCGGTCGGATCGAATTGTGCTTGCCTTCTTGTGCGCAACGCCTTCGGCAAGATAGAGGTCGCAAAGGTCCGCGAAGCTGATCGCTTGCCGATCGGCTCGCCGCTTGTCGGCGGGGTCAATTCCTTGCGCGAGCTCACCTAGAAGTCGGACCGCCTCCCTGCGCGCGCCTTCTGGCGTCCAAGGCGACCCATGGCGCCCTATCGTGAACCAGCGTTGCCGATGGGCCAACCGGTATTTTAGGATGTAGACGCGCTCGTTTTTTGGCGTGACCCGCAGTCCGAATCCCGTGACATCGGTATCCCACACGGTGAATTGATCGGGTCCTGCCACGAGGCCGTCGATTGAGCGCTTGGTCAGTTTGAGCCGCGGCATTTGATTACAAGGTTTCTGGCTGCCAAGGGGCTACCATCGAAAGGAAATAGACGGACTGCCCCAGAAATCTTGATATATGATAACGACATCAAAATCAATGGCTTGTCTCACACACGAAAGAGCCAGAAAACGCGGGAAAACTGCGATTGTCGTATTTTGATTCCGCCATCCCCAGGTTCGAATCCTCACGCCCCAGCCAATGCAATCAACAGCTTGGCTAGGCGACATCGCTCGCGGAGGCGGTCTTGGGTCGATAGCGGTTGAAAGCTTGCGGGTCAGCAGCTACTTGGCGCATGAGGCGGGTCCGGGCGTTCGTCGGGGTAGCTTCGGGAGACCGGCTCATGTGGTCGCGACACGCCTTGTGCGATAGGCTCGACCTGGAGCGCCTGATCGTCCAGGCGCCGATGGCCGGCTCGACCACGCCGCAACTCGCCGCAGCCGTCAGCAATGCCGGCGGGCTCGGCTCGGCTCGGGGCTTGGCGACGATGCCAATTGAGGCGGCCGACGATCAGATCGTGGCCTTCAAATCCCTCTCCAACCGCAGCCTGAACGTCATTTCTTTTGCCACCCTGATCCGGGCGATCTCGCCGGCGTCGGCGTTGAAATGAGGGCGCGCCTGCGGCCTTACTACAGCGCGAACGGACTTGGCGAGGTACCCCTTCCGAGCTTGCCTTTTGCAAGCTTCGGTCCGGCGCACCTCTGATTCGCCGCCACCGTCCGCATGTTGTCAGTTTTCACTTCGGGTTGCCGAAAGACGACTTGCTTCGCGCCGTCAAGGAGACGGGCGCGGTCGTGATGAGCAGCGCCACCACTGTCGCCGAGGCGTGCTGGCTGGAAGCCCATGGCGTAGAGGCGGTCATTGCCCAAGGCCTGGAGGCAGGCGGGCATCGGGCAACCTTCCTCGGCGCCGAACCGTCAAGGCAGGCCGGACTGTTCGCATTGCTGCCGCAGATTGCCCGAGCGGTGCGGCTCCCAGTGTTGGCGGCTGGGAGTATTTCGAATGGTCAAGGCGTCGCCGCCGCGTTGCTGCTTGGCGCCAGCGGTGTCCAGCTCGGCACGGCGTTCCTGCGATGTCCCCAAGCGGCAGTAAATCCCGCCCACCGCGCGGCCCTCGCGGGAGCCACTGACGATGGCACGCGCGTGACCCGGCTGTTCTCCGGCCGGCCGAGCCGCGTCAGGAATACTCGCTTCGTCGAGGAACTGCGGGATGCCGAAGATTTGGTTGTCCCGTAGGCCGGACCTGCGAAGTCTCTTGGTCAACCTTGCCGTCTTGTGACGTTTCGATTCCTGCTCACCGTCGCAACAGTCCGCTTTGGGTCGGTCTAATCGCACACGGCCCGGCCGGCAGTCTTCATCTTCGTCGCTGCCCGCGCAGAACCAAGCTTCCCTAACGTCAGTAGGCTTGACAGCCACGGCGGCGACTCCAGTGTAGTGGGACGGCAACCAAACGCGTGAAGGAATGACTGCATCTTCCGCCGATGCGCGCCTCCGGACGGCTCTCGATAAGAGCCACGCGCTCGCCTTGCTCCGCAAAGCGATCGCCACGCCAAGCGTAACCGGCGATGAGGCCGCCTTCGCCGCCCTGTTGAAGGACGAACTCCTTTCGATCGGCGCCGAGGCCGTCGTGTCGCGTGAGTTCGCCGCGGGCCGGCCGAACGTCTGGGGCGTGCGCCGGGGCCGGCGCGGCGCCGACACTGTGCTGATGATCGGACATACCGACACGGTGCACGTCCGGGGCTGGCGCGAGCGCTGGACCGGCACGGAGCGCGAAGACCCGTTCGGGGGCGCCCTCGTCGACGGCGCGGTCTGGGGCCGAGGAGCCAGCGATCTCAAGGCCGGGCTCTGCGCGACAATCGAAGCGGTCCGCACGCTCGATCGCGCCAGCATTCCGCTGGACCCGACTGTTCTGTTCGCCTTCGTCGGCGACGAGGAGAGCGGCGAGCCAGGAACGGGCGTCAGCGCGGGCGCGCGGGCCTTCGCCGACGTCATTCGCCGTGGCGAAGCGCAAAACCCGACATGGCGATCTACGTCGAGCCCACGATGCTTGATCTGTACGTCGCGCACATGGGCTTCTTTCTCCGCGACATCAAGGTGATCGGCAAGTCCGCCTATTTCGGCGTGCCGGAGCTCGGCGTCGACGCCCTGAAGGCCGCGCACCCGGTCCTCGCCGCGCTTTGGCGCTATTCCGATGAACTGAGCGCCGGTCCGGTTCACCCGCTGGTCGGCGCGGGCTTCGTTCTTCCGACCGGAATTGAGGGCGGCGGCTACATTGCAGTACCGGGCGAATGCGCCATCAGCCTCATTGCCAAGATTCCTCCCGGCGTTGATCTCGATCGCGTTCGAGAAGGCCTCGAGAAGGCGGCTCGCGCCGCGATTGCGGACGATCGCATCCGTTTGGAGTTCTCCTACCCGGCGAGCCGCGACCATCGGCTTGGAGGCACGGCGTTCGAAGACGCGCCAGACGAGGCGCGCCTCGAACGCCTCCGTTCCTCTGTTCGCGCGGTGCGTCCGGATCGCGGCGCGATCGAGGCGGCGCCCTATTGGTCGGAGCTTCCCATTTTCTCTGCATGGGAATTCCTGGCGTTTATTTTGCTCCGGGCGATATCCGTATCTGCCACACGCCCGAAGAGAACGTCACGCTCCAGGACTATTACGACGGCGTGCTCGCGCTCGCCCTCTTCTTCGCCGGGCCCGATCCCTCGTCCACTAACAGCCGCTCAAGCGTGGGGGCATAGTGTGCGGTTGACGGACCTGGCCTTCGAGCAGTGGATCGAACACGCGTTCGGCCATGAAGTGCGCCATCAGCGCAACCCCTGGTTCTTCGATCCAGACCCTGACTGGTGGGACCCGAAACCTGTTCAACCGGTCGACTATCTCACTCGGTTATTCGAAGAACCAGATCAGCACTTGGAATGGTTCACGGACGCGCAGATCGCTCGGGGTCTAACCTACCTCGTGAGCACCAGCGTATCCGGTGAACAATGGGTGGCTCTACTCAAGGGAGGCACCCACAGCGAACAGGTTGCGCTGCATTGAGGCGACCGCGTCTCTGTTTGAGAAGCTGTTTGCCCCTCGCTGCACGCCGACCCTCTCGCATCTGAGCGAGTCAGGTGGGCCGCTCAATGGGGTCTGCTATATGTGGTGGGACGAATTCCCAAGCGTCGCATTAGCCGAGGACCAGGACAGGAACACGCTCCACATTGCTGTGTTGAGGACGCTCGACCGCATCCTCCGAGTGCCATCCCTGGCATGTCAGGAGAGCGCCTTACACGGCCTCGGGCATTGGCAGCATCAGTATTCCGGAGAAGTGCAGACGATTATTGACTATTACCAAGCCAATGTGCAGGACGCCGGTCGTCCTCCTCTCCGACAAGCCAAAGGACTTTCTCCAGGGAAAGGACTACGTTACGATCGTCACTGAGGACCTCTTCCAGATGGGCAAGCACGCGGCGGACGCCCTCGCGGCTGCGCTCGGCAAGAAGGGCAAGATCGCCTTTATCTGTCACGATGCGCAGTACTATGTGACGAACCAGCGCGACAACGCCTTCAAGGCGACGATCGAGTCCGACTATCCCGACATCTCCATTGTCGCCAAACAGGGCCTCGCCGACCCGCCGCGCGCGCAGGACATAGCGCAGGCGCTTCTGCTCAAGAATTCCGACCTCGACGGAATCTACGTGACCTGGGCCGAGCCCGCGGAAGGCGTGCTGGCGGCGCTCCGGGCCGCCGGAAACAAGCATACCAAGATCGTCACGCTCGACCTCTCGGAACCGGTCGGTCTCGACATGGTCAAGGGCGGCAAAGTCGTCGCGATCGTCGCGGACAAGGCCTATGAACTCGGCCGCGCAATGGCGACCGCAGCTGGATACGGGCTCATCAGCAAGCCGGCCCCACCCTTCGTCGTCGCTCCCGTTCTCACCGTGACGAAAGCCAATGTGGTCGATGGTTGGCGTGAATCGCTGCACCGCGATCCTCCGCAGTCGATTGTCGAAGCATTGAAATAGGAAGCGGCGCCGGTTCGCCCGGCGCCGACACGGCTTTGCCTTCGGGAGGTCGCGATGGCGCCGCCGCCGGCAAGCCGATACGTCATCTACGTCGGCTTCCTGTTGATACTCGCGGTTTTCTCGATCCTCCTGCGCAACGAGGGCTTCGCGACTCCCGGTAACCTCGTCAATATCGTCCAGCAGACGACGCCGGTGACGGTGATGGCGGTCGGAACTGTCTTCGTTCTGACCGCCGGCGAGATTGATCTGTCGATCGGCTCGACCGTCGCCGTGTCCGCGCTATTGGCTGCGCTCGTGCTGCGGAATTGGCCGTGGCCTGCCGGCGTCGCTGTCGGTCTCGGCGCCGGCGCGGCGATTGGCGCGCTCAACGGCGCGATGGTCGCCTACGGACGGCTGCCTTCCTTTCTCGTCACGCTGGGGACGATGGGCGTTGGGCGGCGCCTCACCGACCTCAAATCCATTCCGATCGAGAACGGAGCGTTCAACGGCCTCTTCGGATCGAGCGCTCCAGTCGGCGTTCCTTCGCTCGTCCTTTGGACCGTCGCCGCGGTTGGGATCGGCTATTTCGCGTTCGGCGAAACGCGGTTCGGCGCGCATGTCCACGCGGTCGGCGACAGCGCCGACGCATCGCGCGCCAGCGGCATCAAGGTTCTGCGCCTGAGATTCGCCGTCATGCTGATGAGCGGCGTGCTCGCGGCGCTGGCCGGCCTGCTCTACGCCGGGCGTCTCAATGGCGCGCGCTACACGCTCGGAGAGGCGGACTTGTTGACCGTGATCGCGGCCGTCATCGTCGGCGGCACGAGGCTGACCGGGGGCGTCGGGTCGATCTTCGGCGCGCTGCTCGGCTCGCTGCTCATGGGCATGCTCAACAACGGCCTTATTCTGATGGGCTTCCAGCCCTCGGACCAGATGATCGCGCGCGGGCTCATCATTCTCATCGCGGTCGCGCTGACGCTGCGCGATCCCAATCGCTGATAGGGAGATGATTCATGTTTCTCGACGTACTGCGGCGGCGCAATCCGGCCCTCATCGAACAGGCAATCGCGCTGCATCAGGCCGGAAGCTTGCCGGCCAACGCCTATGTGATCGATCTCGACGCGGTCGAGGAGAACGCGCGCAGAATCGCGAGCGCGGCAGAAAAACTGGGCCTGACCACGTTCGCGATGACGAAGCAGATTGGGCGAAACGGCTCTTTCTGCCAGCAATACGTAACGAACCAGTAGCCCGGAGGATGATCACGATTTGCTAGTCAACGGCACCGCACTCGCAGAAGGCGATGGCGCCGCAATCAGCGACGAAGAGAAAGTGACGATAGTCGCGAACGCGCCCGCCGAGGTTCTGTTCTTCGACTTGGCCTGAGCTCGGCGCTCAGCCCTTCGTCGCTACGCGCAGGCGCGCCAAATCGTAGTCGCGCAGCTGATCGATTCTGTCCACGGCAACGTCGGGCGTCATGTACTTTGCGACGTCCGCTGCGTCGGCCGCGTAATGCCCCTGTTTGGGAAACACCGTCGTCACGCGCGCGCCCCAGGTCTTCTTCACCGCGTCAAGAATCCGCGCCTTGTCGTCGATCAGCACGTAATGGTCCGCGGGATAGCGCGCCTTCACGTCGTCGAGTTCCTGTTCCTTGTGAATGTAAATCATCACCTTTTCGTCGACGGCCTCGCGCAGTCCCGACCGCTCTATTTTGAGCGGCTGAAAAATCATGTCGCCGTCGGACAGGATCGCCGTCTCGCCGTACTGCTTGTATTGCTCGATCACGTCGAGCGCGCACGGGAACAGCCGGTTCGCGAAATGGTAGTTCATCAGGAAGTACGACACCGCGATTATTCCGAAGTCGCGCGGATGATTGACGCGGTACCGTTGCAGCGCGCCGAGATAATCCGCATAGCCGAGCTCGGTCCGCAACTGCTCGAAGTATTCCCAGTAGCGCTGCTGCGAATCGCTGCCGATGTCGCGCTCGAGATTGCGCTTCATGTCGGCAACGATGTGATCGTTGTCGATCAGCGTGTTATCGACGTCGAACAGAAAAACAACATGCTCTGCGGCCATCGGTTCGAACTCCTCCGCCGATAATGATTGCGATTCTAGTGCACTGAGGGAATCGGGGTGGCGCCGTGCGCGCTCGATTCGTAACACGCCTCGACCACGGCCATCGTGCGGAGCGCGTCATCGACGCTCGAAATCAGTTTCGCGTCCTCACCGGCCACGAATCGCTGCAGGTTCGACATCGGACCCTCGAACGCCTCGAGAAACCACGACCCGCGTAGTGCAATCGCGCTCCAGCCCTTCGTATCTTCGGTCGCGATCTCGAGCGTGTCCGGTTCGCCAGCGGGATAGTTGAGATTCACGCCCATCTTCGCGATCGCGGCGCCGCGCGTGCCTTCGAGCTTGAGCTGCGACATCTCGTGCCGTCCGCCAAACGTGTGCGCATGATTCATCGTCAGGCTGCATCGAATCGTCTCGCCGTAGTCGAGCACGATACTGGTGCGGGTGTCCGAATAATCCGGCATGCCCGGATGCCGCACGCCCTTGCAATAGACGCCGCGCGGTTCGCCGATCAGCAATCGAATCAAATCGAGGTAGTGAATCGAATGCATCAGCACTTCGAGGCGCGGCACGCCCTTCAGGAACGCCCAGTAATTCCACGGCGTGTGGAGATTGATGCGCACTTCAACGTCGAGCAGGTCACCGAAGACTCCGCGATCCAGCGCGTCCTTGACTGCCAGCATGTTGGGCGCGAAGCGGAGCTGAAAATTCACCGCGGCGGAAAGGCGTCGCTCGCGGCAAATCGCGACGATTCGGCGCGCGTCGGCAAGGTCGCGGCCCATCGGCTTTTGAATCAGCACCGCAGCGCCCGACGGCAGGCGATCGAGTACGCCTGCGATATTTTGAGGCGGGATCGCGACATCGAAAACAACGTCGCGCATCGACGCGGCTTCATCAATTGACTCGAACACGCGCGGAATCGCAAACGCGGCCGCCCGCTCGCGGCTGGCCTTCGGATTCACGTCGAAAATGCCGGCGACCGGAAAGCCAAGGCGTTGGTAAACCGGCAAATGCGCGTCGCGGACGATACTGCCCGCGCCGATCACGACGATCGGTCTCGGTGCCGACGGACGCGGCCATGAATCCCGCAGATCGCGGATCGACTGTGGCAATTGAGTCGTCATCGCCGGTCGAGCGATGCTACCATGCCGCGCAGAGGAAGCGATCATGGCGCGCACAATTTCCGGACTCACAGTCCGCGACATCCGAACCCCGACTTCGCGAACCCTCGCCGGCTCCGACGCCGTGCATACCGACCCCGACTATTCCGCCACCTATGTAGTGCTGACGACCGACGCGCGCGACGGTATCGAAGGCCACGGCATGACGTTCACGATCGGCCGCGGCAACGAAGTGGTAGTCGCGGCAGTGCGCGCTTTGCAGCATCTGATCGTCGGCTCGAAGTACGAAGATTTAGTTGCAGACCTCGGCGCGTTCTGGCAGCGGCTGACGTTCGAGAGCCAGCTCAGATGGATCGGTCCGGAGAAGGGCGCAATCCATCTGGCGACTGCCGCAATCGTGAATGCGGTCTGGGATCTCTACGCGAAAATCGAGCGCAAGCCGGTGTGGAAACTCGTCGCCGACATGACGCCCGAGCAGTTCGTCTCATGCATCGACTTCCGCTATCTCACCGACGCGCTCACCCGCGACGAGGCGCTCGAAATCCTGCGCGGCAAATTCGCGACGCGCGGCGAGCGCGAAGCGCAGATGCGCAAGGAAGGCTACCCGGCGTACATCACGTCCGCCGGATGGATGGGATATCCCGACGACAAAGTTCGCCGCCTATGCCGCGAGGCGCTCGGCCGCCGGATGGAGCCGCTTCAAGATAAAAGTAGGGCGCGACTCGGCCGCCAACGTTCATCGCGCCGCGCTCGTGCGCGAAGAAATCGGACCGCGCGCCATCATGATGATGGACGCGAACCAGGCGTGGGACGTCGGCGAGGCGATCGAGTTCATGCGCCCGCTCGCGCGCTTCAATCCGTTGTGGATCGAAGAGCCCACCAGCCCTGACGACGTCCTCGGTCACGCGACGATTCGCCGCGCGATCAAACCGATCGGCGTCGCGACCGGAGAGCACGCGGCCAATCGCGTGATGTTCAAGCAGTTGATGCAGGCCGGCGCGATCGACTTCTGCCAGTTCGACAATTGCCGCCTCGGCGGACTCAGCGAGGCGCTCGCCGTCCTGCTGCTCGCCGCGAAGTTCGGCGTGCCGGTCTGTCCGCACGCGGGCGGACTGGGACTGTGCGAATACGGCCAGCACGTTTCGCTGATCGATTACATCTGCGTGAGCGGCAGCCTCGACAATCGAATGATCGAATTCGCCGATCACCTGCACGAACATTTCAAGGATCCAGTCGTCGTGCGCGGCGACCGCTACATGGCGCCGACCGCGCCGGGCTTCAGCATCGAAATGCTCCCCGCGTCGCTCGCAGCCTTCGAGTTTCCGATCGGCTCGGAATGGAAAAAATAAATTACCGGTTGTTGAACAGAAGCACGGCGCGTTTCGTCAGTGAAAAGAAAGGGTTCTATACAAATGAAGCACCGAATCAGATTACAGTTCTTCTTCCTGCTTACTATGTTGGTGGCAGCGATGTCGTCGATGCGGTCCGCGACGGCGGACTCGGGTGACGCCAGCACTGCGACCGCGCTCCCGGCCGCGATCGCGGGGCCGCAGCGTTCCGAGGCAAACAAGGCTCGCGACAAATATCGCCATCCGCTCGAGACGCTCACCTTCTTCGGGATCAAGCCCGATATGAGCGTGGTCGAGATCTCGCCCGGGACGGGTTGGTACACCGAGATCCTGGCGCCGTTTCTCAAAGACCACGGCAAGCTCTACGAAGCGGTGGGAGGAGGAACGGGCGCCAAGACCTTCGAGGAGAAGCTCAAGGCGGATCCCGCTGTTTATGGCCAGGTGATCGTAACTACGCTCCAGCCGCCGGCTGAAACTGAAATCGCGCCCGCGGGCAGCGCCGATATGGTCCTGACTTTTCGCAACGTCCACAACTGGATTCCGAGCGGCACCACGCAGGACTACTTCAAGGCTTTTTACCGCGCGCTCAAACCCGGCGGAATCCTGGGCATCACAGACCATCGCGCCGATCCGTCGCAGCCGCAGGACCCAAAAGCAAAGAACGGATATGTGCGCCAGGACTATATAGTCCAACTGGCGGAGCAGGCTGGCTTCAAGCTGGCGGGCACTTCGGAGATCAATGCGAATCCCAAGGACCTGCGCGATCATCCGGTGTGGAATTTGCCGCCAACCTTGCGCCAAGGCGATAAGGATCGCGCCAAGTATCTGGCAATCGGAGAGAGCGACCGAATGACGCTCAAGTTCGTCAAGCCGACGACCTCGAATTGAAACCAAGCAGGCCGCGACACTTAAAGCGCGAAGACCAGCTTCATTTCGGCCCACCATTCGCCGGGTTGCGCGTTGGGGACCGGCTCCTGCATCGAGGCCATCAGCTGCTGCCATTCGCGATTGCGCGGATTGCTTGCCTCGTAACGCGCGAAGTCGCGCTCCGGCTCGAATGCATCCGTGGTCTCCATGAACATGAACAGCTGGCGGCCAAGCTTGAAGATGAGCATCCGCTGGATGCCGATGGACTTGAGTCCGCGCTCGACCTCCGGCCAAATCGCGCGATGATGCTCGAGGTAGCGCTCGATGATCTGCGGGTCGTCCTTCAGGTTGATGGTGCGGCCGTACTGTTTCATCAGAATACGAGCACGCCGCCGTCGATTGGATACGCCTGGCCCGTGATGAACGAGGCCTCGTCCGAGCACAGGTACAGCGCGAGCGCGGCGACTTCTTCGGGCGTGCCCATTCTGCCCAGCGGCTGATACTCGGACAGCTGCTTGAACATCTCGGCTTCACGACCGGGGTAAGTTGTGCGCAGATATCCGTCGACAAACGGCGTGTGAACGCGTGCGGGACAGATGCAGTTGCATCGGATGCCGCGCTTCACGTAGTCGACCGCGATCGATCGAGTCATCGTCAGCACCGCGCCCTTGCTCATCGAGTAGGCGAAGCGATCGGTGAGCCCGATCAGCGACGCGATCGACGCGAGGTTGAGGATCACGCCGCCCCCGCTCACGAGCATCCGGCGGATGGCGGCCCGCGAACAGAGAAAGATTCCCTTCACATTAACGGAATACACGCGATCGAAATCCGCCTCCGAGGTGTTCTCGACGGTGCCGATGCTCGCGATGCCCGCGTTGTTTACCAATATGTCGATGCGCGACGGATTGCGGTCGGAGTCGATGCGCGCGAAGGCGGACTCGACCGAGTCAGCGATCGCGACGTCGCATTCGAGCGCCGACGCGGTACCTCCGGCAGCACGAATAGCCTCGACGGCTGCGACGGCCGCTTTGAGATCGCGATCGAGCGCAAAGATGCGCGCGCCGTTGCGCGCAAACGTCGAGGCGATCGCCAGGCCAATGCCCGAACCCGCGCCGGTGACGATGGCGATCTTTCCGTCGAGCCGAAACACGCGAGAACAGTAAAACAGGCTAGCGTTACATGACAACCGGTCTGTTCAGAAGACTTCCTGCTCACGAAAAATCCGGTTGATCCGCGCCATCAGCTCGCCCGAGTTGAAGGGCTTGGTGACGTAGTCATTGGCGCCGAGCGAGAAGCCCTTGACCACTTCAGCTTCATCATGATGCGCGCTGACCAGGATTACCGGCGTATTGCGGGTCGCGGCGGCGCCGCGGATAGCGGTCAACGCTTCGAACCCATTCATGTGTGGCATCGAGATGTCCAACAGCATCAGGTCGGGTTTCTTTTTCCGGGCGATCTCAAGTGCCTCTTCGCCGTTGCGCGCGACTTCACACTCGAAATTGAAGTGCTTCAGTATCGTCGAGATCATAACGACGGTGGTGGCGTCGTCATCAGCAATCACTACGCATCGGGCTCCGTTTCGAGCCGGGGATTCAGTCGCAACCTCCATGGTCTTGGTGAACCTCAGGACGCGGTAGGCTCTGAGCAACAATTCTTCGGGCTGGCACGGGCGTATGATGAAGTCGCGATTGAGGTCGGCGACGGCAGGGAATCGCGCAACCAGTTCGTCGCACGAGCCGATGATTACGGCAGGCTTGCGGCTGCGCGCAATCATTTCGATCGGAGCCGGCTGCTCGCCGACGCCGATAGCTGAAGCGTTGATGAAGCATGCGTCGAAGGGAGAAAGCGAGTTGAGCCCTGGAATGCTCGGCGCGCCGCCGACTGCGTGGCCGATTCCGCGGACGCTGCCCAGCGCGGCGATGATCGAATCTCTCTCGGGCGGCTCGAATCCCATCACCGCGAATCTCTTGCCCGCTAAAGACTGCTGAATGATCTGCTCCATTGAGGTCGCGGCCCTCCTTTGCTGCGGAAAAATGCCGAAACCGGGTCGGTCTGCATGGTGCCGATCCACCTCCGCCAAGTGCGATTGCCCCTGCACCGATACGCAATGTCCATGCCTTGCGGCGATGACAAGCAAAGCGTCAACTCGCGCAGACTCGCCATCAGATGCGGTCAGCAAAGCTCGAAGCGGTGACAGGCTATGTCGCGCTTTGGGACATGAGCTGAACTGCCGGCGGGCGATGAAGGCGCGCCGGACTGCTCGCCTTGACACTGCCGCTCCCGTTGCGCGAAACCGATGCAGTCATGAGCGAGACGACCAGCGTGCTCAGTGCCTTCCGCGCTGTGGCGGCGGCTGGGGTTGGCGCATCACAATTGGCCGGGCAGATTCACGCTACTGCTCGCGACGATTCTGGTGTTGCTCGTCACTCAGCCGATGTTCTCGGGCCACGCCTTCGCGCAAAATGTTGCGACTGCGGCGATATCTCTCGTGCTGCTGGCCGCTCTCTATGCATTTCGTTCGACCAGATTCTACTTCGCTACCGCGTTGATTCTGTTTGTTCCTTCCGTCGGATCTCGCTTGGCTCTGTCATTCACAGTGAGCCCGGCGATCGAAGCGGTCGGCGCGATCGCTTCTTGTTTGTTCCTGGCCGTGACCGTCATCGCGCTGGTTTCCAGGCTGTTCATCGTGAAGAGCGTTACGCTCGACACTATCAGCGCCTCGATTTGCGCCTACCTGCTGATGGGCGTGGCGTTTGCGTACGCCTTCGCGGTCATCGAACTGCATCATCCCGGTTCGTTCAGCACCGCACTTTTTCAAAGGTCGTCCGGGAGCATCGCGCCTCTCATAGCGTCGCTTCACAGCTTCATCTACTACAGCTTCGTGTGCCTGACGACGACCGGGTTTCGGCGATATCTCGCCGGTTTCGGGGGCGCGCGCAGCCTCTCGGTGATGGAGGCGGTGTTCGGCCAGTTGTATATGGCTATTCTGATCGCGCGCCTGGTCGGTCTCGAAGTCGCGCAATCGATGATGCAGGAGCGTTACACCGCAGAATTCGACACTCGGCCAATCCTTTCGCGGATCATTCCATCGGGAGGCCGACGTAGTTCTCCGCGAGCGTCTGCGCGGCGGCGCGCGAGCTGGTTACATAGTCGAGCTCGGCGAGCTGGCGGCGCTGGTCGAAGGCGTTTTCGTCGTCGAATCGATGCAGCATCGAGGTCATCCACCAGGAAAACCGCTGCACCTTCCAGACGCGCCGCAAACAAATCTCCGAATACTTAGTTAGTAGTTCGCGATTACTATTGGCGTAATAGTCAGTCAGCGCGCGGGCCAGGACGCGAACGTCCGCGACCGCCAGGTTGAGGCCCTTGGCGCCCGTCGGCGGCACGATATGAGCCGCGTCGCCGGCGAGGAAAAGCGTGCCGGATTGCATCGGCTCGACGACAAAGCTTCGCATCTCGGTGATTCCCTTCTGGATAACGGGGCCGCGGTTGAGTTTCCAGTCGCGGCCGGCGGCGAGTCTTAGCTGGAGTTCGTCCCAGATTTTTTCGTCGGGCCAGTTGCCGAGGTCCTCGTCGGGCGCGCATTGCAGATAGAGCCGGGTGACATCCGGCGAGCGCATGCTATGCAGGGCAAAGCCGCGCTCGTGGTATGCGTAGATCAGTTCGTCCGACGACGGGCGCGCTTCGGCGAGAATACCCAGCCATGCGAACGGGTAGACGCGATCATATGTAGTGAGTATGCCGGCCGGGACAGCCGGACGGCAGACGCCGTGGAAGCCGTCGCATCCCGCGATGAAATCGCACGATAGCTCATGGACGTTGCCGTCCTTGCGGTAGCGAATCTTCGGCGCGGGTCCGTCGAAGTCGTGGATGCTGACGTCGTCGGCCTCGAAAACAATCTGACCGCCGGCAGCCAGCCGCGCGGCGATCAGATCCTTGATGACTTCGTGCTGAGCGTAGATGGTTACCGTGCTGCCCCCCGTCAGTCCGCTCAGATCGATGCGATGTCCACGGCCGCCGAAGCGCAGTTCGATGCCGTGATGCGTCAGCCCCAGGCGCTTCATCCGCTCGCCGACGCCGGTTTCATTCAGCAGGTCGACGGTGCCTTGCTCGAGCAGGCCGGCGCGAACCCGCTCTTCTACATATCGGCGGCTGCGAGCCTCGAGCACGACGGATTCGACGCCGGCAAGGTGCAGCAGATGCGACAACATCAGCCCCGCCGGCCCCGCGCCGACAATCCCGACTTGAGTGCGATGGTTCATCTCAGTGCGCCGCTCTTTTTCAGTCAAATGGCCTGTCGAATGGCGTAGTTTTGAATGGTTGAAATGAGCCGAAGAAGCAAATTCATACCATTACTTGTGGTTCTGGGAGAGACCTACCACTATCGGTAGTTTCGTTCCGTCAAAAAATGATTTTGCACGAAACCCGGTCGCCCGATGGCCGAGCAGCTCCGCGGGAGCTGCCGAGGGAGTGTGGACCGTGATGAACATTGTCCATGGCGTATGCGTAACACGCGAAGCGCGCGAGGGTAAGGCCGAAAAGTTCATCCCCGAACTCGACCACGGAGTTCTCGGAGCTTTCGGGGCGCCGGAAGTCAGCGGCGCGCGTAAAGAAAGACCTATTCCGGACACCGTCTCGCCGCACATGGTTCATGAAGCGATTTGCACATAACAGAGTCGGTGGCATGGTAAAGGCATGTTCCATCTGCCCAATCATCCGGAAAAAATCTACGCTCCTATTGCCCGATGTATCTATTGCGGCGCTAGCAACGCGTTGAGTGACGAACATGTCATACCACTCGGCTTGGGCGGCCATGGGTCCTTCCTAAATCGAGCTGTGCAGAGTGTGCGAAAAAGACTGGCGCGTTCGAACGTACGTGCCTACGCACGATGTTAGGTCCGCTCCGAATGTATTTCGACCTGCCGACGCGGAGACCGAAACGGCGCCCGAAGAAACTTCCCTTGAAGGTAAAGCTTATCCCAGACGCGGAGTGGTCCTTTATCGATGTCGATCAGGAGGTATATCCTTTTCTCGTCCTTTTCCCAGTGCTCCAAATGCCGGATGAACTTTCCGGCCTCACGACCAACGGAGAGCGTGGCGCCGCCGTTAAGTGTCTCTGGATTCGGGGAGCGTCATTCCGTGACGGAATCGTGCCGCATTTGCAAGCATTGGCCGCTGAGTTAAAAGTCGCAGCAATCGAACCAACTGCCACCTTCAGAGCGCCCGAATTCTTTCGGATGTTGGCAAAGATCGCACATGCATTCGCCGTCGCCGAGATGGGGCTGGATTCGTTTCGACCCTTCCTGACGCCGATGATTCGCGATGCAGAAACCTCAAACAGTGTGCAATATATCGGCGGGCTGCCGGATTCAGAGCCTGCCGCTGCCGGACTTCATGAGGTTTCGTTCGGTTCGCGCCCCTACCACCACCCGGACACCGTCGCAGTGAGAATTCGCCTTTTGGCGGCCTTGGAAACTCCCACCTACTATGTGGCGGTTGGGCGCCGGTTATAAGGCACTCCACGCCGATGGTCGTAGCAGGCGTGACAGCATCAGGCCAGCGGGTCGGTAGCCGATCCGCTCAGCGGAACCAGAAGTATCTTAAGCTCGAGATTCAGCCGGATCGTGTCGCTTGTACAGCTTCTGAATTGGCAAACTCCACGGCTTCCTTGGGCGAAAACGCGAAGAGTTTCGCTACCGTGGCGTCGGGAATCCGCGTGCCGTATTCATGAGAATCCTCCGGTGAGAATCCCAACGTGCGGACCAACGACTCTATTCGCTGAGGTCTACGCTCTTCATCTCTGCCCCAGATCCGGACAGCCCGCCGCATCATGTGTTTTTCTACGGACTCTGGTCTTACCTCTTCAGAACAAAGCTCAGAACGCAGCAGTTGTTTGAGTAAGGTAACTGGATCCAACCGTCGGATGAGCTCGCCGTCGAAATACTGCACGATTCTTTGTGCCGCGTGAATGAAACCGGCAACTTCCTTGAACGTGGGGCCGCTTTTTGCGTCAAAGTTCTTCAAAAGTTCCCGAGCACTCAATCCTCGGAATTGACTTGAGATGCTATCTTCGTTGGACAGGAGAGTTTGTCGGTCGCCGGTTGATATCTCGTTTTCAGCCAGTGAGTGGACACCACGATTACGCCAAGCTATGGCTGACCTGTTCAGAGCAACGAGGCAAGGATCGGCACCGGGCAGGTTGAAGAGGAAAACTCCTAGTTTATTCCATACGCTGCGTCCGGCCTCATTCATCGCATCTCGGAAGCTGGTTTCATGAATCGCAAAGGGTTTTCGGTTACAACAACTCATATATACTTCCAGCGCGTCCACAGAGCGAACCAGACCGAGATCGAGCGCGAATGCTCGACTTCGACGAGCAGAGGACACCACATCTTGGGGATTCCAGGCTGCATGAAAGTCAGCATCGAGCCCCACGCGTCCTTTTTCGACGCCGCTGAGGCCGACGAGAATTGTTATCAGTAAATGATTCGCGTTACCCAGCAAATCCTTAAAGCGCCGGCGCGCATAGGTTTCCGTAACAAAGAACATCGGATGTTAATTTAATAGAAGCGCGCGACACGGATTGAACGTGTATCTCGGCTTTTAAGACGGATCCCCCCGAATCCGATTGAAGGCCGCGCTCTGCCATTGAGCTACACGCGCTAGAGCTGCCCATCATACTACAAAATGCCACAACGAGAATCCATGATAGCTTGGAGGCCCGTCGCGGCTGCGCGACGACATCAGTAAAGGACCGCTGCGCGATTTCGGAACCGATACCGGCTTCGCTGGCGCGAAGCTGTCCGAGGCCCGTTCCTGCCGCTCGCGTTGCTCGCTTCGTCAGGGTGACAGACAAGCTCTCGCGTTGCTCGCTTCGTCAGGGTGACAGACAAGCTCTCGCGTTGCTCGCTTCGTCGGGATGACAGATTGCGCGCGGTGCGCGCGGAACCTAACCCCTAACCCCTTCCCATTGTGGGAAGGGGGACCGGTTTTTTTAGGGGTGGTTGCGCGATTCACTGGACCTTCACGCGTTGCTTGCTTCGTGTGGATGACAAATGAGCGGTCTGCCGCGTAAACGATTGTTGGCCGCGATGCGTAACATATAATAGGTTTGCGACTTGCCGAAGTGTATTGGCTTGCGATGCGATTGGCTTGACCACTAACCAGAGGTGGCATCGATGAGCAGAATCAAGAGTCTGCTGGCGGCGGCAACTGTGGCGGTTCTCCTGATGCTGGCGACGACCGCGTTTGCACAGTACAAACCTTGGCCGTCGCCGCTACCGGAAGCTCCCAGGTGGGGTGACTACGATTCCGGCCATACCTTCCGCGACGCCGCGTGGTGGTGGCAATCGCAGCCCGCGTGGGTCAAGCAGCATCATCCCGAATGGTGGGGCGACTTCGACAGCGATCACCAATGGCATCCGGCCTGGTGGTGGTGGGATTCGCAGCCCGCATGGGTGCGGGAGCATCACCCGGAATGGTGGGGCGACTATTACCAAGGCCAGTGGTACCCCGCGACCTGGTGGTTTCAATATCAGCCCGACTGGGCGCGCGAGCATCATCCGGAATGGTGGGGCGACGACGACCAGGGCGTCTGGTATCCCGCGGGATGGTGGTGGCAACGCCGCCGCGATTGGGTGCTGCAGAATCACCCCGAATGGTGGGGCGACGATTGGGACGGCATGTGGTATCCCGCGCCGTGGTGGTGGCAACTCCAGCCCGACTGGGTAATCGCGCATCATCCGGATTGGTGGGGCGACAATTACGAAGGCGTCTGGTACGCGGCGCCGTGGTGGTACCAGTATCATCCCGATTGGGTTCGCGAGCATCACCCGGATTGGTGGGGCGACTTCGACGATCACCATTATTGGCGTCCGGCGGGATGGTGGTGGCAGTATCATCCCGACTGGTGCCGCCAGAATCATCCTGAGTGGTGGGGCGATTTCGACGACCAGCGCATCTGGCGGCCCGCCGGATGGTGGTGGCAGAACAGGCCCGACTGGGTGCGTGAGAATCATCCCGATTGGTGGGGCGCCTTCGACGACCGCAAAATCTGGCGTCCCGCAAGTTATTGGTGGGCGACGAAGCCTGACTGGGTGCGCGAGAATCATCCCAACTGGTGGGGTGACTTCGACGACAAACACGTATGGCGCACCGACACCTGGTGGCATGATCACGATGCGGCCTGGGCCAATCAGCATCATCCCGAATGGAAGGGCGACTACGACGACAAGCATGTCTGGCGCGATGCAAACTGGTGGGCGCAGAAAAATCCCAGCTGGGCAGCGGAGCATCATCCTGATTGGAACAACACGATGCGCGAGTCGGTAGAGCGCGAGCATGGTGTGCAAGCGCAGGCTCTCCAGCGTCAGCACAACGTCCAGTTGCAGGAACTCGAGCGCAATCGAGCGCAGCAGCAGCAGACGGCCGCGCGCAATCACGCCGAGCAGTTGCGCCAGCTTCAGCAAAAGCATGACACGGAAACGCAGGCCTTCGAGCGTCAGCATCTGCAAGAAGAGCAGAATCGCCAGAAGACCGCCGAGCAGGCCAAGGAAGCCGCGAACACCGGCGCCGACTGGCGCAAAGTAGAGGAAAATCACGCACAGAAGTCAGCGGAACTGTTGCGCCGCCAGCAGAATGAAACCCAGGCGCTCGCGCGACAGCACGCGGCCGAGCAACAGACTGCTCAGCGCCAGCATTTTGCACAGCAGCAGGAGCTACAGCGTCAGCACGCGCAGCAGATGCAGTCCTTCGAGCGGCAGCATGCACAGCAGGCGCAGGCATTCGAGCGTCCGCGCGGAGGTGGAGGCGGCGGTGGCGGACACATCGAAGCACCGCACGGCGGTGGCGGTGGAGGCGGACACGTCGCAGCACCGCACGGAGGCGGCGAAAAAGGGCATCGCTAGAGCCGAGTAAAGTTCGTTAGGTTGGACTCCGGTGCGAGGCACGAAGAGGAGCATCGTGCTTACTTTCAGAAAGTTGTCCCGCGAAGAGATCGCGCAGGTCTGGTCGATCGACCGCACTGAAGTCGTTGACAACGTCTACTGTTTCGAAAAGGGCTCGCTGGTTCTCAGGTCCGAACACCACGACGTATGCGGCTGGCCGCCCGGTGCAGCAGAACACAAACCCCGCTCCTGTTGGAATGCCTCGATCGAGGCGGGTGGTGCCATGGTCAATTCGACGACGCGCGGCTAGTCGGAGCGGCAATTCTGGAGAGTCGGTTTATCGGCCCGCGCCGCGACCAACTCCAGCTCAAGTTTTTACACGTCAGCAACGCCTACCGGCGTGAGGGAGTGGGCAGGCGCTTATTCGAGTTGGCGAAAGCCACTGCTCGCGAGAACGGGGCGAGCCGGTTGTATATCTCAGCCACGCCGTCGGAGAACACCATCAACTTCTATCTGCGGTCAGGATGCCGAGTTACCAAGCAACCCGACCCGGAGTTGCTGGCACTTGAGCCTGAGGACATTCACCTCGAATGCGACGTGGAATGATCAGCCTGGTGCCCGTATTGCAGCGCACAACAAGCCGGTAAATCCCCGCCGGCACCTCGAAGGTAACCGGCGCTCGTCGCAATCAGTCAGCGGCGCTCGAACTGCTTGGCGCCGTATAGTATCGAGCGCGCTTCGTCGTCGAGCGGCTCGGGCGGCAGGTCCGCCATCACGGCGACGCCTCGTTTCACTGCGGGACGCTCGCCGATCGCGTCGAGCCATCGCCTGAAATTCGGCCGGCACTCCAACTGCTCGGGCTCGCGCCGCGTTCCCACCACCCACGGATAGGTCGCCATGTCCGCGATCGAGTAATCTCCCGCCAGGTACGCACTCTCGGCGAGACGATTTTCGATTACGTTGAGCAAGCGGCGCGACTCGTTGGTGTAGCGCTCGATCGCGTACGGAATCTTCTCGGGCGCGGCGCGCATAAAGTGTCCGCGCTGCCCGAACATCGGACCGACGCCCGCCATCTGGAACATCAGCCATTGCACGACGTTGTAACGCGCGCGAGTCTCCGACGGCATGAACTTGCCGGTCTTCTCCGCGAGATAGAGCAGGATCGCGCCGGACTCGAACAGCGCCAGCGGCTTCCCGCCGGGTCCGTCGTGGTCGATGATCGCCGGCATCCGGTTGTTCGGGCTGAACTTCAGGAACTCCGGCGCGAACTGCTCGCCTTTGCGGATATTCACCGGGACGATTTTGTAATCGAGCCCGGTCTCTTCGAGAAAAATCGTGATCTTGTGCCCGTTCGGTGTTGGCCAGTAGTACAGGTCAATCATTTCTGTCTCCTTCGAGCTATAGATCTCACGGTTCTCTATTGCGGAATCCAGATGGGTGCCGCGCTGAATAAATGATCGACGATGCCTATCTGGTACGCGAGAAACAGGCCAAAGCCGAAACTCAGCAGGCCCGAGCCGGTGACGAGCGCTTGATGGAGCCACGACGCGCGCGTCGACACGGCCACGAATGGTGTGGCGATGGCAGTCGTGATGAGGGCCATACCGACGATCGTGCCGATGCAGAAAATCGCGAGGTAGAGCGTCGCCCACAGCGGATCCGGGATCGCGCTCAGTACCAGCAATGCGATCGCGGCGCTGCCGGCGAGTCCGTGCACGAGTCCTACTGCGAATGATCTAAGCAGCGGTCGCCTCGCGGCTAACGACGGCATCACGCCCGCGGGGATGCGGTGATCGTGATGTGTCGCGTCGTCGCCGTCCTCGTGACGAGCAGCGTGCACGTGCGGATGCGAATGCGTTGCGCCGTCGTGAGCGTGCGCGTGCGAATGGACGACCAGGCCTTCATCGCGCGACGGACCCTCGCGCACGCGAGTCGCGGCTGCGCGAATCAAGCCCGCCGTCACGCCGACACCGAGCAGGATCAGCACGACGGCAACCGCGAACTCCATCGCCAGTCCGAGCCGGGTCGGAATCGCAATCTTGAAAACTATGATCGCGGCGCCGACAGTCAGCACCGTGATCGTGTGGCCGAGTCCCCATACGACGCCGATCCTGGTCGCGACCGACAGGCGGCGCTCGCGGCTGAGAATAGTCGTGACGGCGATCACATGATCGGGGTCGGTCGCATGGCGCATTCCGAGGACTAATCCGAGGAGTGCGATTGCGAGCGGCGCGGCGTTGGCAGGGATCATCTGGTCGGTTCCTTCCGCAACAGACTCGACACTACACCTGAATTTTTTCTAAGAGAAAGACGCGCGCAACGCCATCGCGCTTGACACCGAAAAACCGTTCGGCAACAGATCCAACTCGACCGCTACGTCAACTGCGGAGGCTCGAGCGCGATGAGCAACGTTATCCAACCCTTTCGCATTGAGGTGACTGACGCCCAACTCGACGACCTGAAGCGCCGCTTGCGCGAGACGCGATGGCCGGAGCGCGAGAGCGTCGATGACTGGTCGCAGGGGCTGCCGCTCACATACGCGCAGGAGGTTTGCACTTACTGGCTGGAGAAGTACGACTGGCGTGCGCGCGAGGCGATGCTCAACCGCTTCCCGCAATTCAAGACCACGATAGACAGGGTCGGGATTCACTTCATCCACGCGCGATCGCCTCACACCGACGCGCTGCCGATCGTGATGACGCACGGATGGCCGGGGTCGATCGTCGAGTTTCAAAAGGTGATCGAGCCGCTGACGAATCCGACCGCTTTCGGCGGCAATGCCGAGGACGCGTTTCACGTGGTCTGCCCGTCGCTTCCGGGGTACGGTTTCTCAGACAAACCGGCGCGCGCCGGCTGGAACGTACAGCGCATCGCGCAAGCATGGGCGGAGCTGATGCCGCGGCTTGGCTACAAGCGATACGTCGCGCAGGGGGGAGATTGGGGATCGATGGTGACGATGAGCATCGGGATCCAGGACCCCGCCAACTGCATCGGCATCCACATGAACATGCCGATCGCACTGCCCGATCCGGCGACCATGAACGATCTCACCGAGAATGAGAAATCGGCGATCGCGGGCATGAAGCACTACAACGATTGGGACTCGGGCTATTCCAAGCAGCAGAGCACGCGGCCGCAAACGGTGAGCTACGGCCTTACCGACTCTCCCGCCGGGCAACTCGCGTGGATTCTGGAAAAGTTCTGGTCGTGGACCGATTGCGACGGGCATCCGGAGAACGTGCTGACCCGCGACGAATTGCTCGACAACGTGATGCTGTACTGGATCCCGGCCGCAGCCGCGTCCTCCGCGCGGCTGTACTGGGAAAGCTTTCGCCGCACAATGACGGATCCGGTGACGGTTCCGGTCGGCTGCTCGATTTTCCCCAAGGAAATCTTCCGCACGTCCAAGCGATGGGCCGAGAAGAGATTCGCCAGGCTCGTGTACTTCAACGAGCTGACCAAGGGCGGACACTTCGCCGCCTTCGAGCAGCCAGAAGCATTCGTGCGCGAAGTCCGCAGCTGCTTCCGCGTGATGCGCTGATCGCTGGCGTCTGACACTTAGACGCCCGCAAGCGCCGCTTGCCTCGTTGCACAGTTCGTATCACAATCCTACCGTTAGTTCGTAGAACAATCCTACGGTTGGTAAGAGAACCGTCGGTAGGTTTATGCGCCTATTCAATGAAGTGCGGCTCGAACTCGGCCATTGCGTCATCACCGGAATTGAGCGGCGTGGCGTTGGGACGCCTTTGGTGCTGCTGCACGGCGTCGGAGGCAATGCGCTTTGGTTCAAGCCGCTGATGACCGCGCTTAGCGCACGGCGCGTGATCGCACTCGACATGCCCGGCCACGGCGGCAGCTCTGATGCGCCGAGCTGGGAAATGGAATCCCTTGCCGAGCTGATGTTTGCGATCAGTCGTCAGCTGGTAAAGGGCCAAGTGATATGGGGCGGTCACTCGTGGGGCGGAAAGCTGGCCGCAATGATTGCTGCGCTTCATCCACAGGCGACAGAAGCTCTGCTGCTGCTCGATCCCTCACCCGCATCCGGAATGCCCGTGCCGGCGGAGACGTTCGTCGATATGACGTTCAGTGGTGAGATGGGGCCATGGCGGTCGCTCGAGGAAGCCAAAAGCGCGGTGCGCAACCTGCCGCAATACACAAATTGGAATGAGGACCTGGAGCGAGCTTTCGAACGAGGCATTGCTTGCGGCGCCGACGGAATGCTGCGCGCGCGAATTTCACGCGAGACGCTGATCGCGATTTCTTCGGCGGTCCTCAAAGACCACTCGGAGACGATACGCAAAGTTTCTTGTCCGGCGCTCTTCGCAGTCGCCGACGAGAGTCTTTGCTGGCAGGAGCAGACCAACTTCCCGCTGCTGCCGCATGCTGCGCGCGCAGTCATCAGATCGAACCACTGGCTGATGGCGGGTAATCCCGCCGAACTGAATATGGCCGTGGCAGGTTGGCTGAGTGCTCTCGGCGAGCAAGGCCTTCGCGAAGCGAGATGAGTCTCGCGCGGTAGCATCGCGCTAAAATCCCGCCTTTGGTCATCCGACCTGTTTCGTGATACTCCCATTGGTCCGGTTGTTCGCCTTCCCTTGCGCAGCAACAGGGAGCGGAAATGGAACCGATCGGCACATCGCACGTTTCACCGGGCGCGGCCCGCGCCGCTCGCGTCGAGGATCTATCCGGGGTTTCGGCGACGATGCTGGTTACGCTCGCGGCCAAAGCGCTCGCTGCGACTGACGCCCCGGAGCTCGACTACGTCGATGGCCGGTCGGAACAAATTCTTCGCGAGCTTGAAATCGATCCGCGCCGTTTCGGTCTCAACCCCAACGAAGTGCGGGCAATTGTGCTCCGCTCGTTGTGGTTCGGGCGAACGGTAACCAGCTTTTTCGAGCGCCACCCGAACGGGCTATGCATCAACCTCGGCTGCGGTCTCGACGCCAGCTTCGAAGAATCATCGGCGTCGGAAGATGGCCGGTTCATGCGGATGGATATCGATCTGCCGGACGTGATCGATCTTCGCCGCCGGTTCTTCGCAGAGAGTCCGTGCCATCAACTCCTCGCCGCCGATATCACCGACCCGCACCTGTTCGACGCGATTCCATGGGACCTCGGCAGGCCTGCGATCGTGGTCGCTGAGGGTCTGCTGTATTTCTTGCGGCGCGCGCAGGTCGAGTCGATGTTCCGCGCGCTGGCGAAGACGGCCGACGCTCGCCACGGCAACGTTGAAATTGCTTTCGACTATGCCAGTCCGTTCGGCGCGTGGATCGTAGCTCGGCGCCCAGCTCACAGGCAGCTCGGCACGACCTTCTACTGGACGTTGCACGATCCCGCCGATTTGCGACGCGTTGATCCGCGGCTCGAGGTGGTCGAGCACACCAACGTATTCCTGCACGCCATGGGCTCAGGCGCGAAACAAGTGGATGCGTTCTATCGTCTCATGACCGGCAGCGGCCTCGGCGGCTGCGTGCGTCTGAGCCGCACCGCCACTGACAGGATCTAGCAAGCACTCAGCAGATCCAAAACACTCAAGTTGGTGGAGGCGGGGGGAATTGAATTATCCATGCCCTCGCGAACTAACGGAAATCTCGGAATTTCACACTCTCCAAACGCCAGAAACTCACGAAAAGCGGTTCTCAGGTACGTAACTGGAACACACCTCCGAGCCAATACTATCTGTAGTGTTTTGCTGCAGCGTTGTATCTTTGCCATAAAGGGCCGCTCGCAACGAATTATAGAGTCGCCAAACACCGTTGTCCGTTCATCGCAGGTCTCAGTCGAAAATGCGAACCCGGAATAGTTTTGGGCATTCAATTCTCCCGGAGCTCCTCAATGCTGGTGTCGATGATGAAGATCTGAAGCGTGCAAATGTTCATGAGTAACCGAATCATGCGAATGAACGTGAGAGTGAGGCTCGAATACCTGTCCCGCGTGTGAGATGACGGATCGCTCGAACTTAAGTATGCCACCCCATTCAACGGCGGCCGATCTGAAAACTCTAGACTTTCCGGCAGCTTCTGAGTTTTTGCTAGCCACAGGTGGCGAAACGGCAGACACAGAGGACTTAAAATTCTCGGATGGTTTTCCCACCGTGCGGGTTCGAGTCCCGCCCCCGGCATTCCGCTTATTCCAACTCCGAGGTGCGCCACCACTTAATTCTATTTTTCATGTTGCCTTTTCTTGGAGTTCGGGTCGCCGACCGTCGGTCAGACCGAGCTGGCGAGGCAGCACTCCTTCTGTTCAAATCGCCCTCTCGAGCGGATGTTTGGCAGGAACATCCGTTCCCCCGGCAGGTTCTTGCAACATCATTCCGAGATAAGCGATCAACAGCATGGAAATTTCTGCCGATAGTTTCTCAGCCTCCCGGGGACTCGCGGCGACAAGGTCAGGAGCTACGGCGTCGCAAACCAGAACGACAAGACGAGCTGCGCGCAGCAGAGTTCTCGAATCGACGCGGGCTCCTGCTGCGCGCAAGAATTTTGCGATCATGCGAGCGAACTGATCGTTCATCGCCGCGTTTAATCGCCTAAGCTCCGGATCGCTCTGCAGCGCCTGCAGGATTGCCGTTGCCGCCGGCTCTGCCCGGTAGGCTGCGCTGAGCTTGCCGATCAACCGACGGATCGCTTCTCTCCACGATGTCGCTTTTGCTTCACTGAGCATTTGCGCGAGTTCTTGGCGCAGCGGCTGAACATTCTGCTCGGCCAGTCGCATTACGATCGCCCCTTTATTCGGAAAGTAGTGATAGAGGAGGCCTGGGGGCAGCTTGGCGGCGGCGGCAATCTGACGCGTATTCAACGCATCGAAGCCGGACTTGGCCAGGAGTCTGGCGGTCGCTGCGAGAATCGTGGCGACCCGCTCTCGGGACCGCTCCTGCTTGGGAATGGCGCGCCCCGCCGACGGTGACGTCCCCTCACGGCTTTTCCTCGAAGTCTTCGCCATAGCTTTGAGAAGGTACATCTAAACTTGACGGATGTTCAAGTATCGTTTGCCACAAAGAGGTCGCTTTGCTATAAATTGACTACTGTTCAACTTTGGGAGTTGCGATATTCATTATGAAACCACTCGAACGAATCGTGGTGCTGGGCGGTGCCGGAAACATGGGCCGCGTCGCGGTGCGGACTGCGGCATCACTTGACGGCATACGCGAAGTTATCATCGGCGATCGCGATCTCGCGGCTGCGGAAAAGATCGCGGCGGAGAAGGCCTCGTCGGCCAAGGTCAGAATCCACGCCGAACGAATCGACGTTTCAGACAGCATGGCGCTCCGGCGACTGCTGAGCGAAGCGGGCGTGGTGCTCAACACAACCGGGCCATTCCATAAGTTCGGAGTTCCAATCCTGCGTGCAGCGATAGAAGCGCGCACGCATTATCTGGACATCTGCGACGACTGGGAACCGACCCTGGAGATGATGCGCGAGCATCAGAACGCAGCCAACGCCGGAATTGTGGCGATCATTGGCATGGGAGCCAGCCCAGGCGTGTCGAACCTGCTCGCCAAGGTGGCTGCGCGCGAGCTCGACGAAGTCACCGACCTATACACCGCGTGGCCGTTGGACGTGCCGATCGGCGGCGTTTCGATTAGCGAAGACAAAGAGTCATTGGTGGATCAAAACGGAAAGCCGAGCGCGGCAGTGCGTCACTTGATGCAGCAGATCTCCGGGTTGATTCGCGTAGTGGAGGGCGGACGACTCGTCGATCGACCGCCGCTCGATGCGGTGGAGATTGATTATCCTGGTCGCGGTCGCGGTGCCGCCTATACCGTAGGCCATCCCGAGCCGCTGACGATGTGCGAGACACTCGGGATTCGTGGGCGGAGCGCATGCTTGATGATCCTTACGACTCAAGCGCTTTCCCTTCTAAAGGATCTCAACGCGGCGCTGGATCAAAAGACCCTCACGAACGAGCAGGCAGCTGCGATCATGATTGCCCCAGGCGCGCTTCGAACCCTCAAGGCGGTAGTAAAGTCGCTGGGCCTCAAAGGTCATGGCGATTTGCCTCCGTTCTTCGCGTTCGCCGACCGGAACCAAGGACGGGAAGGCGGCGCGCGTCGGCGTATCGGTCAGCACTGTTCCGAGAGGAATGGCGAAGTCGACGGGCGTGCCGCTGGCGCTCGGGTTACGGCAATTGCTGGAAGGACGCCTCGCCACACCTGGAGTGTTCGCGCCCGAGGCGGTAATCGAGCCGGACAGCTTCTTCGATCAGTTGGCGCCGTACTGCGATCCGCCGATGGCGCGCTCAAGCGAGATCCTCAACGTGACGATCGATCGTGGGCGAGACACGGCTGTCAAACTTTCAAGCACCAGCCAAAATATTTGCGCCTGAGGATAACTCGGGCTAGTTTCGAAAAACGCGCGCTGGTCGGCGTGCTTTACCCACTAAGGAGTGTTTCCGACGATGGCGAGTCCACAGTTGCAGCAGGTAATCGACACGATAAAAGCCCTGATCAGTAAGGCCGGAAGCATTGCGGAGATGCGCGCGCTCAACGAACAGATGGCGCGGCCGGCGGAACCCGATATCAAATGCGAGCCCGTTCTTGCCAATGGAGTCAAGGCGGAATGGATCAACGCGCCGGGCGCTGCCGCCGATCGCGCCGTGCTCTACTTACATGGCGGCGGCTATGTAATGGGCTCCCTGAATACCCATCGCAATCTGATGGGCCGCATCTCGCGCGCCGCGCAAGCCCGCGTGCTGGGACTGGACTATCGCCTTGCACCCGAGCATCCGTTTCCGGCCGCGGTGGACGACTCCGTCGCGGGCTATCGGTTCTTGCTCGCACAGGGACTGCCTCCATCGCGCATTGCTATAGCGGGAGATTCTGCAGGCGCCGCGTTGACGCTCGCGATACTGGTTGCGGCCCGCGACGCCGGACTCGCGATGCCTGCGGCGGCGGTCTGCCTCTCGCCGATGATCGATTTGGAGTTTACGGGCGAGTCGATGAAAACACGCAAGGACGTCGATCCGATCTTCACGCCCGACGGCGTCGGACTGCTGGGGAACGCTTACCTGGCCGGCAAGGATCCGCGCACCCCGCTGGCCTCTCCGCTTTATGCCGATCCTAAGGGATTCCCACCGCTGCTGATCCAGGTTGGCGATCACGAGGTTCTGCTGGACGACTCGACCCGCCTCGCGCAACGCGCGCGCGCAGCCGGAGTTCAGGTCAAACTCGAAGTCTGGCCGGAAATGATTCATCGCTTTCAGTCGTACGCCGGCGTCCTGCCCGAGGCCCAGCAAGCGATCGAGGGCATCGGCAAGTTCATCCGCGAGCAGATTCCCTAGGTGAGCGCTTGGAGGCAAGGAAAATGAATTCAGAACAGGGCGCCAAACCCAACATCGTTTTGGTGCTGATGGATAATCTTGGTTGGGGCGAACTTGGCGTTTATGGAGGGGGCATCCTGCGAGGCGCTCCGACGCCCCGGCTCGATAGACTGGCCAGCGAAGGATTTCGCGCGCTCAATTTCAACGTCGAGGCCCAGTGCACACCCAGCCGCGCGGCTCTGATGACGGGACGATATGCGGTGCGCACCGGCAACGGCACCGTGCCGCTTATTCGCCGAGAATTACGGTTTGACCCGATGGGAAGTCACGCTCTCGGAAATGCTGTCCCAGACCGGCTACGCCACGGGTGCATTCGGCAAATGGCATCTCGGCGACACACCGGGGCGTTTTCCAACCGACCGGGGATTCGACGAATGGTACGGCATACCGAATTCATCAGACGAGTCGTTTTGGCCCCAGAGTTCGCGCTTCCGCTCCGACTCGAGTCCTCTGGCGAAATTTGAGTACGTGATGGAAGGACGCAAAGGAGAACCACCCAAAAACGTAAAGGTCTACGATCTGAATGAGCGGAGAACGATCGACCGCGAGCTGACGGAGCATGCCATCGACTTCATGCAGCGCAGTGTCACTGACCACAATCCGTTCTTCGCCTACATTCCCTACACCCAACTTCATTTTCCGACTCTGCCGGACGCTCCGTTCCAGGGTAAAACAGGAAACGGCGACTTCGCTGACGTGCTTGTACAGATGGACGACTACGCGGGTCGTCTACTCGACGCCATCGACCAGATGGGCGTGCGTGACAACACGATTTTCATCTTCACCTCAGACAACGGTCCCGAAATGTTCGAACCATACTACGGCTTCAGCGGGCCGTGGCGAGGCACCTACTTCACAGCCATGGAGGGCTCACTCCGAGTACCGTTCCTCATGCGCTGGCCGGGCCACATTCCGCCCGGAAGCGTCAGCAACGAAATTATCCATGAAATGGATCTCTTTCCCACGCTCGCCCGAATCGCCGGAGGCAAGGTGCCCGACGACCGCATCATCGACGGCGTCGACCAACTCGACTTTCTCACCGGAAGCCAGCAACGCTCGAACAGAGATTCGGTCATCATCTACGTCGGCAACGATCTATTCGGCGTCAAGTGGCGCGACTGGAAAATGATGATGAAGACGTTTTCGAAGGGCTTCGGCGAGCCGGTGAGTAGTTACAGTACTCCGCTGTTCTTCGATCTCCTGATCGATCCCAAGGAAGAACATCCAACCGATCCGCGCGTAGTTGAAGACTTGTGGGCTCGCTTCCCAATCACCAAGTCGCTAGCTGAACATTTCGCGTCCTTGAAGAAGGAGCCGCCTATTCCACCGGGCACTCCCGACCCTTACGTTCCGCCAAAACCCGCGCGCTAGGGGCGGCTAGACCGGTCTCGCTATTCTCGCCGCGCGACAAACCGTGCTTGCGCGACCTTGCCAGCGCGCGCCATCTCGCCAAGAAAACGAAATCCATCGACGAGCGTTTCCAACAGCTCGGTGCGGAACGCGAGGGTCCGCAACACATCGTATGTAAGCTGCATCTCGATCATGTTGAGGTACAACTCGAAATGCGAAGCAAACCGCCCCGTGTCTTCCGCAACGCTCACTTCGCAGCCACTTACCGAGAGCAGGTTGACGTAGCCCGCAATATCCTCGACGTTGGCGAACGTCATCATCCCTAGAAAGCGCTGCGCCTCCGAATCAGTCAGTCCCGGAGGCCCTTCAACCCAGTCGGTGAAAGCGATGACGCCGCCGCGACGAACGATGCGCGCCGTTTCCGCAATCAATTTCGGTTTGTCCGGGACGTAGCACCACGCATCTTCGCTCCATACGAAATCCGCGCTGGCGGACGGCAGGCCGCTTTGACACGCATCCGCGTGGATGAATCGGATCCGATCGTCGAGACCCTCTTCGCGGGTCAGCCGCCGACCCCGCTCGACCACGGCCTCGGTCGCATCGACGCCGACCATCGATGCGACGTTGCGTGACCGCACCAGGAACCGCATTCCGGCGCCGTTGCAGCAGCAGAGATCGACGCCGCTGAGCGCCGCGCCGATTCCCGCGCGGTCCGCTAGGTCAATCGAGGCCTTCATTCCACCAATGTGAAGCTGTTGTCCGAACAGCAACTGCATGAAGTCGCCCTGCGTACCGCTATACACTGAGACGACCTCCGCCAACCCGACTCCGGTGATAGACTTCACGATTTCCTCCTGCTGGCCAGCCTAAGGACGAGTTCGCGATATAGATCAAAACGGCTCGCGGGCGCGGACGAAGGCACTCATGAACTTGCCGTGCTGCTCTGGCTCTCATTTGGGGCGTGCTGGGCGTCGCCAGCGGACTTGGCTGCAGCCCGGCGTAAAATACAGTAGGCTGCACGGTTCCTTGACCATTACGCGGTGCCACACTCCGCATGGCACAACAAAGGCTTGGCCGGGCTGCAGCGAAAGACAGCGTTCGCCAGCTTCCTCGTCGAGAATTACGTCAACTGCGCCCTCAACGAGATAGAGGAGTTCGTCGCCGTCAGGATGCATCTCCCCAGCATGCGGCGGGTTCTTGGTCATTCGGGCCTCTCCCGCGAGTCTGCCCTCGACACCGGGATGAGCGCGGCCGCGTTGAGCGACCGGCTCGATCGATCCAGTGGGTGTGAAACGAACAGGGCTCTTCGAAAGGTTTATCGGATTCTTGAGTGGCTTCCCGATCGTCTTGGCTTTCATGCCGCTTGCTCCTGTGCCGCAGATTCAGATTAGGACACTACCGAAAATACAGAGCAGATTGCCTTCACTGTTACCTTCAGGCTAAGAAGATAATCGTCATGCGCCCTCTCGCCATAATCCTTGTTATCCTGCTTCTTCCGTTCAGCATGAGCGTGCCGTCTGCGATGAAGTGTGCCACAGCGGCGTGCTGCGGCCCCAATTGTTCGAGCGATGCTCCGGTGAATCAGTTGAGCTGCTGCCAGGCGCCGGCCGTTCCAGATAGAGCGACCAATCAAACACGTTCCGCGCCGCATTTCGCCTCGATGGGGAATCTGCCTGCATCCGCGATTATCACCACGATTTCGCACTCGCGAAATACCGTCATCATTAGTGGGTACTCGCCACCAGACCGTCTCCTTTCGTTAGCACTTCTCTGTTCCCGTCAGATCTGAACCTTCCCTGAGCGCGTGAGCTTGAATGGCGGATGTGTTCCATTCGCCACCAGCGCTCGTGTGCTGACTGCTCGCGACAATCCAAGGAACATCTGCCGATCCGATCAGCAGATAAAGCGCAGGTTTTAGACTTGCGAAGGACGCAGCCGCGCCGCGATCGATCGCGGCTGGAAGGTTGGAATTTGTGAAACCCTGCCAAAGCATTCGCCGCACAACGGCCCGAAATTTAATAGCGACCACATTTGCCATCGCAATTCTGACCGCGATCCCATCGGCGGGGCGCACACAGGATAGCGCTCCGGCGATCGAAACACCCGCCGGTTCCGATCGGCTGCAAGCGCTCGTCGACGAGGCGCTTTCCCGCAGCCCCGTCGTGCTCGCGGCACGAAGTCATTGGCAGGCCCAAACAAAGGTGCCGATCCAGGCTGCGACATTGCCCGATCCTGAGGTCTCGCTCCAGCATTTCACGGTCGGAAGTCCGCAACCGTTCTCGGGCTACGAGAGCAGCGACTTCTATTACACCGGCTTCGGCGTCTCGCAGGACATTCCGGGTCCCGGCAAGCTCCGCTTGCAGAAGTCCGAAGCCGAAAAAGACGCTGAGTACGCCAAGCATCATTATGAAGCTGCCGGGCGTGCAGTCGAGGAAAAGGTCAAGGAGCTGTACTACGAGCTGTTTTATCACGCGAAGACGCTGGCGATCCTAGATCGCAATCAGGACGAGCTCCAACAGATTCAGAAAATCGCAGAAACCCGCTACCGCCTCGGACAAGGCCTGCAGCAAGACCTCATCAAGGCACAGCTTCAGACCACCGAACTCCTTAAGGAGCACGCGATGCATCATCAGGAGGAAGACCAGGAACAGCTCGAATTCAAGCAGCTCCTCGGGCGCGATCTCGACTCGCGCAATATAGAGATCGGCGACGTTGAGATGACGCAGTTCCAGCTCGACTCATCGCAGCTCGCGCAGTTGGCCGACAGCAGTTCTCCCGATCTCGCCGCGGATCGCGCGATGGAAGAGCGCAGCGCCGAAGCGCTGAAGCTCGCGCATCAGGGCTACTGGCCGGATTTCACGGTCGGTTACTCCTACGAAAAAACCGGCCCCGGATTCAACGACTACTACATGTTGAGTCTGGGCGCGAAGGTTCCGCTCTATTTCTGGCGCAAGCAGACGCCCGCCATCGAGCAGGCCGCGCTCGAAGCCGAATCGGCGCGCGAGCAGGTCCGTGCAACTCAATTGCAGGTTTCCTCAGATGGAGAAAGTAGCCTGGTCGCGATACGCACTGCCGAACGGATCCTATCCATCTATCGCGATGGCCTGATCCCTCAGGCCGAAACGTCGCAGGCTTCGGCGGTGGCGGCGTATCGAGTCGGCAAAGTCGACTTCCAGACGTTGCTGTCGTCGGTGCTCGATTTGCAGAGCCTCAGGCAGGAGTACTACCGCAGCCTCGCCGACCATGAAATCGCTATCGCCAAACTTCAGCAAGTAATCGGTGACCGACGATGAACTACAACTCATCACAGTGGCGACTCATCACTGTCTTCTTGACGTTGGGTTTCCTGATTTTTACAGCGCCGCCAATTGCGTACGGAGCGGATTCCCAGCTCGCGCCCATCCGCATCACACCAGAGCGCCGGCAATTGATCGGACTCAAGTTCGCGACCGTGGCGCGAAGGGACGTGAGCGACCGCCTAGAGACGACCGGCAGCATCGAGACCGACGAACGGCTGCAAGGCTACGTGCAAACGCGCTTTGCCGGATGGATCGAACAGGTGTTCGCGAATTCGACTTATCAATACGTACGCCGGGGCCAGCCGTTGTTTACAATCTACAGCCCGGACCTTATGAGCACCGAGAGCGAATATCTCCTCGCCATCGATGCGCGCAAGCGCGTGAAGGATAGCGCCGTCAGCGACGTGACCAACGACGCGTCATCCTTGGTCGATTCCGCCGCGGAACGTCTCAAGCTCTGGGGAGTGTCGCAGCACGAGGTCGCGCGATTGGAACGCGAGCGCACTGTGCGTCGCGCCGTCGAGATCGACTCGCCCATGACCGGATACATTGTCGAGCGCAACGCGCTGCCCAACATGTACGTGCAGCCGGACACGCGCTTGTTCACAATCACCGATCTGTCGAAGGTTTGGATCTACGCGGCGGTGTTTCAGGACGAGATCGGCAAGGTCCGCCCCGGCGATACCGCAAGGGTTACGGTGGACGCCTATCCGGGCGCGAACTTCGACGGCCGCGTCGATTTCATTCAGCCGCAGATCGATCCGATGACTCGTACCGCCAGGGTCCGATGCGAGTTCAGCAACCCCAAAGGCCAACTTCTTCCCGGGATGTTCGCGCACGTCGCGCTCGACCTCCCGATGGGCGAGCAAACCGTAATCCCGGACACTGCCGTTTTGCGCACTGGCACGCACAACGTCGCCTTCATCGATCGCGGTGACGGTTATCTCACTCCCGCGGAGATCGAGTTGGGACCACACGTCGGCGATCAATTCATTGTGCTCAAAGGACTCGCGCCGAGTCAGCAGATCGTCAGCTCCGCCAATTTCCTGATCGACTCGGAAAGCCAACTTCAGGCGGCCGCTGGAGCGTTTGTGCCGCCTCCGCCGGGTGTCGGCGCGAACGCAGCTGGACAGACGGCCGAAGCTGTTTCCCAGGCAAGCATCGAGTTCACGAGCGACCCGAATCCTTTGGCCCGCGGCCACAACAAGGCGATCGTGACGCTCCGCGATTCCAAACGAGTGCCGATCTCGGGCGCGCAAGTGACGGTTTCGTTCTACATGGCGGCGATGCCCGCGATGGGAATGGCGGCGATGCGCGCGCAGGGCACCGCACAAGATCAGGGAAGCGGCACCTACGCCACGGGTATCGAACTGAACAGCGGCGGCACCTGGAGCTTGACGATCTCCGCGTCGAAGGACGGCCATCCTATCGCGACTAAGCAGATGGACGTGTCGGTCAGCGGCTCAATGGCGATGTGAGGAAAGTAGCATGATCGAGCGAACTATCGACTGGTGCAATGCGAACCGCTTCATCCTGTTTTTCGGTGTGCTGGCGTTGGTGCTGGCGGGCGTCTGGTCGCTCGATCGAATCCCGCTCGACGCGCTGCCGGACATCTCGGACGTTCAGGTGATTATCCACACCGAATGGATGGGCCAGCCGCCCAATCTTATCGAGGATCAGGTGACCTATCCCATCGTCACCGCGATGCTGGCGGCGCCGCACGTTAAGGCGGTCCGCGCGCAGACGATGCCCAACGACTCCTATGTGTTCGTCGTGTTCGAGGACGGCACCGACATCTACTGGGCGCGAAGCCGCGTGCTGGAATACCTCCAGCAAATTACCGGCAAGCTTCCGGCCGGCGTAAATCCCGCTATCGGGCCGGACGCAACCGGGGCGGGCTGGGTGTACGAATACGCTCTGGTCGACAAAAGTCGCACCCACAGTCTCGCCGATCTGCGCAGCCTGCAGGATTGGAACGTGCGCTACGCGCTCGAAACAGTGCCGGGAGTTTCGGAGGTCGCAACTATCGGCGGCTTCGTGAAGCAGTACCAGGTCAAGCTCGATCCGAATCGGCTGCTCGCACTTAAGGTACCGCTGGAGACGGTGATCGACAAAATCCGCGACAGCAACGGCGAAGTCGGCGGCCGCGTGCTCGAGATGTCGGGAGCGGACTACATGATCCGCGGTCTCGGCTATGTCCACTCCGTCTCGGACCTTGAAGAAATTTCCGTCGCGACCAACAACGGTACTCCGGTACTGATACGGGACTTGGGCGTGGTCAGTCTCGGACCCGACCTGCGCGAGGGAGCGGCTGAGTGGAACGGCGACGGCGAGACGGTCGGCGGCATCGTCGTGATGCGCTACGGGCAGAATGCTCTGACCGTCATCGACGGGGTCAAGCAGAAGCTCGCTGAGATTCAAAAGACTCTGCCGCGCGGCGTCGAAATCGTCGCCGGCTACGACCGTTCGGGACTCATCCAGGAATCCATCAACACCCTGAAGCGCGATCTGCTCGAAGAGGCGATCATCGTCAGTCTTGTGATCATCGTTTTCCTCTTTCACCTACGTTCGGCGCTGATCCCGATTCTTGCGCTACCGATCGCGGTCATCGCGACCTTCATCCCGATGTACTATCTGCGGATCAGCTCCAACATCATGTCGCTCGGCGGATTGGCGCTGGCCATAGGTGTGTTGGTCGACGCTTCGATTGTGATGGTCGAGAACGGCTATCGACACCTATCGGAAGCGCAGCACCACGCGTCGCTGAGAGGCGAGTCGGTTTCCCCATCCGAACGGCAGCGAATTCTGTTATCGGCCGCAAAGCAAGTCGGCCGCCCGATCTTCTTCTCGCTGATAATTATTGTCGTCTCATTCCTGCCGGTGTTCCTGCTCGAATCGCAGGAGGGACGGATGTTCCGGCCGCTGGCTTACACCAAGTCCTTTGCAATCGGCTTCTCTTCAGTTCTCGCGATCACCGTGGTCCCTGTTCTGATGGTCCTCTTCATTCGGGGCAAGCGCCTACGTCCGGAGGACGACAATCCGATCTCGCGCTTCTTCCAGGCCATTTATCTGCCGGTCATCCGATGGTGCCTGCGTCATCGCGTCCTGACGATCGTCGCCAACGTGATATTCGTGATCCTCACAATTCCGCTGCTGTTCAAGATTGGCAGTCAGTTCATGCCGCCGCTGTACGAAGGATCGAGTCTCTACATGCCGACTGCCTTGCCCGGGATTTCGATCAGCTCGGCGGTAGATCTGATGCAGAAGCAAGATCAGATCATCCGCACGTTTCCCGAGGTCGAAAGCGTGTTCGGCTCCGTCGGACGTTCGGACAGCGCAACCGACAACGCGCCGCTCGACATGTACGACACAACGATCATGCTTAGGCCCCGGGCCCAATGGCGGAATCGCATGACCTACGATCAGCTCATTGCTGAGATGGACGACCGGCTGCACTTCCCCGGTCTGTCAAACTCCTGGACTATGCCCGTCGAGAACCGGCTCGACATGGAGCTCACCGGAATCAAAACTCCGGTCGGACTTAAAATTCAGGGTCCCGACGTAGATCGGATTCAACAGATTGGTTCTCAAATTGAAGAAATACTCGGTTCCGTCCCAGGCACGCGAGGAATTTTCGCCGAACGAGTCTCTCAAGGGTTCTACATTAACGTTGATGTCGACCGCGGCACCGCCGCGAGATATGGCCTGACGGTCGGAGACGTTCAGCGGGCGGTCAGTTCGGGCATGGGCGGCGAGAATATCGCGACTACCGTCGAAGGTCGCGAGCGCTACTCGATCAACGTTCGTTATCTCGCGGATTACCGGAATGACCTGAACGCGCTTCGTCGAATACTAATCATGACGCCGACAGGAGCACAGGTTCCGCTAGGCGAAGTCGCACATATCACCTTGAGCCCGGGCCCCTCGATGATCCGCGACGAAGACGGGCAACTCACCGGCTACGTCTATGTTGATCTCGCGACATCGGACTACGGCAGCTACGTTGACAACGCGCAGCGCGTGCTCGACCGGCAACTCCGTCTGCCCGCCGGATACATCCTGAAGTGGTCGGGAGAGTATGAGTTTCAGTTGCGCGCGCGGAAGCGCCTGACGGTCATCCTGCCAATCGTATTCGGGCTGATCTTTGTCCTGCTCTACATGCTCTTCCAATCGGTGACCGAATCGATCGTACTCATTCTTCCGACTGTCTACGCGATGACCGGCGGGCTTCTGCTTCAGTACATGATGGGTTTCAACTTCAGCGTCGCAGTATGGGTCGGGTACATCGCGTTGTTCGGAATTGCTGTCGAGACCGGCGTCGTCATGGTGATTTACCTTCACGAAGCTCTGAATCGTCACATCGCAACCGGCCAACTAACTCATGAAGGCGTCGAAGCGGCGGTGATCGAAGGCGCAGTGCAGCGGCTTCGACCGAAGCTGATGACAGTTGCCGTCGTGATGCTGAGTCTCGCACCGATTCTTTGGGAGAGCGGCATCGGGTCCGACGTGATGAAACCTATCGCAGCGCCGATAGTCGGCGGAATGATCACCTCGACGATCCACGTTCTCATATTGGTGCCGGTGTTCTTCGCGATCATGAAAGAGCGAGCGCTGAGGAAAGGAATCCTGCAGTGAGCAGCACAAGGGATGACAGTCAATCTCTGAGTTCAGGAAGTGTCCTCGCGTTTGGACAATGGTTTCTGAATTCACAGTCGCAAAGTATCATTAATTGATGCTTTACGCTGGTGAAATATGAATACGAGGGACGCTCTCAAAAAGACACTTCGGGCCGCCTTGGATTTGACGCGAGATTGAAGCACCACGCATTTACGAATGCCCGAGGAGATCATCAGCCGACGGCAACGAAGGCGATGAAAAATCCAATAAAATCAATAACTTATGAGGTTGGAGGCGGGGGGAATTGAACCCCCGTCCGAAGGCCTTCCGGCGACGGTCACTACACGCTTAGTCTGCGAATTTTAGCTCGCGTCCGAAACGCCCACAGACGGGCTTCCCTGACGCCAGCCGGCTGAATTTTCGGGACGCCGCCCAGCCGGTGAACTGCGGTTCCCTAGCCCACTAAATGACGCCCCGACCCGCTGCCATGGGCGAGCAGCGGCGGGACGCTAGCGGCCCTTAGGCCGCCAGAGCGTAACCGTTATTGTCTGCGGGTAAATTTCGCAGTCTGCCAGTTTTACGGGTCGACAGCACCCGGCGTGCGACCATGGCCATATTGTCTTCGTCGAATCCAGTTCGCCCCCACGGATAGTGGGTTTTCGACAGAGGCCAGTTCGAAACGGTTACATGATCCAATCTAAGGCTCGAGCGTTGCGCGCGCAACCCGGCGCTCATGGCCCTTATCTGCGTCGCCGTCTGCGGATAAACTCGCGCTTGCGATGGCCCGCGATACTCATAGCCGCAACGGCAAAACTTCCGGCGACGGCTTCGACCTGGTCGTCGATAACCGCAAGGCGCGGCACGATTTCTTCATCGAGGAGACGCTCGAGGCCGGCCTCGCGCTCACCGGCACGGAGGTCAAGTCGCTGCGAGCGCATCGCGCAAATCTGCGCGACAGTTACGCGCGCATCAAGAATGGCGAAGCGTTCCTCGAAAGCGTGCACATCGGCACCTACGCTCCTGCGGGGCAGTTCAGCCACAAGGAAACACGCGCGAGAAAACTTTTGATGCATCGGCGCGAGATCAATCGTCTGTGGGGCCGCGTGCGCGAGAAGGGTTATTCGATCGTCCCCTTAAAAATCTATTTCAAGAACGGCCGCGCCAAAGTTGAACTGGGACTTGCCAAGGGCAAGCACTCCTACGACAAGCGCGACGTGATGGCGCGCAGGGCATCAGATCGCGAAATCGAGCGCGCCCTGAAAGGACGCAACCGCTAGAGCGCGCCTTCACTCGCAGCGAGTTGCCGCAATTCCGCAGCCAGGCTCTGGAAGCTGACGACGCTCGCCGCCAGTTCCGCCGGCGCAGTGCCGACCTTTCCCAGCACGCTCGCGACGGTATCGTGAAAGCGCGCCGGCCTGATCGGGAATTGCAGGGACTCGGCGATCGCGCCTTTCTCGTTGAGAAAAAATCTGCGATTCAGCGCATACAGCACGAGCGTCATGAAACCCGCGGCGCGAAACAGGCACCCCGCCACGTACATCACATCGGCGCGCTCGACCGGCTTCGCGCAGATCGAAATTTCGAATTCCGCGTCGAAAAGATGCTTGGTGACGGCGGCGTTCCGGAGTTTTTCAGGATATTCGCGGACAATGGACTTGAGCTCGGCAATCGCGCCGGTCGGATCGAAGAGCGGACGGCAGACGTGAACTTCGCCTGCATAGATCTGCATGTGAAATCCGAGCGGATGCCCAAGCTGATGGATGCTGCGCGGACGCCCGGCGATGCATTCGTCGATTGCCGCCCGCACCGCGCCAATTTCGCGGTAGAGGAAATCGACATGATGCTCGCGAATCTGGAGCCATCCGCCGCCATTCACTGCCGGTCCCCATTCGCCGAACGCGGTCACCAACCCATCGCTGTGACTATCGTCCAGTTCGCGCGCAGCCGCTCCCAGAGCCATCGTCGAGAAAGGATGCTTACCGTCGTAATAGATTCCGAGATCGATATCCGATCGTTCGTCAGCGGTTCCCCGCGCGCGCGATCCGCCGAGCACGATCGCCGCGACGCCATCGATCTTCGAGACGCGCGTAACGACCTGGCCAAGTATTTGATCAATCTCCTGCTGGGTCGGCATTAGTCGAGCTTAGGTTGGTCGGCGAAAGCGGGCAATGTCGCGGTCGGCTAAGAATCTAACCCCTAACCCCTTCCCGCGCGGGAAGGGGAACCGGAAAGTGGAGTGTTCGCTCAGGTGTTGGCTTGAGCCGATGCGTCGAGTGTGGTCGCGCCTGCCGCACCCAGCAACGCTTGCAGTCTAGCGATTCGCCTGCTCAGTGGAGGATGCGTCGAGAACAGGTTGGCGAAGAATCCTTCGTCGTCTTCGCGCAAGCCCTCGCGCGGATTGACGATGAACAGATGGCCCGTGCCGGCGGTGCCAGCCTTCAGCGGCGACTCGACTTTCGCGAGGTGCTCCAGCGCGCGCAGCAGCGCACGCGGATTGCGCGTGAACTCCACCGACGACGCGTCGGCCAGGTATTCGCGCTGCCGCGACACCGCCATCGCGAGCAGTTGTGAAAAGATGGGCGCCACGGCGGCCAGCACGATCACCACGACCGTTATCAGCGCCGCCGCCTGGTTGTCGCGGCTATCGCTGCTCCTGCCGCGCGCGCCGAATCCGCCGAAGAACATCCAGCGGTAGACGAAATCCGAGAGCATCGCGATTCCGCCTACCATCACCGCGATCATCATCATCGTGCGGATGTCGTAGTCGGCAACGTGCGACATCTCATGGCCAATCACTCCTTGCAATTCTTCGCGGTCCATCTGATCGACCAACCCCTGCGTGACGCAAATCACCGAATGGGCCGGGTCGCGTCCGGTTGCGAACGCGTTGGGCGACTCGTCGTCGATAATGTACGGCTTCGGCACCGGCATGCGCGCCGCGGTCGCCATTTCGGTGATCACGTCGAGCACCATCTGATGCTTTTGCGTGTCTGGCGTGAGCGGGCGCGCGTGAACCGAGAGCAGCACCAGCGACGCGCCACTGTAGTATGACACCATCGATTGCACGCCGGCGAAAACCAGCGCTGCAATCGTCAGCACCGGGAAGCCGACCATCTGTCCGTTGACGATCGCGACGTCGTGCGCCGCAATATCAAGTCCAAGTCCGAGCGCGCCGAGCAGAAACGTGAACGCGAGCACCAGCAGCACGGTCTCGCGACGATTGGTCGCCTCGAGACTTCTGAAGTTGCTTGCTGCCATCGAGCATGCCCGTTCTTTGGGTGTGCCTCAGGCGTGCGGCGTGGTCATCGAAAGGTCAACCTTGGGGACCGCCTGCTCTTCGGGAGCGCCTTTGAAATATTCCGCGGGCTTGAAACCGAAGTTGCCGGCAATGAGATTGGTCGGGAAGCTCTGAATGCGCGTGTTAAGGCCGAGCACGACATCGTTGTACGCCTGCCGCGCGAATGCGATCTGATTTTCCGTGGTCGTCAGCTCTTCCTGCAGCTTGAGCACGTTCTCGTCGGCCTTCAACTGCGGATAGTTCTCCATCACGGCCAGCAACTTGCCCATCCCCGCCGTGAGCTGACTCTCCGCCGCCATGCGCGAGGCCTGGTCCGGCGCGTTCACCGCCTTGGCGCGCGCCTCGACGACCTGCGTCAGCGTGTCGCGCTCGAACTGCATATAGCCTTTGACGGCTTCGACCAGGTTTGGAATCAGGTCATGACGGCGTTTCAACTGTACATCTATTTGCCGCCACGCATTATCTACTTGGTTGCGCAGACTGACTAATCCATTATAGGCAAATACTACCCATGCGACGATAGCCACTACGATAATCAGAAACGCCATCTGCGAATCCTCCCGGTCCGGGGTCAGCTCGGGTGGCTGCGTCGGCTGCATCCACGGCGCCGGCAGTGTATACCGCCGGCGCCTGGAGCCAAAAATTCCCTAGCCGCGCGCGAAGCGTCCGTTGCGCTGGCTAGTTTTCGACCTCGACTTTGATCTTGAACGGTTTGCTCTCGGGCCGCTTCGGCACCGTCACTTCCAGCACTCCATCCTTGTAGGCCGCCTTGATTCCGTCATGGCCGGCGTCGTCAGGCATTGTGAACGCGCGGCGCATCGTGCCGTACGCCCGCTCCGACAGATGAACTTCGGCGTCCTTGGACCACTCGGGCCGTTTGCGCTCAGCCTCGACGATCAGACTTCCGTCCTCGACGCGCACATCGACCGATTCGCTCCTGATGCCGGCCATCTCGAAGTAGAAATGATATGCGTCCGCATCTTCAACGACGTCAGCCGCCGGCTGCCCCCTCCGCGCGGGTTCGAGCTCGTTCCACAGCACGTTCCAGTTGCGCAGGAGCGAGTTGTCATGAGTCAGACCGTTCCTCATCAGCACTTCCATTTTTCAAGCCCTCCTGCCGGTAATTTTCTCCGGCGTGATTTTAGATTTCGGGGCGCCCGGCGCGAGGAAGTTTCTATCTGTCCTTCGCCCGAATCGCCTTGCGTCCCACAATTTCAAGGTAAGTACGAACTCGAATGCGTCAAGCGGCGGCGCGGGCGATAGGTCGAGAATCGAGGCAAAAGGCCGCTATTTTGTGGGTTCCGGCGTCTTCGTGAGGTTCGCAATCTCTTGCGCGAATCGCGCCGCCATCTTGCTATCGCCGTTGCGTTCGGCGATTTTCATACCCTCATTCAGCTCTTTGAGCGCCCGCGGAATTTCCCCCTTGCCGAGAAACACACCAACCTTGCGAAAGATGCGGGCGTAGAGCTCTCCTTTTTCGGCGGCGTTCACGATGGCGACTTCAACTGACGAAACTCGCGACACGATCCTCGACGGTTCTATCACCTTGATCCAGCCAAGACACGGCTATCGCTTCTCGGTCGAAGCGATTTTGCTCGGACGCTTCGCGCGCGCGAGGTCGCGCGACCGGGTGCTCGAGCTTGGCGCAGGATGCGGTGTCGTATCGATCATGATTGCCGCGCTCTACCGGCCCCGCCAAGTCGTCGCGATCGAAATCCAGCCAGTGCTCGCGTCGATGATCGATCGCAACGCCTCGATCAACGGTCTTGAATCGGTACACTCCGTATTTGCCGACCTTCGGCAGAAAAAGATCGCAGGCGTCGAGCCCGCGAGCTTCGACCTGGTAGTCGCGAATCCTCCCTATCGCGCAGCGGCCACCGGCCGCGAAAATCCCGACCACGGCCGCCGCCTGGCGCGCGGCGAGAGTGTCGGTGAGCTGACTGACTTCGTCGCGGCCTCGCGACGCTACGCCCGCACCGGCGGACGCGTCGCCTTCGTCTTCACCGCGCGCAGGAGCGCCGAGTTGATTTCCGCGATGCGCTCGAAAAAACTCGAGCCCAAGCGCATCCGCTTCGTTCATCCTCGAATTGCGATGCCCGCGTCGGTGATGTTAGTCGAGGCGCGCGTCGGCGGCGGAATCGAAGTAGCTATTGAGCCGCCGCTGATACTCTACGAACGCGCGGGAACATACACTTCCGAAGCCCGCGCAATACTCAGTTCGTCCTGACCGACGATTAGCGTCGCCCTGAGTCAGTCCCAAGCGCGGACAGCCCAGCCTATTCACGAGATGGGTTCTAGTCGGATAGGGACCGTTTTGCACTTTTCGCCCCAGGTAAGAAGACCGCTGCGAGTGTCCGTGCCTGCGAGGAAACGTACCCACCAGTCGGCGACGCCATATTTCTCGCGCAGCAGCCGATGCACCTTCGCGTGCGCCGCCGGATCGGGTTGCGCGCGGTACCGCCGTAATTGGCCGCCTCGATCGACCTCGACAATCGGGTGCGCATCCATGTGCTGGACCCACCAACGAGCATTGGCGTTGCCGGGGTGAATCCAGGAATACGGCGCATCGTCGACGATCCAAAGTCGCGCCTTGACCACCGTTCCAGACGGAGTCGGTTCATGGACGACAACCACCTCTCGGCCAGCTTCGATTAAGGCCAGATGTGCGAGGACGTAGGCCACGCAGAGGCCGATCAGGATTGCCACCGCCATGATCGCTCTTTTCACGCTGGAAATCACTCGGACTTGAGGAATTCGATCGCTTGATCCGCGGCGTAGCCCGGCTTCTCCATCGGCATGAAATGCCCGGTGTCCGCTACATCGATCACGCGGCCGTTCTTGATCTGCTGCGCGACCTTTGCCGACAGCGCTGCGCCGAGCGAATCGCCGCGCGCACCGAACATGATCAACAGCGGAACCGTGCAGCGGAGAATTCGCCCGAGGCCGTCGAAGTCGCGTGACGTCTCGTAGAATTTTGCTTCGACCTCGGGCGCGCACTTCAGTTCGCGCTTGCCGTCGCTCGTCACCCGCGTGCCGAACTCGCAATAGTCGCGCAGAATATCCCTGCGCCAGGTTTTGTACGGTGGCTTCTTTTCGAAGTTCGAGAACATCGCCTCGACGCTGTCGAAGGTGCGTCTGCGTCTGAGCGTCCGCTCGATAAACGAATTGCGCCATCCGAGTTCCGGGGCGGTCGGCGACTCGAAAATTACCGGCTCCAGCAGGACTGCGCGCGAGATCAGGTCCGGGCGCTCGCATGCGAGCGAACCGATCGCAGTCGCACCCGCGGAATGCCCGACCGCGCGGATTGAAGACCAGCCCTTCGCGGTTATGAAGCCTTCGAGATCGCGCATCGTCGAGTCCCAGCTATAGTCGCCGTCGGGTGCCGCCGAACTGTCGCCGTGACCGCGCTGATCGAAGCTGTGAACGTGACCGATCGCGCGCAGCCGCTCTGCGAGCGGCCGGTAGATCCGGCCGAGAAACCCGGTAGCGTGCAGGATGACGATTGGCGCGCCGTCGCCGCCCCAGTCCAGCGCATGTATCCGGATGCCGTTGACGTTGACGAAACTGCTGCGCGGTTCGATTTTTTCCATGTCTCTGGCTTGCGAGTCATTCGTGCTCGCGACGAAATCGCGTTTCACATTCACTGGTTGGCTTTGTTCTCGGTCGCCGCCGTCTCCTGATCGACCGGCCTTTGCTTCCGGAGAGCGGATGTCTTCGAGCGTAATCGTCTGGAGCAGTTCGCTGCGCACGGCGCCCAACTTTGCCATCACGCGGTCGACGCGCGGATCGCCGTCGCTGGCGCCTTGATCGTAGTCGACAGACTTGATCGCGTCCGCGAGCACGATCGTCGAAGCCTGGCGCGCCAGGAACAGTCCCTGGTTCAGGGCGCCGGTGTTCGGGTCGGCTTCGATTACAAATCCTCCCGCTTTGAGCCCGTCGAGAATCGGCGTGATCGCGGCTTCAGCGACGTAAAGTTCGCGGGCGAGCGTCCACGATGTGACTTCGTCACCGCCGTGATAGGCGCGATCCGCCAGGCGAATCAGGATGTGCATCGTCGCCGAGTACAAAAAATCCGGCGAAGTCGGACCCAGCATCGGCGGCATGTCGCCGCGCTGCACCGACGCGGTAAGTTCGGCGCCGAACAGGATCACCGACCATGCGATATAGATCCAGACCAGGAAAATCGGCAGCGTCGCCATCGCGCCGTAGATCGCCCGATAGTTGGCGACCCCGACCTGGAAGCTCACGTAGCCCCACTGCGCGAGCTGAAAAAGCACCGCGGTCACGAACGAACCGATCAGCGCGGGACCATATTTGACTTTGGTGTAAGGAAAAAATACGAACAGGAAAAAGAATCCCGCCCACACGAACAGGTACGGCAATAGCTGGGTGACAAACGGAAACTGCGAAATCCGCACCGAGAACACCGCGGTCACGCCGAGCGCTGCGATCATCAGCAGCGGCACCGTGAACAGCACGCTCAGATAGTCGGAGAACTTGCGAAAGTAACTGCGGCTCTGCGGCACGTTGAAAATCGTGTTGAGCGCGCTTCGACCGCGCCCATCGTGGAAATAACCGTGAGCAGCAAAAACGCGCCGCCGGCCGAACCCAGTGCCGCCGCGTTTACGTTCTCGACGTAGCCCATCAACTGTGACGACGCCGCGCCCAGTCCAAGATATCGCTCGACCACTGGACGCAATCGTTCGGCGCCGCCGAAGCCTTTAGCTGCGGAAAATGCCAGCGCAAGAATCGGTACGATCGACAGCGCGACCGTGAAGGTCAGCGCCGACGCGCGCAGCAGATCGTCATTGTAGAGGAAGCCCTCGACCGCGCGGTTCAGGACGTGCCACACGCGCAGCGCGGTTGTATGCTTCGCTGCCCGAGTTTCGAGATCCAGCGTCTTGCTCTCGAGCCAGCTGGGAGCGTGTCGGGCCATGCTAGTTACAGGATTGCGCCACCGCCGATTTGCCCTTCACGAACCGATTGTCAGGGCATGACTTGCGCGATGTCAAGCGTGCGGTCGCACGGCGCGTTGCGCGCCCATCCGCTTTGCGATTAGCTCATCGTTCATGGCTCGGCTCGTAGCGCACGGAAAATACCTCCTCGACGGCGCGGATAAATTCTACATTCGCGGCGTTTCGTACGGGCCGTTCGCGCCGAACTCCCGCGGCGAGCGGTATCCCGAGCCCGAGCGCGCCGCGGCCGACTTCGCGCTGATGAGCCGGCTCGGCGCCAACGTGATTCGCCTCTACGTTCCGCCTCCGCCCTGGATGGTCGAGGAGGCGCAGAAGGCCGGACTGCGCATGATGCTCGGCATCCCGTGGCCGTTCCACATGGCGTTCCTCGATTCGCCCGACATGATGCGCGAGATTCGCGACGCCATCCGCAAGACGGTTCTCGACACGCGCCAGTTCGGCGAGACCATCGCCGCTTACAGTATCGGCAACGAGATACGATCGGATATCGTGCGCTGGCACGGCCCGCGCGCCGTCAGCCGCTTCCTCGCCGAGCTCCGCGATATCGGAAAACAGATCGATCCCGGCGCGCTTTTCACCTATTCGAACTATCCTTCGGCGGAATATCTCGATCTGAGTTTTCTTGATTTCGTTTCGTTCAACGTTTATTTGCATCGCGAGGAAGACTTCCGTCGCTACCTGACGCATCTGATGGGACAAGCCGGCGAGCTGCCACTGGTGCTCAGCGAAACCGGGATGGATACGATTCGTGAAGGCGAGGAACACCAGGCCGAACTCCTTTCGTGGCAGTGCCGCGCGGCCTTCGAGCTCGGACTGTCCGGCTTCATCGTGTTCGCGTTTACCGACGAATGGCACACCGGCGGCGCCGAGATTACCGACTGGGCATTCGGACTGACCCGCCGCGATCGCTCACCTAAACTCGCCTTCGACGCGGTCTCCGGGGTCTTCGGCGGCGATCTGCCACCCCCGCTGACGGCCGCTCCCAAAGCGGCCGTGGTCGTCGCTGCCTACAACGCCGCATCGACGCTCGGCGAATGTCTCGCGTCGATTCGCGATCTCAACTATCCCGACTATGAAACGATCGTCGTCGATGACGGCTCGACCGACTCGACTTCTGAAATCGCCAATCAGGCCGGCGTTCGCACGATTCGCGTCGAGCACAAGGGTCTCGCTGCAGCGCGCAACGCAGGCGTCGACGCCGCATCCAGCGAATGCGAGATCGTCGCGTTCATCGACGCCGATGCGCGCGCTGATCGCGACTGGCTGTATCATCTGGTCGAGACGATCAAGCGTCGCGATGCGGCCGCGGCGGCCGGTCCGAATTTCGCCCCCGACTCTCGATCTGCTCGCGCCGCTGCGATGGCCGCGGCGCCCGGACTGCCGCGCGAGGTGCGTGCCGGCGACGATCGACTGGCGCAATTGTGCGGATGCAACATGGCAATCACGAAAGCCGCGCTGCGCAAAGTCGGCGGCTTCGATCCGATGTTCACCGCCGCCGGCGACGACGTGGACCTTTCCTGGCGTCTCGCGGCGTCGGCAGAAACGCTCGTATACGCTCCTGGAGCCGTTGTGATTCACGAGCGTAGGGCGACTCTCCCTGCCTATCTACGCCAGCAGCGCGGTTACGGCGCCGGCGAAGGCCTGCTGTTCCGCAAATATCCGCTGCGCAGCGCCGACCAGGACGGAATGTACGCGGGGCCGTCGTGGATCGGATCGCTCTTCGGCGGCGCGCGCGTTTACTACGGCGCCTTCGGCCGCGGCCTCTTCCAAACCGTTTACTCCGCAGGCAACTCGTACGCCGAGCTGCCTTTGACGATTCAATGGATCGGTGTCTCTCTGATTCTTCTGATCCTAGGCGGCGTCAATCGGTTGCTGGGCGTGCTCGGCGCGAGCGGAATCGCGCTCTCAATACTGGTTGCCGCGACGAGCGCAGCCTCCGCCCCATTGCCGCGCGAATATTCCGGTCCGCTGGCGCGAGTCTACCTCGGAATAGTCAGCCTGCTCGGCCCGACCGTTCGCAGCCTCGCGCGCGAGCGCGTCAAGTGGCGATTCGAACCCGCGACCGCAGGCAACGATCATAACGGTCCGCTTAATTTCGGCGACCGGGTTGAATTCGACATGACCGAGGCCGCCGGCAAAGTTGATTCCGCCACGATCCTCACGGCGCTGCGCGAGGCACTGGTTCGCCGCGGCGTTGCGGTGGCCGAGACCGACGGCTTCCAGTCCTACGATCTCGAGCTCGTCGTTCTGCCGATGATCCGCGTGCCGATAAACGCGTTGCGGCGCAACGACGGCAGCATCGCGCTGCTCTGGCGTACTCGCACCATTCCGCGACGCGCACTAATCGCAGCCGCAGTCGCCTTGCTCGTATTGTTGGCCGCCGGCTTCTCACTGAGCGCCAGCATCATCGGAGTTGCATGCGCCGCAATCGTATCAGGCTTGTTCGCGCTCACGCGCGCGCGACGCATCCCTGCGATTATCAAAGCCTGCGCGGCAGACGTCGCAGCCTCGCTCGGGATCTCAGTTGCGGAGACGGACGGTAAGGTCCGATGAATTCGCTGGAACTCTACGGTCACGTGCTTCGCCGGATGCGCCCGCATCTCGGCCGTCTCGCGATCGCGATCGCTGGCGTCCTGCTCGCGTCTGCTACCGAAGTGCTCAAGCCGTGGCCGCTCAAGATTGTAATCGACAACGTACTGCGTGGCACGCCGCTCGTCAGCGCGTGGATTCCACCGATGGCGCGCGCCGAGCTGCTCATCGCCGCGTGCGTCAGCCTCGTCATCCTGTACGCGATGCTCGGCTTGCTCAACGTCATGACCAACTACGTCACCATCTCGATCGGTCAGCGCATGGTCAACGAGTTGCGCGCGCGACTCTTCGACCACCTGCAGCGCCTCTCGTTGTCATTCCATCGCCGCCGCGAAGTCGGCGACCTGATGGTGCGCATCACTTACGACACCTACTCGATTCAAACGATCGCGATGAACGGTTTCTTCCCGGTGCTGTCCTCGCTGATTCTGCTCGGCGGCATGTTCGTCGTGATGATCAGGATGGACGCGACGCTGACGCTGGTGGCGCTCGCCATAATTCCGCTGCTGATTCTGTTAATCATGTCGATCAGCGGGCGCATCGACGCGATCGCGGGCGGCGCGCGAATCAAGGAGAGTCGCCTCTTCACCGTTGCGCAAAGCGCGCTCGCCGCGATCCATGTGGTGCAGGCCTTCACGCGCGAGGGCGAGTCGTACCGCGAGTTCGTCGAGTCGAGCAGCGCGAGCCTCGACGCGACGTTGCGCCTGTACACTCTGCAAACGCTTTACGCCGGCGCGGTTGGCGTGTTGATCGCATGCGGCACTGCGATCGTGATTTACCTCGGCGCGCAGCACGTCCTCGACGGCCGCCTCACCATCGGCGACCTGATCGTTTTCACGACTTACCTCGCGTCGCTCTATGCGCCGGTGAATCAGATCTCCCAGACCTACGGACAGATCGAAGGCGCGAAGGCGGGACTCCGGCGATGCCTCGAGTTGCTCGCGCTCGATCCCGAAATCAAAGACCGCGCGGGCGCCAAGACGCTCGGCCGCGCGCGCGGCGAGATCGAGTTCGACCACGTCGTGTTCGGCTACGAACCCGGCCGCACCGTGCTCAAGAGGGTCAGCTTCAAGGCGTTGCCCGGCGAGACCATCGCGATCGTCGGTCCGAGCGGTTCCGGAAAAACCACGATGGCCAGTTTGCTCGCGCGCTTTTACGAACCACAGGATGGCGCGATCAAGATTGACGGTAACGACACGCGATATCTCACGCTCGATTCGGTTCGCGGCAACATCGCGATGGTCCTGCAACCGCCGCTCGTGCTCGGTGACACCATGCGCGTCAACGTCGCGTTCGGAAAGCCTGCCGTGGACGACGCGAAAGTACTCCGCGCGATCGAGATGGCGCGCCTCGTTCCCGTGCTCGCCAAGTTGCCGGCCGGACTCGACGAACTGATCGGCCAGGGCGGTCACAGTCTTTCCGAGGGCGAGGCGCAGCGAGTGACGATCGCGCGCGCGCTCCTGAAAGACGCTCCGATTCTGATAATGGACGAGCCGACCAGCGCGCTCGACACTGAGACCGAGTCGATGGTGCTCGCGGCCGTGCGTGAGGCGATGCGCGGGCGCACGACGCTGGTGATCGCGCACCGGCTCTCGACGATTCAGAACGCCGATCGAATCCTGGTGCTGCGCGAGGGCGCGATCGTCGAGCAGGGCTCGTTCGACGAGTTGCTGGCCCTCGGCGGTTTCTTCAGTTACCTCTACAACATCCAGGCTTGGAGCCGCGAAGCCGCGGGCTAGAGATTTCGTATGCTTACAATTGGTCTCACGGGCGGAATCGGTTCGGGCAAAAGCACCGTCGCACAGATTCTTGGCGAGTTCGGTGCAACGATTCTCGACGCCGACAAAGTCGCGCACACTACCTACGCACCCGGCGGTCCCGCCTACGATGGCGTCATCGCCGCTTTCGGCGCGCAAGTACTTGCTCCCGATCGCACGATCGATCGCAAGAAGCTTGGCGCCATCGTGTTTGGAAATCCGGAGCGGCTGAACAAGCTGACGTCGATCGTATGGCCCGCTACGTTCGAGGGCATCCGCCGCAACGTCGCCGAATTGCGCGCGAGCGGCGCCACGCTCCCGATAGTTGTCGAGGCCGCAATCCTGATCGAAGCAAACTGGCAACCGCTGTTCGACGAAATCTGGCTGGTGCGCGCTCCGCGCGAGCAAGTCGTCACTCGAATCGAGATCCAGCGCGGACTAAAACCCGCCGAGACCGAAGCGCGAATCCACGCGCAGTTATCCGATGAAGAGCGCGCGAAACACGCGACCCTGGTGATCGAAAACAACGGATCGATCGAGGAGTTGCGCGACATGCTGAAAGAAATCTGGGCCGCAGCGCTCAAGCGCAACGGCTAAGCGCGGAGCGCCGCCAGCACGGCAAACGTGACGACCTCAACCAAGCCGCATCCTCCAGCCAGCATGTAGCCCGCAGCTCCGCCCATCCGCCGGCTCAATACCAACCGCATCGCCAGAATTGTCAGCGCCAGCGCGATGATCACCGCCAGCCCCACGTTCTGATACAGCCCCATCGTCAGTCCCAGCGCGACCACGCTCGAAACGGCGAACTCGCGAAACGAAATGCCGCCTTCGTACGCGATGCCGAGGCCCCAATGCTCGAGCGGCTTCAGCCCGTACCCGATCGGAATGATCGCCCATCGCGACAGCATCATCGCCATCACGATTGCGCCCGCGCGACCGGCGTCGTCGATTATTCGCGACAGGCACCAGATCTCGAATGCGAACGCGGCGAGCGCGGCGCTCGCGCCGAGCGGTCCGATTCGCGTCAGTCCGGTCGAGGCCGGCCGCATGCCGCGGCGAAGCACTTCGATCGTGTCGGCGACTCCGCGATTTGCCAGCCCCAGCGACAAGACCGCGCCGACTGTCAGCACGACGAACGAGCGCGCGACCGGTCCGAATAGAAAGCCGGCGGTTCGATCGACAATCGCGAGAATCACTCCCAGGACGAATCCAACAACCGGAAAATAAACCATCGCGCGCGAGCGCTGCGATGCGGTCCCCTGCGATCTTTCGTCGAGGATCGGCCACAATGTCAGCGTCGCGATTGCCAGGACTGCTTCGAACAGCAGTTCGCGCACGCTTGGGAGACTCGTTTCGCTCGCCGATTCCATCGTGACGGATGATTACAACAGATCGCAGCGGCGCTACGATAGGCAGAGTGAAAAAATGAAAATTCTGGTGATGGGTGCGGGCGCGGTCGGAGCCTACTTCGGCGCGCGGATGCGGGCGTCGGGCGAGGACGTTGTATTGTGCGCGCGCGGCGAAAATTTGCGCGCGATTCGCGAGCGCGGCCTCGACATCGCCAGCATCCGCGGCGACTTGCGAATCGAGGTCACCGCCACCGACACGCCACGCGACTTCGCTCCCTACGATCTGATCCTGTTCTGCGTGAAGGCCTACGACACCGACACCGCTGCGAACGCAGTCTCAGGATGCCTCAAGCCCGGCGGCGCGATTCTCACGCTCCAGAACGGCGTGGAGAACGAAGCGAGGCTCGCCGCGATCTTCGGCCGCGACGCAGTGATGGGCGGCAACGCGCGCGTCGGCGTCGAGATGGTCGCGCCAGGGAAAATTGTTCACCTCAGCACCGGCCAGATCGACTTTGGCGAGCTCGACGGCAGCGAGACGGATCGGGTCAGAGCGATTGCCGAAATATTTCAACGCGCCGGGATTCTAGGCCAGGTCTCCAACGACATCATGACTGCGCGATGGGACAAGCTGATCTGGAATGGCGCGGTCAACACCGTGGCGACGCTGACGCGCCGCCGTGTCGGTGAGATTCTCGACGACCCCGAAGGCCTGAAACTACTGCGCACGCTTATGCAGGAGATCGTCAACGTCGCGCGCGCCGAAGGTGCAAAAATTTCCGACGACCGCATCGACGCATACATCGCCCACTCCCAGAAAAACCTGCGCGCGCTCAAGACCTCGACTCAACAGGATCTCGAACGGGGCAAAGCCCTGGAATACGAAGCGCTCAGCGGCGCGGTAGTGCGGGCAGCGCACCGGCACAACATCAGCGTCCCCGCCGTCGAAACAGTCTACGCGCTATTGCGACTACTCGACGGCGCCCCAAAGAAGTTCTAACAGGGACGAAGTCCCGCATCTTCTCTTATTACTGGGTGCAGGGGTCACCCCTGCCCAAGGAAGTGTGAAACCCACGGCGGGTTTCACATTAGATAATGAGTTATCTCTTCTCGAACTGCTTATTCCCGAACAGTATCTCCCACGTCTTCGGATCATGTGCCGGCTGATTCGCCTGCCGCCGCCGCGCGCATCCTCTCGACGACGTCGCTCATCACGGCGAAACCGCGCTGAGTCGCCGGCCGCGCGCGCAGCTCGTCGTACCATTTTTTCAGGTTGGGAAAATCTTCGAGCGCCTGCCCCTGCATCGAATGCGGCACCAGCCACGGGTAGGTCGCGATATCGGCGATCGAGTACTCGCCCGCCAGGTACTTCGCTTCTCCCAGCCGCTTGTCGATCACTCCGTAGATGCGCTTGGCCTCATTGGTATAGCGGTTGATCGCGTACTCGATTTTCTCGGGCGCGTAGCGGCGGAAGTGATGCGCCTGGCCGAGCATCGGGCCGACGCTCGCCATCTGGAACATCAGCCACTGAATCACGTCGTACTTTCCGCGCGTGTCCGACGGCATCAGCTTGCCGGTCTTCTCGGCCAGGTACATCAGGATCGCGCCCGACTCGAACATCGAAATCGGTTTTCCGCCGGGACCGTCGGGATCGGTGATTGCGGGCATGCGGTTGTTCGGGCTGATCTTCAGGAACTCAGGTTTGAACTGATCGCCAGCGCCGATATTGACCGGGATCACATTGTACTTGAGGCCGACTTCCTCGAGCATCCAGGTGATCTTGTAGCCGTTGGGCGTTGGCCAGAAATATAGGTCGATCATCCGCAACTCCTTGTAACGATTAATCGAAACGAAACGTTCGTTTCATATTGCAACTTTGATCAGACCGGCGCGCGAGGCAACCTGAAAACGGCAGGGTTCTATGTGTCGCTGGCGGCATACTCTTCTCGGCGTAGAGCGAGGACGGCGGTCACTGCGAATGCGAGCATAAGGCCGGGCATGATTACTCCGCCCCGCCCATGAAACAGACGAGTTCCTATGTCGATCATCGCGATCGTGGCGAGCGTCCATGCAGCCAGACGGCTTCCTTGGTAAACAGCGACTCCCAGAACAATTATGCCGATCGCGCCTAAGAATGACGTCCCCGCCATTACGATAAGGGAGGGATACTTGAAGAGGGCGATAAGCGAACCAACCGCGATCCAGGCGCCCCACAAAAGTGTGTAACCGAGTGTCCAACTCGGAGCGGCAGAAAGATTCGTTACCATGATATACGCCTCAATCGGACTCTCAGCAGAAAGCGAAAAAACCGAAACGACGCGGGACGTGCTCAAAGCGTATCTTAGCGCGGCACCAGGTCCAGTTCTGCTTCCGCCGACGACTGCGCGCGGGTAAAGCTCGGGTCGAGCGCGTGATACTCGCCGCGGCTCCAGGGGCCGATCATATCGTCGTAGTGGCGCGACGCCGGATGGTCCGATTCGCCGCTGTGATTCATTCCGATCGCGCCTTCAGGGTCTCCGAGGTCGGTGATGAATCGATATGAGGAAATCTGCGTAACCTTGAACTGCTCGGCCTCTTCGCTGCCCAGATCGAACCACGAGTTGTTTACGGTATGTCGCCCGCCTTCTGTCGGGAACGGTCCGCGATTGAAATACCATCCGAGGATTCTGCCGCGCTGACCCAGCGGATGATCGAATTCGATCGTCTCCATCGCGCCCCATCGCCATTTGTCGCGATCGTTGCCCAACTTTTGTGCGAGCAGCGCGAGCGCGTCCTTCAAGCTCGCACGCAATGTGACGTTTTCGTTTTCGTCGCCTCCGGGCCACAGCGGATCTTGGGGGCGCACGATTATGTCTTCGCTCGCTGGATATTGGCCGCCGTCCTCGAGCAGCATGAAAGATTTGAAGTCGTCGCCGAGAATCGGCTTGAACACCCGCCGCGGCATCGTGATCTCGGTCGCCGCGATGATCGCGGCCGGCCTGCTGCTTGCCGTCATTGCGCCGTCCCATCCACGAATTTCACCCAGCGCCCATTTCACATCCGGGTCGCCGCCATCGCCGGCGCTCTCGAGCGACTCGCGCAGCTTGAGTGCGAAGAGCGATACGCGATCGCGCTGGATCGTTTTGAAATCATCCACGGACAGCTTGTCGTGCGCTCGGAGCAGGTCGGAGATACGGTTGTAACGCCACGGCGGCGCCCAATTTTCCCACCGCACATGGTACATTCGATTGTTCGCGGTGACGAGGAAGTGCTCCGGCGGATTCTCGATATGCGGCAGACTGTCGAACGGAATTATTCCGTTTGTTCCGTCCCAACGGAAGTTCGAGGTGAAACCCGGCATTGGATACTTACCGGTGAAACCGGCGCGGTCTGGTATCGCGCCGACGACCTTCCATCCGATATTTCCCGAGTCATCGCCCCACACGAGATTGAGCGGCGTCGTCATGAAAGTGCGATAGGCCTCGACCAACTCCTTTCCCGTGCGCGCGGTCGCCGAACCGAATCCAGCCGCCGCCGAAGGACCTGGGATCATTCCTGTAAATCGCATCGACAGCGCAAAATTTGTCCGCACCTTGACTCCACTCAGCGGGTTGTCGTCGCGCGCAAGAACGTCGCTGACGATAGGACCAAGCCGGGTCGAAAGAATCGTTCGCGTCACGTCGGCGCCATCTCTCACATGGATCGTAACGTCGCGCCGCTTCAGCGGAAGCCAGTTTCCCTCGAACTCGTAGCTTTTGCCGTCGGCCGAGAGATGTTCGAGGCTGAAATCCATCACATCCGCGCACACGCTCGTCACGCCCCAGGCGACGTGTCCGTTGGTGCCGATCGCGATTGCCGGCGATCCGGCAGCCAGCGCGCCCGAAGTGAAGCCGTCAGGAGTGACCAGCACCGCCTCGTACCAAATCGACGGCATCGACTGCGGCAAATGCGGGTCGTTAGCGAGCATCGGCTTGCCTGACATCGTCCTGGTGCCGTCGACCACCCAGTTGTTGCTCGCGGGCATGCCCATATGTCCGATTCGCGCGAAGCCGGGCGCCAGATGAAATGACAGCTTCGCGCCGCCGAATACCGCGGTGCTCTCGGGCGGCGGCGGTTCGAGCGGCATGAACTCATCCAGCGGCAGCAGTGCGGCAATCTCGCTCGGCGCCAACTTCGGCGCGAGGTTCATGTACACCGACTCTTCGGTCGCGTTGTAGCCGAGCAGCATCGCGATCGTCAGCGCGCCCGCTTCGAGATCTTCGGCCGTGAAATGCGCCGGCTTGATGCCGACCAGCCGAAACGCCGGCTCGAGACTGTTCTGATGAGCGTCGATGTAGGCGTTGATTCCGCCGACGAACGCATCGACTTGCGCGCGCATCTCAGGCGGGTAGGTCGCGACACTGTCGCTCGCGAATTTCTCAGGATCGAACAGCCGGTAGACGTAGTCGCTCTCGACCAGGTCGGCGCCAAACACTTCGGCCAGGCGGCCCTCGGCCAGCCGTCGCCGCATCTCGAGCTGGAACAATCGATCCTGCGCCTGCGTATAGCCGAGCGCCCGCGCGAGGTCGAGCCGGTTCTGCGCATAAATATGCGGGATGCCGGCAGTGTCGCGAATCACCTTGACCGGCGCGGTCAACCCCGCGAGTCTGACGACGCCCGACTCAGGCGCAAGTCCGCTTTGAGTCATTTGATAGAACAGCCCGGTCATCACGGAGACAAAAATGAACGCGACGACGAGTCCGACCACTGCGCGTCGGCGCGCGCGTGGCGAACGATAGAAACGACGCCGGGAACTTTCGCCTCGGATGCTCCGCCATTGGATGCACACTGCATCCACGGAGACTGTGTGCGCAAGTCTAGTTCGGCACTGCGTCGGTGTCGTTGTCGCCCTTGCGCACGCCCATCAGGTAGGCCTGGATGAATTCGTCGATCGCGCCGTCGAGCACCGCGCTGGTGTTGCCGACCTCGACGCCTGTGCGATGGTCCTTGACCATCTGATAGGGCTGCAGCACGTAGGAACGAATCTGGCTGCCCCACGCGATATCTTTTTTGTCCTTGCTGAACTTCTCGAGCTCTTCTTTTTTCTTGCGCTGCTCGAGCTCGAACAGCCGCGCGCGCAGGATCTTCATCGCCATCGCGCGGTTCTTATGCTGTGAGCGTTCATTCTGGCAGGTCACGACGATATTGGTCGGGATATGCGTAAATCGCACGGCGGAATCCGTCTTGTTGACGTGCTGGCCGCCCGCACCCGAAGCGCGAAACGTATCGATTCGCAAATCCGCGGGATTGATTACTATCTCGATCGTGTCGTCAACCGCCGGAAAAACAAAGACCGACGCGAACGAGGTATGACGCCGCGCGTTGGAGTCGTATGGCGAGATTCGCACCAGCCGATGGATCCCGGCCTCGGCCTTCAAGTACCCGTACGCGAAGTCGCCTTCGACGGTGACGGTTGCGCTCTTGATTCCCGCGCCGTCGCCGGGCTGCAAATCCGCAATCTCGGTCTTGAATCCGCGCCGCTCGGCCCATCGCAGATAAAGGCGCAGCAGCATCTCGGCCCAGTCCTGCGCCTCCATGCCGCCGGCGCCGGGATGGATCGAAACGATCGCGCCGAGGCGATCGTACTCGCCGCTGAGCATCAGCCGCAGTTCCTGGCGCTCGAGCTCGGCGCGCGACGCCTCGAGCGCGGCGGCGGTCTCGCTCGCCGCCTCGGAATCCTCGCCGCCTTCTTCCTCGGCCATCTGCAGGAAGACGCGCGCCTCGTCGAGCTTGTCGCGCAGCATCTTGTAGCCCGCGAGCTGAGCGCGAATCTGTTCCTGCTCCTTGAGCGCTGCCTGCGCGGTTTCCTGCCGATCCCAGAAGTCGGGCCTGGCGGATTGTTCGACGAGTTGGTTCTGGCGGACGGTCAGTGCGGGGACGTCAAAGACGCCTCCCGAGCTTTTCGGCGCGGTCATCAAACTCGGAAAGCTGCTGTCTCATGTCGCTGAGCATCGGAAGTCACACCTCACGCCGGCATCAGCCGGCAACGTCGATATTATGTCACGAAGCCGCATCGCCGATTAATGGGGTCGGCCGTTGGCGGAATCCGCCTCGAGCGTAAGGAGCAGTTACTGGCGCAATCCAAAACCGATCTAATCGTGAAGGCTTTGTCGTTCGCGGCAAACGAGGATCGTCATGAACGCAGGAAGGGTTCGAAGCCGATTCCGTACATCAACCACCCCATCGCGGTAGCGGATTCACTGGTCCACACGGGAAACATCACTGACCCAAGGGTAATCGCGACAGCATTCCTCCACGATACGATTGAAGACACACGCACCACTAAGAAGGAACCCAAAACGGAATTTGGAGCAGTACTTGCAGAGTTGGTGGCCGAACTCAGTGATGACAAGAGCCTGCTCAAGGAAAAGCGGAAGCGCAGGCGGGTGGAACGCGCCGCGATGCTTTCGCCGCGCGCAAGAATCGTTAAGCTAGCCGACAAGACTTGCAGTCTGCTCGTTTTTTCCCTCAAGTTTCTGCATCCAAGGGCGGAGGTCGGGAAATTCGGCGCAGAGCGTCTGTTCGAAACGGACCCCGCGATACCTCAGGTAATGCCGCTTAAGATGCTCGGCTGAACAACTGGGCGCCATACGGTCTCCGGTGCCCACTTCTAAGAACTTTAGTTGTTCGTTGCGTGCAGCTGAAACTAGGTGAATGAGCTCTCGAGGAAGCTGTCTGACCCGTACCGTCACATGTTCGGTCAAGCATCCAGCGAAACGTGTCGGGTCTGCGCGATCGAGGATTCCGACCTGGTCCGGAATGCATCTCGATACAGCAGTTTTCTTGCCTTTCGGCATCCACAAGTACTTCTTCAGCAGTCACGCCGTAAGTCTTGAATATTGCCGTTGTGCAAGGCACGTCTCGACGACGAGATTCGATCAGTGACGTTCGGTCATCACCATTTGATTTCTATTGGCGTCGATGTGACTCCCTCGCGAAATCCTTCATGCGAGCGATTCGCTGCCAGATGTCCGTACGCAGGAAGATTTTGAGCGACATGTTCTCGAACGCGCGTAAGTCGGAATAAACGCGGAACAAAGCGCGAAGGGCATTGCGCTCCAAGCCCGATACCTCGGCGAAAGCGACATCCAAGCGATCCAACAGAGTCAGCATGCGGAAGTCAGCTTTGGCTAGAGCTTCATTTGCCTGCCGCAGCAGTTCATCTGCGATAGACTCCGCGGCCTTCTCGTTATTGAGGGCTCACCAAAGGATCTATCCTCGCGGCGATGCCAACGGCGTTACCGGTTACCGGATGGTTTTCATCCGTTTGAGCTCTTTGATGGCTTTTTCCCACCGTCGTACATAGTCGAGCGATGCGCGCACGAAACCGCTCAGGAAGATTGTTCGGAAGCTCTTGGGAGGAGAGAAGCCTCTTCGAGCAGGTCAATATTCGGCGCCGAAAAGGCAATGGTAGTAGCGGCGGGGGTGTCATCAGATACCAGCCCACAAGCGCGAGCGCGGCAGCGTGACGGGGCTTCATTCACGCCGGTTTACCAGAAAGCAAAAAGCCGGAACAGGTGTCCGGCCTTCCGCGCTCAGTACCGATTAATGGGGCCTGCCGTTGGTCGCGAGTCGCCGCGATCGAACCGCCTCGACTTGAGTTGCCGCGCGGCCATCGCCACGCGACGATCAATCCAATCGCCGTCAGCACGAAGCAAATCTCCGCGAACAAATCGCCCACGATCGTGTAAACCGTCCGCACCGGCCGCCACGACACGTCGACGATCGTCGTTCCGCGCTTGAACAGCGGCGTGCGATTCGTGATTCTCCCCGACGGCTCGATCAGCGCGCTGATTCCCGTATTCGCCACCCGCACCATCGGCACCTTCGTCTCGACCGAGCGCATCGCCGCCATCGCGAGCACCTGGTATGGCGCCGAGCTCTCGCCGTACCACGCGTCGTTGGTGATGTTCACGAGCACGTCGGCGCCCTCGTTGACCTCGCGCCGCGTGAAATCGGGGAAGATACTTTCGTAGCAGATCAAAATTCCGAGCTGCGCGCCTTTGACGTCGAACAGCGTCTGCTCCTTGCCGGGAACCAGATCGCCGAAGCCCTGCACGACGCGGTTGACGAAGTAGCCGAGAATCTCGCGCGCCGGGACGTACTCGCCGAACGGCACCAGCTCGATCTTGTCGTAATGCGCGGCCACGTCGCCCTTGTCCGACACCAGGTACGCGCGATTGTAAAATCCCAGGCGCCCATCGGTCTGGGCCAGCGCCGGCGCTCCGAACAGCAGCGGCTTGCCGAGATTGCGCGCCATAGTGAGCAGCGCGGTGCGATAGGCTGCGTCGTTCGCGAGCACGGCTGGATATCGATCGTCAGGCTGGAACAGGAACACGGCCGCAGCCTCGGGCCATATGATAATGTCTGCGCCGCGCTTCGCCGCGTCCTCGGTTTCGTCCTGGTAAACTTTGTAACTATCCGGCAGGAACTTAGGATCCCACTTGAGCGACTGCGGGATATTTCCCTGCACCATAGCAGCCTTGAAACTCCCCGACTGCGGCGCGTTCTTGAGATTGTTGATTCGCCACGCGCCAAACGCGACCAGCGCGATCATTGTCGCGGTCAGCGCGCTCAGGCTGACGGTCTGCAGACGGTATGCGTCGCGGCGCAAGATCACGACGTACACCACGGCGTTGAAGAAAACTATCAGCGCCGACACGCCGTAAACGCCGGTGAATTCGGCGAATTGAATCAACTCCAGATTGCGATACGCCGCGTAGCCGAGCAGATTCCACGGGAACCCGACCGGGAAGTAGGTGCGAATCCATTCGACTGCCGTCCACGCCAGCGGCATCGTGAGCACCGCCGGAATTCGCGTCCGCCGCGCGACGAACTCGCCCGCCCAAATCGCAACCGCTGTGTTGATCGCGACGATACCCGCCAGCGCCAGCATCGGAAAGATCGCAAACGCCATGCGCACGTCGGCGAAGTCGTGCAGCGGAATCGGAATCCAGTAGAGCGATACGACGTTCGCGGCGAATCCTTGCAGGTATGCCCACCAGAAAACGCGCCGCATGCTTTCGCCTTCGATCACATAGAAGAGCGGCACCAGCGCCACCCACGCCAGCAGGTTGTAATCGAACTTCGGAAATGCCAGCCCCATCGCCAGGCCGCTGGCTGCGGCGAGCGCCGCGCGCGATGCGTTGTTCGACGACATCGTCAGACGGGCGGGCCAAACATCTCGGAGATAGGAATGACGCCGGCGCACGGCGGCCGGCCGTCGAAGCGCTCGAAAATCTCGTCCACGTCCTTCCAGGATTCGACCAGCGCGGCGGCCAGCGGCGGCTCGAACGCGAGATCGCCGGCGACGCGCCACTCGCGCTCGAAACTCCAGTCGACTGGAGGTTCCTTGTCGATCTCAAGAGACACCACGCGCCAACTCTCTTCCGGAGCGAGGATTTTTTCCGCCTCGCGCCAAGGCAGGTAAATCACCGGCCGCGCACCCATCGTGAAAGCATACCGCTTGTCGACCGCGATCCCGAATGGTTCATAGCGGCGGCGATTGCGCCGGTCGAGAATCGTGCGCAGCTCGGCAATCGGCACGTCGAACATGCAGACCGCCGGCCGCGCGCCGCGGACCATCCGGCTGCCGCCGCGAATCACGCCGTCCTTGAGAATCGTCACCAGGTTGTCGAGCGCAGTGGCAGCTGTCGAGGCACGCGTGAAGTGCGTGAGCATCGCGACTGCGGGAATCCTGGCAGGCTCTCGGCTCATCGCGATAACGCGGCCTCCTTTTTCTGAATCTTCGCAGCCAGCGTTCGCTCGCGCGCGAACATCCGGCGTGCATCGGCCGCCGAGCGTTCGTGGTCGTAGCCGATCAGATGCAGAAATCCGTGGATCAAGAGCCGGCGTAATCGCGACGACGGACTAACGTGATACTCGCGCGCCTGCCGGATTGCAGTATCGATAGAGATCACGACGTCGCCGACCGGAAGTCCCGGACTGTTCCTTACGCTGCGCGGATTCGGCGGCGCGGCGCCGGCTTGCTCGATTTGCGAGAAGGAAAGAACGTCGGTGGGCGCGTCGATCCCGCGAAAATCGCGATTCAGCCTGCGGATCGCGCGATCAGTGGTGAGCGTCAGCGACAACTCGCACTCCGCAAGGCCTGCCGCGCGCATGAGGCGGTCCGCATCGGCGCGAAGCCCGCGCGCATAGCCGCGTCCGCGCGCCGTCGCGCATCGGAACTCGACCGCCACGCGTCTCAATCCCGATGGTTGCCGTCAGTTGGCGGGGTCGGAGCCGGCACCGGTTCCTCAAGGTTGAACGATTCGTAAGCCTTGATGATCGATTGCACCAGCCGATGCCGTACAACGTCGCGGTCGTTGAACCGCACGAACGAAATTCCCTGCGTGTTGCCCAGCACGATACTCGCTTCTTTCAGGCCTGACAGCTTGCCGCTGGGCAAGTCGATTTGCGTGACGTCGCCGGTGATGACGGCCTTGGAGTTGTAGCCGAGCCGCGTGAGGAACATTTTCATCTGCTCGGAGGTCGTGTTCTGCGCCTCGTCGAGAATGATGAACGAGTCGTTGAGCGTGCGCCCGCGCATGAACGCGAGCGGCGCGACTTCGATTGTCCCGCGCTCGAGCATCCGGCGCGCGCGATCGAAATCCACCATGTCGTGCAGCGCGTCGTAGAGCGGCCGCAGGTACGGATTTACTTTTTCCGCGAGGTCGCCTGGCAGGAAGCCCAGCTTTTCGCCCGCTTCGACCGCCGGCCGGCACAGCACCATCCGCGTCACCTGATTTTTCATCAACGCCGCCAGCGCCATCGCCATCGCCAGATAGGTCTTGCCGGTGCCGGCGGGACCGATTCCGAAAACGATGTCGTGGTTGCGAATCGAGTCGATATAAATTTTCTGGTTGATGCTCTTGGGCGAGATAACGCGCTTGTTGGCCGAGACGTAAATCGTGTCGAGAAAAATATCCTTGAGCTCGGCGTTGCGGTCGCCGCGAATAATTCGAATCGCGTACTCAACGTCGCTCGGATAGATCGGGTAGCCGTGCTTCAGCAGATCGTAAATCTCGCCGATCACTTTTCCGGCGAGCGCCTGCTCGGCGTGCGCGCCCGAAATTCTGAGCGAGGTGCCGGTGACTCCGATACGCACGCCGAGTGCGGCCTCGACGGTGCGGACGTGCGCGTCGTGCTGGCCGAGCAAATCGGTAAACAGGCGCGGATCGTCGAAATGGAGTTCGAGCGAGTCTTCGGTGGCTAGCTGGGAAATCGCCGGTCCTCTTGAGGTACTGATTTCGGTTTTCGTTGCTATCGCCCGCCGGTCGGCAGTCACTCAATCGCCGGCGAAACTAATGGTAATCATTTCGCCGCGAGTATGAAAGTGCTTTTGAACCTACCGAAGAAAGCTCGCGACTTTGGCGAGGGCCTCGTCGAGTTTTGACGCGTCGCGGCCGCCGGCTTGCGCGAGATCGGGACGGCCGCCGCCGGTGCCGCCTACTATCGGTGCGATATTTTTGATGATGTCGCCGGCTTTGATCTTTGCCGTCAGGTCGGGGGTTACTGCTACCAGCAGAGCGACCTTGCCTTCGCTCAGGTCGGAGCCGAGCGCGACCACGGCCGAGCCGTGCTTCTGACGCATCCGATCGGCCATCTCGCGCATCGTGCGCGGATCGACGCCGTCGAGCTTGCGCGTCACCACCTTCACGCCGTGCACGTCGAGCACATCTCCTCGTCCGCCGCGCCGCCGGTGCCCGAGGCGAGCTTCTGTTCCATCGCGCGCAGTTTTTTCTCGAGTTCTTTTTCGCGCGCCAGCAGTTTTTCGAGCCGCTCGATCGCGGCGCCGTCGCGCGCACCGAGCTGCGCGCCAATCTCTTCGAGAATTTTCTCGCGCTTGCGAATCGTATCGAGCGCGCCCTGTCCGGTCACCGCCTCGATTCGGCGCACTCCCGCGGCGACTCCCGATTCCGCTTCGAGCTTGAACATCCCGACGTCGCCGGTGCGCGAGATATGTGTGCCGCCGCATAGTTCGACCGAAAAATCGCCCATCCGGACCACGCGCACGCGGTCGCCGTACTTGTCGCCGAAGAACGCGAGCGCGCCCGCCTTGATCGCATCGTTGTATGCCATCTCCTCGACCGTAACTTCGGCGTTCTCGCGGATGCGCGCGTTGATCTCTTCCTCGATGGTCGCGAGCGCGTCGTCCTTGACCGGTCCGGCGTGCGCGAAATCGAAGCGCAGCTTGTCGGGATCGACGAGCGAGCCCGCCTGATGCACCGAATTGCCGAGCACGTCGCGCAGCGCGTAGTGCAGGATGTGCGTCGCGGAGTGATTCAGCATCGCGGCGTCGCGCCTGAGGCGGTCGACCTTGAGCGTGACGCGCGCGCCGCGGGCGAAGTCGCCGGCATTGCCGCGCAGGACACGTCCGACGTGGACGATCGAGCCTTCGGCCTTGCGCGTGTCCGACACTTCGAGAATCGCGCCCGACGCCGTCTCGATCACGCCGCGGTCGCCGACCTGCCCGCCGCCCTCAGGATAGAAGGGCGTCTCCGCGACGACGACTGCGACATGCTCATCGTCCTTGCCGCCGGCCGCCAGCACTTCGGACTCGCCTTCGTAGCGGTGATAGCCGACGAATCGCGACGCAGTGCCCGCGCCGAGACTGATCTCCGGCGCGACCGCGTCGTCCTTGCGTGCGGCGCGTCCGCGCTCTTTCTGTTCGTCCATCAGGCGGCTGAAATCTGCAAGGTCAACCGCAAAGCCCCTTCGGCGCATAACGTCTTGCGTCAGATCGAGTGGGAAACCGTACGTATCGTAGAGCTTGAACGCCACTTCTCCAGGAAGCGAAGTTCCGCGACGTTCTTTGCAAGATCTGCCCCTGTTCGGTCGATGAGCTGCAGGCCCGCGTTCTAGGGTTCGCCCGAACGCTCCTCCTCGGCTGTCACCACGTTGTGGAGTCGCGGCGCGATTGCTTCGAGTTCCGGATACGCCGCCCCCATCGCGTCGAACGACTGCTTGCAACCCTGCTAGAAATGGCCTCTGAATGCCCAGATACCTGCCATGACGAGCAGCACGGCGAATCAATCGCCGCAAGTACGTATTCGCGGTCTCCGTTCCCTGGAACGAATTCCTTCTGCGACCAAAAACGCAATCGCGCGCGCGTGATCGGCGATCGCGCAGAACGAAACGTCGATTTCCGCTTGCACCGCGTCAGCTGCCGAAATTCCGGACCTGTCCTTGTACTTATAACCCTGTCCGAACTCCGACGAAGCCCTCCTGATTTCAGCAATGATCGTACTGAACAAATCGATGTCGTAGTTGCCGAGGATCTTGCCGGCCTCGATGCTCTGCAATGCTGCCGCGATGCGCTCGAGTCCCGAGCCGGTATCGACGTGCTTCCTGGGCAGCGGAGTCAGCGCGCCCGACGCTTCTCGATTGTATTGAATGAAAACCAGGTTGCCGATCTCGATGAATCGCTCGCATCCGTCGACGTTCACGAAACATTTCTGGCCCGGGATGATTTTTTTTCGGATCGCACGCAGCCTCGCCGCGGTCGATGCTGATTTCCGAGTTCGGGCCGCTCGGCCCGGTCTCGGCCATCTCCCAGAAATTGTCCTTGTCGCCGAATTGCAGAATCCGTTCGCGCGGCAGCACGCCCATCTTCAGCCAGATGTCCTCGGCCTCCTTGTCGTCCTTGTGAACGGTCGCGTAGAGCAGCTTCGGATCGACTCCCCAGACCCTGGTGATGAGTTCCCAATGCCATCGAATCGCTTCTTCCTTGTAGTAGTCGCCGAACGACCAGTTGCCGAGCATCTCGAAAAACGTGTGATGGTAAGTGTCGCGGCCGACCGCTTCGAGATCGTTGTGCTTGCCCGAGATGCGCAGGCATTTCTGACAGTCCGCGACGCGCACGTGCTCGGGAGTACGCACGCCGAGGAAATAATCCTTGAACTGCACCATCCCGGCGTTGGTGAAGAGCAGCGTGGGGTCGCCCTTTGGAATTAGCGAGGCAGACGGCACGATCGTGTGACCGCGCTCGGCGAAGAAGTCGAGGAACGATTGGCGAATTTTTGCAGTAGTCCAGCGCATGCAAAGAAGATTGTAGCCGTGGAAGGGTAAATCACTCAATTGAATCTTGTCTGTCCCCCTTTCCAACTGGAAAGGGGGTTAGGGGGATAGGAAAGCACGACTCCTGCAACTGGTATTCCCCTTCCCCATTTTCCCTGGGGAAGGGGACAGGGGTTAGGGTCCGGCAGCGTTCCGACTGCGGCGGGCGGTTGGCCCGACGCTGAACGTCGGACACACTGGATCTCATGGACATCAGTATCGACGCGCCGACCCGCACCCGCGAAGGGTTTTCGTTCACCAACTTTTTTCTCATGCACAAGGGCGATCTGACGCTGGCTTTTTCGGCGTTGGTTTACCTCGTGAGCCTGGCCGCCCTGATGTTCACGCATTGGCGGACCTCGTCGGAGATTGCGGTCTCGATGGCGGAGGCGGCGCTAATCGGCGGGCTTTGCGACTATATCGCGCTCAAAATGATCTTCGAGCGGCGATGGTACCTGCCCAACTCCGGCGTGCTGCCGCGCAATCGCGCCAAGCTGATTGACGGAATCGCCGCCACGATCGAGAACGAATGGCTCACGCCGCAGATGATCGGCCGCAAGCTGAGCGACATGGATCTCGTCGGGCGCCTCGGCACGTATCTGCAGGAGCTGACGCTGAACGACATCCTCGGGCAGGCCGGGCTCGAGCGGTTAATCGGCAATGCGATCGACTATCTCGATTCTCCCGAGAAACGCGAGCGGCTCGAGAAAGTTCTCAAGCGGATGCTTCCCAAAACGGTCACGCGAATCTACGCGGTGATGAGCCGGTTCGGCGCCGAGTCGATTGGCGCGCGGATCGCGGCGAACTTGCGCAAACGGCTGCCCGAGCTGCAGAACGATCCCGAGCTGCGCGACACGATTGAAAGCGCGATTCACGAGTTCGGGATTCAACTGCACGATCCCGACAGCTACGCGAATCAATTTGCACAACGGCTGATCGACAACCTCGTGCGCAGGACCGTGGAGTCGAGCCGCGGGCAGATAACGCAGATGGTCCGCGAGAACCTGGCGCGGCTGTCCGACGATCAGATCAGAATTCAGATCGAGTCGAAGACGCGCACGCACCTGGACTGGATTCGCGTCAACGGCGGGCTGTTCGGCGCGTTCTTCGGGCTGCTGTTCGCGCTGTCGCGGATACTGTCGCACAACGGGCCGGCGATACTTGCGCACTTTCACATCGCTATGTGAAGAACTTAATCGTAGTGAAACCCGCGGTGGGTTTCACGCTTCCTTCGGCAGGGGTGACCCCTGCACCCAGTGAAAAGAGAAGATGCGGGACTTCGTCCCTGTTAGAATTTTAGTAAGAGGAGTTGCCTCTCCCTTACCGGGAGAGGCAACAGAAACTTCGTTAGCCTTTTTTCTTTGGTGATTGCGCCGGAGGTTGTTCGGGCTCTTCGACGGCTGCGTCAGGCGGCAGTGCGACCGGCTTGGCGGCGAGCTTTTCTCGCACTTTGGCTTCGATCTCGTCGGCCAGCTTCGGATTCGCCTTGAGCAAGTCGCGCGCGTTCTCGCGTCCCTGCCCGATTCGCTCGCCGTTGTAGGAATACCATGCGCCGAGTTTCTCGATGATGTTGTGCTCGCTCGCCATATCCACCAGCTCGCCTTCCTTCGAAATGCCGGTGCCGTACAGGATGTCGAACTCGGCCTCGCGAAACGGCGGCGCGACCTTGTTCTTGACCACTTTGACCTTGGTGCGCGAGCCGATCACTTCGGTGGCATTCTTGATCGTGCCGATGCGCCGGATGTCGATTCGCACCGACGAATAAAACTTCAGCGCATTGCCGCCGGTGGTCGTTTCCGGATTCCCGAACATCACGCCAATCTTCATCCGGATCTGATTGATGAAGATAACGATGGTGCGCGAGCGCGAGATTATCGACGTGAGCTTGCGCAGCGCCTGCGACATCAGGCGCGCCTGCAGACCCATCTGCGGCTCGCCCATCTCGCCCTCGATTTCCGCGCGCGGCACGAGCGCCGCCACCGAATCGATCACCAGCACGTCGATCGCACCGGACTGCACAAGAGTCTCCGTAATCTCGAGCGCCTGCTCGCCGTTGTCGGGCTGCGAGATGAGCAGGTCCTCGACCTTGACGCCGAGCTTGCGCGCGTAGGCCGCGTCGAGCGCGTGTTCCGCGTCGATAAATGCGCACGTGCCGCCCATCTTCTGCGCCTCGGCGATACATTCGAGCGCCAGCGTCGTCTTGCCCGAGGATTCGGGGCCGTAGATTTCGACCACGCGCCCGCGCGGCAATCCGCCCACGCCCAGCGCCACGTCGAGCCCGAGCGAGCCGGTCGGCACGACCGCGATATCGGCGGAAATCGCCTGCTCGCCGAGCTTCATGATCGAGCCCTTGCCGAACTGTTTCTCGATCTGGCTGAGCGCTATTTCGAGCGCCTTACTTTTGATTTCTATCGCCATCGCTTTTACCCATGCGAAATTTGTTTATCGCGCTGCGAATCTTGCCACAAACCCGCGCCGATAGCTCTATGCGCGCCGATCCTCGTGTCCACAGGGGTGTTGAAAAGACGACGACGGTGTTACGAAAAGAACAAAACTTGACACTTTGTTAGCGCAACTGGAACAGAAAGGTCGCGAGCGCTTCGTAGCTGGCGCCGTCGGGTGCGAGATGGCTGCGGTAGAGCGTGATCGACTCGATGCGTGACACGCCGAACTCGCGGTCTCGCGCAGCGTCTAGCGCCTCGCGCGTCTTGCCCGCAATCTTGCTGTCGCCTACCCGCCCAATCGTCAGATGCCCGCTCCAGCGGCGTTTCTCGCGCTCGAAGCCGCATTCAGCCGCGACCGTATCGAGCCGCGCGGCGAGAGCCGCCAGCGCGCCCGATTCCATACCGCGAAAACCCACCCAAATCGTGCGCGGATGCTCGAGGTCGGGAAACGCACCGACGCCCGCTGCGGCCAGCTCGAACGGCGCCGTCCTGGCGGCGAGCTGACGAAGGCCGCCGGTGAGTTGCTGCAGTCGATGCGAGTCGACCGCAGGTCCGAGAAACTTCAGCGTGATATGCAGATTCGCGCGCTGCACCCATCGCACACCGTCGTGCGGACGCCGCAGCTCGTCGATGGTCTTCGCCACCGACTCCTCGACCTGCTCGTTCATCCGGATAGCGACGAACGCGCGCACGCCCTTGGCTTCGCGATTGCCGAGGTCGTCGCGCGGCTGTGTTGGTGCCTGACTTTCCGCCCAGTGCGTCATCGGATTCCGATCCAGATCAAGTTGAGCCGCCCGATCCTTTTTCCAGCGCGCCGCCGGCGCCGACCGCCAGCTCGTGCTCGACCAGTGGCAGCCGGTCGTTGCCGAAGAACATCGAGCCCTCGACGAACATCGTCGGCGATCCGAAACCGCCGCGCGCGATCAGCTCGTCGACGTTGGCGCGAAGCCGGGCCTTGTACTCTTCGGACGCGATCTTGGTGAAGAACTCCTTTTCGTCGAGACCGACTTCGCGGACGATCTCGCGCATCACGTCGTCCTGGCTGATGTCCTTGTCGTCGGTCCAGTAGCTCTCGAATACGCGCCTGGAGTAACGCGAGATCACGCGATGCTCGTCGGCGACGAACGCACCGCGCATCGCCTTGACCGAATTGACCGGGAAGACGGTGGGGCTGCCAATCTTGAGCCCGTAAAATTTCGCCCAGTCGCGCAGGTCCTTGACGTAGTACCTCGCCTTGACCGGAACCGGCCTGGCGCGACTCTCGTAGACGGAAGGATTGACGGTGTTGAACAGCCCGCCCACGAGGATCGGGCGCCAGATCAGTTCCGCATCGTGGCGTAGCGCGACGTCTTCGATCTTCGTGAAGGCCAGGTAGGTCCACGGGCTCGAGCAGTCGTAGAAAAATTCGAGCTTCTTCGGCATCGTGCGATTCCCCGCTTCATACTATCTCAGTCCGCCGGCCCAGACATCATTTCTGCGCACTCTGCACGCCGTCCTTGCCGTCGATCTTGATCAAATCCGCCCGCACGTACCCGATGAAGGTCTGCGTCTCGATTCGCAACGGCAAGTGGCGCTCGTCGGCCGATATCCACAATACCGTCCCGTGAGCCTCGCTGCGGAGCTCGCCGTCGCTGACGTACCAGACGTCGGGCACGACTCGCCACGCGTCGAAGTCGCCTATCGCGAGATGGATCTTCTCCCGATCCTGCACGTCGAATGCGAAAACGTAGCGCTGGCTGCCGCTGAACACGTCGAACGCGTAGGTTTTGCCGGGCGCGAAATCCTGCGTCAGCGCCATCGTCGCGCCCGATATCGGTCCCCACGGATCCGACGCGATGTACTCCTTGCTCTGCGTGCCTTTGTGATTCTTCCTGGTCATCGTGACCATCCGGGCGGGTCGATCGATCGTCACGTCGTAGTAGTTGAGGCGCGATTTTTCGTGCTGGACGATGTAAACGCCGCTGGTGTGCAGCGTGTCGCCGGCCATGCTACTCCCGCACATAGTCGCGCATCTTGTAGAACACGTCGACCAGCGGATTGGTCTCGATCCAGATTTCGCCGAGCCATCGCGAAGGATCTTTTTTCGGTTTGTGGAATTCGAGACGTGCTTGCGCCGCCGGAATCCCGACCCATGACGCCTGGTAGATCAATTGCTCGCCGTCGTGAAACGGAATGGGACCGGGTTTGTACGCCGGCACTTTCGCCTTGACCTCGGGCGGCAACGCCATCGGGGTCGGCGCGGGAGTGGGCGAGTGGCGATGCTGGTGCGGGTGCGCCGGCTCCGCCGCTGCCGGCAGATTCGAATCGGGCGCGCCCGATGCCGGCATCGGCGCCGCGACAGCGCCAACAGCGAGCATGAGCGCGCCGATAACGATGCACGCGCGCGCATCGCCGCGCACCTTCATGCGCCTTGCCCCGGCGTGCTTCCTTGCAATGTGTGTCATGATCGCCAATAATTCTGGCCGATTGCGGAGGTGCGGGAAATGACTATCACCCGGAATTTATTTACTGCCTTCGCGCTTGGCCTCGCGCTTGCCGTTCCACACCTCGCCTTCGCGCAGTACGGCGGCCAGGGTTTGGGCAGCGCGCTCAGTGCCAATCCCATGTCGCACCAAAACGCGGTGAAGTCCGGCGTCGACGATCTTGCGAGTCATGCCGCGACAGAGACTCCGTTCAAGATCATCAAGGACGTAAAGCTCGGCCTGAAGGACGCCGACCCGACAGTGCGTGTCTCCGAGCTCGAGAAACTTCGCTGGCTCCAGGATCCCGAAGTGAACCAGATCCTGACGACTTCGATGTCCGACCCCGACGTGCGCGTCAAGGTAAAGGCGATCGACATCCTTGGCGCGCGCGAAGCCAACGAGGCCGTGCCGCCGATGTCCTCGATGCTCTTCCTGCGATCCACCGAGCCCATCGTCAAGCTCCACCTGGTGGCGGCGCTCGGCAGAATCGGCGATGCGCAGGGTGTGATGCCCGTCATGCAGTATCTCGGCGAGGATCAGGATGAGCGCGGCCGCGGCACCGCCGTCTTCGCGCTCGGCGAAATCGGAAGCGACAAGGCGGCGCCCTTGCTGAACGAGGTCGTCGCTCAAGATCAGAGCCCGATGGTCCGGCGGCTGGCGAAAGAAGCGCTACAAAAGGTCAACGGTGAGTTGCCGACCGAGCGCGCCAAGACGGTTGCTGAGGCCTCGAACAAGCAGCAGCTTGTGCCCACCGATCAGAAACTCGCGAAGCTGCGCGAGATGGACAAGAAGATGGAGGACATGGAGCGCTGACCGGCCCCTTGTCTCCGGACCCTGGACGGCCGTGCGGAGGTCTCCGCGGGCTGTTTTATATTCATACTAGTTGTTATTGACGCAGCAGTTGACCCTCGCTTAATATAGCCCCGCCTCGCTCTATCAAGGAGAAAGCACGATGAACTATTCAAGTGCTGGTGGGCGGTTTTCTGGTCTTCTGCTCCTCTCATGCTTTGTCTTCGCCCTCGTGATCCCGTCGCGTTTCGCGCTTGCCCAGGCCGTCGATAACTCGCAGTCGACTGCATGGGCCAAAGGCGCGATCTCGCACGCGCAGAGTATGCGGGCGTTCAAGGATCCTTCAACGGCGGTACAGCAGGCGCCGACAATTATTCCAGGGTTCGAAATCGATTCCGATCCGAACGGCCAGGTCGCCACATCTCAGCCCGGCGGGCCCACGGCAACCGCCAGAAATCCTTTCTTTCAGAATTTGGGAACCAACGGACGAACCTGTTTCACCTGCCATCAGCCGCAAACCGGATGGACGATCAGCGCGCAGTCGGCGCACGATCGCTTCGACAAGAACGGAATCACGGATCCACTGTTCCGACTGGTTGACGGCGCCACCTGTCCGAACGACGACGTCTCCACCCCGGCGACGCAGAGCCAGGCCTTCGCGCTCGTGATAAATAAGGGCTTGATCCGAATCGGGCTTGCGATGCCCACCGGCACGCAGTTCCAGGTGACTGCGGTTACCGACCCGTACAACTGCACGACCAACCCGGTGACCGGTCTCACCTCGCCGACGACCGGCACAGTATCGGTTTATCGACGTCCGCTACCGTCAACCAACCTGGGATTCCTCAGCACTATCATGTGGGACGGTCGCGAGCCCACGCTGGCGCATCAGTCGGTCGATGCGACGCTGATCCACGCGCAAGGTAACAACCCCGGACCAACGACCTCGCAGCAATCGCAGATGGTCAACTTTGAGTCGGGAGTATTCACGAGTCAGATTTTCGACAATCAAGCGCATCGACTGCTTGCTCCGCCATCTCAACTGGCATTGACCGTGCCGATTCCCGGTAGCGCGCCGGTACAATGCACCGACACGACGCTAGCGCAGACCGGTGGGCCCGACGCTCTCGCACAACTCGTCGGGGATTTCTTTATCGGTATCAACGACCCGCTCGGGTTGAATCCATGCGGGACCGCATTCACGTCCAACATTTTCAACCTGTATGAAGGCTGGACGAGCGTGCCCGGAAATAGCCCTGAAGCTCAGTATCGCGAATCGGTCGCGCGTGGCGAAGCAGTGTTCAATACCAAGCCGATCAACATCACCGGCGTTGGCGGCTTGAATGACATGGTCGGCAACTGCGGCACTTGCCACGACACACAAAACGTCGGCGACCACTCCGTCAAGGCGCCACTGAACATCGGGATTACCGATGCGAATCCCGGACCTCCTTCATTGGACATTTCGGGACTGCCGGTCTTCACGCTGCAATGCACGGACGCGGCCAGTCCACTGTTTGGGCATACCTTCTACGTCACGGACCCGGGGAGGGCTCTGATCAGCGGCAACTGCGCAGATATCGGCAAGACCAAGGGCCCGATCCTGCGTGGGCTGGCCGCGCGCGCGCCGTATTTTCACAACGGCTCAGCGGCGACCCTGATGGACGCGGTGAATTTCTACGACACGCGTTTCGGAATCAATTTTACCGATCAGGAAAAACAGGATCTGGTAAATTTCCTGCAAACGTTGTGACGCGTTCGCCGACTTGAGTTTGAACCGCGATGCTGGATCGGGGCGCGCATGCCTAGCCTCTACCGATCCACTCGCCCGCCATCACGCCGTCGCCGCACCATTTGCCGTCCGCCACTACCGACGTTCCGTTGATCATCACGTGCTCGATTCCGACCGGCGCCAGCGTCGGTGTTTTCGAATCGGCGGCGCATCCGATCGTCTCCGGATTGAATATCACCAGGTCCGCCGCGTAGCCCGGACGCACCAGGCCGCGCGCGCCCAACCTCATCCGCTTCGCCGCCATCCCAGACGCCTTGTGAACCGCGTCTTCGAGCGTCAGCAGTTTCAACTCGCGCACGTAATGCCCGAGGATTCGCGGGTAGGTGCCGAAGCTCGCGGGATTGTGATGCCCATGCGAGGTCAGAATCGTGTCCATCTCGAACAGGTTCAGCGGATGCTTCATCGCTTCGCGCAGCGCGTGCTCGTCGCCGAAGTCGTCGCCGCTATATAGATGATTCAGCACGCGCGCGCGCGTTCCACTCTCACGTGTGATCGTCAGGTACGCGTCGACCGGGTCGAGCTTGAGCTCGTCGGCGATCTGCCCGAAGAATTTGCCTTCGAGATGGCTGAGATCGGGCTTGACTGCCCACATCAGCTGCACCGAATCGGCGATGAACGCCTTCAGCGGCTGGAATCCGTCGCGCAATTTGGCCCATCCGTCCGATGAATCGAGCAGGCCTTCGAGTCCGGTCTGCGCCCACGCGGGGAAAATCACGCGAATCGTCGTGTTGCCGCAGGTGTAAGGGAAAGTGTCGAACGCGATATCGACGCCGTCGCTTTTGTGACGCTCGACTTCGGCGATCGTGTCGTCGACGGTCTTCCACGTACGCCGCCCGACAAAAATCAGATGCGAGACTTGCAGCGGGACGCCCGCCTCGCGCGCGACGTTCGCCATCTCCCGGACCGCCAGGATGTTGTGCGGGATGCGGCTGTCGAAGAACAGCGAGCGCTCCGAGTACGCGCGCAGATGCGAGGTCAGCACACCGCCCGCAGCCGCCGCGACGCGCGCCAACGCACCAAGCTCGGCCGGCTTCGCGATCATCCCGGGAAAATAGCCAAGCCCGCACGAAAGGCCGACTGCGCCGTCGGCCATCGCGCGCTCGACCATCGCCTGCATCGCGCGCAACTGCTCCGCCGACGGCTCGCCCGCATCCGAGCCCATCACGCTCAGGCGAATACTGCCATGCCCCGCCAGATGCGCGACGTTGAGCGCGAGCCCCTGGCGCTTCAGATACGCGGCGAAGCCCGCCACATCGTCCCATTCCCAGTCGAAATTCCGCTCGGCGCACAGGCGGCCCGATTCGTCGAGCATCCGCCGGCGCTCGCGCATCACAGGCGCCACCGAGAATCCGCAATTGCCGCCGACGAAGGTCGTCACGCCTTGCAGCAGGAACGGCTTCAGGATTTGCCCGTGATCGGCAATCGGCAGCACCCAGTCCGAATGCGAGTGCAAATCGATAAAGCCTGGCGCGATTGCGAGCCCGGCCGCATCGATTTCGCGCGCGCCCGAAGCGCTTGCGGCGTCGCCCGGATCGATCAGCGCGGCAATCTTGCGATCTTTGAGCGCGACATCGGCGCGGAAGCGCGGCGCGCCGCTGCCATCGACGACGACGCCGCCACGAACGACTACGTCATATTCCATGCACGCGATTATTCGCGACTCGCTGCCGTCAGCGCAAACCCGCGCTCTGACTCACAGCTTGATCAATCCCTCGACGTTGCCGGCGGAGCGTGGACGTCCAGGGAATACTCGATCGATTTGCGCGTCGGAAAACTGCATGTGCGAGCGCAGCACCGTCGCGATTGGCTCGCGAAAATCGGTCGTCACCGCGAGGTCGCGCTCCTGGTAGAGGCTCGCCGTGCGCCAGCCCCGGCCATTTGCCGTAAACCTTGCCGCCTTTGACCGGCCCGCCCATCACCCACATCACGTTGCCATGCCCGTGATCGGTCCCGCCGTTTCCGTTCTCGTGCATCGTGCGACCGAACTCCGAAATCACCAGGATGACAGTGTCCTGGTAGTTCGGCCCCAGCGACTTGGCGAGACTCGCCAGCCCCTCGCCGAGCGGCTTCAGATGTCCCGCGAGCTGGCCGTTGGCGGCGCCTTCGTTGATGTGCGTGTCCCAGCCGCCGAGCGCCATGAACGCGACGCGAATCGTGGGGTCGCGCCCGATCAGGCGCGCGAGCCGGTCCGTGTCGTCGGAGAATCCATTCGGTGACGGCGCACCGGCATTGGCCTCCGTCATGTCCTGCGTCAGTTCGCTGATCAGGCGCATGCGCGCCTGGCGTCCGTCGCGATACGCGCGGCTGATCGAATCGTTGCCGACGTACATTTTGTCGAATGCAGCCTCGATCACCGGCCGGTCCATCGGCATCGGACGCTCCGCCGCGCGTCCGAGCGCGATATTGGCGACCGGCACCTTGCCGCTCAGAATCCGCGGCACCGTCGGGCCGAGACTCAGCGCCTCGGTCGGGCCATGCGTGCCGGGAATAACGGCCAGCGAGCGATTCAGCCAACCGTCCTGAGTCGTCTTGACGCCCGGCGTGCCGCTCTCCATGAAGTCCTGCGCGTCGAAATGCGATCGCGTCGGGTCCGGCGATCCGCACGCATGGACGAACGCCAGCGTACCGTCACGCCATTGGGCCTGCATTGGTGCGAGCGCGGGATGCAACCCGAAATGCCCGTCGAGATCGATCACGCCGTCGCTCGCGCCCATCCGCCCAATCGCGATTGTCGGGCGCGCGTCGTAGTACGCCGACTCGCCATGCGGCACCACCACGTTCAGGCCGTCAACCGCGCCGCGCAGGAACACCACGATCAGCCGGCGCTTGCTGCTGGTGTCGAGCGAACGCGCCGCCCACGCATGCGGGCTCAGCAGCACGATTCCCGACGCCGACAGAATCGCGGCGCGCCGCAAAAACGTCCGCCGGCTTAGCGAGGTCGCGCGGCTCGGATTGCACGCGATGCACGAATCACTTTCCTGAAAAAATTTTTCCATTGTGAATTCTCAGCGCTTCATGAACTCCGGGCTGCCGAGTATCAGCGGCGCGCGAAGTTGCGTCGGTGACGCCTCGACGGCGCTGGCGGTCGCCGGTGAAAAATATTCGCCGAGCGTCGCCGCCAACTGCGCGGGATCGGGCGGCGTCATCTTCGGCCCGTGCGGGCCGGGATCGAACTTGATATTCACCTTGCCGCCGCCGTTGCGCGGCACGACCGGCGGCTCGCGACGCGTCGCGCCGCCGCCGTCCGCGTTTTCGTTTTCTTCGAACGGCGGATTTTCCAGCGGCAGATTGCCGGAGCCGAGCGCCGTCGCGAAGCTGAGCCGCGTCATCATCGCGTCGGGATTCAGCCATGCGTCCTGCGTGTTGGCGTAGCCGTTGGGCGTCTGACATCCGTACAGCGGCATTCCGAGAATCTGCATCGTGCCGTACAGCGGCCGATAGTTGCGGATTGGGACGCCGGTCGCGCGCACGCACGAAACTACGTACTCGTAAGGCGTTTTGAACTTCGCGCCGTAGTTGCGCGGGTCCCAGAATTCCGCGCTGGTGAACATCGTCTCGAGCACCGCGCGAGTCTCGCCGTCGGTCGCGAGATATCGATCCGCCATCCGATCGACCAGCGCGTTGGGTGGATAGTCGGCGACGAAGTATTGCGCAAGCTTGAAGCTCAAATGCTTCGCCGTCGCGGGGCTGCGCGCCAGGATGTCGAGCGCATGCTCGCCTTCGTCGATTCCGCCGCCCTCGATTCGGTGCCCCAGGAAAGTTTTTTCGGAAAAGTCGTGACGCGATTCGTCAAAATAAAATCCGCTCGGATCGACTGGCGCGCGAATGAAGTCTTGTCGGCGCTGCATCATCATTCGACGCATCCGAAAAAATCCGCCCAATCCCGCACCCGGCATGACCTCGTCGCCGGGGCTGCGATTTCCGCCTCCGCCTCCGCCACCGCCGCCGGGCCGCGGAATTCCCCATCCCGTCAGAATATGCGCGAGCGCGATCACGTCGGCCTGCGAGTATCCGCCGTTGACCCCAAGCGTATGCAGCTCCATCAGCTCGCGCGCGTAGTTCTCGTTGATGCCCTCGAACTTGCCCTTCGAGCCGGGGCTGCCGGGCGCCGTGTTCTGCCAGTTGTCGAGGTAAAAGAGCATCGCAGGATGATGCGCGGTCGCGCCGAGGATTGTGCGGAACTTGCCAAACGTATGCGGCCGGATCGCAGTCTCCTCGAAGGCGCCCGTCCAGATATTGTCGAGACCCTTGCCGGCGAAAACGTTGAAGTGGTTGAACCAGAACGCGGTCATCACTTCCTGCAACTGGCGCGGCCCTTCGATCGCGCGGAGCATCCGTGCCTCGACGGCGTCGCGCATGACGACTCGCTGCTGGATTCGCGCGTCCTTGGTCGCGTCCTTGATGGCGGTCTTGTCGCCGCCGTCCTCGGCCTTGGCGTTCTTGCGCGCCTCCATGATCGGCCGCTGATACTCGACGAACAGCGCGATCGGATTCATGTGCAGCGTGCGATATTCGTTGACACGCTCGACAAGGTCGGCCGGAATCGCAATCGCCTCGGGATGCAATTGCTCGTGCACGAAGCGCTCAGGGCCAATCGCGCTGACCCGCTCGAAATCGCCGGGCCGCGGCCCGAACGCGAGCCGGTTGAGTACGTGCAGAATGCGGTCCTGCTTGGTTTCTTCGCCAACCACTACAGATCTCTCGACTACATAGTACGAAACCCGCCCGCCAGCGGATTCACACTATCAGACGTAACCCACGCAGTCCGCGTTTACACAAAGGTGCAGGGGGTTACCCCTGCCGAAGGAAGTGTGAAACCCACCGCGGGTTTCACATTTGATTAAGTGTATTACTCTATCTGGACGCGCGGCCCCACGCTTCGATCAGCCGCTCGAATGCTTTACGTAGCTCGGGATCTTTCAACTCCGGCAGCTCGATCGATTTACGTGTCGCACGCGGTACTGTGCGCAGCTTCGGACGCTCGCGCCGACTGAGCCGTCCTTGCACGAAGCGCAGGTCGCGCACTGCGTCGTCGCCGATCCGCTCTGTCACGCGCGCGAGAATTTGCGATTTCATCAGGTTGAGTTCTTGTATCCACATCGCGCCCGAAACTTTCACCACCGCGGTGTGAAATTTCAGCGACACGATTTCCGTGCGTCGCGCGATCGTCTCGCCGACGATCTCCGGCCATGCTTTCGCCAGCCGCACGATCACGAAGTGGCCTTCGCGGTCGATTCGATCGAGTAGCGGCTGCATCGCGGCGCCGATCTGTTCCGGAGCCTTCTGACGTCGATTCCGCATGAGCGCACAACGATAGCGCCGCCGCCGTCGCACGCATACCAACTGTATGGTCAGGGACTTTCGCGGCGCCCAACGCGACACCAATTTTGATTAGAACATCTAATTTGACTTCATCGGTCAGTCACAATTATTAATAGAAGCGAAGATTTACCAAAAGTTATCAACAACCTAATATATAGGTTGTGCACAGCTTGCCACCCACTACCTGTAGGGGGTCGGGGCTTGACAGACCTCACGGGCGGCGCGCATATTGTCGCCCACGACGCGCTTGGCGAGTCAAGATTGTTTGAAAGCTGTGGCGACAGCGAAGACGCGGCTAGTGAACCTAAATGCGGGCTTAACGCGCACGTAACTGGGGCGGGGAGGATGTGGTGATGGGCGGGGGAGCGATAGATTTGGAGATGGATTCGAAGGCCAAAATTACAGACCGTGTCCCTTCCACTAACGGTGCGCCGGTCAATTCTGCGGCGCTCGGCCGCGGCATCGTGCTCGAGCGTTTCTTCACCACCGCCGGCGTCGATCCGTATTCGCAGGTCGATTGGGATCTGCGCAGCGCCGTCATCTCGGGCGAGGACGGACGCGTCGTCTTCGAGCAGAAGGACGTCGAGGTGCCGCGAGCATGGTCGCAGACCGCGACCAACGTCGTCGTCTCGAAGTATTTCCGCGGCCCGCTCGGAACGCCGCGCCGCGAGACCAGCGTCCGCCAGCTAATCTCGCGCGTCGTCGATACCATCGCCGGATGGGGCGACAAGCAGGGTTACTTCGCCGACGCCGACGCGCGCGAAACTTTTCACGCCGAGCTCAAGTACCTGCTGCTCAACCAGAAGGCGTCGTTCAACAGCCCCGTCTATTTCAACGTCGGTATCGAGGCCAAACCGCAGTGCTCCGCATGCTTCATCCTCAAGGTCGAGGACAGCATGGATTCGATCCTGAGCTGGTATCGCAACGAGGGCATGATCTTCAAAGGCGGCTCCGGCGCGGGCGTGAACCTGTCGGCACTGCGCTCATGCCGCGAGAAACTTTCGTCGGGCGGGACCGCGTCGGGACCGTTGTCGTTCATGAAAGCCGCCGATGCGAGCGCCGGCGTAATCAAGTCGGGCGGCAAGACGCGCCGCGCCGCCAAGATGGTCGTGCTCAACGCCGACCATCCCGATATCGTCGATTTCATCAAGTGCAAAGTGGAAGAGGAGCGCAAGGCGTGGGCGCTGATCGAGGCCGGCTACGACTCCTCGCTCGACGGCCCGGCTTATGGCTCGGTATTTTTCCAGAACGCGAACAACTCCGTGCGCGCCACCGACGGCTTCATGCAGGCGGTGCTCGACGACGCCGAATGGCAGACGCATTTCGTCAAGTCGAGCGAAGTGGCTGAGACCCGTCCCGCGCGCAGGGTGCTCCACATGATTGCCGAGGCGGCGCACGCATGCGGCGATCCCGGCATGCAATTCGACACCACCATCAACCTCTGGCACACCTGCCCCGCCAGCGGACGCATCAACGCGTCGAATCCGTGCAGCGAGTACATGCATCTCGACAACTCGGCGTGCAATCTCGCGTCGCTCAACCTAATGAAGTTCATCGACGATCGCGGCGAGTTCGACGTGCGCGCATTCCGCCACGCCGTCGACGTAATGATCACGGCGCAGGATATCGTCGTCGACAACTCTTCGTATCCGACCGACGAGATCGCCAAGAACGCCGGCGCGTTCCGCGAGCTCGGTCTCGGCTACGCGAATCTCGGCGCGCTGCTGATGGCGCTCGGGATGCCCTACGACTCCGACCAGGGCCGCAGCTACGCCGCCGCGATAACCGCGCTGATGACGGGCGAGGCCTATCTCCAGTCGGCGCGCATAGCAGAGCAGATGGGCCCGTTCGCCGGCTACGCGCCCAATCGCGAGCCGATGCTGAAAGTGATCGAGCGCCACAAGGCGGCAGCCTACAAACTGGATCCGTCTTACGTTCCGCTCGACCTGATCCGCGCCGCGCGCGACTCATGGGACGACGCGCTGAAAGTCGGCACCGCGGCCGGCTACCGCAACTCGCAGGCCACCGTCATCGCGCCGACCGGCACGATAGCCTTCATGATGGATTGCGACACCACCGGCATCGAGCCCGACATCGCGCTCATCAAGTACAAAAAGCTGGTCGGCGGCGGGATGCTGAAAATTGTCAACGGCACGGTCCCGCGCGCGCTCAAGCGCCTCGGCTACGACTCGAAGGAAGTTCAGGAGATCGTCGAGTACCTTGACGAGAACGAAACGATCGAGGGCGCGCCGCAGCTCGCCGACGCGCATCTCGCGGTTTTCGATTGCGCTTTCAAGCCGCGCGCCGGTGCCCGCACGATTCACTACAACGGGCACATCAAGATGATGGGCGCGGTGCAGCCGTTCATCTCGGGCGCGATTTCCAAGACGATCAACATGCCGGCGGAAGCGACGGTGGACGAAGTCGCCGAGGCTTACGTCACGGCGTGGAAGCTCGGACTGAAGGCGGTCGCGATTTACCGCGACGGATCGAAGCGCACGCAGCCGCTCAACACCGGCCGCAAGGACGTTGAGAAGGCGGTGGAAGCGGTCGCGGCGATCGCGGCGTCGGACGATCGGATGCAGCGGCGCAAGCTACCCGACGAGCGCAAATCGATCACGCACAAGTTCGATATCGCCGGCCACGAAGGCTACATCACGGTCGGCATGTACGAGGACGGCACGCCGGGCGAAATTTTCGTCACGATGTCCAAGCAGGGCTCGACCATCTCGGGCCTGATGGACTCGTTCGCGACGGCGATTTCGTTCGCGCTGCAGTACGGCGTCCCGCTGCAGTTCCTGGTCGACAAATTCTCGCACATGCGCTTCGAGCCGTCGGGCTTCACCAAGAATCCGCAGATTCCGTACGCCAAGTCGATCGTCGATTACCTGTTCCGATGGATGGCGTCGAAGTTCCTGGACGAAGAAGCGAAGCGCGAGGTCGGGATCATCGAATCGGAAAAGAGCCTGTCGGCGAAATCCGACGCAGCGCCTGCAGCGGTCGCGCCGATCGCGAGTCTGCGCGACGGCAAAGACGGCGGCATCCGGCAGGCGTTCATCAATCAAGCGGACGCGCCGCCGTGCCCGGACTGCGGCAGCATAATGGTGCGCAACGGCGCCTGCTACAAATGCATGAACTGCGGAACTACGAGTGGGTGCTCATAGAGCTGCTTAGAGGCGAGAAATGAAGCACACAAATGAAATTGAACTTTACCCCTTGAGGTTGGCCGACGGAGATCATCCCGCGGTCATCGTCGTCAAGGAAGTTATCGAGTCAACACCACAAAGATTGCGGAAGCTACACTTCGGCGCCGACGGCACCCTCAAGTACGTCGAGCCAGGGACACTAACCGAGGAAGCGACGCGAACCACGCATTTCTACGCCGATCTTCGACCGGCTCCCGACGAAGAAATCACGCGGCGGAGTGTAGAGCTGGCGTTTGAATTGGCGGAGTCAACATCGACCGGTTCCCCTTCCCGAGCGGGAAGGGGTTAGGGGTTAGGTTGTCCTAAGAAAGTGAGTGTTAAGGGTCCTGGAGAATTGGGGAGGGGGAAACTTTCGAGAGACTGGCGATTGGCGGGGCTGATGCGGGGGAAGGCAGGCACGAGCAGCGGCAAAGTTTCAGCCAGTCCTCGGAGAAAAGGCGGATGATGAATTCTCCGGGACCCACCTAAAAGCAGGCGCGACCAAGCTCGCGCCCTTACGGATGTGGTGGGGAGGCGGATGTGGTGACGGCAGGGGGCTGGGAGCAATCCCAGCCCCCGAATTCATTGGTGGCTGATACTCTGGCGAACTAGTTCGGAAACCGGTTCAAGCGGTGAGAGATCGGATCGAGGGTCGAGAATCCGTTTGTGCGCGTTGGTCCGTTACCGAGCAGATGCTCGTTGCGATCCAGAAATTCCAGCAGCGCGCGTTTGACGTAGTGATTCCTCTTGTGCCCCGTTTCGAGCGCGAGGTTCTCGAGGCGTCGCATCGCTTCCTTCTTCGTCATTTGAGCGGCGATCATAGTGCGGAGCATATCGAGAGCGAAGTTCTGAGCGCCCCATTTTGTGGAAAAACCAACCGATCTGTGGATAAACGAAATGCGCGGTCTCGGCGAACCGGATAGCCAGTGCCGACGCCGTTTTTGTTGATACGCGCCGGATCGTGCCAGGGTCCGGCGATGGCTGGGTCGTTCAGCACTTCGCTCGCCGATATCGCCCTTCCCGACACGTTTCGCGCGAACGTTCCGAATTGTTCCTTGCGTGACGCGCCGCCGGTGGCGTGAATCGCGCATCGGTACTAAAAAAGGATAGTCGGCTTGTACGATCCTCCTCCCCCACGAGCCGAAGGCTCGCGTGGCCATATGCCCATATGGTGAAGCCAATGCGTGCCTTTTTTCTCCTGTCGCGCGTGCCCGGACAGTGGTGCCCTCCAGCTTCCCCACCTCTCTCGACCTCAGGCTCCTAAAATGCGAAAGGAGCCTTCGCCTGAGATTTGCTGATTTCGGCGCCCGACCAGTCCGGCGCAAATGCTACAAGATGTAGCATTTTAGATACATCTTCATTGAAATTGGCCGATGCCGCTCGCCGGCAAACGTGCCCGGGAAACTCGATCGAAACCCAGAGTTCGCAAGGGTTTTAGGAGCAACAGAACGCTTGATTCATTGCGATGATGCCTCTTGGCACGCGATGGCAGGCGTTTTGCTTTCTCCACGGTTGGAGGGTTTCCTATGTTGCTACATAGCTCGCGGAGATCTGCACTCTTCCTTCGTTCGTGCAGAAATCGTCAATGGCCGTCCGGTCAGGTGATTCCATTAGTGGCCGGCATAATCGTCGTTCTTCTGGGCGCAGTTGCTTTGGGCACGGATATCTCCGTGCACTACTACAATTGGGTACAGATGCAGAAGGCCGCCGACTCTGCCGTGCTGGCTGGCGCAAACTGGCTCCCGGATGATCCAGCCCGGTCGATAGCTACCGCTAACACGTTCGCGGAGTCCAACGGCGTTAAAGCCGCTGAGATAGTGTCCACCACAGTCGCTGCGAATGATCTGTCCATCACGATGGTGGTGAAACGAACGGTCCCGTACTACTTCGCCAAAGTGCTTGGAATGTCCAGCGCCAAGTTGCAGGTGGCGGCGACAGCGGCGCCGCAGCCTCCGACGTCTACCGTCGGCTGCGCTTCTCAAGCTTGCGTCGATAGTGGCACCCAGCCTGTCAGCTGCAATAACACCGGCGATTGCCAGCTCGTCCCGATCGGACTGGATCACAATACTGTGTACAGCAACGGTGAGCAGATAACCCTTCAGCAGGGTCAGGTCGGCCCGGGCAACTGGGACTTGCTGGCGCTGAATGGGGTCGGCGGAAACAATCTCCGAAACAATATAGCCGACGGTGCCAGTCAGGTAGTCAGCGTGGGAGACTGGATACTTACCGAACCCGGCAAGAAGGTTGGTCCCGTCGACCAAGGCATGCAGGATCGTATTAACCAGGCCCAGAGCATCGATCCGAATGGCACATTCTCCTCGCACGCGGGCAACAATCCGCGCGTGATGGTGCTGCCGATTGTGGACTGGGAACATCAGAACGGCCGCAAGGATGTGCAAGTAGACGCATTCGCCACGGTATGGCTCGACAGCTATAGCGGCGGCAATGTTACGGTGAACTTCATCAGCCAGGTTATCGCGAACAGCTTCGGCGATCCGAACGCTCCAAACTTCGGCGGGCGCGGACACCCGATCCTCATTCAATAAGGTTCGCGCGCCGAGTCGTAGGAATAGGAATTGGTTGTGAAGCGGGAGGCTACAATGAATAAGGGAATGCACGTTGACTGTGTTGCGAAAGGGCGTCGCGCCATGCTTGCAGCCCTTATGCACCGGCTGAAGAGTGCCGGCCGTGCGCAATCCGCTGTCGAGTTTGCAATTGCTCTGCCGATCCTATTGGTAACGCTGCTGGTCGGGGTGCAGTTCGCGATTATCGGGGCAGCGTCACTGGCCTTGGGTCAGGTCAACTATCAAGGCGCGCGCTATGCGGCAATTAACACCAGCGCCACCCAGTCTGATGTCAAGACCTATATGCTCTCGGTGGCCGCACCGAGCATAAGCGCAAACAGCGGATCGTATCTGACGGCCACATTGAGCCCGGCTCCTCCTTGCGCCTTCGGCAGCTCGGTAACGGTGTCCCTCTCATACAGTTCCACGCATCTGCTGGCGCTGCCGAATCCATTCATGGGCATTCACTTTCCTAACACGTTGACGAGTTCCGAATCAGCATTTTGCGAAGGCAGTACAAATTGAACTCACGACAGCGATTGTCTTATCGCCTAGGCAAGGGAGTAAAAGAGAGATGAAATCGATACATAAACTCGCAGCCATGGTTGTTCTCTTCAGCGTCGTCGGTGTCAGCGCCGCTTTCGCCAGCAGTGGCAAGAGCGTGGTCGTGACGAATAACACGTCCTACACGATGACCCAGTTCTACGCCTCGACCTCTGACGCATCGAGTTGGGACACAACCAACAATTTGTTCGCCGGACAGACGCTCGCGCCCGGTCAGCAGACTACCATCAACGTCGGCAGCAGTTCTGATGACGGTTGCAATTACGATCTGATGGCAGTGCTCTACGGCGCGACGCAGGCTGCGTACACCTACTCGGTCAACGCCTGCAGCGGCGGAAGCTGGTCAATTACCGGCATGTAGTTTTTCCTTGGGCGCGAGAGCGCCCTCTGACTGCGACGCGAATCGGGCCCGATGGATGGCGCACAGACCTCTGTGCTGAACCTCCACGGGCCCAGTCTTTTTCCGGCACCCCTTCTAGAACCCGCGAGCGCCCAGCTCCGACGCTGTGATTGCATAAGAGCTGATGCGCGAGGTATCCATGCAGGCTAAGACATGCGCAAGGAGCAGTCGTCGCGATGAAATGGCCCGCAGGATTCGAACCCGATAACTCGTCCGTGTACGCGCGCAACGAAATTGCGATTGCCGCACCTTCTGAGCGCATCTGGCGATGGATGATTCGCGCCGCCCGGTGGCCCGAATGGTACAGCAACTGCGCCAACGTGAATTTCATTCGCGGCAATCCGCCGGATCTCGCACCGGGCACCGAATTCAAGTGGAAGACCTTTGGCGCCACCGTCACCAGCCGCGTAATCGCCTTCGAACCGGTGCGTGAACTCGGATGGGACGCGCGCGGCGTGCTGAGGGCCTATCACGGCTGGCTTATCGAGCCGGATGGCCGCGGCGGATGCCGCGTCGTCACCGAGGAATGCCAGAACGGCATTGTGCCGAAACTCGCGTGGTGGTATCTGCGCCCGATGCTCGAGCGCGGGCATCAGAACTGGGTCGAGAGCCTCAAGCGCGTAGCCGAAGGCGGAGATCCGTCCTAGCTAGTCGTCCGCCAGGATCACTTCGAACGCGGCGCTGTTATCGCGGACGATACCCATCGAGATGAGAAATAGTCCCAGCCGCAGCATCGGCGCGACGTACCAGTACTTGCGCATCACCAGGCCGTTGACCGCGTCGCGTTCCTGCGAATCGGTGATGCCGCGCACGTTGCCGTTGAAGATTTCGTCCCCGACCCGAAGCGAGACTGCGGGTCGCACCTTCACATTGCGCACCCAGTTGCGCGCAGCATTCGCCGAGACCAGGTACAGTCGGCCATCATCGACCAGGTACCAGATAGTCACTTCATAGGGGCGCCCGCTCTTGCGCCCATAGTGAGTGAGACGCAGCGTCTGCCGATCGCCGACCTGCAGCAGCCGCTCGAAGGATTTCGATGCCATGGCAATGCTCCTCGATCGCGTCGCGGACGTGGAAGCTCGTCGCGATTCCGCGACCAGCTATTCGCGCACCGGTTACTGAGTAATCGTTTCCATCACGCGGCCGCTAGCGCCGTCAACGATATTGAGTTCGACCGGCGATGTAATGTTGTTGTCTTTTTTGGCGCTGTCGATTCCCGCCTTCAGGTCGTCCAGGAATTTGGTCTTTGCAAACGGAGGCATCTGATCCATCGGAAAGTTGTCCATCAAGACTTTGGCCTTGAGCTCGTCGGGCCACTCGACGGAGCTGACCTTCGGTCCCGCGATCGGCAGGCCGCGCACCATCTGCTCGATAGCGTCGTGAAAATCCTTTTCTCCAGGCGTCGGCGTTGCCGCGGGCGATTCGGACGCTTGCGCCGCCATCGCCGCTGAGGTTGCGGTAGAACTCGCCGCCGGCTTGCTTTGCGCCGCACCCGTGGTCGGAGAGGCTGTCGTCGTAGCACTCTGCGCGATTACCGCCGCGAGCGGCGCGCGCGACATCTGCGTCGTCGGCGTCGGCGCGGACGCGGCCTGCATCGCCGGGCTCGGAGTCGGCGTAGCGTTGATCTTTGCGATCAGGTCCTTCACCTGCTCGCGCGCAGTGTCGTCGGGCGCGAGTGCGATCGCCTGCTTCAGTGTCGCGATCGAGTCGTCGAGCTTATTCTGCTGGCCGTACGCGATTCCCATGTTGTAGTACGCCTGGAAAAATCCGGGCTTGGCGGCGATTGCTTTCTTGTACTGCACGATCGCCTGATCGGCGTTGCCCGTGTAGAGGTACATCGTGCCGAGATCGGTGCGGACCTCGGGATCGTCCGGCTTCTTCTTCAGGTAGTGTTCGTAGGCGGCGATCGCTTCGTCGTAGTGCTGCTTGTCGTAGTCGATATCGCCGATGCCGCGCAGCGCGTCCAGATTGTCGGGCTCTAGCTTCAGCACATGGCCGTAAGCTTCCTGCGCCTTGCCGTAGTAGCTTTGATCGAACATCGCCGCGCGCATCGAGACAGCGCCGAATTTGTTCCATGCCACGACGTCCCTGGGCCTTGCGAGCGCGTCCTTTTCGATTTTGTCGACGAAAGTGCGAGCCTCGGTCGGCAACTCGATCGTGGGATGTCCCGGCGGAAGACCGCCATTCTGACTGCCACCCGCCGCCGGATTCGCCGCCACGTTCTGCGGCGCCGGCGCACCCGCATCAGGCGCTGCCGCGGGCGGATTCGCGGCGGGAGGGCCCGCGGCTGGTGCAACGGCGACGGGCGGCGCGACGGCGACTTGTTCGCGCACGACTTCGGGCGTCCGCAGATATATCCACGCGGCCGCTCCCAGACCCACCACCGTGATTGCGACGAACACAAACACAAACGCCGTCGTAATCGGTGCGCTGCGCCTGCGAGCCGGTCCGCCGCTCCCCGATTCTCCCGCGCCCGATGCGGCGCTATCCAGCGCGCGGCCGCAGTCCACGCAGAACTTCGCCCCGGCCAGCAGTGGCGCGCCACATTGCGGACAAAATCGCATCAGCAAATTCCTACATGACCGCTCGATCCCAGCGCAACACGCCGCCGCCGAAATCGGGTTCCCGCATTTGACGCGCCTGTTATATAGTTCCGCCCAAGTCCATTTTTTTGCGAGGTGACCCAATCATGCAGCTATACGACGCCTTCGGACCGAATCCGCGCGCGATGCGAATGTTCCTGGCAGAGAAGGGAATCAAGATCCCGACCAAAAATGTCGACATGCTGTCGGCCGAAAATCGCAAGCCGCCGTACACCGATCGCAATCCCGGCGGACAAGTGCCCGCGCTCGAGCTCGACAACGGCAAGTGCATCGGCGAGACCGTCGCGATTTGGGAATACCTCGAGGAGAAGCATCCGACGCCCGCGCTGATCGGCACCACCGCCGAGGAGCGCGCCGAGGCCCGCCAATGGCAGCGCCGCATCGAGCTGCTCATCACCGAGCATCTCTACAACGCGTTCCGCTACTCCGAAGGCGCGCAAATGTTCAAGGATCGGATGCGCATCCTGCCCGAGGCAGCCGTCGGCATGAAGGCAGTCGTGCAAGACAAGCTCAAGTGGCTCGACAAGCTGCTCGAGGGCAAGCGATACATCGCGGGCGATCGGTTCACCGTCGCCGACATCATTTTGTATTGCGCGCTCGAGTTCGGCGGCAGCGTCAATCAGCCGCTCGATCCGTCGCTGAAAAACGTGAACGCATGGTTCAAGCGCGTCGATTCGCGACCCAGCGCGAAGTCGAGCCTGCATCCCGCGTCGGCGAAGGTCGGAATGAAGGGATAGACGGCGAAATCGCGCTGCGATGCCCGGAAACAGCGAACAGGTTACGGCGCAGCTAACCGCCTTGCGTGCGCGCGAAGACCGGCGACTCCGGAGCGCGAGCGCATTCGCTCGAGTCGCTGCCGGGCCACGCGGGCTTCAGCTACAGCTTCGTCCTCGAGCGCAGCGCGCCCGGCGCGACCCCGTCGAGAAAATTCGTCGTGCGAATCGCGCCGCCGGGCGTGAAGATTTCCGGCCCGGCCGACATCGTGCGGCAGGCGCGCGTGATGGCGTCGCTGGCGGACACTCCAGTCGCCGTGCCGCCGATCATCTGGTACGGCGACGAACCCGAGTTCTTCGACCGCCCGTACTTCGTCGGCGGTTTCGTCGAGGGATTCAAGCTCAACGAATCGCAGCTGCCGCCGGCGCACTTGAAACGCCTGGCGCGCAACGGGATCGCGACGATGGCCGCGCTGCACAACGTCGCATGGGAGCCGCGCCGGGCCGCGTGGGGAGAGCCGTTCGCGCTAAGCGAGGAGCTCAAGCGCCTCGACTACCTGCTCGACCGCCCCACACTCGATCCCGCCGTCGTCGCGCGCGCGCCCGAACTGCGCGAGCGACTGCGCTCGAGCATCCCCGCGGACGCGCGCATCGGATGCGTCCATGGCGACTTCCAGTGGTCGAACGTGCTGTTCAACGAGGAACGCGTCGTCGCGCTGATCGATTGGGAAATCTCGCTGGTCGGCGCGACGCTGCTCGACCTCGGCTGGATTTGCTTCTTCTCCGATCCCGGAAGCTGGGTGGGCATCGACCCGGGCCGCGGCTCGATCCTCAATGCCGACGAAATCGTCGACGCGTATGCCGAGGCAGCGGGCTTCCCGGTCTCGATTCCCGAAGTGCGATGGTTCCGCGCATTCGCAGGCTATCGCTTCGGCGTGATTACCTGCTTCAACCTGATGCTGCATCGGCGCGGCAAGCGTCATGATCCGTTGTGGGAAGATACGGCGTTGTCCGCGCCGCGAATGTTCGAGCACGGCCTCGAGCTGCTCGCCTGACTTCTCAGCCACTGGGGTGCAGGGTTTGGTGTCTGCTCGGCTTTGTGCTGGAATCGCGGTTGCCCTTACCTATCGGAACAAGGAGGCGGCGAAAATGGACGGTGCAGCCAGGCGGCAGCCTGAAATTCTGACCCCCGAGGAAAACCATCCCGCGCTGAACGCGCTCCTCGGCGCCAATCCGTTCGTCGGCCTTGACGCGACGCAAGTTGTCGGAACGTTGACGACCTTGCTGACGCATCTTGCGTCGCAACCCGCCGCCGTTGTCTCGCGCGCGATGCAGCTGTGGCTCGAGCTGGGGCAGATCGCGGCGGGCGTCTCCTCGGTGGCTCCAGAAGCCGGCGACAAGCGCTTCGCCGATCCCGCATGGACGCAGCATCCGCTCTACCATCGCATGATGCAGACCTATCTCGCGTGGCGCACCGCGATGCACGATCTCGTCAACGACGACGAAAGCATCGAGTGGAAGGAAGTCGAGCAGCAGAAATTCGCGATTACGCTGATGACCGAGGCGCTCGCTCCCACCAACGCGTTCTGGCTCAATCCCGCCGCGCTCAAGCGCGCCTTCGATACGTCGGGCATGAGCGTGATGTGGGGACTGCGCAATTTTCTCGGCGACCTGTGGAACAACGGCGGGATGCCGTCGACGGTGGACAGCCGCCCCTTCGAAGTCGGCAAAAATCTCGCCCTCTCGCCGGGCGCCGTCGTATTTCGCAGCCCCGTCTGCGAGGTGATCCAGTACGCGCCCGCGACCGACAAGGTTTACGAGCGCCCGCTGCTTTTCATCCCGCCGCAGATCAACAAGTTCTACATCATGGATCTCGCGCCGGGCCGCGAGCTTCGTCGAGTACGCCGTCAAGCACGGCCTGCCGATGTTCACGATCAGCTGGCGCAACCCGACGCCGCGCGATCGCGACTGGGGCCTCGACGAATACGTCACCGCGTGCAAGGACGCCATCACCGCCGCCTGCGAGATCACCGGCAGTCCCGATTGCAACGTGCTCGGCGTATGCGCCGGCGGTATCACGACGTCGCTGATGCTCGGGCATCTCGCGGCTTCGGGCGACAAGCGCGTCAACGCGGTCACGCTGCTGGTGACGATGCTCGATACGAGTCTGCCCTCGATGACCGGAATGTTTGCGACCGAGGACGCGATCAAGGCCGCGCGCGATCGCTCCGCGGAAAAGGGCGTGCTCGACGGCGGCGACATGGCGCGCGTCTTCGCCTGGCTGCGTCCGAACGATCTCGTGTGGAACTATTGGGTCAACAATTATCTGCTCGGCAACGATCCCGCGCCGTTCGACATCCTCTATTGGAACGCCGACTCGACCAATCTTCCGGCCAAGCTGCACGCCGGCTTTCTCGATCTGTTTCTCAGAAATCCGCTGACGCACGGCGGCGAAGTCTCAGTGCTCGGCACGCCTATCGATCTGCATGCCGTGAAAAGCGACCTCTACCTGGTGGCCGGCATGACCGACCACATCTGTGCATGGCGCGCGTGCTACCGCGCGACGCGGATGTTCGGCGGACGAATCGAATTCGTGCTCGGCTCCAGCGGCCACATCCAGAGCCTCGTCAATCCGCCCGGCAACTTCAAAGCCCGCTACTACATCGGCGCGCGCCTCCCCGAAGATCCCGACGAATGGGCCAAGGGCGCGGTCGAGAACAAAGGCACCTGGTGGGATCATTGGATCAAGTGGATAGCCGCCCGCTCCGGGGTCGAACGTCCCGCGCCTAAGACTCTTGGCAGCGACCTATACAAAGCAGGAGAACCAGCCCCAGGCCTATACGTTCACGAACGCCACTAACCTGTTTTGTCCCCTCTCCCTGCAAGGGAGAGGATGAAGGTGAGGGTCCGATTGCAGCGTGCGCTTCGCGCGCGATTCAAGGTTCCGCTCCTCTCTGCGCGCTTACCTCGCAGCGAGCACTTCCGCAAGATGCCGCACTTCGATCTTCTCCCCAGCGCGGCTTAATCCACCGCCAATTTGCATCAGGCATCCGCAATCGTTCGCGACTAACACCTCGGCGCCGCTCTCCCTGATGTGCGCCATCTTGTCGTCGAGCATCGACGCCGAAATGTGCGGGAACTTTACCGAGAACATCCCGCCGAAGCCGCAGCACTCTTCGCGATCGCGCAGCTCGCAAATTTTGATTCCTGCCACTGCGCTTAGCAGCGTCATCGGTTCGCTGCGCACGCCCAGCTCGCGCATCAGATGACACGACGGATGATACGCGACCGCTCGCTCGTAGCGCGCGCCAAGATACTTCACCTTCAGCACGTTGACGATGAACTGCGACAGCTCGAAGACCCACGGCCGGATCGCTGTTGCTTTGGCTGCGAGCGCAGGATCGTTCGCGAGCAGGTCGCCGTAGAAATATCTTCAGCATGCTGGTGCACGAGCCCGACGGCACGACGATCGGAACGCCGGGCTGCACGGAGTTCAGAAATCGCCGCGCGAGATCGACGGCTTCTTCGCGCATGCCTTCGTTGAACGCCACCTGCCCGCAGCAGAACGCACCGCGAACGGGCGTCACCTTCAGCCGCAGCCGCTCGAGCACGGTAGCGGCCGCGTCGTTGACCTCGGGAAAAAATTCCTCGGCGAGGCAGGTCGAGAATAGTTGGACTTCAGTCATCCTGCGGCCACACCACGATCGCATGCAGTGATTTCGGGCCGTGTACGCCGAGCACGATTCGCTTCTCGATATCCGCGGTTCGACTCGGGCCGGTGATCAACGTCAACCGATTGGCCGCGACACCGTCGGGACCAATCGCGGCGAGCACCGCCGCGAGATTCTCCATCACCCGATCGATCTGAACGATCACCAGACTCGCCGGCGGCAGCAGCGTTAGCGAACTCGGCCGATTCGCGGTCGAAACGACGGCAAGCGTGCCGGTCGAGGCGATCGCAAAGTCCGCCTCCGCGATTCCAAGCTCGGCGTCCGCGACCCGCGAACGCATCGCAGCTGCGTTCGGTGTCCGCGACCGGCAGCGTGCGGACAATCCTGAAGTCGGCGCGCTCGAGCGCCTCGCCCACTGCGTCCATGTCGCACGTGACGCCTTGTCCAAGCGCGACCGTCTTCGCGCCGATCTCGCCGGCGAGACTGACTATTCGATTAGCCACTTCCGCCGGAGTGAGTATTCCGTGAAATTTGCCGCCGACGTCTTCGAGTTCGCGCGCGAAGCTCGACGCGAGCTCGGCGCGATGCGCCGACTGTGCGACTGGCACCGGCGCGCTCGCGGCCGCGTCGTGCGAGTTGCTCCGCGCGCCCGTGCCGAGCGCGTTCTTCACGCTCGCGACTATTTTGTGCAGCTCGGCCACCTTCAGCCCGACAGGCGCTCGTTCGCGGGCTCGGGACGCTTATGCGGCCGCGGCCTCGGGAAGTCGCGATACTTGGTCCAGTTACCGAACGGTCCCGGCATCCGGCGCAGATAACCATTGTGCGCGAATGGTTTCAGCACCATCGCGGCGAATTTTCCCAGCACTCGAATCGTTCGCGGATACCGCGCTGTCTTTGCGAATCGCCGCGCGCCCCGACGCGCCCGCTCGATCGCGCGCGCCCATTTCAGCGGATGCTTGCCGGTGCTTTCCCTCCAGCGCAGATGGAGCAGGATTCGCGGAATGTCGATCTTGACGGGACAGATATCCTTGCACGCGCCGCACAGCGTCGAGGCGAACGGCAGGTAACCCGCAGCGCTGCCGAAAAGATTGGGGCTGACTATCGATCCGATCGGTCCCGGATACACCGAGCGATACGCGTGCCCGCCGATACGACGGTAAATCGGGCACACGTTCAGGCACGCGCCGCATCGGATGCAATTCAACGCCTCGCGCAAAACCGGATCCGCGAGCATCGCGCTGCGCCCGTTGTCCAGGATGACGACGTGCATCTCGCCCGGGCCGTCGAGCTCGCCTTCGCGCCGCGGCCCCGTGATGAAGTTGGTATAGGTCGTGAGCTTCTGCCCGGTCGCAGTGCGCGCCAGGATTTCTAAAAAATGGCTCAGGTCCTCGAGCCGCGGGATGACCTTCTCGATGCCCATCACCGCGACGAACGTCTCCGGCATCGTGCTCGACAGGCGCCCGTTGCCTTCGTTCTCGACGACGATTAGCGTGCCGGTTTCCGCGATCGCAAAATTGACGCCGGTAACGCCGAAATCCGCCGCCAGAAAGATCGCACGCAATCGCGAGCGCGCCTCGGCCGTGAGTTTCTCGGGCTCCGCCGTGTACTCTATGCCGAACTTCTCGGTGAAGAGCTGCCCGATGTCTTCCTTCGACAGGTGAATCGCGGGCGTGATGATATGCGACGGCCGCTCGCCGCGAAGCTGCACGATATACTCGCCAAGGTCCGTCTCGACCGCGTCGATCCCCGCGTGCGCGAGCGCTTCGTTGAGATCGATCTCCTCGGTCGTCATCGACTTGCCCTTGACGACGTGCTTCGCGCCCTTGGCCTTCGCGAGGTTGACGATATAGTCGCGCGCATCGGCCGCGTTCTCGGCGAAGAACACCTTGCATCCGCGCGCTTCGAGCTTCGACGTCAGCTCGATGAGCAATTCGTCGAGATGGGCAATCGCGTCGGTCTTGATTCGATGCGCCGCGTCGCGCTCGTCGTCGTACGGCGGGAACTCGGCTTTGACTTGTGCGAAGTGATCGAGATGCCGCGCGCTGGCGCTCTCGAGCTTGCGCCGCAGCTCATGGTCGCCGACGGCAGCGCTGCTCGATTCGAAGAAATCGCGGGCTTTCGGAAATTCGGCCATCTATCGAGGATGTCGCGCGTCAGTTTATCAGCGCGACTTGGCGAATCAGGCGCAGCACTGCTTCGCGCGCGGACTCGGCCGCGGGATGCTCGGGCGCCTGCGAAAGAAAACTCTGGTAGTCGTCGAGCGCCGCCTTGAAGCATTCCAGCCGCTCGAACAGGCCGCCGCGCTCCACCAGCTCGTCGAGCGCGCGCGGCTCGAGCATGATGATCCGGTCCAGCGCCGCCAGCGCGCGCATCCAGTCCGACGCGCCCATATAAATGATCTTCAGGTTGCGGAGCATCCGCGCCAGGATGTGGCGCGCGCCGCGCGCCTTCAGCATCGCGGGATTCAATTCCACCGGCTGTCCGTAAATTTGCGTCAGGCGCGCACGAATCTCGTCGAGCGCGAGAATTTTTCCGCCAACGAACGGATCGATGATCAGCTCGCCGCGCTCGTCCACCGCCTTGACCAGGAAATGAGTCGGGAACGACACGCCGTAAAGGTTGATTCCGAGCCGGCGGCCCACTTCGAGGTACACCAGCGAGAGCGTGATCGGAAGTCCGAGCCGGCGATTGATCACGTCGTTCAAAAACGAGTTGCGCGGGTCGTTGTAATTCTCTGCGTTGCCCTCGAAGCCCTTCAGCTCGAACAGAAAATGCGACAGCAACTGCACGCGCTCGACGGTATCCTCGCCCGCGCGCACGATCGGCTCGGCCTCGCGCGCGAGAGTCGCGAGCTTGTCCAGGTATTCTTCGATGTCGAGGTCGGGATACTCTTCCTTCGCGATCAGCAGCGCGCCGCGCGCCAGTGGTACCGGCTCCTTCGCCGCCAGCTTCTCAAATTCCCGTCCGTGCATCGTTCATCGGTGAGCCCGTTCGTTAACAGTCTTGCTTTGCGCGAATGCTTTGACAAGCGCCCGCGGTATTTTGTTAGATCGACTTGTTCAGTTCGCTTCGAGCGCCGCCGCAGCCTCTCTGCGCACCGCGGTGTCGCGGTCGCGGAGCGCGCGCTCGAGTGCGCGTCGCGCCGCAATTCCGCCGATCTGTCCGAGCGCCCATGCGGCGTGCGAACGAATCAGCGGCTCCGACTCTGCCGCGAGCGAGCGTGCCAGCGGTGCCACCGCGTCGGGATTTCGCGTGTTGCCGAGCGCGACCGCGACGTTGCGCAGTAGTCCGCGCCGCTTCGCGCGCTTCACCGCGCTCACTGTGAAGCGCAGCCCGAACTGTTCTTCGTTGAGCGCCAGCAGCTCCGGCAATCGCGGCAGGAGATCGTCCACGTCATCGTCGGGCGCCGGCCCGACGTTCCACGGACAGACCTCGTTGCAAATGTCGCAGCCGAAGATCCAGTTGCCGAGCTTCGGCCGCAACTCGCGCGGGATCGCGCCGCGATTTTCGATCGTCTGATACGAGATGCACAGGTCGGAGCGCATCACGTAGCCGTCGGCGAGCGCGTGCGTCGGACACAAGTCGAGGCATCGCCGGCACGTTCCGCAATGGTCGCGATAAGGCTCCATCGTCGGCTCGAATTCGGCGTCAGTGAAAATCTCGGCAAGAAAAAAATACGAACCGTGGTCGCGATTCAGGATCATCGTGTTCTTGCCGAACCATCCGATGCGCGCGTCCGACGCCCACTCGCGCTCGAAGATCGGCCCGGTGTCCACGTACGACCGCGTGATCGAGCCGGGACGAAGCTGCCGGATCACGTTGCCGACCGCGCGCGCCCGCCGCTTCACGACGTCGTGATAGTCGCGGCCGAGCGCGTACGCCGCGATTCTCCCGCGCATCTCGCCGCGCCAATCTACCTCGGGCGTCGCGCGCGCCGCGTACGGATAGCCGAGGCTCACGACGGATTTGTAGCGCGCGTCGAGGCGGCGCGGGTCGAACCGGCGCTCGGGCTCCCGCGCCAGGTAAGTCATCGACGCGTGACCGCCGTCGCCGAGCCATTTGCGATAAAACGCCTCGCGCTCGCTCAGCGGATGGAGCCGCGCAAATCCCACCAGCGCGAATCCCAGTTCGATTGCGGCGCGGTCAGATGTTTCACGTGAAACATTCATGGCGATGCCAAAACGCTAGCATCTGCGTAGCCTTTTCGCGCCGTTTAATTGTCGATACATTGACTCGACTATTTGCTATGATTAGGTTCTTGGTGCAGCGCGCGATCAAGTTGTAAGCGCTGCTTACCGGAGGTTTGTAGCAAAAATGGCCGAAGGACTTCATATCGAGCATCATGGGCACAAACACGACGAGCATGCGCACGCCCAGCACGAACATACCGACCAGGCCCCGGCGCAGCCAGTCGATACCGCGTCGCTGCCCGACGTGAAGCTGACGCCCAAAGCGGTTGAGATGGTGCGCAAGATGCGCGCGAAGGAAGGTCTCGGCGCCGATCGGGCATGCGCATCGGCGTGGTCGGCGGCGGATGCTCCGGGTTTCAGTACTCGCTGAACTTCGACGAGCAGAAGGAAGGCGATCGCGTCACCGATTTCGGCGGCGTGCTGGTCTTCGTCGATGAGATTTCTCTGCCGTATATCGCGGGCACAACGCTCGACTACGTCGAGGGGCTGCACGGCGCGGGCTTCCGCTTCGACAATCCGCGCGCGAGCCGCACTTGCGGATGCGGGTCGTCGTTCAGCGCGTAGCATACTCCACTGATTGATTTGCAAGGCCGCTCCGCCAGGGGCGGCCTTTTTCTTTCAGTGAAGGGCGTGTTAGACGGATCGATGATGCTCTCGGGATTGCTCTACTGGCTGTCTCCTGCGCGCCGGCGCTTTATGCGGCGGCTGGCGAAGCCCGGTCTCGACGCGACGCGCGCACGCCTGGCCGAGGCCGGCTCGCCGCGCGCCGTTCAGTTCATCTCGACGATTCTCGACGCCAACGCCGACTTCCTTGCCTACGCGCTTTCGCCCAAGGGTCCGCTCAAGATGTATTGCGATCGCGCGACGCCCGCGACGGTGGCGGCATGTATCGCCACGATGCTTATCTACTCGGTGAATCTGTTTGCGCGCGACGAGATGACCAACAACGAGAGCGAGATGATCCCGCTGCTGGCGCATCTCGCGGGCGTCGAGCCGATGCAAGTGATGCTCCGGCGCGACGCGCTCCGCAAGACGCCCCGCTCCGAGGAGTGGATGGTGCTGACGTGGCTCGCGAAGGACCTTGGCGCCGAGCCGCCGAAATACGACGCCGAGCTTGAGCGCGCCTTCGGATACAATTATCTGTCGTACATCGCTCAGTACCGGCCGACGCTCGAGCGCGAGCATGGCCGCGGCGGACACGGCCTGAGCCGGTCGGCATGGAGAAGTCTACTGATGAAAGATCTCGAAGGGCGCGGAGTTATCGTGACCGGTGCGACGCGCGGAATCGGCCGGGCGATCGCGCTTGAAGTTGCGCGGCGCGGCGCCAACGTGTCGTTCAACTACCTCAAGAGCGATGAGCAGGCGGCCGAGCTCAAGTCCGAAATCGAGAAGGCTCGGCGTCAAGGCGCTCGCGCACAAAGTCGATGTCGGCGATTTGAAGAGCGTGCGCGAGATGGTCAACGCGACCAAGAAGGAATTCGGGCAAATCGACGGGCTGGTCAACAACGCGGGCATGACGCGCGACAAGGTGTTCGTGATGATGTCGGAGGAGGACTGGAACGAGGTCATCCGGGTCAATCTGACGGGCGCGTTCAATTTCGCGCGCGCCGCGGCGTTCATGATGATGAAGGCGAAGCGCGGCTCGATCGTCAATATCACCTCGGTCAGCGGGCTTATCGGACTGCCGGGGCAGGCGAACTATTCGGCGGCGAAGGCGGGACTGATCGGGCTGACGAAATCCGTCGCCAAGGAAGTAGGACGCCTGGGCGTTCGGGTTAATGCGCTTGCGCTCGGCTTCATCGAGACCGACATGACCGCGGCGCTGCCCGAGGAGAATCGCGCGCAGGCGCTGGCGATGATCCCGCTCGGCCGCTTCGGCAAAGTCGAGGACGTGGTGCCGATGGCCGCATTCCTGCTGTCAGACGCCGCATCATACATCACAGGCGCGGTAATCCAGGTGGACGGCGGCCTCGCGATGTAGGGAAGGGTAAATCACTCAATCAAATGTGAAACCCGCCGTGGGTTTCACACTTCCCTGGGCAGGGGTGACTCCTGCACCCAGTGTTACGGCGCGCCCATTTTGATGCCCGGCGGGAGCTTCCACTCGGCGGCATCGAGCTCGCGATCGCGCTCCAAAATTCCCAGTAATGATGTACAGAAGACAAGGTAATCGAACAGCGGAAGTACATATAGAAGACATCGAAGAATATCTTGATTCCCGTGATGAGGAGTAGTGTTGGCTTGCGTGCGATTTGTGGAGGTGGCTCGCCCGCGCGCAGTCCATAACGCTCCTCCGCTAGATCAGCATCCCGGCGTCCACGTTCAGCGTCATTTCCAGTCACGAAGCCATTCTTCATTAGGGACGGCACCGCTTCTGCTGTCAACTGCATCCTGCGCGGCGTCACGCTGCAGTCGCTATCCGAAAAGCGCAAGCATGCGATCAACTACAGCATCTAGGCTGACTACTTT